>CALLBR010000011.1 GCA_937998865.1 uncultured bacterium
TTTGGAGTAAAATATGCTTGCAAAGAGAATCATACCTTGCCTTGATGTTAAAGATGGAAGAGTTGTAAAAGGTGTAAATTTTCTTAATCTAAGGGATGCAGGAGATCCTGTGGAAAATGCTCTTTATTATGATGAGGAAGAAGCTGATGAGCTTGTATTTCTTGATGTTACAGCTTCCCATGAAAAAAGAAAAATAATTATCCATGTTGTTGAAAAAACTGCCTCTGTTGTTTTCATGCCTCTTACAGTAGGAGGTGGTATAAAAAGTCTTGATGATATAAGAGATTTACTAAATGCAGGAGCTGATAAAGTATCTATCAATACTACAGCTGTAAAAGATCCTTATTTTATTCAAAAAGCATCAACGCGCTTTGGTTCCCAATGTATTGTAATTGCCATTGATGCAAAAAGGGTTGATAAAAACTTTAACCCAAAAGCATACCCACCTGAAAAATGGTTTAGTGATAATGAGCTAAAGGATGTCCTTTACAGAGAAAACTCTAAGTTTGTCCTTTCTACCCATGGAGGAAGACTTATGCGACCCATTGATGCTATAGCTTGGGCAAAAAAGATGGAGGAATTTGGAGCAGGAGAAATTCTTCTTACAAGCATGGATAGAGATGGAACAAAAGAAGGTTATGATATAGAGCTAACAAAAGCAATCTCAGAGGCTGTAACTATTCCTGTCATAGCCTCTGGTGGAGCAGGCACATTAGAGCATCTCTATGAAGCCTTTGCCTTTGGAAAAGCAGATGCTGCTTTAGCAGCCTCCATCTTTCATTTTAGGGAGTATTCAGTAAGAGAAGCAAAGGAATACCTAAAAAATAGAGGAATTACAGTAAGACTATAAAGGAGGCTTAAGTGGTAAGAGTTAGATTTGCACCAAGTCCTACAGGTCATTTACATATTGGTGGCGCAAGAACTGCTCTTTTTAACTGGCTTTTTGCAAGACATCACAAAGGAAAGTTTATTTTAAGAATTGAAGATACTGATAGATCCCGTTCCACAGAAGAATATATTGAATCAATAATTGAGGCATTGAAATGGCTAGGACTTGATTGTGATGAAGGTCCCTATAGACAAACAGAAAGAATGGAAATCTATAAAGCCTATGCCTATAGACTCCTTCAAGAAGGTAAAGCTTATCGTTGCTATTGCACTCCTCAAGAACTTGAGGCTCGCAGACAGCAAGCAATGAAAGAGGGTAAACCTCCAAGATATGACAGAAGATGTAGAAGCATTTCGGAAAAACTTGATAAACCCTTCGCCATCAGGTTTAAAATTCCTCTTGAAGGTGAATCCACGGTACAGGATCTTGTTAAAGGACCTGTTACTTTTAAAAACAGTGAACTTGAAGATCTTATAATTCTCCGAAGTGATGGAACTCCTACATATAATTTTTGTGTGGTTGTTGATGATTTTGATATGAAAATAACTCATGTAATAAGAGGTGAAGATCACTTAAATAACACGCCAAAACAAATCCATATTTATCATGCTCTTGGAATTGAACCTCCCCAGTTTGCTCATATTCCCATGATTCTTGGTCCTGACAGATCCCGTTTAAGCAAACGTCATGGAGCAACCTCTGTTTTATCTTACAGAGACGAAGGATATTTATCTGATGCCATGGTTAACTTTCTTGCCCGCCTTGGTTGGTCATATGGCGATCAAGAGATATTTACAAAAGATGAATTGATAAAGTATTTCAATCTTCAACAAGTAGGCAAAGCAAACGCCATATTTAATGCAGAAAAACTTCTTTGGCTTAACAGTGAATACATAAAACTTACTTCAGAGGAAAAACTCTTAGAGCTTGTTATACCTTTCTTAATCCAAGAGGGATATTTAAAAGAAGGCGAAACACTTGATTTAGCATGGGCATGTAAGGCTATAAAATCTCTAAAAGAAAGATGCAGAACCCTAAAAGAACTTGCTCATGCAATGAGATATTATATTCTCGATTATGTGGATATAGATCCTAAGTCAAAGGAAAAATACATAACAGAAAAGACAATTCCTTTACTGAGGGAGATAACAGAAAAGCTCGAGGCTTTAGAGGAATTTACTCAGGATAAAATTGAGAAAATTTTCATGGACATGGTTAATGAAAAAGGTTTAAAGCTTGGGCAGATTGCTCAGCCCGTAAGAGTAGTAATCACAGGAAGCACAGTAAGCCCAGGTATATATGAAGTCTTAGAAATAGTTGGAAAAGAAAAAACACTTAAGAGATTAAGGAGGGTAATCCATGCCTCTTGATAAAGAACTCTTAGAAATTATTGTCTGTCCAAAATGCAAGGGAGATTTAGAATATGAACCTGAAAAGGAAAGACTCCTATGTAGAAACTGCTCGGTTTACTATCCCATAAGAGAGGATATTCCCATTCTTCTTATAGAAGAGGCTGTTTCATTGGAGGCAGAAAAAAAAGTATAATCAATGTATTATGCCAGGGTTGTATTTTAGCGAATGATAATCAGTAATGATATTTTTTCCCCCAGATTATAGTCATGCTTCTATAGAGTTGCTCAAGCAACAAAAGTCTACTCATTTCATGAGTAAAAGTTAGCTTAGATAAAGATAGTAAAAGTGAGGCAGAGTTAATGACTTCCTCATTTACGCCATAGACTCCGCCAATTACAAAATCATGAATACTCTTGTTTTTAATTAACTCTGCAAACTCTAAAGAGTCTAACATTATTCCATCTTTATGAAGTAAAGTGAAGGGTAACTTTACCACATTTAGTATATTTTTTGATTCCTCTTCAATGACTTTCTCTGCCTCGCCATGACCTTCTTTTAATTCAATGAATTCAATTTTAGCAAAGGGTTTAAGAATTTTCAAATAATGTGATATGCCCTCTTTTATAAATTTTGCCTTTGTTTTCCCTGGATAATAAATTCTTATCCTGTACAAGCTTACTCCATTAATTTCAGTAATTCTTCATAAGATATAGTCTTAACTCCCAAAGCCCTTGCCTTTTCAAGTTTACTACCAGGTTGCTCACCCACCACGAGATAATCTGTTTTCTTTGAGACTGAAGAAGCCACTTTTCCTCCGTACTTTTCTATCATTTCTTTTACTTCTTCTCTGGGTAGAGGAAGGGTGCCTGTTATAACAAAGGTTAATCCATTAAGTGGAGAAGGTTTTCTTTCACCTTCGTAGTCAGGATTTTCTATTGTAAGCCCAAGTGATTTAAGCTCCTCAATTGCCTTTAAGTTTTCTTCATTGTTAAAGAATTGTTCTATGGCTTTTGCAGTTTTTTCTCCTATCTGCGGAATTTGAACTAATCTTTCCCCTTCTATGTGATATAGTTCTTCTAAAGTTTTAAAATGTTTTGATAAAAGTTTTGATGCATACTCTCCTACTTGACTTATTCCTAAGGCATAAAGGAATCTTGCCAGAGTAGTCTTTTTACTTTTTTCAATTGCCTCTATGAGTTTTTTTGACGAAAGTTCAGCAAATCCAGGAAGCCCTAAAATGTCTTTTTGCCTAAGTTTATAGAGATCTATAAAGTTTTTAATTAAACCTTTTTCATGGAAAAGCTCTACTGTTTTATCTCCAAGTCCCTCTATATTCATGGCTCTACGAGATGCAAAATGCTTAATTCTCTCTTCTACCTGGGCAGGACAGTTGAAGTTGATGCATTTTAAAGGCACCTCTCCTGGTTCCTTTACAGTTTTTGAACCACATACTGGGCAATGCTCAGGCGGAGTTACCTTTTTTTCATCTCCTCTTCTTCTATCAACAACAACGCCAAGAATATGAGGGATTACCTCACCAGCCCTTTCAACAATGACATAATCACCTACCCTTATATCCTTTCTCTCTACCTCTTCCCAATTATGAAGTGTTGACCTTGATACAGTAACACCTCCTATTTTTACTGGATCAAGTATGGCAACAGGAGTTATTACACCAGTTCTTCCCACACTGGCAATTATATCCAAAAGTTTTGTAATCCCTTGATGAGCAGGATACTTGTAAGCAATTGCCCAGCGGGGTTCACGAGTTTTTGCACCCAGTTTTCGCTGCAAATCAAAGCTATTCACTTTTATTACTGCACCGTCTGTTTCAAAGGGATAGGTCTTTCTTAATTCTTCCAATTCCTTAATTACTTTTATAACCTCTTCAATGCCTTTTACTAATTTTACGTAAACAGGAATAGGAAATCTTGCTTTTTTGAGCCACTGAATAAAATCATACTGGCTTTTAAAATCCATACCTTTAACATATCCTATTCCATAGCAAGCCATGTATAACTTTCTGCTTGCAGTCACTGAGGGATCAAGCTGTCTTACTGAACCAGAAGCAGCATTCCTTGGATTAGCAAAAACTGGCTCACCCTTTTCAATTCTCTCTTTGTTTATTCTCTCAAACTCATCTATATTCATATAAACCTCTCCACGGATGTCTATCTCCTCAGGAACTATCTCAACACCTTCAATCCTCAAAGGAATTGCTTTTATTGTTCTTATGTTAGGTGTAATATCTTCACCTACATAACCATCTCCACGAGTTGAAGCCTTATATAAAAGACCCTCCTTATAAGATAGCTCCACGGCAAGGCCATCATATTTTGGTTCTACTGTGTATTCAATATCTTCCTTTGTTCCTAGAAGTCTTTTCACTCTTATATCAAAATCTCTCAGCTCCTCTATGGAAAAGGCATTATCCAAAGAAAGCATAGGCTCTTTATGTTCAACTTTTTCAAACTTTTCTGAAGGTGCTGCACCTACTCTTTGCGTAGGAGAATCAGGTAAAATATAGCCCCATTTTCTCTCAAGTTCTTTGAGCCTTCTAAGCATCTGGTCATACTCTTCATCAGAGATAACAGGGCTGTCAAGAACATAATATCTGTAGTTATGATAGTTTATTTCCCTCACAAGCTTTTCAATTTCTTTTTTAATCTCCTCTGGAACTTCCTTCATAAAAGCGCCTCCCTAAAGGTATCTGATTTTTTAGATTATACCATGAGCTATGGTAAAATAAATCATGTCAATTCAAGTTGCCTTGCCTCTTTTTGAAGGTCCTCTGGACTTGTTACTTCATCTCATAGAGGAAAATAAAATAGATATTTATGACATTCCTATCTCTCTAATAACAAAACAGTACTTAGAGTATCTTGACCTCATGAAAGAATTAGATTTAGAGATTGCCTCAGAATTTCTAATCATGGCAGCTCAGCTCATCTATATTAAATCAAAGATGCTATTACCTAAGCCAGAACAAACTGAAGAAGAGGAAGACCCCAGGCAACAACTGGTGGAACAGTTAATTGATTATATTAAATTTAAAGAGGCATCAAAATTTCTCAAAGAAAGATACGAAATTTGGTCAAAGGCTTTACCGAGAAAAACAACTCAAGAAGAGGAGATATTTATTCAGGATCTAACTATTTTTGATCTTTTGACAGCTCTAAAGAGAATCCTTTCTAAAACAGAGCCTAAGATTTATCTTGCAAAAGAAACTGTGAAAGTAGAAGATAAAATCATAGAAATATTAAAATTTCTCGAAATTAGAAAGTCTGCCTTATTTCACGAGATTTTTGAGCAAAAAAAGGAAAAGCCTAAGGCGAAAATTGAAATTATAGTCACATTTTTGGCTATTTTAGAATTAATGAGACTAAAAAAAATCAAAGCTTATCAAGAAAAACCCTTTGGGAAAATAATTATAACTTTGGAGGAAATAAATGCTGGTAGGAATAATTTCTGATACCCATGATCATATGGATAACATAAGAAAAGCATTAAAAATACTAAAAGAACAAGGAGTTAAAGTTTTACTTCATGCAGGAGATTTCGTTTCTCCTTTTACATGGCGAGTCTTTAAGGATTTTACTGGAGAAATTTTTGGAGTCTTTGGAAATAATGACGGTGATAGAGTGCTTCTAAAAAAAATGTACGGTGAGCGAATTCAAAAACAAATAAGAACCTTAGAAATAGAAGGAAGGAAAATAGCTCTAATGCATGAACCCCAAATGATCAACGAATTAGCCTTCTCAGGTAGTTTTGATTTAATTGTTTACGGACACATGCATGAAGTAGACATAAGAACCATAAATAATACACTTATTGTAAATCCTGGTGAGGCTTGTGGGTGGCTTTATGGAAAGGCAACCTTTGTAATAGTTGATCTTAAAAATTTAAATTCACAAATAATAACGCTTTGAATACAAAAGACAATCAATTCTTGTAAGTCCTAATTTAAGGGCTGTATTTAAGGCAGATTGAAACTCTTCTTCTGTAATTCTTCTATTTATTTCTATATATTCATCAGCTTGCCAACAAGGTCTGTATTGATCCATTATGTTAATGTAAGTGTTTTGAGATATTTCAGAGGCAATGAAATTAAGAATCTCCTCTGTTCCAGCTATATTATTGGGTAGCACGAGATGTCTTACTAATAAACCTCTTAAGGCCAAATCCTTCTCAATAATTAAATCTCCCACTTGACGATGCATTTCTTTTAGAGCTAACTTAGCCATATGAGGATATTGTTTTACTTTTGAATATTTCTCTGCTAATTTTTCATCCCAATACTTAAAGTCTGGCATATATATGTCAATTATTCCATTAAGTATTCTTAGAGTTTCCAAGGCTTCATAACCACCGCAATTATAAACAATAGGCAATCTTAAACCATTTTCTCTTGCCAAATAAAGTGCTTTTAAAATTTGAGGTACCTGATGAGTAGGAGAAACAAGATTAATGTTATGACAACCGAGATTTTGCAAATAAATCATCACTGCTGCTAACTCATCAAAAGATATTTCCTCTCCCTCTCCCAAATGGCTTATACTCCAGTTTTGGCAATAAACGCAGGCTAAGTTACAATAAGTAAAAAAAATTGTTCCAGAACCATAAAAGCCCACTAAAGGTTTTTCCTCTCCGAAGTGAGGACCCCAACTGGAAATAATAGGTTTATCAAGAGTTCTACAGAATCCCTTCTGTCCTTTTAGCCTATTTGTTTTGCAATTTCTCGGACAAAGAGTGCATTCTCTTAAAATTTCAAAGGCTTCCTCCACTTTCTCCCTAAATTCTTTATCTGAAATGTTCAAATATAAAGGTGAAAAAGACATGTAATATGATAACAAATTTCTCTAAGTTTATTAACTCTTCATTATTTCCTTCGAAAAAGTCCTATCCAGTAATAGAAAAATCTCTAATTAAGTTTACTTCAATTAAAGCATATTAATTTTTTCTATTATGCTTAATGCTTGAGAGAAAATGGAATTTTTTGAATTATTGTTCATTAACTCCCTTATAAAAAGACTCTTTTGATATTTTAAAAAATCCACAGGATCTTCAATATAGCCTCTATAGAATAGTTCATTAATTAATTCCTCTGTAAGAGGCAACTCAAAAATACCAGATTTAGATAGCAAAAACTTTGAGAAGTTAATACTTTTATTAGAAGCTTTAAAAATCTTTTCCATAATGTCTCTTTGAGACATGAGCCCTTTGCGCAGTTGTTCAAAATCACTCTTTAAAGACTCCTCCAAAAAAAAGCCATTCCAAATTATAGGAGTGTTTTCCATGAATCCTTTACAGTTTTTGAAGGCTAATTTTCTTTTCTCTTTAATTACAATATCTTGATATTTCTCAGGAAAAGTAACAGAAAAAGGAATAATTTTACATTGTAGTGGTTTTGTTTTTCCATGAAGGGCACAGAGAGAATTTTTAAGATGTCTACATTTTTTATTGAATCTGTTACCTGCAATAAAATCTCCAATAATATAGAAGTCTGCATATCTAAAAGTAATATCTTTTATGTAGTTTTCATGAAAAGAATCAATAGGATAAACTTTCTGAAAGGCTAAAGTTATAGGAAAAAATCTATAAAAATTTTTCAGTTCTGGAAGACTTACAACTGTAGCTCCTCCACAGCAAAAATGGGAACATTCTATTTGACATTGGAAATGAATGTTTTCTGTCAACTTCTGTACAATGCCATAACTTCATCTCTCAAAACAACAGCTTCAACATCTGAGGGGAAACCACATTCCTTTAGAAATTTTATAATATTATCTCTTCCTCCCTCCTGTCTGTCAACAAGAACTACCACTTTCTTAACATAAATTCCAGCTTCTTTAAGTCTACTTATTGCTTGAACTGTAGAGCTCCCTGTAGTAATAACATCATCCACCACTACAACACTATCACCCCTCTTTAAATTGCCTTCAATCCATTGCATGGTCCCGTGCTCTTTGGCTTTTTTCCTAACTACAAAAGCCTCTATTGCCTTTCCTCTCAAATAAGAAGTATAAGAAACAGCACAAGCAATGGGGTCTGCTCCAATAGTCAGACCCCCAATCCCCTTTACATCTAAATGACTTATCATATCGTAAATGATATTCCCTATGAGATGCATGCCTTCAGGAGAAAGTGTGACTGTTTTACAATTAAAATAGTAATTACTTAAACCACCTGAGGTAAGCCTAAAAACAGGTTCCTCAGAATATTTGAAGGCTTTTTCATAAATTAATTTAATAAGGTTATCTTTCATTTTCAAGATTAATAAATCAATAAGTTCTTTCCTGTTTTTCTGACTCGCAAATCTCCTTTACTGTATCCTTAACAAGCTTGCCGTTTTCCCATACCTTTTCTGAAACCTTTCTACATTTTGTTTGAGGATCCTTGTAATAATAATCGCTTGCAGGCTCAGCTCTATAATAACCTCTTCCATCTTCTGTTCTATACTCTACAGGTCTACCTGTTTGATAAGCTTCTCTGGATCCTCTTGTGGAAATATCTGCAATAGTTGCGCCAAATACAGCACCTAATCCTGCACCAATAACACCACCTCGCCAGGGATTTTTACTGTCTAATAAGGCTCCAGCTACACCTCCTACAACTGCTCCAATTCCAGCACCTTCATAGTGTTGTTGACTAAGTTGTCCACAACCTATACTTAATAAGAAAACAAACAACAGTAAAACAGATAAAGTTTTCATTGAATACCTCCTATTAGTGATTTTCTCCTCTATTATACTAAAAAGAGAGATAAATAACACAATTTCTTCCTCTTTCTTTGGCTTTGTAAAGAGCCATATCTGCCTTCTGAATTAACTCATCCATAGTGACCAAATTTTCACTGTTTAAGGTAGTAATGCCGATGCTAATGGTTAAAGTAATCTTTTTACCAGAGTAAGTATGAAATTGGTTTTTACTTACTTTTTTCCTTAATTTATCACATATCCTAAGTGCCTCTTTTTCTCCTGTATTAGGCATAAGGATAAAAAACTCTTCACCACCATATCTTCCTAAGGTAAAGGAGTTTGGTAAGGATTCTGCAACTAAGGAGACAATTTCCTTTAAAATTTTATCTCCTGTTAAGTGCCCATAATTATCGTTTATCTTTTTAAAGTAATCTATATCAAATAAGGCAATACTTAGAGGTTCTCTGTAAAGTAAACTCCATCTAATCTCCTCCTGTATTCTTTCCATTAAAAAACTTCTATTATAAGCACCAGTGAGAGGATCTTTTGTAATAAGTTGTTTTAACTCTTTGTTTATTTCAATCATTTGTTTTGCTTTATGGATTTTAGAAATCAATTCACATTTCAAGATTTTTTCTACTAAATAATCAAAAATTTCATACTCACAGATTTTCTGAATGAAAGACTCATTTTTTCTGGGCATTATCACTATGAGAGGTATTTCTCTCAAGGAAGGTGCAGAGGTTAACTTTTTTATTAATTTCCATTTTTTGTTGCCCCTTTCACTAAGGTCAAAAATAATAATATCAGGATTCAATAGGTAGATTTTATCTAAAAGTTCATCTTTTATTGTCAATACTTCGAAAGAATCCACTTCATTTTTTAAAAAAGAAAAGAGGGTTTCATAGATAGATCTTCGGTTTGTGCAAAGCACTGCCCTCATCTTACATATAGTGGATAATATAACATAAAAATCTCTCTAATTAAAGAGGTTCAGGATAACTTTTTGGGGATCTTTTGATAAAGTTATGGCTCTACCTATTACGAGGTAATCTGCTCCTTTAGATAAAGCCTCTTTTGGTGTTAATGTTCTCTTTTGATCATCTTGAAATATTTCTGAAAGTCTAATTCCCGGCGTAACTACTAAAAAATCTTCACCACAACTCTCTTTTATAATCTCTATCTCCTGGGCAGATGCAACTACTCCATGAAGACCTGCCTTTTTTGCCATATCAGCAAGTTTTTTCACAAGGGATGAAATTTCGAATTCAATTCCATAAATTTCTTTGAGCATCTCTTTGTCAATGCTTGTAAGAATAGTTACTCCTAAAAGCTTTGTAGACACTCCTACTCTATCCTTCTCTTCTTCTAAAGCTTCTTTTACTCTTTTCATCATCTCAAATCCACCTGTAGTATGCAATGTTAACATGTCTATATCATAGACTAATGCCCTCTTTACTGCTTTATAGACAGTATTTGGAATATCGTGGAATTTGAGATCAAGAAATATTTTTTTATCTCTTTTCTTAAGAGTATTAAGAATTTTTGGTCCCTCGCTAAGGAAAAGTTCAAAGCCTATCTTGTAGAAATTAATTAAATCTTCAAGGATATCGACTATTCTTAAAGCCTCTTGCTCTTGAGGAAAATCAAGAGCAACTATTATTCTGTCTAAGCTCATACTCTCGGTAAAACTATACCTTGCTGAGCTTGATATTTACCTTTTCTGTCAGCGTAAGAAATCTCACATTCTTCCTCTGATTTTAAAAATATAAGCTGTGCAATGCCTTCATTTGCATAGATTTTTGCTGGAAGAGGGGTAGTGTTGGATATTTCTATAGTTATGAAACCCTCCCACATGGGTTCAAGGGGTGTTACATTCACTATAATTCCACATCTTGCATATGTAGACTTACCAATGCAAAGTACAAGAACATCTCTGGGAATTCTAAAGTATTCAACGGAACGAGCAAGGGCAAAGGAGTTTGGAGGAATTATACAGGCCTCTCCTTTGAATTCTACAAAACTTTTAGGATCAAAATTCTTTGGATCCACTATTGTATTGTTAATATTTGTAAAAATCTTAAATTCATCTGCTACTCTCATGTCATAACCGTAGGAACTTACTCCATAAGATATAACACCCTCTCTGACAAGTTTTTCTTCAAAGGGCTCAATCATTCCCTTGCGAGCCATTTCTTTAATCCACCGATCATTTCTTACCATATCTATCACTCCTTTTATATGAATTGGGTTCTGATCTTAAGTAAAATTTCCTCTGGCAGACAGCTTTTTTCTACAGAAACAATGTCCTTAAGGTCTAAGGGATGACCACTCATTATTATAATTTTTGCCTCTGGATTGATATTTTTAATCTGCCTCATTACTTCTATGCCTCCTAAGCCTGGCATAACAAGGTCTATAAGACATAAATCTATCTCATGACGGTTTTTTCTATATATTTCAATAGCTTCTTTACCATCCTTACCCTCGTATACTTTATATCCGAATCCTTTAAGAAAAGAGATTAAATATTGTCTTATATGGGGATCATCATCAACAACAAGAATTGTTTCATTGCCTATTAAGGATTGCTTGTCAATGGGCAAGCAATCGCGGCTTTCTTTTGGTAAATAGATTTTAAAAGTAGTACCTTTTCCCAATTCACTATATACATGTATATGACCTTCATAGTTTTTTATTAAACCATAGACAGTAGATAAACCTAAGCCTGTTCCTTTTCCTTTAGGTTTGGTAGTGAAAAAAGGTTCGAAAATTCTCTCTTTAGTATTCTCATCCATTCCTATTCCTGTATCTTTTAGGCATAAAACTACATATTTACCAGGTTTTACTAAGGGATGAGTATAGCTATATTCCATGTCTACACAAACTTCCTTTAATCCAAGAGTAATTTCTCCACCCTCTGGCATGGCATCTTTTGCATTGGTAAAGAGATTCATAAGAATCGCTTCCAGATGGGATTCTTCTATTTTATAAAAAATTTCTTTTTCTGGAATTTCAAGCTTAAGAATTATCTCGCTACCTATAAAAGTTTTTATAAACTCTGAGAAATTAAGAAGATATTTATTTAAGTTAACATTTTGAGCTTCTTTTGCTTCCTCTTTTCTGCTAAAAATTAAAATTTTTTCTGCAAGAGACTTTGCTCTTTCAGTAATTTCAAGTATTCTCTTGACGTGAACCTTTAAATTTTCATCCTCTATTTTTGAGAGCAAAATAGATGAAAATCCATGTATGCCAGACAGGATATTCTTAAATTCATGGACAATTTTACCTGAAAGAGAACCTAAGGACTCCATTTTTTGATAATGAATAATCTGTTGTTGTATTTTTTTTCTCTCTGAAATGTCAATTAGAGAAGCTACTGATTTATTGGTATAAGGAATCATTCCAACATTAATTAAAACATCTATTTTTCTGCCGCTTCTGTGCTTAATTTTACTTTCATACTGTCGGGGAGCTAAAGAGGGATGTATTCTCATTAATTTATGATACTGTTGCATTTGATTAAGCATTTCCTCTGCAAAAAACTCTGCCCACTTCATTTTACCTTCCACTTCCTTTTTAGAGTAACCCGTAAGTCTCTCAAACTCTTCATTTACAAATTCCAGAGTCATGTCCTCTTCACTAATCATTATTGCTACACCAATATTTGATAAAATTTCTCTTTCTTGAGTGTATAGTTCTAATATCTCTTTGTGTTGCTGTTGTATCTTGTTTATGTAATCCAAAAATCGATCCCTTTGCCGATTTATAAGCTCACCAAGCATTCTTACTATTTCAATGGGAGAATCTTCAGAGGCTTTTGCTAAGAAATCACCTTCCTGAATTCTTCTCAATACATCAAAATGTTCGCATATTCCAATAGCTAACTCATGATTTAAATCTATTAGATCTTCAAGGCTTCTTGATAGATTATTTATGCTATCAATTAGTCTTTGAATATCATATCTTTTGACTTTAATTTCAATTTTGTCTGATGTATCACCTTTAGCTAATTTTTCTATAACATTTGAGCAAGAATGTAATATTTCCGATAATTTTTGACCATATTCACAAAAAATATTATTACATTCAAAAAAGCCTCCGTGTGGACAAAGATTACCTGCCATATCAAATCCTTATTTTTACCTTCATTTTATATCCTTGTTTTTCAATATGCAAAATTGTTTTTCTCAGCCTGTTACACCAAGCTATGATATCTTTTTCGAAGGTAGGGCAGTCCCCTATTACCTCTATTATTTCACCTTTTTTAAAGTTAGGGTATTGGGCACTTAATTTTAAGATTGGATAGGGACATTTTAATCCACTGTAGTCTAAGAGTCTGTCTGCCAACTCCTTTCCTGATCCTCCATATCTCTTAATATCTTTTGGAAAATTTTTAGAGCCTCCTCTGCCTCTTGTTTTTCCATTTTATTTATTGCAAAACCTGCATGAACAAGTACATAGTCTCCAATCTTTGGCTCTTCAGGCAAGAGCATAAGACTAATCTCCTTTCTTAAACCCATAACATCAACTATTGCCATACTCCCTTCGATCTCTATTATTTTTGATGGCACCGCAAGGCACATTTTATCCCCCACATACTAAGAATTTCTAAAACTTCATTTATTAATTCTTTTAGTTTATCAGCCAGAGTAGGAGTAAGGTCAAGTCCTAGATCAATTGACTCTGGTTGAATTCCTACGAGTACTAATTCTTCTGGTAAAAAATTCATGATTCGAGCTACTTCTATTAAATCTTGCACTCCCACATGATGAGCAGAAAGTTTTGTCCTAAGATAGGGAGGTATCTCTTCACCTTTTAAAATCTTTATGAATCCAGGTTCTTTCCCAAAATCAACCACATCAACTATGATAAGTTTCTTGTATTTTTCGATATAAGGTAAAAGTTCGAGCCCTAATGTGCCGCCATCAATAATTTCAATATCTGGATCAAAGGTATAATTATCTTTCAAAAATTCTGCAACTTTTGGACCTATACCTTCATCCTGCATCAAAATATTGCCTACACCAATAATACCTATATCCATAATTTTCTCCAATTAAAAAGCCCTCCTCTTATGGGAGGGCTTAGTTCTTTATAATTCTCGCTAACTATTCTTCCTTTACTTCAACAATATGCATGCCACATGCCATGCAGGGGTCAAAGGAATGAATAGTTCTGAGAAGTTCAAGTGGTTGTTTTGAGTCTGCAACGGGTGTTCCTACAAGAGCCTCTTCAACAGGACCTCTTATCCCTTTATGGTCTCTCGGTGAAAGATTCCATGTGGAAGGAACAACCATCTGGTAGTTTTCAATCTTCTTATTTTTTATTACAATATAATGCGAAAGAGCACCACGAGGTGCATCATGCCATCCCATACCCTTTGCTTCTGCAGGCCAAGTTTTAGGATCCCATTTTTCTGTATTTGCAATTTTGAAATCTCCATTTTTCATGTTTGTAGCTAACTCATTAATAAAGTCCTTTATTTTGTATGCAGTTACAAGAGTAATTATTCCTCTTGCAGCAGTTCTTCCCAAAGTAGAGAATAAAGCCTCCAAACCTATTCCCAGTTTTTTCATTACCATGTCAGTTACTTCTTTAATCTCTTTATGACCAGAGGCATAGGCTACCAGTACTCTTGCAAGAGGACCTACTTCCATAGGTAACTCTTCATATCTTGGTGCTTTACCCCAGCTGTATTTTCCATCCACATTCAAATATTCATAAGGTGGTTTTGGACCAGTATAATTTGGAGTTGTCTCACCATCCCAGGGATGGAGTCCAGCTTTTTCACCCTTTGAGTAAGTGTAGTAGGAACGAGTTATATATTCCATAACTTTCTTATGATCCACAGGATATATCTCTCTGAGATTTTTGTTCTTTATTACTCCTCCAGGTAACCAAAGTTTTCCGTTTGCCTCTGGGTATTCACCACAGGCTAAGAAATTTGAATTTCCGCCGTATTTAGTCCAATCCTTATAAAAAGAAGCCACTGCCAGAAGATCTGGTATATAAACTTTTTCTACAAATTCTATTCCCATATCAGCATATTTATGAAGAGCAGCAATTGTGCCTGCATTAATTGCATTTTGACTTTCAGGATCTACAGGTATTGCCATTCCACCAACGAGAAATGTCTGAGGATGAGGATTTTTAGCTCCTAATATTGCCATCATCTTGATTACTTCTTTTTGCCAATCAAGAGCTTCAAGATAATGAGCTACTGCTAAAAGATTAGCCTCAGGTGGAAGTTTGTAGGCAGGATGTCCCCAATAGCCATTGCTGAAAATTCCAAGTTGTCCTCTTTCAACAAAGGCTTTTAATTTATCTTGAACTGCTTTGAAGTATGTTGTAGAATTGTTATGCCAAGAGGAAATGCTTTTTGCTAATTCTGAGGTTTTTGCTGGATCTGCTTTTAGTGCTGATACCACATCAACCCAGTCAAGAGCATGAAGATGATAAAAATGAATTACATGGTCTTGAACACATTGATTTCCCATTATAAGGTTTCTTATAAGATCTGCATTTCTTGGAACCTTTATTTTTAGAGCGTCTTCTACAGCCCTTACTGATGCAATAGCATGGACAGTTGTACAAACTCCACAAAGTCTCTGAACAAAAATCCATGCTTCTCTTGGATCTCTACCTTTCATTATTATTTCTATTCCACGCCACATGGTGCAGGAAGAGTAGGCATCTTTGACCTTCCCATCAGCAACTACTGCTTCACATCTTAAATGACCTTCTATTCTTGTTACTGGATCAATTACTAATCTTGCCATACATGCCCCCTTTATTTATTCCTTGTTTTCTTTCTTTGTTAAACCGGCTAATGCCATAGCACCAAGTCCAATCTTGGTTGCCTTTGCAAGAAATTCCTCTTTTTTACCAGAGTCTGCATAAAATGGAGCATTAGCATCCCAAAACTTAGGTTCTGAGCATGCAACACAGGGATGACCTGCCATGACTGGCCAGCTTGTTCCATCGTTCCATCTTATGGTAGGACAATTCTGATAAGCGAAAGGACCTTTGCAACCAAGTTCATAGAGGCACCAACCAAGTCTATGCCCTTTATCACCCCATGATTTTGCAAATTCACCAGTGTCAAAGTGCCCTCTTCTTTCACAATTGTCATGAATAAGTATACCGTGAGCAAAGAGAGGTCTGCCAAGATTATCTGTTTTAGGCAACTTACCAAATGTGAGGAAATAAACTAATGTGGCAGTGAAGTTTTCTACATTAGGTGGACATCCCGGCAAGTTAATAACCGGTTTATCTTTAATAATATCTCTCACTCCAACAGCACCAGTAGGATTTGGTTTTGCTGCTGGAATTCCCCCATAAGTTGCACAGGATCCAATGGCAATTATGACTGCAGCATCCTTTGCTACTTCCTTAAGAATATCAAGAGCTGACCTGCCACCGATACAGCAATAAAGTCCTCCATCTTTTGTTGGTATTGACCCTTCAACTACTACGAGATACTTACCTTTGTACTTATGAATGGCATCATGTAGAGACTTTTCAGCTTGATGACCTGCTGCTGCCATAATTGTTTCGTGGTATTCCAAAGATACCACATCAAGAACAATTTGACCAATCGTTGGTTTTGTTGCCCTTAATACACTTTCACTGCATCCTGTACAGTCTTGAAAGTGTAACCAGACAACAACAGGTTTCTCTTTTTTCTCCATTGCTTCTGCAATCTTCGGTACATAGGAGGAGGAGAGTCCTAACATAGCTGCTGTTGTAGCGCAGAATTTAAGGAAGTCTCTTCTTGAAACACCCCTACGCACTAAACCTTCATAGATGGTTTCCCTTTCCATACTTGCCCCCTCATGATAATTTTTAAGAATTTACTTTTAACAAGTTTAAAAAATTTTTTATAATTTGTCAAGATGGGTTCTTTGAAAGTATAATAAATAACTTATGAAAAAAGTAAGTGTGGCTATAATAGGAGCAGGACCAGCAGGTATTGCAGCAGGGGTTGAATGCAAAGCCTTAAGTATTCCAAATATTATCATCTTTGAAAAGGGAACAAACTTTTGCTCTACCATAAGAAGGCTCTATCCACCAGGTAAAAGAGTAGACAGAGATTACAAGGGAATTATAGCTACCTGTGAGGGAATTTGTTCCTTTGATACAGAAACAAAGGAAGATTTCCTTAAAAGAATGGGTAATTATATTGATAAATATTTTCTGTCAATTGATTATGAAATTGAAATCAATGGAATTGAAAAAAGAGATGATTCATATATTTTAAAAGCTGGAACTTTTCAGGTAGTTGAAGCTTATGTTGTAGTAATTGCTACAGGTGTTTTTGATCGACCTAAAAGACCCTCTTATCCAATTCCAGAGGCAGTTAAAGACAAGGTTTTTTTTGAACTCCCTAAGGAAATTCCTCAAGAGGAAAAAATCTTGATAGTAGGGGGTGGCAATACAGCAGCAGAGCTTGCTTGCTTACTTGCAGGGAAATGTGAAGTATATCTCTCTTATAGAAGACCTCAATTTTTTAGAATAAACGAGGAAAATCTGAAGGAACTTGAAAAAAGAAAAGACAGTATAAAATTTTTCCTTGGTACTGAAATAAAAGCCTTAGAGGCTTACAAAGAAAGCGTAAAAGTTATATTTCATGATGGACACCAAGAGGTTTTCTCAAAAATCTTTTACTGTCTTGGAGGAAGTACTCCAAAAAACTTCTTACAAAAAATGGGTATTGAAATTTTAGATAACAAGCCAGCTATTGACGAATTTGGAGAGAGTAATCTTGAGAGAATTTTCTTAATTGGCGATATTGCCACAAAAAAAGGATCTATTATGCATGCTTTTAACTCTGCCCATCGGGCAGTAAAGAGAATTATTGATAAATATCCTAACGTTAAAACTCTCTAACATCCTTAGAGGGTATATAAATTTTTACTTCAGTTCCTTCACCTAACTGACTTTCAATATGAAAATTCCATCCATGAGCTTTAATAAGATGTTTTACTATAGCTAATCCAAGTCCTGTACCGCCTAGTTCTCTTGATCGAGCTTTATCAACTCTGTAAAATCTTTCTCCTATTCTTGGAAGGTGATCCTTAGGAATTCCTATACCTGTATCCTTCACTGATAAAATAAAATCTTCATTTTCTTTGTAGAAGATAACTTTTACAAATCCCTTCTCTGTAAACTTTATGGCATTATCAATAAGGTTTGTCAACATTTGAACTAATCTTTTCCGATCTCCATTAATTGATGCATTTATTAATATTTCCTCCTCCAACTTAATTCCTTTTTTTTGTGCTTTAGGATTGAATATTTCAATAACGGACTGAACCAAATCAGGGACTGAGACATTTTCCCTCTGGATAACTATATCTCCCAATTCTATGCGTGATAGTGTAAGAAGATCATCTGTAAGGTCAGAGAGTCTGTCTGCTTGCTTTTTTATTATCTCAATAAATTTTACTGCATTCTCTCTCTCATCAATGGCTCCATCAAGAAGAGCTTCTGCGTATCCTTTTATTGCTGTCACAGGAGTCTTAAGCTCATGGGAGAGATTTGCTATAAAATCTTGTCTGACTTTTTCAAGTTTTTTAAGTTTAGTTATATCATGGAGAAGCACAATTAAAAAATCTATTACACCTTCTTTCCCTATATGAGGAATAACCTTGGTATAGAGAAAAGTTTCTATTCCGCTTTTTCTGACTTCTATTTCCTTATCTACTGATTCCATATTGTTCATGGCAGAGCGCACTAGATTAAGTAACTCTATATTTCTTATAACCTCAATGAAATGTTTACCCTCCAAATAGTCATCAACTTTTAAAAGAGTTTTGAAAGTTTTATTTGAAAATATAATATTACCTCGCCGGTCAAGGATGATTATTCCATCGGTAATTGCTGTGAGTATAGCCTCTAAATTCTGAAGATTGCTTATTTTTATTCGATTGTCTTCTATGATGGTCTTTTTTAAAGACGTTTCATCTGAAGATAAACTTCTTATTTTACCTGCCATTATGAAGATTATAATTAAGAGAGAAAAAATGATTAAGTATAAAATTTCCATCTTACTCTTCTAAAAAATAACCTATTCCTCTCATTGTTTTGATATACTCTGGATTTTCAGGATCCTTTTCAATCTTCATTCTTAATCTTCTGATATGAACGTCTACTGTTCTTGGTTCTACATATATATCCTGTCCCCATACAGCATCAAGTATATGCTCTCTGCTAAATATTTTATTAGGCCTTTCAGCAAGGTATAAGAGGATCTTAAATTCGGTGGCAGAAAGTTTTATGGGTTCACCTCTAACGACTACTAAATATTTCTCTTTATCAATTACAAGATCTTTTATGTTTATAATATTCTCTTCTTTTTTTTCTGTATTGATTCTTCTTAGAAGAGCTTTAACCCTGGCAATTAATTCTCTCGGGCTGAAGGGCTTTGTTACATAATCATCTGCTCCCATCTCAAGACCAATCACTCGATCAAATTCCTCTGCCTTTGCTGTTACTATTATTATACCTGTTTTCTTCATGGAGGGATTGCTTCTTACTAATCTACATATTTCAAGTCCTTGTATGTGGGGAAGCATAAGATCAAGAATTAAAAGATCATATTGATTCTCTCGAAGTTTCTTTAAAGCTTCATTTCCTTCACTTGCAATATCAACCTGAAAACTCTCCTTTTTTAGGGTATAGGCAATTAAATCTGCTATTTCCTTTTCATCTTCAACGACAAGTATTCTTTTACTCATTTATGGTTCTCCGAATATAGCTCTCCGAAGGTCTTCTTCATTTATTTCAAGATTTATCTTCATTTTCCCAATACTTTCAGGTATTACCATTCTTATTTTACCTTGGAGGTTTTTCTTATCAAGAAGAACATTTTTAATGACTTCTGATTTATCAAAAATAGCTGGCATATGAATTGGTAAACCATAATCTTTTAAAATACCTCTAATTCTCTCAAACTCTTCTTTATGCAAGAATCCAAGTATTTGAGCTAATTTTGCTTCATATACCATTCCAATAGATATTGCTTCTCCGTGTAAATAAGCACTGTAATTTGTGAGAGTTTCTAAGGCATGACCAATGGAATGTCCATAGTTTAAAATAGCTCTCAGAAAACTCTCTCTTTCATCCTTAGAGACAACCTCTGATTTAATCTCGCAAGAACGCTTTATGATCTTTATCAGAATATCTCTCTCACGATTGAGAATTTTATTTCTATTTCTCTCAAGAAACTCAAAAAACTCCCTGTCCCAGATTACTCCATATTTAATTACTTCAGCCATTCCAGAGAGAAACTCCCTCTCTGGAAGGCTTTTTAAAGTGGCTACATCTATCCATACCAATGAGGGTTGCCAAAAGGTGCCTATCATATTTTTACCTAAGGGATGGTTTACAGCAGTTTTACCACCTACAGAACTGTCTACCTGAGCAAGCAAAGTTGTGGGAACTTGAATATAATTTATACCCCTCATAAATAGAGAAGCAACAAAACCTGTTATATCACCTATGACGCCTCCTCCTAAAGCAATAAGACAAGATTTTCTATCAAAACCAAACTCCAGGAGCTTTGTAAGTATATAATAAGCCCAAAAATAATCCTTATATATTTCTCCATCTGGAATTAATATAAGATATGATTCAAATCCCTCTTTGTTAAGAGAATCAATAATTCTTTGCGAATAAAGTTCTGAAACCGTTGGATTTGTTACTATAGCAATTTTCTTCCCTACAGAGAAACGAAGTAATCTCTCACCTAACAGATGAAGGCATTCGTTATCAATTAGAATTTCATAACTTCGCTCACCGAGCTCTACTCTTGTTTTATCCATCTTTAACCCCTAAAATTTCAATTATTTCCTTTGCAACCTCGTGAGGACTTTTATTATCAGTAATTACCCTGTAATCTGCCTTTTCATAAAAAGGCATTCTCTCCTTCATAAGCTCTTTAATTTTTTCTAAGGGATTTTCAACCATTAATAAAGGCCTGTCTTTACAATTTTTTAATCTTTCAAAGATAGTCTCTTCTGAGGCAACTAAACAGAAAATTTTACCAGCCTTTTTAAAATTTGTAAAATTTTCCTCTCTCAAGATAGCTCCACCTCCAGCTGAAATAACTTGACCTTTGCTCTTAGTAACTATTTTGATTATTTCACTCTCTATATCTCTAAAAAGACTTTCTCCAAATTTATTAAAAATTTGAGAAATTTTCATACCTAAAGTCTTCTCGATAAGCTCATCAATATCGATAAATTTCATACATAACTTCTTCGATAGAATTTTACCTACCGTTGTTTTTCCTGTTCCCATAAAACCAACTAATATTAAATTGGGTGATCCATTCATATTGTAATTATAATACAATTTTTATAGTTTCTCCTGCCATTTGCTTATAATGACAGAGTAACAAAAATCCATCAATTGATATAATAAAAAATAACATGTCAATGAGATTGATAAAAAAGAATATTTCTATTTTTTTAATCTTAATTGTATCCTTCAGTCTCTATTTTTGCAAAAAACAAGAAAATACAACATACAAGGTAGTAGAAATAAATGATGGCGATACAGTGACTTTAGTAATGGATAAATTTTTAGGTCTAATTATTAAAACTGAAAGAGTAAGACTAATTGGTATTGATGCTCCGGAATTGGGTCAACAACCATGGGGCAGAAGAGCTAAGAATTATTTACGAAATATTATAAAGGAAAGTGATTGGCAAGTAAGAATTGAGCTTGATGTGCAGCATAGAGATAAATATGGAAGAATTCTTGCATATCTTTGGGATAAAAAGGGAAATATGATCAATTATCTAATGGTAAGAAATGGATATGCCTTGGTATATACAATTCCTCCTAATGTAAAGTACTCTCATTTACTCTTAGAGGCTCAGAGACTCGCTCGACAGGAAAAACTTGGTATTTGGGGGAAAGAAGGACTTAAAGAGAGCCCTTCTGATTGGCGTAAAGAAACCCTGAGGTATTAAATTATAATTCTCTCTTTTTTCAAATAGTTTTTCACCTCATCACCTTCACTCTCAAATCCTCTTTTTCCAAGAGCTCCATAGGTAAGTCTTTTGCCCAATTCAACGCCTGGTTGATTGAAGGGATTTATACTGTAAAGAAAACCAGCCATGGCAGTTGTAACTTGAAGAAACTGAAAAATTTGTCCCAATGTATGGGAATCTATTTTAGGCATTATTATTTTCATATTAGGCTTTTTATGAAGAGATAATGCCATTTCTGTAGCAATCTGTTCAGTATGCATCAATTCTTCAAGAGTATGTCCTCCTAAAAAACGTAATCCTTCTATATGGTAAAATTCTTCAGGGATTTCTTCTTGAACATCGTGCCTTTCAACGGAAACAAAAAGTATTACCTTATCCTCAGGACCTTCCATCCATAGTTGGAGTTGAGAATGTTGGTCTGTTGTTCCTAAAGATGGATAGGGAGTTGTACCTTTCCCATCTTTACCAAGGCTTTCAGCCCAAAGTTGGCAAAACCATTCAGAGAGACTCCTAAGCCGGTCAGAGTAAGGAAGAAATACAATTATTTTCTTATCCTTGGAAACATCCATCAAATAAAGACTTGAAGCCAAATAAGCCATAGGATTTTCAGCAAGATTATTTGCTGTAGCTTTTTCTGTTATTTCCTTTGCGCCTTCAAGGAGGTCCTCACTATTTATACCTATTGCTTCAGCTAAAAAGAGTCCCACCGGAGACAATACAGAGTATCTTCCTCCCACCTTTTTTGGAATTTCAAGTGTAGGAATATCGTATTCTTCAGAAAGTATTCTGAGATTACCTTTTTCAGGATCTGTTGTAAAGACAAAATGTTCTCTCACTTCCATTTTCTTATCTCTAATCATTCTCCAAAAAATTAAAAAGGAAGCCAAAGTCTCTGAGGTGCTTCCTGACTTGGAAATAACATTTATGAGAGTCTTCTTTAAATCAATGAGCTCTATTAAATTTCTTAGGGTATAAGGATCTACATTGTCAAATATAAAAACCTTCGGTTTTTTTTGGAAATTATGAAAAGTGCTTAAACTCTCTAAGATAACCTTTGGACCTAATGCACTGCCTCCAATTCCAAGTAAAATAAAATATTCATATTCTCTTGCCTTTTGCCCAATCTCTTTAATTTTTTTCAAATCTTGATAAGGAAGATTTAAAAAATCCAAATCCTCATTTTTTCTTTCCCTTAGGAGATTTACTGCCTTTTCTGCCCTATTCTCTATTTCATCAAAATCAAGACCACTCTGTCCTATCCTTTCCTTCAAAATATTCGTTAAGTCAAGCTTTATCACCTTTTTTGCCTCCTTTCTTCGAAAAATAAGCCATTAAAAAAACAATGAAAACCAACAAGAGAATTATAATAGCAAGAATCTTCGTAATCTTAAATGCCATAATTACAAGAAGAGCTAAAGCTAAAAGAAAATATATCTGCCAGCTCAAGATTCTTCTCCTTATTTATCTTCTCTTTCATTCTGATTTTGAGTTGATAAATTTTCTAATTTCTGCTTTTTTATGAAAGCATAAGCCTCCTTTACTGATACTACAAGTATTGCTATAAAGCCCATTAACAATCCTTTAATATTAAATAGTCCCTTTATAGCTATGAACCATAAAAACAAAAAAATTGCTCCTAATTTTAAATAACTAAGGCCTATTACAGTAAGTTGAAACATTGGTTTCCCAAAAAATTTCTTCACTGCCCAAGCAAGCTCCCTTAAGCTCAACCAACTTATAAATCCGCCAAGTATAACATTAAATGCTACAATTTTATCCTCCCAAAACAAATAACTTCCTGCTGCCAAGATAGGAATTAAGATAATTGCTCCTTTATTTATTCTCTTGATTGTCTCTTTGTCCATTTGTCTTATTAACCTTCCTTATAAATCTAAAAATTTCTTTAACTCCTGCGGCAAAGCCTGCCATAAGAAAAATTATAGATAAAAAAGGGAATGTATTTAAAGCCTTGTCAATTAAATATCCTAAAATAATACCAATAACTACGCATAAAACAAAGTTTATGCCAAGGGCTGATGCTTCGAGGATTACCTTGAAAATTGATTTTTTTGCTCCTTCATCACTCATACTATTCCCTCACTCTCTGATAATACAAACTCTTTCAACGAAGTTGCAACCTCTTTATAGAAATCTGTTTTAGCTTTTTCATACACATTATCGCAAAACAAAGGGAGCCATTCCCTCAATCTTTTTAAAAATTCTATTTGTAACTCTAAAAGATTTTGCTCCACCAGATAACTCATGAAGATAAGTTCCATTGAAACATGATCTGGTGGTAAGTCAAATTCTTCCTCAATAGCTACTCCTGCAGCCCAGTAGAAGTGCTGAACATGGAGCAAATCTACTGCAATGGGAATTTCTTTGTAGATAAGCTCTCTGTAATAACTTTCATAATTGGGTACCTGACCCTCATTAAATAAATTAATAAAGTCCTCACATATATCTTCATAACTATCTGCTATTGAGAATCCAATGAAATTTTCAAATTCCTCTATAAGTTGAAATTCAGGGATGTTAAGGAATAGTAAACCAAAAAGCCTGTATGTTTCAGCTCTTTCTTGTTGTTCTAAGGGATCAAAAAGGCTCATAATTCTTTAAAGGTATTATAAGCAGCTTCTATGGTTTTGTCTATGTCCTTTGTATTATGGCTAAGAGAGATAAAGCCTGCTTCAAATTGGGAAGGTGCTATATATATACCTTTTTGAAGCATTCCCCAGAAAAATTTCTTAAACTTTTCTGTATCTGAAGTTTTAGCAGTTTTTGCATCGATTACTTCCATCTCTGTAAAATAAGTGCAAAACATAGTACCAGCCCTATAAAATTTAACCTTTATCCCAGCCCTTTTAGCAGCATCTCTTAAGCCTTCTTCAAGATGAACCATTGTTTTTTCAAGTTTTTTATAAGTTGAAGTCTTTTTTAATATTTTCAATGTTTCAATTCCTGCAGTCATTGCAAGAGGATTACCTGATAAAGTACCAGCTTGATAAACAGCGCCCTCTGGAGCAACAATCTGCATTACTTCTCTTTTGCCTCCATAGGCACCTACAGGTAATCCCCCTCCAATTACCTTACCAAGACATGTAAGATCAGGTTTAATTTTGTAGTGAGCCTGAGCTCCACCAAAGGAGACTCTAAAGCCTGTCATAACTTCATCAAAAATCAAAAGTATACCATATTTTTCTGTCTCCTCCCTCAGGGTAATTAAAAAATCCTCTTTTGGTAAAATACAACCCATATTCCCTACCACAGGCTCTACAATGACACAAGCAACATCACGCCAATGCTCTTTCACTGTAGATTTAAAGACTTCTTTATCATTGAAGGGAAGAACTATTGTTTCAGCTGCATAGGAGTTAGGAACTCCTAAACTATCTGGAATACCTAAGGTTGCTCCTCCTGAACCAGCTGACACAAGAAGGCCATCTACATGACCATGATAACAACCTTCAAACTTTATTACTTTTGATCGATTTGTATAACCTCTTGCCACCCTTATGGCAGACATAGTAGCCTCGGTACCAGAATTTACCATACGAATTTTTTCCATGGAAGGAAAAGCAGCCTTTAGGAGCTCAACAAGTTCTATTTCAAGCTTAGTAGGAGCCCCATAGCTTGTTCCTTTCTCAATGGACCTTTTTAAAGCCTTTACCACTGGTGGATAAGCATGTCCTAAAATAAGAGGTCCCCAAGACAAAACATAATCTATGTATTGGTTACCATCTACATCGTACAACTTTGAACCTTTTGCCCTTTCTATGAAAATAGGATTACCACCCACTGCTTTAAAAGCTCTAACTGGACTGTTAACTCCGCCAGGCATGCTTTTTAAAGCTCTTTTATAAAGCTTTTGAGATTTTTTTATCTTCACTTTAAACCTCCTGTTGAATATTTTTTCTTTTCAAATTTAATAAAAATAACAAAAAAATTTGGAAAATCTCAAATCTTATAAAAATCTCTTCTTTAGGTTCCTAAGAAATAGCAATCCTGCTTTTGAGAAGAATCATAGTAAGAATTGGAGGCAATTAAATTTGGAAAAAACAAGAAGGAAGATAAAAATCTTTTAATAAAAAAAAATGCCTGGCGGCGACCTACTTTCCCATGACCTCGCGGTCATAGTATCATCGGCCCTGGCGGGCTTAACTTCCGTGTTCGGAATGGGAACGGGTGTTTCCCCGCCGGTATAACCACCAGACATTTTTATGCTAACACACTCTCTTAAAAAATTGCAAGCATTAATTTTGCCCATTGGTTAATATTTTAAAATGTCAAATTTTTCATAATTTTCATCCTAAACCCTATCGATCAGCTGGTAAAGACAGATTGCTTCAACCTCTAAAAGCTCGGAGTGGAAATTACAATGGAGGAGTTATTGCTAGACTCACAAAGTAAGCCGTGGACATCCCTTTGTAGGCGTTTACAAAAAGAGCTAATAAAGATAAGATTCCTTGGCTGCATGCGGATGCTCCTATTGACATAAAGAGGTATTGCCTAGTCGCTAAGGCTCCTGGCAATTAAAGAAAAAAGCCCTCGCATTGCGAGATTTTTAAATTTTACTTCAATTTATGCCTTTATTTGCTTAATGACAATCAAGAATTAAAATACTTCTGCCTAATATAACGTATAATATCATCATAAACTGTGGGAACCACAAGAAATATCTCAATGTCATTAGGCAATGAAAGTTTAATTCTGTCTTGATCCTTAAGAATAAGTATTCCTGATTCTCCTTCTTGAAGGGAATCATTTATTTTTGTTGAAATTTCAGAAAGTCGTTTTTGATATACTTCGTTAAAATGATTGAATATTTCCTCCAGTACAGAAGCTGTTTTTACAATTCTCAGACAATTACCCCAGTCTATATAGGCTCCAAAAGTTTCCGGATTTTCAATTCCTATGACCTCTGCCCCTTCAGCCACTTTTTTCTCTATCAATAAAGAGAGGAAGGGATTCGTCTCTTTAATAACATTCAATGCTTCTTGTCCTTCAATAAAAATTGACTCAACAAAAATTTTAGTAACAAAACCTAATTTTTCAAGCTTTTCTATGTGTGAAATAGCCTCATTCCAATACTTTTCTATCAAATTTTCTAAAGTTTCATCTTGAGAATCAGTAATAAAAACATTAGGCACACAAAAAAGTCTTCTTTTTCCCTTAAATTCATCAACACTCAACCTTTGAATTTTCCCTAATTCAGCCATCTTTGTTACCTTTAAAAGTTTCGTTTCTTTATTAGAATGTATGTGAAAGTTTGATCAATGTTTCTAATTTCCTGTAAGCGTTGCCACTGTCAATGCTAACCTTTGCCATTTCGAAGCCTTCCATAAAATCTTTAGCTTTTCCTGCAACAGTAAGGGCAATTGCAGCATTCATAAGAACCATATCTCTTATTTCGTTTTTACATCCTTGCAACAGCGAAAGAATTATTCTTGCATTACTTTTTTTGTCTCCCCCTTTAATTTTATCAATATTTGCCCTTTTTAATCCAAAATCTTCGGGAGATATGGTTAACCATTCAAATTTATTATTGTGATATCTAATTAAAAAACTCTTACCTGTAATTGATATTTCATCTAAGCCATCTTCACTGTGCACTACAGCTACATCCTCACAGTCAAGGAGGGCAAGCACTTTTGAAATAGGTTCCATATAATCTTTTGAAAATACTCCAATTAGTTGTCTCTTTACAGAAGCTGGATTAAGCATGGGACCTAAAATGTTAAAGATGGTTCTAATCTTCAGCTCTTTTCTTATGGGCACCACTCTTTTCATGGCAGGATGATAAATGGGTGCAAATAGTATAGTTATGCCACACTCAAAAAGACACTTTTCTGCTACATCTGGTGACATATCTACCTTTATACCTAATTCCTCTAAAACATCTATACTGCCGCATTGGCTTGAAGCAGAACGATTTCCATGCTTTGCCACAGGCACTCCAGCGCCAGCTACTACAAAACTTGTAGCTGTTGATACATTAAAAGTACCCGCCATGTCTCCACCTGTGCCTACTATATCAATTGTTCCAGGAGGACATTTTATTTTTATTGCGTGATCTCTAAATACTTGAACGGTAGCTAAAATTTCCTCTAAGGTTTCTCCTTTTACTGATAAACCCATTAGAAATGCGGAAATTTGTATTTCTGAAGCTTTTCCTTCTATTATTTCTAAAAAGCTCTTTTTTATTAAGTCAGAAGAAAGATTCCTTTTTAATGATAATTGTTTAATTGCCTCTTCAATCATAGTTTTAGAAAGTTACGTAATATATCTTTACCTACCTTTGTTAGTATACTCTCAGGATGAAATTGTACTCCTTCAACAATGTATTCCTTATGTCTTACTCCCATAATAATTCCCCTTGATGTCCAGGCTGAAATTTCAAGACATTCAGGTAAACTCTCCTTTTCTATTATAAGGGAATGATATCTTGTTGCTTCAAAGGGATTCTGAATGTCTTTAAAAATTGTTTTATTATCATGATATATTAGTGAAGTTTTTCCATGCATGATTTCAGGAGATTTAATTACCTTGCCACCAAAGGCTACTCCTATTGATTGATGACCTAAACATACACCGAGTATGGGTATTTTACCAGCAAAGTGTCTTATCAACTCTATAGAAATACCTGCTTGCTGAGGAGTACAAGGTCCTGGAGAAATTATTATCTTTTCAGGGTTCATTTCCTCTATTTCTGAAATTGTTAATTTATCATTTCTATAGACTTTAACCTCTTTATGAATCTCACCAATGTATTGATAGAGATTATAGGTAAAGGAGTCATAATTGTCTATTATTAAAATCATAATGTTTTCTAACCCTCTAAAAAATTAACAGATTTTAGCATTGCCATAGCCTTATTTAATGTTTCCTGATACTCATTCTCTGGTATTGAGTCAGCCACTATCCCAGCACCTGCTTGAACATAAACTTTTTTTCCTTTGACTGTAAGCATTCTTATTCCTATACACATATCCATGTTATTATTAAAACCAAAATAACCAACTGCTCCAGCATAGGGACCTCTTTGGGTAGGTTCCAATTCCTCAATTATTTGCATAGCTCTAACTTTAGGAGCTCCTGTTACTGTTCCTGCTGGAAAACAGGATAGAAAAACATCAAACATATCTAAACCTTTTTTAAGTTTGCCTTCTACATTACTTACTATATGCATTACATGACTGTACCTTTCCACAGCCATTAATTCTGTTACATTTACCGAACCTATTTCTGCAACCCTACCTACATCATTTCTGCCAAGATCTACAAGCATTATGTGTTCTGCTATTTCTTTTTCATCAGTTAAAAGTTCCTTTTCAAGGGCTAAATCTTCTTCATCCGTTTTTCCTCTCCTTCTTGTACCTGCTATGGGTCTTACAGTAATCTTTTCATCTTCTAATCTTACAAGAATTTCTGGAGAAGAACCTATAAGTTGTAGGTCTTCAGTGTTAATGTAAAACATGTATGGAGAGGGATTTATTATTCTTAGTGCTCTATAAATATCAAGGGAGTTACAATTTTTCTCTGTCTCAAATCTTTGAGATAGTACTACCTGCACAACATCACCAGAGACAACATACTCTTTTGCTTTCTCGACAGCCTGAAGAAAACCTTCTTTAGGAAAATTAGAAGTGAATTTTTCTATAAAAATATCTTTTTGAGAAGGTATTAGAAAGTAATTAATTGATCTATTCCTTTTTGGTCCCTTAAGAGATCCTATGATACTCTCTATCCTTTTTTTTGCCCTTTCATAAACTTCTTTATAATCTCCTTCCACAAAGGCATTATAGACAATTCTAACACTTTGCTTTAAATTATCAAAAACAAGGAGAATTTCTGGAATCATAAGAAAAATATCGGGAACATTGAGAGATTTTTTATTTAAATTTGGAATTTTTTCATATAATTTCACTATATCATAAGATATATAGCCTACCATTCCTCCAAAAAATCTTGGTAATTGAGGATCTAGGTA
This sequence comes from uncultured bacterium, assembly GCA_937998865.1. Lineage (GTDB taxonomy): Bacteria > Nitrospirota > Thermodesulfovibrionia > Thermodesulfovibrionales > Thermodesulfovibrionaceae > Thermodesulfovibrio. Next base: position 29,935 of record CALLBR010000011.1, read on the forward strand.
GGCATTATACTTTCTAAAAAAATTTCTTAAAAATTCAAAGGGTTTATCATGCATAAATTGTTGGGTTTTGGAGTTTTCCTCTGTTCTAATTTGATTCTTATGGAATGTTATCGTAATTTTAGGATCAATTCCTACGAAAGAATATCTACCCCATTTCTCACCTCCTAAAACGCTTTCAAGAAGGAAAGAAGGCTTTTTATTTAGTTTAGAGTATACTCCGATAGGTGTATCAAAATCAGCTACTAATTCCTTATAAAGGGGTATAACATTATATGTTTTTGCAAGTTCTATAAAGTTTTCCAAAGATAAATTCATTAGTTTATTTTATAGGATTTACCCAAAAAAGGCAAAATTTTAATTTGGCTCTCTTTGAGGAAAAAGTCTCAAAAATCTATTTTCTCCTTTAAATATTTTTTAACGACATTTAGGAAATGAATTAATAAAAGACTACAAAAAATTTCAAAGAGTAAAAATCCATAAAATTAATGATATTAAATTCTCTGCCTATCCCACTTTCTGCTATTTTTTAGAGATAAGCTAGGATTTAGGAGATACATCAATTTATATATAAAGATGATGTTCTGAACTTCTTGCAAATTCCAAAAAGTAAACAAAAACAATAAAAAATTAAACTTAATGCTCTAAGTTAATATCTTAAAATGTCACTTTTGTAAGTGCCTCCTTTTTAAGGATATTTAAATCTCAAGATGGAAGCTATTGCAGGTAAAGACTCATTTTTTTTCTTATCCAAAAAAAGGATTACGGAGATTGCTTCAGTTTCTCAAACACCATTGCAATAACCAATAAGAGTAAGGGGAGGATATAAAATATTATTTTGAAAAATATTTGAAAATTATTTAAAATTCTATATTGGGAGTGTATGGGGCTCTGGTGTCCCCCTTGGACTTCAAATCCAATGTTGCCTGTTAGAAGCAGGCAAGGTGGGTTCGATTCCCACACGCTCCCGCCATACAGAAGGAGGTAACTATGAAGATTACCCATTATTCTTTTGGAAAAATAATTGTTGATGAAAAAGAATATACTTCGGATCTTATCGTATTTCCTGACAGTCTTTTACCTTCTTGGTGGAGAAAAGAAGGTCACTCCCTTTGTATGGAAGATTTAACTGAAGTGTTAAAGAGAGACATAAAATATCTGGTTGTAGGCACAGGAGCATATGGAAGAATGATAGTACCTGAGAGTCTTATGAGAGAATTGAAGTCTAAGGGCATAGAAGTCTATGTTATGGATACCGACAAAGCAGTTACTCTATTTAATAAAATGAAGCAGGAAGATAAAAGAGTAGCTGGAGCCTTTCATCTAACATGTTAAAAAGGAGAGAACTATGAGCGAAGAGAGAAAACCTGATCCAACGAGGGTAGCGATTGTTAAAATGCTACCAAGAGACATTAAAGAAAAATTAACCATTGAAGAAATGAACTCTTTACTTTTTGATGAAGTTTTGCCTGATTCTTTAATGGAAAAATTAAAGGATTATTTATCAGATCTTGACAATCCAACAGAGTAAAAACTTTTAAAAGGAGTTTTCAATGCTATCTCCTGCTGGGAAATACCCAGATTGGTTAATTGCGCAAGAAGCTGAAAAGAGAATGAAATCAATATATGAGCTTGCTGAGGAAGCAGGAATAAGAAAAGAAGAACTTATTGCCTTTGGAAATTACATAGGAAAAGTTGATTATATAAAAATCTATGAAAGGCTAAAAGAAAAAAAGCAGGGTAAATATGTAGTTGTAACAGCTCTAACTCCAACTCCCTTTGGTGAGGGTAAAACAACTGCCACACTTGGAATCGTTCAAGGATTAGCAAAAAGAGGAATAAAGGTTGGTTGTGCTATAAGACAACCCTCAGCAGGTCCCCTCATGAATGTTAAAGGTACAGCTGCTGGAGGAGGACTATCCCAGTGTATTCCAAGAACGGAATTTTCATTAGGCTTTACAGGTGATATAAACGCTGTTATGAATGCTCACAATCTTGCAATGGTTGCTCTTACCTCGAGAATCCTTCATGAGTCTAATTATTCTGATGATATTTTAAGTAAAAAAGGGCTTAAAAGGCTTGATATAGACATAAAAAACATTCAAATGGGTTGGGTCATAGATTTTTGTGCCCAAGCATTAAGAAAAATAGTTATTGGCTTGGGGACTAAAAAAGATGGCATCCCCATGGAATCCCGTTTTGATATAGCAACCTCTTCTGAGATAATGGCTATCTTAAGTTTGGTTAAGGATGTAAGAGAATTAAGAGATAAAATAGGTAAGATTGTTGTTGCTTATTCCAAAAAAGGAATTCCTATTACCACAGAAGACTTAGAAGTGGCTGGTGCAATGACTGCCTTAGTACTGCCTGCAATAAATCCCAATCTAATTCAAACCATTGAAGGACAACCGGTTTTGGTTCATGCTGCACCCTTTGCTAATATTGCTATAGGTCAATCATCAGTTATTGCCGATCTTATAGGAACTAAGCTTTTTGATTATCACATTACGGAAAGTGGATTCGGTGCTGACATAGGCTTTGAAAAATTTTGGAACATAAAATGTAGACATTCAGAACTCAAACCCCATTCAGCTGTTATTGTCACCACCTTGAGAGCTTTAAAATACCATGGAGCTGATGAAACTGCCCCTAAGATTATTACTGGGAATTCTATCCCAAAGGAGTATTATGAAAAAAATAATAGATGGCTTGAAAGAGGAATGGAAAATCTCCTTCATCATGTTGAAATAATCAGAAAATCTGGAATAACTCCTGTTGTATGTATAAACAGATTCACCTATGATACTGAAGAAGAATTAATTTTAGTACAAAAATTATGCGATGAGCAAGGAATTTTAGCTTCTGTATCAGAACACTGGAGTAAAGGTGGAGAAGGTGCCTTAGATCTGGCTGATAAAATTATAGAAGCCAGCAGTAGACAATCAAATTTTCAATATTTATATGATATGGAACTTCCTCTTTTATCGAAGATTGAACTCATCGCAAGAAGTATTTATGGTGCCGATTCAGTTGAATTTTCCTCTATTGCGCTTGAAAACATTAATAGAATTAATTCTAAAAAGGAATTCTCAGATTTCTACATTTGTATTGCCAAAACTCATCAAAGTTTATCTGATAACCCTCAATTAAGAGGTGTACCAAAAGGATGGCAACTTTGTGTAAAAGACATATTGATTTTTCATGGGGCAAAAATTATAGTTCCTGTTGCTGGTAATATTAGTTTAATGCCTGGAACTGCTTCAAATCCTAATTTCAGGAACATAGATATAGATTTGGAAACTCTTAAAGTTAAGGGCATTTAAAAATATATTGACAAAGTCATATTTTTTTTCATATTTTATTAAACCAATAGCCTGAAAGAGGAGGAGAATATGCCTAAAAGAATAGAATCAGAGAAAAAAATTCTTTCTATATCTCTCTACAGAAAGTTTTTAATTGTTTTTAATGCCTCTGTAATATTGTCAACCCTAATTCTTTTAGCGGGGTTAATCTTGACAGGATACAATATTTATGGTGAAGAATTTATAACAAAAAGAATAGGAATTCTAAACACTTTAATTAAATTCGCTCCTACCATAATAATTTTTGCATTAGCTTTAATCGGAATCTCGACAGCAAATGTTCTTTGGTTTAGAAAACAAATTATATTGCCTATATCAATAATTCAAGAAGTTTTAGAGTCAATCAAAGAAGGTGACTTTGACAAAAGAATTAAATTAAAAACTGGTGATGAATTTCAAAAAATAGCTCAAGCCTTTAATGAAATGATGGATAAACTTTCAAAACTCATTCAAACGGAAGAAGAAAAAAGAGAAATGCAAAAAAACATAATAAACTTCTTACAAATCATGACAGCTGCATCGGAAGGTGACCTTACAAAAAGAGCAGAAGTAACCCCTGATGTCTTTGGTTCTTTAGCTGATGCATTTAATCTTATGGCAGATGGACTCAGTCAGTTAGTAGAGGAAGTTCAGTCCTCTGCCGGTGAAGTAGGACAAAAAACATTAATCATAAATGAAATTATAAATAAATTGAAAGAGGGTGCTCAAATACAAAGAAAGGAAATAGATAAAATAGCGACTTTGATTGCTGAATCATCAGAAATTGCCACATCTACTTCTGAAAAAACTATGATTGCCACAGATGTTTCTAATGATGCTTTAAATGCTATAAACAAAGGTAATGAGATAATTACTGACACGATGAGCAGCATACAGCTTATAAGAGCAGCCGTTCAAGTTATAAACAGAAGAATGAAACTACTATCTGAAAAACTCATGGAAATTGGTACCATATCAACTATCATAAGTGAAATTGCTAATAGAACAAATTTACTTGCTTTAAACGCCTCCTTAGAGGCTGCAAGAGCCGGAGAAGAGGGAAAAGGATTTATTGTCATTGCTGAAGAAATAAGAACATTGGCAGACAAAACAGCTAAATCATCGAAGAATATATCTGAAATCATCTCATCTATCCAGGAAGAAGCAAGTTTAGTAACAAAACATCTTGAGGAAGAGACTAATTATGTTGAAGAGGGAACAAGGATGGTTAATGAAACTACCTCTGTATTCGAAAAAATAAACACAGTAATTAGAAAAATAGGGGATATAATCACAGAGATCAATGAATTTGCTAAAAAACAAAAAGAAATAACCTTAGGAGAGGTTGAATCTATAAATGAAGTTAAAGAAGTTACTGAAAATGTAATGAAAATCACAGAAGAACTTACCGATGTCTCTAAAACACTATCTAAAACTTCGGAAGAACTTGTGGAGATAACTGGAAGATTTAAGGTCTAGAAGATTAGATTTTCTATAATATTAAATCTCTCTAATAATTCCGTTATTGTTTTTTCATCAAAAGGTTTAACTAAAAAACCATCAGCACCTAAGTCTATAGCCTTTTCTTGATGCTTTTTAGTCCCTCGAGATGTTAAAACAACAATGGGCAAATCATTAAATCTCTCATCTTTTCTTATTCGACTAATAAACTCGTATCCATGCATAACTGGCATTTCAAGATCTGTAATTATCAAATCTACATTTTTCTCCTCGAGAATACTTAATGCTTCTAAACCATCTTTAGCTGTATAGACTTTTAAATTTTTTGCCTCCAATAATGCTTGTAAGGACTTCCTAACGCTTATTGAATCGTCTACTATAAGAACTCTACCACTATATACAACATTTTCACGATAAAGATGAAGGGGAAGATTAAAGCTAAAATCTTCTTCAAATATTTTTACAGGATCAATAACAAAACGAGGATTACCCTTTGATGATATAACGTAACCTAAATACTGGTTTAACCCTTCTAAAAATTTTCCAAGAGAATATATAGTGGCTTCTTCCTGTCCTAAAATATCATCTACTAATAAAGCCTTACGAATACCTGAAAAATTAAAAACTATAATATATCCCTTCTCTAAGGGTTTACCATTAGAAGAGAGATATATTTCAGAAAAAATCTTCACTGGAATCACTCTACTTTTATGATTTATTACTCTTTCATCTTTTACATTGGGGAAATCATCAATAGTTAAAATCTCTTCTATATAGTTTATTGGAACGGCAAATTCTAAACTGGAAGACATAAAAATTAAAAGATTTGTAATACTGAGAGATTGTGGTATTTTTATTATAAATGTGGTATTCTTATGGATTTCTGAATATACTTCTATTGTACCTTTGAGCTTGGCAATAACTGTTTTAACAATATCAAGCCCCATACCTCTTCCACTTTGAAAGTCTACATCTTCTGAAGTAGAAAATCCTGGTACAAATATATAGGACAAAATTTCGTCCTTTGACATTTGAATAGCTTGCTGGGGATTTAATAAACCCTTTTCTATGGCTCTTTGTTTAACCTTTTCAGTGTCTATACCTCTTCCATCGTCGGCAATTGATATTACTACATATTTACCTTCTTTTTTTGCATTTAGTTTTATGTTACCTTTTTGGGGTTTTCCAAGTGCTAATCTTTCCTGTGGTGTCTCTATTCCGTGATCTATAGCATTTCTTAAAACATGGATCAAAGGTTCGTGTAATAAATCTAAAACAGGTTTATCAATTTTTATATCACCACCTTTTATTTCAATACTTATATCTTTACCTAAAGTATTTGCAATATCTTTTATTGCTTCAGAAATCTTACTAAGTAGCCTACCTATTGGTAACATTCTCAAAGAAAGTAAATTATCTTTAAGATTTGTTATTTCCTTGTTTAAAGTCTTAAAATTAGAGGAAAGATTCTCAGAAAATGAAATTAATTCACTTAAACCTTCGTTTATATCGTTTGTTATTTCACTTATCTTTCTTGTAAATATGTGATATTCATCGTATCTGTCGAATTCTAAATCACTAAAATCAGTAAAAAACGTATCTAAAACTCTAGATTTATCACTTATTGGTGTAAGCCAATATCTCTCTGAAAAAGATACTATCTCGTTAAATAGTTTTTTGCCACCTTGCAAAATTACTTCTACCAAATTTGTTAGTTCCTTTTCTCTGTCAATTAATATATTTTTTTGAACTATTATCTCTGATAAGATACCAAGAATACTATCAATTAAATTAAGATCCACTCTCACAGAGTTGATTGTAGGTAAAGGAGAATAAGTCTCTGAAACTTCTTCTACCTTTGTAATTGTCTTTTTGTTTACTATCTCATCAATCAATGCAATAAGTTTTTCATCTATTTCTGACTTTTCTTCATTATATTGAACGATTTCATTTATAAGGCTAATAATTATATTAACAACTTTTCTTATAATGTTAAGTAGTGACAGATCATCAGGAATTTCCTTTTTTATTAAAGCTTCGAAGAGGTCTTCTAATTTATGGGCTAAACTTGCTATTTTGTTGAATTTAACTATAGAGGCAGAACCTTTAAGAGTATGAGTTGTCCTGTATAAAACTTCTAATGTTTCGTAATTAAAACCTTTGTTTTCTAATTCTTCAATTCCTTCAATTAAGGTATTTACATAATCTTCAGACTCTAAAAGGAAATACTTTATAAGTTCAGCTTGTTCTATCATCCTTAGAGTATGTTTTCATTATTTTTATTGGAGGAGGGTTGTTTTACCTTTAATTCTTCATAAAGTTTTTTAGGATCGAGATAATCCTCTACAACAATCTCTTTATCAAAACTTACAAAAAAGGGAGTTATATCTGACAATATGCCTATTTTATCACCCTCTACCTCTAAGACTAAAAGCTTATTTTCTGAATAGTTAATTCTCTCAATATTGTATACCTTGGCAAGATCGATAGCAGGAACAATTTTCCCTCTTACAGGCAATGCTCCTACTATGTAATCTGGAGAACCGGGAATTGGAAATATTTTTGTTATATCTAATATCTGCACTACAGATTCCTTAGGTATAAGAAATTCTCTTTCTCCAACTCCAAAAACACAAAAGTGTCTCTCTTGTCTTATTTCTTCATCCATTTTTTAATCACCGCTAAAAGATCAATGGGTTCAAAGGGTTTAGTTATATATTCGTCAGCGCCTTGCATTTTACCCCAATACTTATCTGCTTCCTCCTTTTTAGAAGTAACAAGAACAACTGGTATATGCTTTGTTTTATCATTTTTTTTTATCTCTCTACAAAGCTGGAAACCATTTTTTTTAGGCATTACAACATCAAGAAGTATTAAATCAAAATTCTCTGAATTAATTAAAGCCTCTGCTTCTTCTCCATCTTTAGCAAAAAAAAGTTCATATCCCTTGCCTTCTAAAATAGCTTCAATATATTTAGAATCTGTGATAGAATCTTCAGCAATCAGTATTTTTGCCATTTAATACTCCCCATATCATGAAGCAATAACTTTAAGTGTATTATAGTTTTTAAACTTTTATTAAGTCAATACTGACCTAATCAAATTCCTTTATAAGTTCATTAATATCATAACGAGGCAGAGTATCCAAATAGGTTTCTGACTTAACCCTATCTTCAAGAATAAAATTATCAATTTTAGTTTTCATGAGTAAGTTAAGACTTTGAATTGTAAATTTTTTTATCTCTTCGGAAGTAAAATCTTTCAAAAATTTGTTACCTAATTCTAATTTCAGCGAGCTTGCTATACCATAAACAATTTCACCTTCAATAAATAGAAATTCAAAAATTAGGTCATTACTAAATAAATTAAAAAATCCTGTTAATTTTGAATTAACTATGAATTCTAAAAGCACCTTTCCATCAAACTTAAAAGATTTGCCTTTTAAAATTATTCTATCTTCAGGTATTATACCAAATTTTTTAAAAGCTCCCTCTAGAGCCATTGAGAGTGAATTATTTATCTTACTGTAAAAATCTTGAAGCTTATCTTCTATTATTTTCTCTATAGCCTCTAATTTTATTTCTGATAACTCTTCCTTCAATAGATATGGCTCCTGTACATGAAGTTCTTCCAAGGGAAACTTTACTTCCTCTTCCTTACTGGCAGAAAGAATTTCTTCAGGAATACTCATGATTTCATCTTTTTTCTCTTCTAATAAGGGTTCGTGAGGAATTTCAATTTCTTCTTCCCTCTCAGGAACTGATATTTCTTCTTGTTCCTTAGAGAATTCTTCTGGTTTTATCTCAGCAATCTCCTCAATTTCTTCTAGAGGCGGAAACTCAATAGGTTCTTCCTCACTTATTTGTGGTGGAGTCTCTTCGGAGGTAAATTTAATTATTTCTTGTGCCTCTTCTGGTAAAACTATCTCTTCCTCCGGAGTTAATTTCATTTCCTCTTCTACTATTTCTGGAATTTGCTCTTCAATAAAAGATTCCCTTGTAAACTCTTCTACCTTTTCTTCTGGCTTAACTTTTCCAAGTATAGATTCAATTTTCTCAATAAGATCTTCAGATTTAAAGGGTTTTGTAAAATAATCCATAACTCCATATTTTTCAATAAAGGCTTGTCCTACAGCTTCTCCTTTTCCTGTTATTAAAATGATAGGGATATCTTTCAATTTTTCATTCTCTTTTAGCATTAAACAAAATTGAGAGCCAGTCATCTTAGGCATTATAAAATCCACCAATATTAAATCAGGCAATTCTTTCTCTGCGATTTTTAACCCATCTTCTCCATTGTCCGCAGTAAAAACCTCATAACCTGATTCTTGTAAGGAAACTTCTGCCAGTTTTCTTACAAGAGGGCTGTCATCAACTACTAAAATTTTACCTTTTGACATATTTTGCTCCTATTCAAGCAATTTTTTCATGGTAATTCTCATTCTTTCAATGGATTTAGCAAGTATGGCTATTTCACCTCTTGCATTTTTAATATTTACCTTTTCTCCAATGTTTCCCATAGAAATATTGTCCGCAACTTTGGTGAGGGCTAGGATTGGATCAATAACATATTTATGCATTCCATAACCTATGAGTAAAGATATTAAAATAAGAATTACTACATATGCTAAAATATTAACTCCAAGAATTTTTATTATTGCTAAATTGGAAAGAATTCTCTCTTTCGTAATATATATATAGCCTAAATTTTTACCTGTCTGGGTTTGAATAGGCACATAAATAACATAATAATCACCCTCATTTATTGAGGTTTCATATAAATAATATTTATCTTTTGCTTGATTAATTTTAGTGATAGATTTTTCCGATATAAATTGTTTCGGATCCTTACCCGTATAATAAATTGAAACCCATTGTCCGAAGGTATTCTTCGATAAATTTTCAGAAATACTGGCAGGTAATATTTCTTTATTAGTTATAAATCCTACATCAGAATTAATTGCCTTTTTAAGTTTATTTAGAAATTTTTCTAAATCTGAAAAACGCTCAAAAAAATTGTAAATCTCGTTAGTATTAGTAAATTCTTGAGATAAAGGTGAAATATCCCATAATACATTTGTAGTATTTATAGCAAATTGAACCTCTCTGATTTCCTGTTCCTTCATGACATTTACTTGTGAAAAATAATTAAAGATAACTAATACACTCATTCCAACTATCAAAGTTGCAAGTAGAGGTAAAGCGATGCCTGCTCTTAAGCCTAATTGTATCTTCATTTATAAACCTCCTGAATGTATTGTTCTAATTCTTTTTGAAACTCCTTTTTACCCTCAGGATCTTCAATTTCCTCTACAAGCAATCCTATTAATTTAATCAAATCTTCTTTTGTATTATGTATAGTAGCATTCCATTTTTCTTTAATGACTCTGTCAATAACCTTATTGCCTATCGGTCCTATTTGTTTTATTAGAGCCAAGGTTATTTTTTCTTTTATCTTTTTGAATTCTAATGGAGAAAAATTTGATTGTTCTAAAGAAAGATATAAATTTAATTTTTTAACTTCTTCTATGATTTCTTTAGTATTGGGAAGCCCTTTATTTTCAATATCAATTGTTACATCGGGAATAAAATTAATCATTTTTATCTCTTTTTCAAATAATTCCCTTAAGCTATCCATACCCTTTTTTATTTTATATGAAATGTGATATATTTCGCCTTCTTTAAAATAAAATTTAAATAAATTTTTTTCAAAAGCCAAAATTATGTTAAGAATACCTGTTTTCTTATCTATGTGTAATTGTTCCAAATAATTCTCTAAGGAAGATCTCATTTTTTCTTTAGTTTATCGAATACTTTGGTAAACTTTTCTATATTGCCCTCTACATCACCTGATAAAATCCCCGAAGAAAGAGCAATATGGGTACAACCACATTCTATTATCTTTTCAATATTTTCCAAATTAATGCCTCCTATAGCAAATACCGGTATTTGGATTTTTTTTTGTATCAAAGATAACATATCGCAACCTCTGGGTTCAAGAGCATCTTTTTTTGTTAAAGTTCTGAATATGGGACCAAATCCTATATAGTGAGCCCCTTTTTTTTGAGCTTTTAATGCCTCCTGTAAATTATGAGTTGAAATTCCAATTATTCCAGAAAAAATTTTTTTTGCCGCCTCCAAAGGTAAATCATCCTGCCCTAAATGAACTCCATCAGCTTGACAGGCTATTGCAATATCTAAGTAATCATTTATTGTAAGAAGAGCATTATATTGAAAGGTTAAATCTCTTAATTTTAAGGCAAAGTAAAAAATTTCTTTTCTCGACAATTCTTTCTCCCGAAATTGGATCCATTTTATTCCTGCTTTTAAGGCTATCTCTACTTTACTGAAAATTTCATTGGAAGAAACTATGAGGCAAATGGAGGGAAGTCTATTGGGTGTCATTACTGTTAATTATATGAACAAAATCTGTGTAATACTTACCTTTAATAAAATCAGGATGCTGTAAAACTTTTAATAGGAAAGGAACATTCGTTTTAATTCCTCTTATGATAAGTTCTTCCAAAGCTCTTTTCATTCTGTCAATAGCCTCTTGTCTGTTTGCTCCTTTGGCAATAATTTTAGCAATAAGAGAGTCGTAATAGGGAGAAACTTTACAATCTTGATATAGGTAACTATCAACTCTTATACCAGGCCCTCCTGGAAAATGGAGAAAATCTATAATTCCTGGAAATGGTGTAAATTTTTCAGGATCTTCTGCATTTACTCTGCACTCAATGGCATGTCCTTTGAGTTTAATTTGAGATTGTTTAATAGACAAGGGATACCCTTTTGCAATCTTAATCTGTTCTTTTATTATATCAATATCAGAAATTTCTTCAGTTACTGGATGTTCTACTTGTACCCTTGTGTTTATCTCTATAAAATAGGGATTTAGCTCATTGTCTAAGATAAATTCAAAAGTTCCTGCATTCTTATACTTTAAAGCCTTTGCAGCTTTAATAGCATATTCACCTATTTTCTTTCTTAACTTTTCAGTTAACACAGGTGATGGAGCTTCTTCAATTACTTTCTGATGCCTTCTTTGCACAGTACAGTCTCTCTCTCCAAGATGTACAATATTTCCTTGTTTATCTGCAATTATTTGTATTTCTATATGTCTTATTTTAGGAAAGAATTTCTCAATATATAATTCTCCATTTCCAAAAGCAGCCAAGGCTTCTCTTTGAGCCATAAAAAAAGTTTGTTCTATTTCTTTTTCATCATACACAATTCTCATTCCTCTTCCACCACCACCAGCAGAAGCCTTAAAAATAACCGGCAGTCCGATCTTTTTAATTACCTTTATAACTGCTTCCTCTGAGTTTACTGGACCATCACTTCCTGGAACTACAGGTATTCCTTTTCTTTTTAAAATTTGTCTTGCCTTTGCTTTGTCTCCTCCAATTCGAATATTCTCAGGACTAGGTCCTATAAAGGTTATTCCTGAATTTATGCAAGCTTCAGCAAATTGTGCATTTTCAGATAAAAAACCATATCCAGGATGAATCGCTTCAGAGTCAGTTATATCAGCAGCAGATAAAATTGCAGTGATATTTAGATAACTTTGAGTTGGATTAGCTGGGCCAATACATATAGCCTCGTCAGCAAGTTTTACATGAAGAGAATCTTTATCAGCTTCTGAATAGACTGCCACTGTTTTTATTCCCAGCTCTTTACAGGCACGAATTATTCTTACAGCAATCTCCCCTCTATTGGCAATTAAAATTTTCTTGAAAAGCTCCATTTATGAAACCTCAATTAGAAATAAAGGTTCTCCGTATTCCACAGGTTGGCCATTTTCTACTAAAACTTTTTTTACAACACCAGAAACATCACTCTCTATTTCGTTCATTATTTTCATAGCCTCAATGATGCATAAGACCTGTCCCTTTTCTACCCTTGTACCAACCTCAACAAAGGGAGGTGAATCAGGTGAAGGGCTTCTGTAGAAAGTACCAACTAGGGGTGAAGTAATTGTATGAAGAGTCTCTTCTTCTTCTTTTAAAGGCTCAACCACGGAAGAGATTTTCTCTGTTTCTGCTTCCCTTTTTACAGTTTTCGTTATTTCAATTGGTCCATAGATGTACCCTCTTTTTATCTTTATTTTAAAACCTTCTCTTTCAATATTTAATTCTGTTACATCTGTATCCTTCAGAAAGGATATAATATCTTTTATTTCCTCAAGTTCCATTGTTTACTCCTTTACTTTTTCAATGTACTCACCAGTTCTTGTGTCAATTTTCAATAGATCACCAGTCTGGATATGAAAAGGTACCTTTACAACAAGACCTGTTTCAAGTTTCGCAGGTTTTGTACCTCCAGAAGCTGTATCTCCTCGAAAAGCAGGATCTGTCTCTGCAACTCTTAACTCAACAAACATAGGTGGTTGAATAAGAAGTGGTTCTCCTTTGTAATAAAGAACATCCACTAACATTTCCTCTTTTATGTAATAGATAGCATCTCCTATTCTGTCTTTCTGAATTGAAATTTGGTCGTAAGTTTCCATGTCCATAAAAACATATGAGTCTCCTTGAGAGTATAAAAACTGCATTTGTTTTTCCTCAAGTTGAGGCTTTTCAAATTTCTCTCCCGCAGGAAAATTCTCTTCAAGCACTCTACCTGTTTTTAAATTTTTTATCTTTGTTCTAACTATAGGAGCCCTTTGTTGCATTTTTACATGCTGAAAATCAATAATTTCATATGGCTCTCCTTTGTATTCAATTTTCAACCCCTTTTTGAAGTCTGTTGTTGATATCAACTGTACACCTCCTATAAAATTTCTAAATCTGTTGAAAGATGAGTTAGTACTTCAAAGGAATCATCCTTTATTAAGACCATATCTTCTATCCTTACTCCTCCAAACCCTTCAATATAAATTCCTGGTTCAATAGTAAATACCATCCCATTTTTAATAATTTCCTCTGCATCAGGACCTATTTTGGGTATCTCATGAATATCCATGCCAACTCCATGACCTGTGGCATGCCCAAAATATTTTTCATAATCCCATTTTTTTATCAAATTTCTTGCCTTTCCGTCAATTTCTTTTGATATAATTCCTGCTCTAATAATTTCTATGGCTCCTTGGCGAGCTTTATTTACTATGTTGTAAATCTCAACTTGCTTTTCTGAAGGCTTTCCCACTATAAAAGTTCTTGTCATATCAGAGAAATATCCATCACATTCTGCTCCCCAATCAATTATAACAAAATCTCCCTTTTGCAATTTTCGATTTGAATTTTTCCAATGTGGCATTGAAGAATTGGGCCCAGAAGCTACAATGACAGGAAATGGTAATTGCACCGCACCCTGTTTTTTTATTTCATACTCAAGCATTAAAGTAATGTCTCTTTCACTAGATCCCTCTTTTATGTGGGGCTTTATTTTTAAGAAGGCCTCTTCTGCTCTTCTTATAGATTCTCTTATGTTTTTTATCTCTTCTTCATCTTTTATAGCCCTCATATTTTCAATAATATTATGTTGAGGTATGAGCCTGATTTCTAAATTTTTAACTAATATTGAATAATTCTCAAAAGATAAAGTAGATTCGAAACTAAGTGTTTTAATTTTTTCTTCTATTAAAATATCCTTCAAAGTCTTATACCACTTTTCTGCTACTTCCACAATTTCTATTTGTACTTCCCTTTTTGCCTGCTCTAAATAACGAAAATCAATAAGTAAAAAGCTATTTTTTTCTGTACACAATAGAACTGCAGAACTACCAGAAAATCCAGTTAAGTATCTGATATTTTTAATATTTGTAACTAAGAAGGCTTCTGAATGATGGGAGAAAATGTCCATTAATTTTTTAATTCTTTTAGAGAAATTACCCTTCAATCTTCAACTCCCTTATCTTTGAAAGAATAAAATTGGCAATTTCTTCTTTATGCAACAGAGGAGTTTTTTCTTCTACAAATTTACCTTCTTTTTTGTAAATCATTACAACTTGGTTATAATCAGATCCCATCTCACTTTGCTCAGCACTTATATCATTCAGCACTATCATTTTAAGATCTTTTTCTTGAAATTTTTTCTTCGCTCTGTCTATGTTTAAACCCCATTCAGCTGAAAAACCTACTTTGAAAGTTTTTGAAGGGATTTTAGAAATTTCTTTAAGAATATCAGGACAAAGTTTCAATTGTATTGATTTTATTGAATTTTTAGGAAGCTTTCTGTTAAAAGTTTCCACTGGCTCAAAATCCAATGGTGCTGCTGCCATGATTAAAATGCTTGCAGAATTCAAATTGTCCATTACAGCTTTTAACATATCTTCAGTGGTCTCTACCTTGATTAATTCATCTACAAAAGGATGATTAATATTTACAGGTCCACTTATAAGTTTCACATGGGCTCCTCTTCTACTCGCCATCTTGGCAAGAGCATATCCCATTTTACCAGATGATTTGTTGGTAATAAATCTGATAGGATCTAAATACTGTCTTGTTGGTCCAGCTGTTATCAAAATCCTCTCATCCTTCAAATCTTTTTCTGTCAAAGCATTAACAGTTATTTCAAAAATTTTATTCGATTCAGCAAGCCTTCCTCTGCCTTCTTCACCACAAGCCAGAGAACCTTTTTCAGGACCAACAAATATAACTCCTATACTTCTAAGATACTCAATACTTTTCTGCACTTGAGGCGATTCATACATTCTCCAATTCATGGCAGGAGCAATAATAAAAGGTCCTCTGTAGGCAAGAGCTGCTGTTGTAAGAAGATCATCTGCAATCCCTGTTGCGTATTTATTAATGAAATTTGCCGTGGCAGGTGCAATTAAAAAAAGATCAGCTTTCTTCGCTAATTCAATGTGCCCTAAGGGAGAGTCAAACATATCAATCAAAACTTTATTACCACAGGCAATCTCTACGCTTAAAGGTGTTAAAAAATAGGTTGCCTTTTGAGTCATTACAGGATATATGCAAGCACCTGCTTCCCTAAAAAGCTTTATCAACTCGAATATTTTATAAGCAGCTATGCTTCCTGTAATTCCTAATATTATTTTTTTATCTTTAAGCAATATTCAATCCCTGAAACTATTCTTCATGCTGTTCATAATTTTCAGTAAAAAGGTCTTCTAGCATTTTTTCTGCTGATTCTTTACCGTGTAAATAAACCTTTAGATCCTTTTCAAGTTCAGAAAGATCAGGGATTGCCTTTCTCTTTTCCTCAAGAAGCTTTTTAACATCTATTTTTTCTATTTTCCCTTTTGCTTTAAGAGCTTCTTCGCCGGTTATGTAGTCTATTTTATCGTATAAAATCTCCAAAAGAGCTGTGGTTGTTACTTTTTTTGCTTTTTTCTCAATTTTTGGCGTAGCTCCTAAAGAAAGTTCTGAAGCCCTCTGAGCAGCAATTATTGCAAGGCGATATCTACTGTCAATCTTACTTCTGTCGATCTCTATCGGTAGAGAAACCATGTCCATTATTTTTTCCTTTTTCTCCATGCTTACCTCCCTTTATTAAGAATTTTTTCTAAAATATTATCCCTTATTCTATTTATTTTTTGCCTTTCTGCTTGAATTATACATTTTATTTTTTCTGTGGCTTCATCAAGATTATCATTTATCACTAAATAATCATAATTCAAATATTGTTCTATTTCTTCGAGGGCTTTATTTATTCTTTTCTTTATAATCTCATTCTCTTCTTTTCTTTGCAGCAATCTCCTCTCTAATTCTTCCAGAGAAGGTGGCAAAAGAAAAATAAGAACACTATTTTTGTAAATTTTTTTTATATTTTTCGCTCCTTGTATATCAATGTCAAGAAGAATGTCATTGCCACTCATGTATATCTCATTAATCATTTTCTTTAAAGTACCATAATAATTTCCGTAAACTTCTGCCCATTCTACAAAATCATCATTTTGGATCATCTGAATAAAAGTGGTTTTATCAACAAAAAAATAATCTACTCCATTTTCCTCACCAGGGCGAGGATTTCTCGTTGTGTGGGATACGCTCATTTTTAAATCACTAAAGCTACTTATTAATCTCTCGCAAATAGTGGTTTTGCCAGTCCCTGAAGGAGCAGATATAACAAAAATAATGCCTTCTCTACGGATTTCCATTCTCTATCCTCTTCATTTCATTAATTCTCTGCAGTATAGTCTCCACTTGTAAGGCACTCAGAATAATGTGGTCACTGTCGGTGACTATTATTGCCCGAGTTTTTCTTCCCTCTGTAGCATCAATTAGTTTTCCTTGCTTTTTGGCTTCGTCCTTCATCCTTTTCATAGGAGAAGATCCCGGATTAACTATCGCTACTATCCTTGAAAGGGCTATTAAATTACCAAATCCTATATTCACAAGCATGGCTATTGAATATTCTGAATCTGTTCTTTCAGTCTCTCTGTTTGAGCTTTTATCTCTATGGAGAGATTCTTAATATTTATATTTTCTGTTTTAGAGAGAATAGTAGTCGTTTCTCGTAGAACCTCTTGAAGTAAAAAATCAAGCTTTTTACCAACCACTCCGCCCCTTTGTATAATTTCTCTAAATTGAGTTATGTGACTTTTCAACCTATCTACTTCCTCTTTAATATCTATTTTTTGAGCAAAAATTATAATGTGTTCTAAAATTTTATTTTCGTCTAAATTATTTTGACTTATGAATTCTCTTACTCTATTTTTTAAATTGTTTATAAAATTATTATAACTAATATCTACTAAGCCTTCTATCTTTATTAAATCTGTTTCAATTTTCTGTAGAATTTCCATGATAGAGTCTTTTATAATTTCTCCCTCTCTTCTTCTCATGGAATGGAGCTTGTCTAAGGCTTCTAAAAAAGTATCCTTTAAATCATTTATATCTGGTTCTTCTTCTTGATAAATAAAAAGTTCTCTGAAATTAGAAAACATAGAAATGTCAATGGAACCCAAAATGCTCAATTCTTTTTTAAGATCAATAAAGGCAGAAAAAAGTTGTATGGCAAGGTTTTTATTCAGAAAAATTTTCCCACTTCTTTCACTCTCTTTTAAAGATACAATAATATCAAATTTTCCCCTTTGAAATTTTTGTTTTACTAAATTGCGAAGTTCTATATCGTATTTTGAAAGAATATTTGGCAATTTAATATTGATCTCCAAAAATCTATGATTAAGCGATTTTGCCTCTACTCTGAAAATACCTTTTTCTGAACTGCCATATCCTGTTAGGCTTTCAATCATTTTATTTCCTTTTTATTCTGATAAATTTATTTTTTGATGTTAGACCCTTTATTATCTCCATCTTTGATTTTGGCTCCTTAAGAAATTCTGACAATATCTCTAATAATTCTATATTAGCTGCTCCATCATGAGGTTGGGATCTAACTCTTATTCTGATTATATCTTCATCTATTCCTTCAATGCCTGCTTTCTTTGATCCTGTTTTTACGCTTACTTTCAAAATATATCCGTCTTTATCTTTTATTAAGGGTATTTCCATTTTTCATTAACCAAAAATTATAGTATAAATTACCAATTAATAAAGTTACAACTGTTAAAATTAATCCACCCAAAACATCAACAAAATAGTGGTATCTGCAATAAATAGTGGAGATCATGAGTAGTAAGACAGGGAAAAGTGTTAACCAAAAAATTTTTTTATTGTATCTATAAAACATTAACAGTATAAGAAAGGATATTCCTACATGTCCACTAGGGAAAGCATCTCTCTTTAAACCCTCTAATGAATTTAAAAGACTATTAATTTTGTCTGCTAAGAATAAACCTTTTAGTTCCTGTTTAAAAACCGAGGCAAGACTGAAGCGGGGACCTAATGCAGGAAAAATAAGATAGCCGATGTAGGAAATATAAAAACAAAGAATAACAAAAAATAGAGCTTTCTGGAATTCCTCCTGAGAGCCCTTTTTTATCAGGTAAAAACCTAATAGGAAAGGTAAAAAATAGTAGAAACAATAAGAAATTTGCATTATTTCTGTAAGTAAGGGATTATAATATTTTTCTAAATAAAGATAGGGATAGAAACCCAAGATTTTATAATCTAATGTGAGGAATATAAGATCCATATCTTTTTTTATGTGAGGAATTATATGTCCAATGGTATCAAAGGCAATTAGTATTGAAAAAAGAGGAAAACCTATATTTTTTAGAAAACTTATAAATTTGTTGTTATTAATCTTATATAGAAAAACCTGAAATAAAGGCAAAGATAAATAAATTATAAAGAGATGGAATGCCATAGAAATTTTTGAATAAAAAAATAGTACTATTATACCAAGGATGAGAAAAAAAATAATGTTTAATTGCGCTGCTGGAGGCAATTTTAGAAATTCTCTCATCATGTAAGTTTTTCAATTGTTCTTATTATGGCTTTCTCTTTTTTTGAAAGATTTAGCCCCTTGGGTCTTTCAATAAATATTTTCTCTCCATTAAGAATCTCAAAAAAAATAGAAGACTCTAGAGGGACGCATTTTTCTCTCCAGGCAGTTTTTTCTATTTCTCTGTCTGAAGAGATAACAATCCAAGAAGCCCTCTCATTTTTAATAATTCTTTTTATAATATCATCAGCCTTTTCATTGACACCAGAGTATATTATTCTTATTCCACCTTTAATCTCACAGGTTTCTTTACCTGGGCCATGCTTATAACCATCGAATACTAAAGTTATTTCATGTTTTTTATTCTTTGAGTAATTTATAAGACTTTCAATAAGATTTTCTCTTGCTTTTCTGAGATCTTTATGATAGATTCCAATTAAATTGTAACCATCAATGATTATTTTACTCATAAAAAATTTTCCCCACCTCAATTTTTTATCTCTTTATACTTTGTCACAAGACCTTCGGGAGATTAATTCCCAAGTTTCTTCATCAATTTCATCAAGATATTGAGATACCTTAAATTCTGCTCCGCATTCAGTACAGCAGAGCACAACACGCCTTCAGTAAAAATAGATCATTATATTATTTTTACAGAATTTACATTTGAGGTTTTTTAAAAGCTTTTTTTTCAACTTCGATGCCTTTTATTTCAGAAAATTAAAATCTGTTTTATAATATATTTTAAATGGAGAGATTTTCTTTAATCAACAAAGGTGAAATACTTTTATGGCATAATATCCCTGAATTAGTTAAATTGATCAATAAAATAGATAGTATCTTTAGAGACTTCTCTGATGTTTTTGAAGAATCTAAAAGATTAGCACAACAAATTAAAAGCTACTTATTGGAAATTGATCCTTTTATTGATGCTTATGCAAAAAAAGTTTGCTCTGCATGCACAAATATTTGCTGTCTTAATAAAAATAGCAGATACGAATATGATGATATAATTTATATTTTAGCTCTAAGGGAAAAATTTCCAATACCTAAAAGAAATCTCGAAGAAAAGGAGCCTTGTTACCTTCTAAGTGAAAAAGGATGCATAATTCCTCGGTATATAAGACCTTTCAGGTGTAATTGGTATTTGTGTGATAATCTATTAAAAGAAATGGAATCAGCACCTGCAAGAGTCTTTAGGGAGTTTTCAAATACCTTTAGTAAAATTCTTCAAGCAAGACAGCAGATGCTGAATTCCTTTTTTCAATCACTTTCCAACATCTAAGGTTAAATAATACACCATACCATTTCGATAATACCAAATTATAGCTCTTCCTCTTGTTTGACTAGCAACTTTGTTAAAATCTTTTACATTATTTATTTTTTGATTGTTGATTTCAATGATCACATCACCTTGTCTTAAATATCCTTGAGCCGGAGCATCCTCCTCAATAGAGGATATGATCACACCTGTAATTCTATTTGGAATTTTAAGCTGATTTCTTAACTTTGGTGTCAAATCCTCTACGTATATCCCAGCAAGGGGAGATTGAATCTCTGAAAATTGTTCCTCTGATGGTTTCTCAACAATGGTAGCTGTTAGAGTGTAAAGCTTGCCATTTCTTATTATCTCTAATTTTACAACCTTTCCAGGAGGTGTACTAACTACAAGATTTCTCAAATGTGCAGAATCCTCCACATCTTTTCCGTCAAAACTAATTATTATGTCTTTCATTTTCAATCCAGCTTTATCTGCAGGGCTCCCTTCCTTCACATCAGTTACAACAGCACCTTTAAGTTCTTTCATATTGTTTTCTTTTGCCAATTGGGTATCTAAATCCATTACACCTACTCCAAGCCATCCACGAATCACCTTTTTATGTTTTATTAAATTATCCATTACAACTTTTGCCATATTACTTGGTATTGCAAAACCTATTCCTTGATATCCTCCTGTAGTGCTAAATATAGCAGTGTTTATTCCTACAAGTTCTCCTCTAACGTTTACCAAAGGACCACCGGAGTTTCCAGGGTTTATGGCTGCATCTGTTTGTATAAAATCTTCGTAATCAGCAATTCCTACATTAGCTCTACCCGTAGCACTTACAATGCCGCTTGTTACGGTAAGATTTAAACCATAAGGATTACCAACTGCAATGACAGTCTCTCCCACTTTGAGTTTATCTGAATCACCCCACTTTATTGCTCTTAATACTTCTGCTTTAATTTTTAGCACTGCTAAATCTGTTTTTGCATCAAAGCCCACTATAGTACCGTCAAAGACTCTTTTGTCATAAAGCTTTACCTTAATCTCATCAGCACCCTTTATGACATGATAATTAGTTAAAATATAACCATTGGCACCATCTACAATTACTCCTGAGCCCAGAGAGGTTTGAGTATACTCTCTTGGTCTATCAAAAAATCCTCTGAATTCTTCATCAAAAAATCTCCTAAAGAAAGGATCACTGAAAGGAAAAGGAATAGTAGGTCTTTTAATTTTTTTTGTTGTGTAAATATTTACTACCGAAGGTCTGATTGCTTGGACAACTTCTGCCATGGCATTACCGATTTTTGATAGAGTCTCTTGAGATTCTTTTGAAATCTGATAGTCCTCAGAAAATCCCTTGCTTTGAAATTCGAAGTTTGAGGCTATTATTAAGCCTATAGCTACGCCAATTAAGATTAGTAATGCTGATGAAATAATGAATTTTTTATTTTTAAACATTTTTAACCTCCTATTTTTGAAGCTTTTGCCAATCTTTTAAAAATTTTTCAATTCCTATATCTGTTAGAGGATGTTTTATTAATTGCTGTATGACTGAAAAGGGAATTGTGGCAATATCTGCGCCGATTCTTGCTGCTTCAACAACATGAATAGGATTTCGGATGCTGGCAACAATTACTTCTGTTTCAAAGGCATAATTTTCAAAAATTATCTGAATATCCCTTATAAGATCCATACCAAAATGACTTATATCATCCAGTCTACCAACAAAAGGACTAACATAAGTAGCACCAGCTTTTGCAGCAAGTAATGCCTGTGAAGGAGAGAAAACCAAAGTTACATTTGTCTTTATTCCTTCCTGAGAAAGCTTCTTAACAGCCTTTAATCCTTCCTCTGTCAAGGGAATTTTTATCACTATGTTGGGAGCAATCTTACTAAGCTGAATAGCCTCTTTAATCATTTCTTCATACTTAACAGATACTGCCTCAGCACTTACGGGACCATCAACAATTTCACATATTTCCTTTAATAGACTAATAGGTTCCTTACCTTCCTTTGAAAGTAAGGAGGGATTAGTTGTTACTCCATCAATAACTCCCAGTTCCCAAGCTTTCTTAATCTCTTCAATATTAGCCGTATCAATGAAAAATTTCATTATTCTTCCTCCTCTATAACTTTTATTACAAAATTTTCTCCTTCTCTCTCTATGATTAAACCAAAAAAAGGTGCTATATCAAGAAAACTTCTCCCTAAAATAAGAGGCAAAACATCATCTGAAATAGATAACTTTTCTTTAAGCCAATCTCTTAGGTATAAATCATATAAGATCATTTCAGCAATTTTATCAGTATTTTCACTCTTATCTTTTTTTAATTCCTCTATTAAATCCTGAAATCTATAAAGAGAGCACTTTTCCTCTTGTTTTTTTATTACTTCCTTTAGCAACTCTATTTTACCAAATAAATCAGACCTTGTTAGTCTTGACCTTTCAATACCTGTTAAGGTAATATTTTGCGACCAGCATTCATAAATTCTGCATACTGAAGGCCTTTTTTCATATATAGTACATCCTTCCTCTGGATCATAAAACAAACAAGTATAGGTTCCAAATATAGGCTTTATTTTTATCAATTCCATGGAGGTATAATAAATCTCTCCATCTATAGAAGAACGTATCGTCTCTCCTTCTCTTATGGTGTAGATGTCTCTTTCAGAGATAATTCCTTCTATAAGAAGTGGCATATCCTCTTTAAGAATTATTGGAGTATCTCTTCTACAACATTCTCCACAGCGTTCACAGTCCTTTTTTGTGGAAAACTTCATTTTTTTTGATTTTCCATCGGGATCATAGCCAGTTATATAATGAGTATTTTTTGTCTCTTTTTTTTCAGGTCTATAGACAGTCCCATCGGGTAATAATATCTCAAATTTGGAATTTTCTTCTGACATTTTATTCTCCTTTCAATAGATTTTTTTGAATAAATTCAATATAGTGCATTACTTTCTTATTTTCCATCATATATTTAAACTGAATTATACAGTTAGGACAAGAGCTTATTAACATATCTGCTTTTTCATATTCTAAAACTTTTTTTTTGAGAATATCCATAGATTCTTTTTCAAAGAGAAAGGAAAAAAGTCCAGCAAAACCACAACACCCTTCTTTTTTTTCTAAGGAGACACCTTGCTTTTTTATAATTTCCATAATCTTATTGGTATCTTTAATATAATTTGATGAATGGCATGATACATGAAAATATACTTGGAGGTGACTTTTTATGTCTTGAAAAATATTATCACTATTCTCAAGCAAATCTGCAAAATTTAAAATTTTTACATTTTCACCTGTAAGGTCTTTATACTGAGAACTCAAAAAATGCGCGCACGTGGAACAGGGGGTTATAACTCCATCAATTTGAAAAGATTTATAGATATTTATATTTTTCAAAGCTAAAGACAAAATCTCCTCTTTAAATCCTGCCGCTAAGAGAGGTGCACCACAACAACTTTGTTTAGGAATTATAATCTCAAAATTGGCTTTAGATAAAAGATCTATCATTGCTTCCCTTAAGGAAGGCATGAGATAATTAACAGAGCAACCTAAAAAAAGAGCTACTCTTCCTTTAGGTTTAATTTTATTAAAAATCTTTAAATTTTTTGTAAATTCATGGCTTTTGTCAAAAACCCTTAGTTTATCAATTAATTTTAAAGGAAAAATCTTTATTTTTTGTAAAAAAGAACTTAAAGGGCTTATTTTCTCTAAAATTTTAAGTCCTGTAAATGCTAGATGAGGATAGAGGGAGAAATATTTAAAAAGATAAAGTTTAGAATCTTTGGTAATTTTTTGCCTTGCCTCATACATAAAATCTGGAACATTTATCCCTAGAGGGCATTTAGAAAAACAACTTCCACATAAAAGACAGCTAAAAATTCGCTCTTTCAAAGCATTGCTGTCTGGCACAAGGCCTTCCTGAAAAAGATAAAAAAGATGAAGTCGTCCCCTTGGACAAAAAGCTTCACTCATAAAGACTTTATAACTGGGGCAAATTTCTTTACATTTTCCACATCTATTACAATCTATTGATTCCATTTAGTCTAATTAAAAGATAGTTTATCTTGATGGATATGATAATTTTCTTGATGGACAGTGAAGTCTTTTTTGATTGTAATTCTAACTCTTTTGGCATTTTCAATTTCTTCTAAAGAATCCCTCTCTTCATCAGTAAGTAAATCAGCCACCTGAGGATGAACAACAACAGTTATCTCTGTTCCTTCTTTGGGAGTTAAAAATTTTAGCTTTCTGAGTATCTCATAAGCAATTGATCTTATACTCATTACTCTTCCCTTGCCTTCACAATAAGGACAAGTATCGCAAAGTATATGTTCAAGACTCTCCCTGGTTCTTTTTCGAGTCATTTGAACTATCCCCAGTTCAGTGATATTATATATGGTTGTTTTAGCTCTATCTTTTTTCATCGCCTCTGCCATAGCATTAATAACTTTTTGTTTGTTTTCATCTTTTTCCATATCAATAAAATCTATAAGTATTATTCCACCCAGATTGCGAAGTCTTATCTGATAAGCAATCTCTTTTACTGCTTCAAGATTCGTTCTTAATATAGTATCTTCTAAGTTCTCTTTCCCAACGAATTTACCCGTATTTACATCAATAACAGTCATTGCCTCTGTTTGATCAATTACAATATATCCACCTGATTTCAACCAAATCTTTCTCTCAAGAGCTCTATCTATGTCTACTTCAACGCCAAAAGCATCAAAAATTGGCTCATCCCCTTCATAAAGTTCTATCTTATCTGCAATCCTAGGAAAATAAACATGGGCAAATTCCTTCAATCTATTCCACTCCACATAGCTATCAATTATTAATCTGTCTACATTCTGATTCATAAAATCTCTTAAACTTCTTAAAATGAGATCAAATTCACTATGAACTAATGCTGGTGCAGGAACTTTATCTTTCTTTTTTTGAATATTATCCCAAAGAAGCAAGAGAAAATCAATATCTCTCAGAATTTCCTCTTCCGAGGCATCTTCACTTACAGTTCTCATAATTATTCCAAAACCCTGAGGCTTTACTTTTGTTGCTAGATCCTTTAATTCTTTTCTCTTTTCTTCATCTTCTATCTTTCTGGATATACCTACATGTTCCATTCCAGGCATTAAAACCACATATCTTCCTGGAAGAGTAATCCTTGATGTAACTCTGGCACCTTTTGTTCCTATAGGATCCTTCGCCACTTGCACAAGAATTTCCTGTCCCTGCTGGACAAGTTCTTCAATAGAGGTCTCTTTGAAATCAATTTTCGATAAAAATTCTGTTTCTTCTTCGGTTTCTAAAAAAGGATAAAGATCTTTAATACCTCCCCTTATGTCATCTATGTAAAGAAAGGCTGCTTTATCTAATCCGATATCAACAAAGCATGCTTGCATACCTTTTAATACCTTTATTACCCTTCCCTTGTAAATATTACCTACAAAGCTGGAGTCTCCTTTTCTTTCAATATAAAACTCCACAACTTGTCCTCCTTCAAGAAGAGCAACTCGGTATTCCTGTTTTGTTACATTTATTAATAGTTCATTACTCAAGGTTCAACCAACCTCCCATCATATCCGTACATGCCTAATCTTTTTATTTGAAACTCTTTAGAGGAAACACCCCAAAGGGCTTCAACAATTTCATTAATTCTGGCTTTTACTTCACTATCCTTAACTATTATACATATATCATTATCATAAATTTGAAACTCTAAAACAAAATCTCTCAAAGAATAGCTCTTTCCATCCCTTACTATTTCTATACTTTCAATAGGAAGATGGGGCACAGAAGGGACATTGACAATTTTATATTTATAGGCTTTTATAAAAGCACTTAGCGATGGACTCTGGGGTGGAACTAACTTGGCATCCTTTATTTTAATGCCTTCTGGAAGAAGGTTGTTTAATTGATGAAGATATTGTACTTTAAAGGAGCCATATATTTTTAGATCAAAATATTCGCATTCACTCTCTATACCTACAGGGAGGGAAGGGCAAAAGGATATTTCAATTTTTGGATGAAATCCCTTTGACAGTACAAAAGGAATGTTTGCTCTTCTTATAGCTCTTATAAGAACACTAGAAAGTTCAAGCTGAGAGAGATATTTCATGAGTCCTAATTTGGTATGACAAAATCTGATAGTATTTATTTTGCTATCCTGAATATTTGCCTGGGATTTTGAAGGTTCATCAATTGAAGGTGAAAATTCAGTGTCTATTCTATTATTTGATTTACAACCTAATCCACAGCCTTCACATTTTATAGTACAATCATTACTTTTTTGTTCTTTTAAAGCTCTCTCGAATTCTTTAATTAGAAATTCTTTTCTAACTCCCACATCTATAAAATCCCAAGGAAGCGCTTCTTGAAAGGAAAAACTTTTTGAGGCTTTTTCAAATAGATCAATGCCTGTTTCCTCCATAGCTGAGAGCCATCTATTAAAATCAAAAAATTCTGTCCATGCTGAAAGTATCTCTCCCCTACACCATACTTTGTATATTACTTCACCAACACTTTTATCAGCCCTTGACAAAGCTCCTTCAAGAATACTCATTTTAGGATTGTGTCCCTTGTAATGAATTTTACCTCTATGGAAGCTTTCTCTTAAAAAATCAAGTTTTTGCTTCATCTCTTCAAAAGAAATCTGGCCAAGCCATTGAAAAGGTGTATGAGGTTTTGGTACAAAAGGTGAGACAGTAATATTGATATCTACAAACTTTTTTGTAAAATTTTTTGCCATTTTTAAAATACTCTTTGATAACTTCACGATTTCTTCAATATCCTCTTGTGTTTCAGTGGGTAGACCTATCATGAAGTAAAGTTTTATTGTATGCCAACCTTCTTCAAAAAGAAGTCTGCAAGCTCTCTCAATATCTTCATTCGATATATTCTTATTTATCAAAAATCTCAACCTTTCTGTGGCTGCTTCAGGTGCAATGGTAAAGCCTGTTTTTCGTGTAATTTTTATCTTTTTAAGAAGCTGTCCAGTTACTTTGTCTGCTCTTATAGAAGGCAGGGAAAGGGCGATGCCTTTTGAAGAGAAATTATTATTTAAAGCATCGATTAATTCCATCAAATAGGGATAATGTCCAATACTAAAAGAAAGAAGAGAGATTTCTTCGTACCCCGTATTTTCTATGGATTTTTTTGCTATATCTAAGATTTTCTCAGGCTTTCTAATTCTAAGAGGTCTATAAATCATTCCAGCCTGACAGAACCTACAACCAGAAGGACAACCTCGTGAAACCTCAATAGAGAGGCGATCATGGACAATTCTCATATAAGGTACTATGGTTGATAGGGGGAAATCGGCTTCCTCTAAGTTTGAAATGAATCTTCTTTTTACGATTTTTTCTCCCTCGTAGGGAACATAAAAACCCTTTATTTGGCTGATACCTTTTAGAAGAGTTTCTTTTTCACTGCCTGATTCTTTCCATTCCTTGTAGAGATTTACCAATTCCACTACAGCTTCCTCTCCCTCCCCAATGAGAAAAGCATCTATAAAGGAAGACATGGCTAAGGGATTAGCTGTACAAGGACCACCAGCTACTACAAGAGGATATTCTCTTTTAAGTCTGTCTTGCCATTTTAAGGGAATACCTCCAAGACTAAGCATATTTAAAACAGTAGGATAGGAAAGCTCATACTGAAGACTAAAACCTACAATATCAAATTTACAGAGAGGAGTTTTTGTCTCCAGCGACAGTAAAGGCAACTTATTTCTTCTCATGTAATCCTGTAGATCAACCCAAGGGGAAAAAACTCTTTCTGCCCTAACAAAAGGTATCTTATTTAAAATATGATAAAGAATTTTTAAACCCAGATGAGACATTCCAATTTCATAGACATCAGGAAAACAAAGGGCAAAACTTATAAGATTTTTTCCTTCCTTTGAAATACAATTAATCTCACTGTTTATGTATCTTGTGGGTTTTTCAAAATATAGAAGATTCATAACTTAATTAAAACAGAGTGAGGGCTTTTTAAGCAATTTTTTGAGAGAGAATATTTTAGTAGCTATATTGGGGGCTACAACCCCCTGTTATATAGCTATCTTACAATGTTCATTAATTCATTAAGCATATTATCAGTTGTTGTAATGACTCTAACATTTGCCTGATAAGCTCTTTGGGCAGCAATCATACGAATAAATTCTTCTGCTAAGTCCACGTTGCTTGATTCAAGAGAATTTGCATAAATGGTTCCCACTCCCACTGTCCCTGGCGCTCCATAGGTGGGATTTCCTGAAGAATAGGATTCGAGAAAGAGGTTCTTCCCTACTTTTGTTAGGTTATAGGGTGCTACAAATTTGGAAAGCACCACTTGAGCTACATTCTTTACCTGGCCATTAGTAAAAACTCCTGAAATCACTCCGTTCTGATCTACGGTAACAGCTATTAAATTTCCAGAAGAGTATCCATTCTGAGTCTGAAACACAACAGCGTTGGGAGAGCCATATTGGGTTGTGTCTTGGAAATTAATTGTTATGGTGGCAGTCTGTGCTCCCCAGGGTGTGAAATCAAAATTAAAGGAAGTATAAGGTGGAGTGTTAGTAAGAGCTCCCGTATTATTAAAATTTAATGTATAGGGAACCAAACTCACCTCTGCATAAATTGGATTATTTGGATTATTACTGGTATCGTATACCACATGGGCATCCCAAGTATTTACACCAGTTTTATTAAAATACATGTAGACAAGATGGGGATTACCTAAGCTGTCGTAGACAGTTATTGCTGTAGAGTAGTTATAGTTGTTATTAGTAGGCAGACTACTATTTCCTGTAACAGGGTATGTCCAAGTTTTAGTTGCCTCTCTTGAGTCCAGGTTTAGTTGAGCCCTTATTTCACTTGTTGCTCTTGGATCACTCATTAATCCAGCTAAATAAACATCACCTATACCACCAGTTATATTTCCCATAGCATCCATTAAATAAGCCTGAAGTCTGTAGCCATTTGGATCAACAACATATCCCTCTTTGTCCAATCTAAATTGGCCTGCTCTTGTGTAGTAGGTTGGACCATTTGGTTGTCTTACAACAAAAAATCCATCTCCTTCTATTGCCAAATCAAGTGGATTTGCTGTGGTCTCAAGAGTACCTTGAGTAAACATTTTCTGAATATCAATAATCATGGTACCACGCCCCACTTGCATAGCCGATGTACCACTTAGTGTTTGACTTATTATGTCTCCAAAATTAGCTCTACTTGACTTAAATCCTACAGTATTAGCATTGGCAATATTATCTCCAATGACTGATAGAGCAAGTCCATTAGCATTGAGACCGCTTATCCCAGTGAATAAGGATGTTAACATACCCATTTTATTACCTCCTAAGCTTTGATTTCTCTAATTTGACTCATAGAAAGATAGTTATCACCCACATCAATCTTTAACTTTCCATCTTCCAATGCAATACCTTGCGCCACATATTCTTTCCCATCAGTAGTGATTATGGTTTTACCAATTATGTTTGATCCAATCATTAAAGCATTTGAATAAATCTGATAAGTTGTCAATTCTTCTAAAGTTTTATTCATATTAATAATTTGTTCAAGTGTTGTCATGGCAGTTAATTGTCCCATAAACTCCGTATCCTTTAGTGGGTTTAAAGGGTCTTGATACTTAAGTTGAGCAGTAAGAAGCTTAAGAAACGCTTCTTTATCAAGTTTATTATTACCTGATACCTTTTTGCCTTCCTGAAACATATAGATAGGGTTTTCAAAGATAGATGTTATTTCTGACATAGTTTAGTCCTCCTAAGCAAAATATTCTAAAAATTTTTGTTCTCTTTTATTCTTTTTCTGACCTGATGAGGTATCGTAATAACCTTTGTATTCTCGATTAGAATCAAGAAGAAAATCAGAAACTTTTACTCCTGAAGATTGAAGATTACTTTTAATCTCTGGTATTAGATTTGTTATCATCTCTTTCACCTGAGGGTAATCAACTCTCATCTCTGCTTTTATACCTGAAGTCTCCATAGATAGTTTAATTAAAATTTTCCCAAGTTCTGGTGGTTCAAGATGGACAACAAGAGTTTTTTGTGAATTGAAAAATCCTTTAAAAATAATGTCTGAAATCTCATGAAGTCTTGTTATAGGTAATGCAACTTTTTGTGAATTATCTATTTGTGTAATGTTGGTGTGAGAGCTACTCAGGTGCGAAAATGTATTATTATTTGTCTTTTGCTCTCTTGCCTTCACTGTATCAATGAGGGATTCTTTCTCGGTATTTAAGTACTCCAAATTAATGAAATTGCTCTTTTGTTTATTGTCTAAAAGAGGTTCACTTTCTAATTTAAATAGGGACTTTATTGAAGAGTTTTCTTCTTTAAAAATTTGTGTGTTTTTTATAACCTCTTCTAAATTATCAAGAGAATTTATTGAAAGTCTTTCATCCTTTCTGTTTGAGGGGATTAAAGAGGGATTAATCTCGCCTCTTAATTTCATAGTATTTGTAATATCTATGTTTTCACCTTTGTCTATGGTAATTATTCTATAGAGAGGGATTAATTCTTCTTTCAGATTTTCAAAATTTTTCATCAAGTTTTCAAGGTGAGAGAAATTTTGCAACTCTAAGGGCGTAAAAGGCATAAAAGGTACAAATAGGAGTGATCCTAAATTTGCTGATTTTTCTCCTTCAGAAAGGAGGTTCAAAAAATCTTTTAAAAAGCTCTCTATTTCTGCCTTTGTTTCATTTTGATTTAGAGAGTTTTCCTTTATCAGATTTATCTGGCTTAACTTTATATTTACTCCGTTTATCATGCAAAAAAGAAAATCAAAATAAATGCCATAAAAAAACTGGCTTTTTTCCAAAATTTTAGCAGTACAAAAGGAGGAAAATTTTTCCTATTTGGAAAGCTTTTCCCTTACACTTACTATTTTTTTCGATAAAATAGCTGCTTTTTCAGGATTCACATTAGCTAAAATCTTAGCA
Organism: uncultured bacterium; assembly: GCA_937998865.1. GTDB lineage: Bacteria > Nitrospirota > Thermodesulfovibrionia > Thermodesulfovibrionales > Thermodesulfovibrionaceae > Thermodesulfovibrio. The sequence goes on from CALLBR010000011.1 coordinate 61,216, forward strand.
GCTTGACGAGGCTTTATAGCCAGAATCAGTATAGTTGCTGTATCATCATCAAGCTTCTCAAGACGAGCTGCTGCTTCTTCCGGAGGCATGGATTCGTATATCTTTGCTAATCGCTGATAATTCTCACTTTGTGCTTTTTCCAACTGAGCTTTTAATTCCCCTTGTTCTTTAATTTTTTTATTTATCTCTTCTTTAAGTTTTTTTAATTCATCAATTTTTTTTGAGAGATCTTCTTGAAGTATCCTATTCCTTTCTTCTTCTATGGAAGGATTTATCTTCTCCTTGGGTATAGTTTGTTGTCCGATGATTGTTCCCGCAGCTATACCAAAAAAAGTAAGAAAAATTCCTAACAAAAAAGATTTTTTTAACATTAGATGCTCCTTTGTCTTACAGAGAGTAAATTTGAAATTATTTTCTCTTCTGTTTTTTCTCTTTCCTTTCTCAAGTTAATCTCTAATTTCTCCTTGAGTTTTTCAATTTTCTTTCTCTCTTTTATGGATTCTTCATAAATTTCTCTCTGTTTTTCCAGTTCTTCTTCAATTTTATTTAAAAGATCTCTTGATTCTTCAATTTTTCTGAATAAATACTGAATTTCACTGTATAGATAGTGGAGCTCCTCAGGAGTGAAAACTTCTTTTTTTTCATCGCTAATTTTTTGGAGTCTTTTTTCCATGTAATTAATTTGATCTTCTAGAGTTTTCATATTCGATAGAATATATATATATCTCTGTTTCTCTAGTTCTTCATCCCATTCTCTGATCTTTAAAATCATTTTCAAAGTAAGGTTATTCATATTTATTCAAAAATTTTATAGAGTTCTTCTATGCTTTCTTGGAAGCTTGCTTTTGTATTTATGTCCTGTTTTAAAAAATCATTTATTTTATCAATCATTTTGATGGCATAGTCTAATTGAGGATTAGTTCCCTCTTTATAAGCTCCAATATTAATTATATCTTCATATTTTTCATAAGTAGCTAAAATATCAAGTAGCTTCCCAGCGATTTGCACATGTTTTTCCTCTACTATCTCCTTCATTAATCTACTTATACTCTTTAATACATCTATAGCTGGATAGTGATTTCTATTTGCTAAATCTCTGGAAAGGACAATATGTCCGTCAAGAATAGATCTAGCCGCATCAGTTACTGGATCAGCAAGATCATCTCCTTCCACTAAAATTGTATATATTCCTGTTATTGAACCTCCAGACTTAACTGCTCCAACTCTCTCAAGAAGTTTAGGCATTAATTTAAAAACTGAAGGAGGGTATCCTTTCATGGTAGGTGGTTCTCCAGCAGCAAGACCTATTTCTCTTTGCGCCATGGCAAATCTTGTAAGAGAATCCATAAGCAGCAATACATCTTTACCTTTTTCCCTAAAATACTCAGCAATAGCAGTAGCAATAAAAGCACCTCTTATTCTTGCCAAAGCAGGAGTATCAGAAGTGGACACAACAACAACAGATTTTTTTAAACCTTCTTTACCTAAATCTCTCTCAATAAACTCCCTTACCTCTCGACCTCTCTCACCTATTAAGGCTATAACATTTACATCAGCAGAAGTATAGCGGGCTATCATACCAAGAAGAACACTTTTACCAACTCCGCTTCCTGCCATAATTCCAATTTTTTGACCTTTTCCACAAGTAAGTAATGCATTGATTGCTCTTATACCAAGGTCAAGGGGCTCTTTTATGATTTCCCTTTCCAAAGGATTAATAGCTTCTCTATAAATAGGATAAGGAGTGCCAGTGAGAGCTAAAGGGCTGTCAATGGGATTTCCAATGCCGTCTATTATTCTACCTAAAATAGATTCGTCAATTTTTATATAACTTTGTTTTCCCTTTAGGAAGATCTTATCTCCGGGTTTTATTCCGTAAATTTCTCCTAAGGGTGAAAGTAATGTTACATTATCTCTAAATCCCACTACTTCTGCTTCAATGGAATGTTCATGGGAGATAATCTCACAAATATCTCCAATGCTTGCGTTTAAACCTTTTGCCTCTACTATGAGCCCTAAAGCCTTTATTACCTTTCCGTAAATCTTAAAGGGCTTTATCTCATGAAGAACTTCTTCAGTCTTTTGAATAAAGGACTGAATGGATTGCATTTTCTAACTCCCGGAATTTCTCCTCCACTTTTGAATCAATAATATTATCCTCTGTTTCTATGTAACAACTTCCTTGACTAATTTCATTGGTGGGAATAATTTTTATTGAGGAATTTTCACCGGTTATTTGATCAATTTCTTCCTTTATAGTCGCAAAATCCTCAGGGTTTATCTTTATTATTATTTTTTCAGCAACTGAAATCTCCTTTAAAGCTTCTTTTATGATATTTAGCAATATTTTTTTATTGATGGATAATTCAGTAGAGACAATTTTTTTTGCTATTTTAATAGAAAGTCCTAAGATTTCTGGTAAAAAGCTCTTTATTTGCTCCTCTTTAAAGCTAACAAGATGGTGAATTATTTTATCTAAGTCTGATATTTTGCTCTTTAATTTTTTTTGCTCTATTAAAATATCCTCTGAAGCCTTCTTAAATCCTTCCTCATATCCTTTTTCAAAGCCTTTTTCAAAGCCTTCTTTAAATCCTGAATTGTATCCCTCTTTCTTCGACTCTTCATAAATTTTGAGTATTTCAGAGGAGTCTTTCAGATTTGATTGTTTATCCTTTTTTTCATCAAAAGCCGATGGTATATAGGGTTTAATATTAGACGACAAGAGTCTCACCACCCTTTCCGCCTATAACAATTTTACCTTCTTCTTCTAACCTTCTTGCTACTCTTACTATGTTCATCTGGGCTTTCTCTACATCAGAAACCCTCACAGGACCTTTTGTCTCCATTTCCTCTTTTAGGATTTCTACAGCTCTACTGGACATATTTTTAAATATTTTCTCCTTTAATTCTTCTGAAGCCATCTTTAAGGCTAAAGCAAGATCATCTGTGGAGATCTCTTTAAGAATCGTCTGAATTCCTCTATCATCAATATTTATAATATCTTCAAAGGTAAACATGAGTTTTCTAATTTCCTCTGCTAAAATAGGATCTTTTTCCTCAATATTTTTTAGAATTAACTCTTCTGATGTCCTATCCATTTGATTAAGGATCTCAGCTACAGTTTTGATACCTCCAATTCTTCTTGATTGTGTATATGAACGAAGTTGACTCTGAAGCACATCCTCCAATTCAGTTAATATGGTGGGAGATATTTGATCAAGGCTTGCAATTCTTTGAGATACCTCTATTTTTAATTGTTCCGGAAATTTACTAAGTACCTCTGCTGCTTGAGTGGGATCTAAATGAGCTAATACTATTGCTATTGTCTGAGGATGCTCTCTCTGAAGCATTGTAGCAATGGCAGAAGAGTCAAGCCATCTAAGAATGTCAAATGCACTAGCACCGCTTTCAATTTTTGATATAAGTTTTGCTGCCTGCTCTTCTCCGAAAGCTTTTTTAAGTATAGTTTTAATGTATTCCTCATCAACGGTCACAGGAGTATTACCTATTTTTTCAGAAAATTCTTGGATTATGCTCTCTGCCTCTTCTGGTGTGAGTTTTATTCTTGACATCATGGGGATTATTCTGGCAAGCTCTATAGGATCAAAGTGTTTAAATAGTTCTGTAGCCGCCTCTTCACCGATTATAGATAGAAAGGCAGCAACTTTCTCTATGCCACTTAATTTCTTCATTATTCAGCCATCCATTCTCTTAAAATTGAAACTACTTTTTTAGGGTTGTTTCTAACTAATTCGTTTATTTCTTGCTTAATGTCTCTCTCTTCTGGTACTTTGGTAATAAGTTCAGGAGGTATCTTTTCTGAGATGATTACTTCTTTTGCTCTTCTTTCTTCAGCTGGTTTTCTAAATATTTCAAGTAGAGGTTTAATGACAAAAAATATAATAAGAAGTGTAATGATAAGCGGTAATAAGTATTTTAATACAGTCATGGCTAAAGCCACATAGTCAATGCCTGGTTTTTCTTCTGGTACTATTTCAAAGGGCATACTCTCTACAATTATTAAGTCACCCCTCTCCTTATTGTATCCTACAGCAGCTTGAACAAGTTCCTGATACTTTTTTAACTCCTCTTCACTTCTTGGCACATAGACTTTTTTACCTTTTTCCTCTCTATAATTTCCATCAACTAGCACAGCAACCGATATTTTCTTTATTTGACCTGTTTGTTGCATTATTTTACTTATACTTTTTGAAACTTCATAGTTTATACTTTCCTGCTGTTTTTGAGACTGAATATTCTGAGTAGTAGTTGGTGGAACTTGTCCAGGCTGATTTGACAATACTCCGGGAATTCCTCCTGTTTGAGGTGCCATTGTTTTTTCTTGGCTTCTCTGTTCACTTCTAATGGCAATAGTGTCAGGATCGTATTTTTCCTCAAGTTTTTCTACTTTGGAAAAATCAATATCTGCCGATACTCTTACTACTGCTTTTCCTTTTCCCACTATGTTTTCAAGCATACTTTGAATATTTTTTTCATAGGCTCTTTCAATATTTTTCTTGTACTCCATCTGTTCATTCTGAACAACTTGAGTAAATTCCTTTGGAGAAGAAAGGAGATTGCCATATTGATCAACTATAGTTACATGCTGAGGTGAAAGCCCTTCAACACTACTTGATACAAGATGAACTATACTTGCCACTTGCTCTTTAGTAAGATTTCTGCCTGGTTTAAGTTTAAGAACAACAGAAGCTGTTGGATGGTCTTCCTTATCAGCAAAAATTGTTTTTTCTGGTAGGGCAATATGAACTCTTGCCTGATCAACTTCTTGTATTTGTTTAATTGTCCTTGCAAGTTCACCCTGCAAAGCTCTTATATAATTTACTCTTTGAGAAAATTCCGTCAATCCAATGGATGTCTTATCAAATATCTCAAAACCCACTCCACCACCACTGGGTATTCCTAGGGAGGCAAGTTCAAGCCTTAGTTCATGAACTTTTCCGGATGGAACATAAATAGCATTATCTTTTACACTGTAAGGTATTTTTTTCTCCTTTAATTTAGCTATAACATTACCAGCATCTTCTGGAGATAAATTTGAATAGAGTACCTGATAATCTTGTTTTGGTAACCATAGAAAAAGAGTGGCAATAAGTCCAATAACTAATACTAAGACAGCAGCAAGAGCAATTTTTTTGTTATTTGGCAAATTTTTAAAATTATCTACTATTAACTTTAATCTATCTGCTAGAGCCATTATTAAACCTGCATACGGGAAATTTCTTCGTAAGCAGTAAGAACTTTATTTCTAACCTGTATAAGGGTTTGTAGAGTCATGTCTGCCTTTTCCATGGCGAGAACAACTTGATGAATACTTATTTCTCCCTTGGAAAAGGCTTCAATTGCCTTTTGAGCTTCTTGTTCCACTTGAGAGGCTTCCTTGATAGCCTCTTTTAAGGCTTTCTCAAAAGAATCCTTTGGTGTTCCTTTTAAATCTTGAACATTTTCTAAATTTCGATTCAAGAGTTCATTTATAATCTTTATTTCTGACATAAAAGCCTCCTAAATTTTTAATAAATCAATGGTCCTTAAAAACATCTCCTTATATGAGTTTATCATAGTTAAATTGGCTTCGTATGCTCGAGAGGCAGATATAAGATTAACCATTTCTTCCATGGGATTTACATTCGAATATCTAACGTAGCCCTCTTTGTCTGCATCTGGATGAGAGGGATCAAAGACAACCCTAAAAGGTCTTTGATCCTCAATAATTTCCTTTATATCAACTCCAATAGCTGTAGAGTCATACATGTAACTCATAAACAATACATCTTTTCTTCGATAAGGTCCTCCTTCAGGAGTTCTTGTAGAGTTAATATTTGCTAAATTGGAAGCTATAGTGTTAATCCTTATTTTTTGAGCCTCTAAACCTGTAGCAGATACTTTTAAAGGTAAAAATAAATCTTTCATTATCTACCTCCCTTAATAGCATCCTTTAACATCCTTATTCGTGTAGAAAGGAGTTGAACGGCTGTATTGTACATCAAGTGCGTCTCCGTAAGCTTTGTCATTTCAATTTCTATGTTTACGGTATTTCCATCTCTATTAGGCATTGTTGTCGGTGACTCAATAATAGAATAGGATATATCCTTTGACTCCAAAGCTTTTTTGAGTGTAGCTTGAAAATCTATGTCTTTTGCTTTATAGTTTGGAGTGTCCACGTTAGCTATATTGGAGGCTAGAATTTTCTGCCTATAGGCACAAATATCCATTATTTTCTGCAATAAATCCATTGATCTATCCATTTTTTAAACCTCCAAAAATTTAATAAACAAATTTCATGCCATTATAATTCTTTAAGTCCGTAATCTCTTATTTTATTCCTAAGAGTTCTTACGCTGATGCCCAAAATTTTCGCTGCTTGTGTTCTATTGCCCTTAGTTTTCTTTAAAGCATCAATTATCATGTCTTTTTCCACATCCTTTAATTTTCCAGCCTTTGGAACCTCAAAATCCTCTAATTCTATATCCAAGTTTTGAGGTGAATGTATTTCTGATTCCTGACTTAAAACAGCAATCCTGTATATAAAGTTTTCTAACTCTCTTACATTACCATTCCAAGGCTTTTTAATTAGGTATTGCTTCATTTCCTCTGATAGATATAGATTTTTTGAAATTTTATGGGATAGTCTCCTTAGGAAAAATTCAGCTAAAGGTATTATATCCTCCTTTCTCTCTCTTAAAGGTGGAATTCTTATGGGAAAAACATTTATTCTATAGTAAAGATCTTCTCTGAAATTACCCTTTTTAACCTCTTCCCATAGATCTCTATTTGTTGTGGCAATAATCCTCACATCAACAGGTATAGGCTTTGTTCCACCCACTCTATCAACTTCTTTTTCTTGAATTACTCTCAATAGTTTTGCCTGAAGTTTATATGCCATTTCACTTATTTCATCTAATAAAAGTGTTCCTTTATCAGCCAACTCAAATTTACCTGGTTTTCTCTCAGTGGCACCAGTGAAAGCGCCTTTTTCGTAACCGAACAATTCTGCTTCAAGAAGTGTTTCAGTTATGGCAGCACAGTTTATTGCTACAAAAGAATTATTAGCTCTATTGCTATGTTTATGAATATATTTTGCGATTACTTCTTTGCCTACTCCGCTTTCACCAGTGAGTAAAATCGTAATGTCTGTCTTAGCTATTTGTCTCGAAATTTCAAGAATTCTTTTCATCTCAGGAGACTCTGCCACTATTTCATCATTCTGGGGAATTAATCTTGATACTAATTTTTTTAGATCATCAAGAGAAAAAGGTTTAGTAAGATAATCAACAGCACCAAGCTTCATAGCTTTAACAGCATCCTGAACATTGGCATATCCCGTCACTACAATTACAGGTATATATATTCCTCTTTGACGAATTTCTGACAAAAATTGTATACCATCCATTTTAGGCATTTTTACATCTGTTATGATAAGAGAAAAATCTCTGATGTTTACATTGGAAAGCACATAAAGAGGATCCCTATAGAATTCACAATTAAATCCTATACGCCATAAGGCTTCCTTTAGAGCAAAGCCCATATCTGGTTCATCATCTATAATTAAAACTGACCTCATTCTAAAGGCAAGTATATTGCAAATTCTGTGCCTTTATTAGGTGTGCTCGTTACTTTAATTTTACCACCATGGGAAGAGATTATACTATTGGTTATACTAAGTCCTAATCCTGAACCTCTGTCTTTTGTGGAGAAGAAAGGCTCAAAAATTTTGTCAAGTATTTCTTCATCAATTCCATGTCCTGTATCTCTTAAGTTAATCCTCAAAAATTTTTCTTCCTTTAATAATTCTACAGTTAATGAGCCTCCTTCTGGCATTGCCTGATAGGCATTAACAATGAGGTTTATAAGGGCTTGTCTAAATAAAGGTGGGTCTATTAGAATTTCAAAGTTACCTTCAGACTGAAAGTCTATTTTAATTCCTACTCTTTGCAATATTCCTTCAAATTCAGCAATTATCTCTCTAATTAAAATATTAATATTAGTTTTCTCTCTCTTGGGAGTAATTCCTTTTGTAAAGCTTAACATGTTTTCAAGGGTATTTCTAAGCATGCTCACAGCACCAGATATTCTCCTTGCATACTCTCCATGTATAGTATCTGAAAGATCCTCGGCAATCATATTGGCAAAAAGTTCTATACTTCCAAGCGGATTTCTTATTTCATGGGCTATTTTCATAAGAAGAGATCCCATGGCAGTAAGCCTTCGGTTCCTCTCATTCTCTGCTTCTAACTCCTTTATTCTGGAAATGTCTTTACAAATAAAAACTATACCAATGCTATTTCCTTCGGAGTCTAAAACCTGAGAAGAGGAAACTATGGCATAGAAAGGCTTAATGGAATTAGCAGGATATACAAGTTCACCTTCAATTTTTATAGGAAGATCTCTCTTCCCAAGGACTTCTTCAGAACTTATACCAAAAAGCCTCTCTGCTGATTTATTGACTAATCTTATGACATGATCCCTGTCAAAAAAAACAACAGCAATGTCTATACTGTCAATTATACTGCTTAAAAGTCTTTTCTTCTCGTCAACTTCCTCTGTTAAAAGCTTTATCTTTTCTTCCAGTACTTTATAGTATTTTACTAATGCCTCAGAAGCTGTATTTATTTTTAAAATTGCCTCGTTTAAAAGTTCTTTCTGCATCATAATTTTTCAAGTAATTCTTGAGCTGCCTTTGCCAATTCTCCACCAGAATTAGCTACTTTTTCAAGATAAGATTTATCTTTATTGATTTTTCCATATTGATAGTAAGCCCAAAGGAGGGACTTATTGTGGAGATTTCCTAATTCAATGGCTTTTTTATAGAATTTTGAAGCTTCCTCTATTTTCTTTGACAAATAGTAAAAATCAGCCACTTTTAGTAAAGCCTCAGCATTTCCCAATTCCCCTGATTTTGTCCAAAGCCTTAACGCCGCTTTTTTATCTCCCACTGAATATTCTAAATCTCCAGCTATTAATATCATCTGGGGGTCATCAATGTTTTTAATTGCTTTTCTCATATAATTTAGAGCATTTTTGAGATCACCCTCTTTATATAGGATCTGGGCATATAATCCTGCTGCTTGCGGTTTTTTTTCTTTAATTCCCTCAAGCATTTTTTTTGCCTCACTTAATTTCCCCTCAAATATCAATATTTTAGCATAGGGTATAAGTGCCTCTCCTTTTCTTGGTCCTGATAAAACTTTCTTTAGCACATTTTTTGCTTCTATTATTTTGCCTTGGTTTATTAGAAACTCTCCATAATAAATTAAAACAGAGGCGTCAGAACTGAAAAAGGGATAAAGCTTAACTATATACTCTGCAGCTTTTTGTGGATTTTCACTTTCTAAAATCTTTATTGTCTCTTCCATTTTTTTCATTTTTATTTGAGGATCTCTGAAAGTTACAAGTAATTTTAGAGCCTCATCGTAATTTTTTTGAGTTAAATAAGCTGACAGGAGTTTTATCTTGAACTCATCAGTGGGTACATATAAATAGATTTCTTTTCCAATTTTTATTGCCTCCTCTACCTTTCCTTGTTGTAAATGTAAATCAAAGAGCATATTCTTTGCTTTAATCTTGTTCAATAATTTGTCATCTTGAGCTATTATTTTTGATAAAATTTTTTCTGCTTCTTGAAATTTTTTTGCCCTTATCAATAACTCAGCTCTTTCAATTAGAAAATTTTTGCCTTTAAGTTTCGGATTCTTTTCAAATTCTTTTAAAGCCTCCTCTAATTTACCTGTTGATGCAAGATATTTTATCTTTAAAAGGTGCGCATCAATATTTTCTTTAAAATCAACGTAGTTCAGCCTATTTAATAAGCTCTCAACAGCCTTCATATCTCCTTTTTCATAGGAAATCCAGCCTAAACCTATTTGTGCCTCTTTTTCAAAGGGAGGTGTAACTTTTTTAAGATAATACTCTGCGTCTTTAATTTTACCCATTTTCAAATAGCTTAAGCCTAAGTAAAGACTACCCTCATTGACATAAGGACTATCTTTGAAATCCCTTAAAAGTCTTCTTAAATAAAGGGTTGCTTCTGGGTAATTATTCAAGAAATACTCACATTTACCTGTATTAAGAAGAGCTCCATCTGCTATGTTTGGATACTCCATAAATTTTTTGTAATAATCCCTACATTTAAGATATTCACCGGATTTTATAAATTTTTCTCCTTCTTTTAGAATATCCTCTGCCAAAGAAGAGAGGGGAAACCAAAGACAAAGAAAAATCAAAAAAAACATAATTTTTTTTATCTCAATTGCTTTCATAATTAATGCCTAATCTTTTCATTTTTTCAATGAGGGTAGTTCTGTTAATTTTCAAATACTTTGCAGCCTTACTCTTTATTCCTTTATTTACACTCAAGGCATGAAGAATTAACTTCTTTTCATAATCCATTACAAGGGCATTGAAGTCCATTTCTTTGGCAAAGGGATTAAAATCCTCATGGATTAAATCTCTGGGGATAGAATTCTCTTGAAATCTAATCCTCTCTGGAATATCCTCTAAACTTACCTTTCCATTTTCACTAAATACATAAAGCCTCTCAATTAAATTCTCCAGTTCTCTAACATTGCCAGGCCAGTTATATTTAAAGAACAAGTTCATAACTTCGCTGTTAAGATTAAGTTTGTAGCCAAATTTCTCTGAAAACTTTTCTATAAAGTAATCACAAAGAAGAGGTATATCCTCCTTTCTTTCTCTTAATGGTGGAAGCAGAAGGGGTACTACATTGAGCCGCCAAAATAGATCTTCTCTAAACTCTCCTCTCTTAACTTCCTCTTCTAAATTCTTATTAGTAGCTGCAATAATTCTAACATTCACGTTTATAGGTTTGGTAGAACCAATCCTTTCAAAGCTTCTCTCTTGAAGAACTCTTAGAATTTTCACCTGTAAATTTATTGGCATATCTCCTATTTCATCAAGAAAAATAGTCCCCTCATTGGCAAGCTCAAATCTACCAGGTCTTGAAAAAACAGCTCCTGTAAAAGCTCCTTTTTCATAGCCAAATAACTCTGCTTCAAGAAGTTCTGAAGGAATTGCTGCACAATTAACTGGAATAAAAGATTTCTCAGCTCTGGGGCTAAGCTCATGAATGAGCTTAGCTACAAGTTCTTTTCCTGTTCCACTCTCTCCTGTAATAAGAACTGTACTATCACTTTTGGAAATCTTATCTATTAGTTTAAGAATCCTCTGAATTGCCAGAGATTTTCCAATTATTTTTACACTCTTTTTCATGTCATAAATATGACATATGAAAAGAAATTTTTTCAATCCTTTTTTAAACAATGTGCTGCCATTGTTCTGACCTTTGCTCTTATTTCAAGCCAGATACTAAACAAAAAGAAGTGAAAAGGGCGAGATTTCCACCTCCTGACCATCTCTCTCCTTCAAAGTGGCTGTTACAACGACACTCCCTAAAGTCATTGCGAGCACCCCTAAGGGTGCGAATCAATTCCATTAAGACTCTTTCAGAAAAAAGTGGACGATGTGATTGCTTCGTCCCTAAGGCTTCTCCTAATGATAGGATCAGCAGACTCTTCAAAAGGACGGAGAAAAGAAGACTCCTCAAAATAAAACTCCTCATGCCTCATTTCAACCCCAAGCATTGCAAAAAAGCTGTACAAAACTTTTATAGAACCAAAACTATAAATTTCTATTTAGTAGCAAATCCTTCTAAGGCATCCTTATTTTGAAATAATAAATCTCTATAAAGATTCCGGGCAAGATTAAAAATTTTTATATACTCTTTATCAGCATAATCTCTGTATGTGAATTCATGAGGTTGAAAAGAATCTCTTTTAAAGTAGAGAGTAACTTCTCCATAGATACCATGAGCAATATAAATTCTATGACAGTAATCCTTTGTTGTGGCAAGGACTAGTTTAGCTAAACTTATATAACCAGGATCCAGATTTATATTTCTTTTGTCATTTTTTGATAGTTTTCTTTCAATTTCATTTGTCTTTATCTTAATGGAAGCAAGCTCTTCTTCCGAGATTAATTTTTTAAAGAATATAAACCTCCTAAAAAGAGGGCTTCCCATTTCAGGTTCATAATAGCTTGAATATCTCCAGATCTTAAAGGAAGATTCAAATAAAATTTCACCATATAAATTTTCCAAAATTTTTAAAGCATCATAGTAATAACTCATATCTCGAAAAAGAGTGCCTACAAAGAGCAAAACATTTTTTGGTTTGCCAGGAATACCCATTTAGGATAAAACTTGTTTCAGATGAGGAATTATGTGAGGATCATCCCATTGTATAGGTCCTATTATTTTATGTCTTAAAATACCATTCTTGTCTATTAAAAAGGTCTCAGGAACTCCTTTTATGCCATAGATTTTGGAGACCTCTCCATCATCCACAAGCACTGGAAAGGTAAATCCCTCCTTCTTAATCATTTCCTTTACTTTCTCAGGGTTATCCTTATAGAGCACTGTAATGAAAACCAAATCATCAGATTTATTATTTTTGTTTAGATAAGCTTGAATAGACCTTTTTTCTGCCTTGCATTCATTACACCAAGATGCCCAGAAATTAAGAATAACTATTTTCCCCCTTAGGCTATCTAATGTTAAATTAGAGCCGTTTATATCTTTTAATGTAAAATTTGGAGCAGACATACCTATCTTAATCATGGAAGATGAAGAGGAAGTTTTTGATTTTTTAAAAATTACGCTACCCACAATTATAACGCTAAGTAAAATAATGATAATTAAAAATACATTCTTTTTCATCTTATTACCCTCACTTAATTGACAGATGTAGTTACTTCTTCATGAACCTCTTCGAATGCAATATTATTACTCCTTAGTAACACCTTAATATTAGTAGCGCCTTTAAATCTGCCTTTCAATATCTCTTCTGAGAGAGGATCTTCTATTTCCCTTGCAATTGCTCTTCTCATTGGTCTTGCACCATAGGCAGGTTGATAATATTTATTCAAAATCCATTTTTTTACCTCTTCAGAGACAGAGAGGGTAAAACCAAAATCTGATAATTTTTTATTAGTTTCTTCAATTAATAGATCAATTATTGCCAAAAGATGAGGCTCCTCTAAAGGATGAAATACAACAATATCATCTACTCTGTTAAGGAATTCTGGATTGAATGTTTTTTTCAATTCGTCAAAAACATTGTCTTTAATCTTTGAGTAAACTTCCTGGGAATCTTGCTTTCTAAATCCAAGAGGGGTAGACTTCTCTATCAATCTTGCTCCAATATTAGAGGTCATTATTATAATGGTATTTTTAAAGTCTACTTTTCTACCAAAACTATCTGTCAAAATACCCTCATCAAGAATTTGAAGGAGTAAATTAAAAACATCAGGATGAGCCTTCTCAATTTCATCAAATAAAACAACTGAATAGGGTCTCTTCCGGATCTTTTCTGTTAACTGTCCTCCCTCTTCATATCCTACATAGCCAGGAGGAGCTCCAATAAGTTTTGATACATTAAATTTTTCCATATATTCAGACATATCAAATTTTATTAAAGCATTTTCATCATTAAACATAAACTCTGCTAAGGCTTTTGCAAGCTCTGTTTTGCCAACACCTGTTGGTCCTAGAAAGAAGAAGGAACCTATTGGTCTGTTTTTTGTTTTCAATCCTGCACGAGATCTTCTAATAGCCTTACACACGCTTTTTATTGCTTCATCCTGTCCCACAATTCTCTTGTGTAAGGACTCCTCCATGTGTAAAAGTTTTTCCTTTTCTGTTTGTTCTATCTTAAATAGAGGTATGCCAGTCATTTTAGAAACAGTATAGGACACATCTTCAGCAGTAACAATGGGAACTTCTTTATAAATAGAGTCTTTCCATTTTTTATAATTTGATTCGTATATCCTTCTTAATTTATCTTCTTCATATTTTGTTTTTTGGGCTGCTAGTAAATCATGAAGTTTGATATATAGAGCTTTTTCTTTTGAGAGTTTTGTTAATTCAAATTCCATGTCTTTCAATTCCTGAGGAATTGTAGCTTTCTTGAGCTTTATTCTTGAAGCTGTTTCATCTATTACATCAATTGCTTTGTCAGGTAAATATCTATCTGTTATATATCTATCTGAAAGTTTCACAGCCATTTCAATGGCTTCATCTGTTATTTTAACTTTGTGATGAACTTCATATTTCTCTTTTATTCCCTTCAAAATCTCTATTGTTGTCTCAACTGTTGTAGGTTGAATATATACAGGTTGAAATCTCCTCTCTAAAGCCCCATCCTTTTCAATATATTTTCTATATTCTTGAGGAGTAGTAGCACCAATACACTGCAATTCTCCTCGAGAAAGAGCTGGTTTAAGCATATTTGAAGCATCAACTGAACCTTCTGCAGCACCAGCTCCTATTATTGTATGAAGTTCATCAATAAAGAGGATTATATTATCTGATTGCGTTGCTTCTCGCATAACTGCTTTAAGCCTTTCTTCAAATTGTCCACGATATTTTGTTCCAGCGATTAAAGCTCCTAAGTCAAGGGCTATTATTCTTTTACCAATAAGTATATCAGGCACATCCCCTTCAACTATCTTTTGAGCAAGACCCTCTACAATAGCTGTTTTACCCACACCTGGTTCACCAATTATGACAGGGTTGTTCTTTATTCTTCTTCCTAAGATTTGAATTACTCTCTCTATTTCGTCTTCTCTTCCAATGACAGGATCAAGTTTTCCCTCTAATGCTAATGATGTTAAATCCCTTCCAAACTCATCAAGAGCTGGAGTATTTGTCCTCTTTTTCTCTCTTTGTTGATTAGATTGAAAATGGGGTCTTATTGAAAAATTTATTGTAAGCTGTCTAACTCCTAATAGGTTTACTCCTAAACTTCTTAATACTTTTCCAGCAGTACCCTCTTCTTCTTTTATAAGTCCCAAAAAAAGATGTTCGCTTCCTATGTAAGGATGCCCTAAAAGTCTTGCTTCTTCTACAGCATACTCCAACACTTTTTTTGCCCTGGGCGAGAAGGGTATTTCGCCATAGGTAAGGAGATTGCTCTCTGTGGATATTTTCTTCTCAATTTCATATCTAACATTTTCTGGTTGGATGCCGATTTTCCTTAATATTGCTACTGGAATAGATTCTTCATCTCTTAAAATTGCCAACAATATATGCTCAGTATCGAGAAATTCACTATTTCTTTTTTCAGCCTCTTCTCTTGCATATAATATAACTTTTCGACCTTTTTCTGTAAATTTTTCAAACATGATAAATACTCCTTCAGGATTTTTATCTCTTTATCAATATTAATTATTTTTCATAAATCCTGTCAAATTTATGTATTTTTTTTAAAACACTATAAAATAACAATCGCCGTAAATCATTGATAATTAAACATTGAGACGCTTTGTCTTTATGGCTCCTCTTTACGATGGATTACATGGAGAGTCTGAAGGCATCCTAGCGATGAAAACCATTTCTTTTTTTATCAAAATTATGTATAATTAAACATAAAAATGAAAAAAGTTGTTCTCCATTGTATAATTTTTCTCCTAATCTTTTTAACTATTAATTATGCCTGGAGCTTTTTAATTCCCAAGACCCTACTAATTTTGCCAGAAAATAGTGCTGTAAAAATTAAATGGCTTTTAATTTCTGAAGAGAGAGATAAATATAAATCATCATACAAAGAAGCAAGTAATATACACTTTTTTTTAAACCATAAAGATGAACCAATAATTATTTATAACTCCCAGATACTTTTTAATCCTAAAAGTGGATACTTAGCAAAATTTAAAAATCCTTTGAAGGCTGTAATATCTTTTGAAAATGGAGTTTCCTTTTTCTTTGATGGCAAAAATATGGGTTTTCTTGAAATTGAAAATAAAGACGAATTCCCTCCTCTTCTTTATGTAAAACCTTTCATAAAGATACCCTTCTCTAATGTAGAATTCTTTACTGGTGAGAATACCCTTTATGCCATGACAAGGAATCCAAAAACCAAAAAACAGGAGATATATCTTTTTGATCTAAATTCAAAAAACTTTAAAAAAATTGCCTCTCTTAATGAGTTCTTTCAAGTAATAAGTGGAAAAGGTGAACATTTATATTTGGTAAAGGGCAGATTAATTAAGGAGTTAAGGCAAGGAAAAATTACAAATGTATACGAACACCCAAGGGAAGAAATAACTGAAATTCAATATAATGAAAAAGTTGGACTTATCTATAAAACATCAAATGGAGTAGGACTAATAAACAATAACTCTGCTATTGAATTTCTTCAGACAGAAAACCCGAAAATATATCTAAAAAATACAAGCCTCTATGTATTATTTAGCTACTTATCAGCAATTATGGAAATTAAAAACCTGGATGACCTAAAAAATTATAACTTTAAAGTAGAAAAAATCATCGATATTCAGCAAACTTTTAAGGAGGATGAGTAATGAATAAGCTTTTAAGTTTTTTAATAATTCTTTTATTAATTATGGAATCTTCCTTATCCTATGGAGGAAATATACCAATGCCTACTGGTAGGACATGTGATGGATCTCAGTTGTTTGATGGTACTTTTATCCCAGCTGGACAAGTAAGGGAAATAACCTATGGAGGCGTAAGATACAGATGCGTTGGATGTGGAGATTGCACTCCTATAAGTAGTGGTTCATCAGGTAGCTCTTCATCATCTACTCCCTCCATCCCTTCTTATGGAACTACTTCACAGCAAATAGCAATAGGACTCATGGGTGCTTTTTTAAGCGGATTCTTTAGCTCTCTTATGAGTGGAATTTTTGATGATGACTCCGCTTACACTGCCCAAAAACAGAGAGAGTATGAAGAACAGCAAAGGAAAAAGTACGAAGAGGAAAAAAGAAAACAAGAAGAACATAAAAAACAACTACTCTCTCAATACAACACTCTCTTAGTTCAGGCAAAAAATCAATTGCCCTCTACTTCATTACAAAGTTCATCTCCCTTTTCATTTCAAACTCTTGGCAGTCAACTTACTGCCTTTCAGTGGCAATCCCCATCAAGTAGTCCTTCAGTTAGTGATAGTCTAAACAGCAAAGAGGAATATCTAAGAAGTACCGCTCATATTAATAAAATTGATATTAATAGTATTCTTGGCAATGTAATACAAGAGAAAATAACTGAAAAAATAGAAGAAAAAATCGAAGATTATGGTGGTAAACTTATGGAAAAACTTGATAAGAAATATGGAAAAGAGTGGGGCTCCAAATTTTATGAAAAGGGATTGCCAATCATAAAAATTGCAGTTACAGCTAAAACCGAGGGAATTCCCGCTGCTGGAGCAGAAACGATAAATTATGGTATTTCTCTCCTCCCCATGCCCACAATTCAATCAGAAATCTCTGACATAGGAAGAAAAATATACACAAAAATTGCCTTTTCAGCGATAGATATGTTTCTTACAGAGACTGAAAGAGCCGCTGAAATTCATGGATTAAATTTCAATAAAGAGGAGTTCCTTGAGAATTTAGAAAACGATATGAACATAGCACAGAAAATAATATATAAATGGCTTAGAGGAGACTAATATGAAAACCTTAAAAATTTTATTGACTCTATATCTTTTTACTCTCCTCATTAGTTGTGAACCTATTAGATACACCACCAAATTAGAACCCTTTAACATAGAACCACCGAAGGAATCACCACAGGTTAAAAAACTTAACTACAATGCCATAATTCTCATTGATGAAGAACAAATTTTAAGAAATACTGAGCATGATTATGATTTTGGCATTATCCATACCATAGAATTTCCTGTGGGTAATATACTTAAACAGATTCTTCCCCTTTACTTTAACCAAATGTTTTTAGAAACAAGATATGAAAAAAATCTCCCTCTCTTATTTCCTCCTAAAACTCTTATAATTACGGCAGAAGGAGACAATATTTATTTCAAAGAAAAAAGAAGTTATCCCATAGCTTTCAATTTAGAAGCCAGGACAAAATTTTTCATCTATGACAATGATTTGTTACCTATCTCTACACCTTTATTAGGCAATGGCTCTGGAAGAATTGAAAAACCAGGACTTTTCTCCTATCTAAGTGAAAAAGACTACAGTAATACTGCCTATCAAGCCTTGCTTAAATCTGTAAATGATGCTATCGAAAAAATTCATAAGGCAATACAAAATCCTAATGCTCAGATTTCAGAAGCTAAAAAAATCATAAATAATGATCCCACAAGTGTTTTTGCCTACAAAGTAATTGCTAATTTGTCACTAAAAATTAATGACATTCCAGAGGCTTTAGCAGCTTCCCAGATGATAGAAAAACTTTCTCCAAATGATAAAGATGCCTATGTACTTCTTCATAAATGTTACTTAGCAAGCAAAAGATATAAAGAGGCTTTGATTCATCTTGAAAAAGCAATCTCCTTGGCACCTCAAAATAGAAATTTGATACTAAAACTCAATGAATTTTATATTGAAAGAGGTAAATATAATAAGGCCATTGAGTCTCTTGAAAGATACTTAGAAAAAAACCCAGATGACAACTATATGCCCTTTTATTTGGCAAAGCTTTACTATAAAATGGGCAAATACAATGAAGCACGAAGAATTGCAGAGAAATCCGGTGAAAGCCTATCTTCTTCAGGCATTGGAGTAACTATAGTAAAAATTGAAGATCAATATCCTAAAATTAAACAAATTCTACCAAATAGTCCTTCCCAAAAAGCAGGTCTTCAGGTAAATTATGAAATAACTGAAATTGATGGGAAATCAACACTTCCACTAAAATTAATGGATATCATTGAAATGTTAAGAGGAAAAGAAGGAAGTGATGTGAAGCTAAAAATTAAAAAACCTGAATCAGAGGAGGCTTTTGCAGTAACATTGACCCGTCAAAAATTCTATAAAGACTCTTACGCTGCCTCTTACTTAGGACTTTTAGCATTAGTCTATCTTGAAGAAAAAGAAAAGAGCAAAGCTAAAGAATATATTGAAGAAGCTGAAAGGTTTTTCCCCACAGATACCTTAATTAGCTATGCAAAAGCAAGATATTATTTACAGGAAAAAGAATTCAAAAAAGCTTTATCTATAGCATCTTCTTTGGAAGACAATGACTTGGCTATGGTTATAAATACAATAGCTTATGCAAAATTAGGAAAAGCAGATGAAAGTGTCAAATTTTTTAAAAAAATTGCACAATCTAAAAATTTTTTCATAACAGAAAAAGTAAGGGATGAATTACTCTCAAGCCTCTCTTCTTATGCAGAGGGAATCGAGAAAAAAGCTTATGAGTATGAAAAAACAGGACACCATGCATTAGCCTTAAAAGAATATGCTAATCTTCTTGAAATATCCAATCCTCAGAAAGCTCAATGGATAAGAAGTAGAGTAGCAAAAATAATCTCTCAAAATCCCTCACTGGCGGATATAAAAGACGAAGCAAGAAAACATTTCCTCCATGCAGAAGTTTTATTTTCCAATAACAAATTAGAAGAAGCTATGGAAGAATTAGAAAAAGCCTCGAAGCTTCAGCCATTTAATCCTCAAATTTACTTTAATAAGGCAATTATCTATGAAAAAATGTCAGATTATGCAAATGCTATTGAGAACATGGAAATCTATCTACAGCTTAATCCACTAGACCCAAAGGCACAGACAATAAAAGATCAGATTTATAAATGGAGATTCATCCTTGAAAAAGAAACTTAGTATAATAATTCTACTTTTTTTCTTGATAGGATGTGCCTCTCAAACAAGTGTTAAACCTGATTCTCTTTTTCAAATTAAGGAGGTAAAAAGTGTTTCGGTAATAGTAGACACAATTATTCCTTCCTCTGAAAAAGAGATTGAGGCTATTGAGCAAAAGCTAATTGAAAAATTAAGAGAAGCAAATATTTTTAGTAAAGTCTCCATAAAAAACCAAAAATCTGATTTGATAATTAAGGTTCAGATAGAAGAGCTTGTTAAAGTCTCAAAATCTGATCGTTTCTGGTTCGGTTCCCTGGCAGGAAGAGCAAAAGTGGCAGGTAAAGTAACTCTAATTGAGAGTTTTTCAGGGAAAGTCTTAGGAAGTTTTGATTTGGAGGCAATCTCTTCAGGAGGAACAATTTTTGCTGGAACAACTGAACAGGCAATAGATAATTTTGTTGAAAAGTTAACTGACTTCATCCTCACTCATGTGGTAATTTAGTAAAACAAGATATTGCATTATTTTCCATAATTTAATCTATAATAAATATCAATCTTTGAAGCTGGAGGAATGCTATGTTGATTGTTCAGAAATATGGAGGTACTTCTGTTGCAAACATTGAAAGAATAAAAGCTGTGGCTGAAAGAGTCTCTCAAACAGCAAAAGAAGGACACAAGGTAGTTGTGGTAGTATCAGCTATGGCAGGAGAAACAGACAAGCTAATAGGACTTGCCCATCAGGTTTGCCCAAATCCTCCTGAAAGAGAAATGGACCTTCTTTTATCATCAGGTGAAAGAGTAACATCAGCCCTTACAGCTATGGCGCTCCATGGATTAGGACATAAAGCAATAGCCCTTACAGGAAGACAAATGGGAATAATTACAGACGCTGTTCATACCAAAGCAAAAATTGAAAAAATTATAGCCACAAGAGCTGTAAAAGCCTTGGAAGAGGGATACATAGTTGTTGTAGCAGGTTTTCAAGGAATTACAGAGGAAGAGGACGTAACAACCTTAGGAAGAGGTGGTTCTGATCTAACAGCCGTTGCAATTGCTGCTGCTTTGAATGCGGACATATGTGAGATTTATACTGATGTTGATGGCGTGTATACTGCAGATCCAAACATAGTGCCTAATGCGATAAAACTTGATAAAATTTCTTATGAAGAAATGCTTGAGCTTGCATCTCTTGGCGCAAAAGTATTACAAACTCGCTCTGTTGAGTTTGCAATGAAGTATAGTGTACCTGTCGTTGTGCGCTCAAGTTTTAACAATAACCCAGGAACCTTAGTTACAAAGGAGGATAAAGACATGGAAAAAGTAGTTGTATCAGGTATTGCTCACGATAAAAATCAGGCAAAAATTACAATCGTAAAAGTGCCTGATAGACCTGGTATTGCCGGCAAACTATTTAGAACTATTGCAGATGCAAACATTGTAGTGGACATGATTGTACAAAACATAAGCAGCGACGGCAAAGCTACAGATATCTCCTTCACAGTACCAAAAACCGATGCTAAAAAAGCTTTTGATATAGCCGAAAAAATATGTAAAGAATTGGGAGCAGAAAAAGTTTTACTTAATGATTCCATCGCTAAAGTTTCCATTGTTGGTGTAGGAATGAGAACTCATTCAGGAGTTGCTGCTCAAATGTTTGAAACTCTTGCCAGTCATGGAATAAACATAATGGCTATAAGTACCTCTGAAATAAAAATATCTTGTCTCATTGATTCAAAATACACTGAGCTTGCAGTAAGAGTGCTTCATGATACTTTTAAATTAGGTGGGCAATAGTGGAAATTGCTAAACCTAAGGGATTTGAATACGCTGTTGCTAAAGCAGGGATAAAGTATCCCCATAGATATGATTTGGCTCTAATCTACTCAAAAAAACCAGCACATGCAGCAGCCTTATTTACCACCAATAGAATCAAAGCTGCACCAGTAAAACTTTGTATGAAAAGAATTAAAACAGGTATAGCTCAAGCAATAATAGCCAACAGCGGAAATGCTAATGCATGCACAGGCAAAAGAGGGTTCCAAGATGCCCTTGAAATTACAAAGAAGGTAGGAGAACTTCTGGGAACAGACAAAGAGCTAGTTTTACCTTTATCCACAGGTGTAATAGGAATGCCCATGCCTATGGAGAAAATTCTACCAGCAATTAATGAATTAGTTAAAAATCTTGGAAAAATAGAACCTCTCCAAGTAGCTGAAGCTATTATGACTACAGATACTTTTCCAAAGATAGTGGCAAAACAGATAGAGGCTGAAAATACTGTTATTACTATGCTTGGGTTATGTAAAGGTGCAGGAATGATATGCCCAAACTTGGCAACAATGCTTTCTGTAATACTTACCGATGCTTGGATAGATGCCCCTCTTCTTCAAGAAGCCTTAAGATTAGCAGTCTCTGAAAGTTTTAATTCAATCACTGTAGATGGAGATATGTCAACTAACGATACAGTGTTAATTTTAGCTAACGGTGCCTCAGGATCTCCAAAGATTGATAGAAAAAGCAAGCTATGGAAGTCTTTCAGAAGCTTACTCAATGAAATATGTCTTGAGCTTGCCCAAATGATTGTAAAGGATGGTGAAGGTGCTACGAAATTTATCACAATAAATGTTGTAGGTGCCAAAAATTCCTCCGATGCAAAGAGAGTAGCAAAAACCGTTGCTAATTCTGCTCTTGTAAAAACTGCTTTTTACGGAGAAGATCCAAACTGGGGTAGAATAATCGCTGCTGTGGGCTATAGTGGCGTTCCCCTTAAGGAGGAAAAAATTGATATATACATAAATGGAATATGCCTCTTTGAAAAAGGATTACCTACAATGAAAGAAGATGAACTTAAAGACTCTCTAAAACAAAAAGAAATAGATGTTTTAATTAACCTAAATGCGGGTAAATCAAGAGCAAGAGTCTTTACAAGTGATCTTACGGAAGAATATGTAAAAATTAACTCTGCTTATAGAACTTAGGGATATTTATCTAATCATGATTTGCCTTCGAGGACATCATCTCATATGTCTTAATTTTTTCAATGGTGAAGGTTATAATAGAGAATTCATTGAAAATCTTAAAGAAATTCTCCTAAGAGCAAGAAAGGAACCTGTTGAACTAGTAGAAAGTGCTGATGATGTTTGTGGGAAATGCCCTTTTTTGAAAGATGGAATATGCAAAGACGAAGAGGAAATTAGAGAAATGGACAAAATTGCCCTTGATTTATTGAAAAGAAAAGTAGGGGATATTGTATATTGGAGTGAAATAAGCAATATACTACCTGAAATATTCTCTCTTTGGTATAAGCAATATTGCATTCCCTGCGGTTATTTAGAGATTTGTTCAAAAACTTTTTTATTCAACAGCCTTCTTAGACTTTCTTCCTGACAAAGCTCTCTTTAAATCAATTTTTTCTTTGTAGTTTTTTATTGAATCTTCAACATCTTTGAGTCCTTCAGCATAGAGGTATCTCAAGTATCCTTCGGTTCTGTAAGGCATAATGCTACGGAATCTTTCTTTTAGAGTTAAAAAGTAGCAGTAATAAAAAAGGTCTTCATCAGGAGTGTAACCCTCTTTATAAATTGCCTCATCAACTTTGTTAAGGAAAAAGTATTGTTCTGAGGGAGAAAGCTCTTTAAGAAATCTTTTTGCCAGTATTTTGTCAAAACTCTCATTCATTCTGTTTTTTATTATATCTTAGATAGCTGTAACAAAAAAATCAAATAAAAACCCCTTAAGCAACATGATCTTTTGATTGTTTAGAGTAAGGACAAGTATTAATTAATAATCAAATAATTTTTTTCTTACCAGGTAAGTACTTTACCACAAACGCTACATTTAGACCCTTTTTT
>CALLBR010000012.1 GCA_937998865.1 uncultured bacterium
TGTAATCCCCTTATTTTTAATTTCAAATAGTTATGCTTTTGATAGAAAAGGATTCTCGCCTACAGCTCCTTTTGGTATTTTTTCAACCTTTTCAACAGATTCTCCAAGACAAAATCAAGTAGCTATAGATGTAGGTATAGACATTACGAGAGAACCCAATATGAATAGGCTTAATTTAAATATTTCTTATGGGCTTATTGATAATATTGAGATAATTGCAGGTTTACCCTATATATTTAAGTATAGTAACTCCTTTGAACAAAAAGGTTTTGAGGACATAAAATTTGGAATCAAACATAGAATTATTGAGGAGAGTACTTATTTGCCTTCTCTTGGCTATTTAGTATATGTGGCAGGTGAATCAGGAAAAGAGGAATTTTCAACAGAAGGAGGTTTAGGAGGAGGGATTATATTATCTAAAAAAATAGGTCCTTTTAAAACTCATGGTAATATCCTTTATTTTAAACCAGGTAAGAAGGAATTAAATGAATCGTGGAATCTAAACTTAGCTACGGAATTACTTCTGTCCTACAATTCTAAAATGCTATTAGAAATATTGGGAAGAAAATCCATAGAGACAAATAAAATAGATTTACTTGAATGGAGATTTGGTTATAGGGTAAAGATAACAGATTTTTCTTACTCTACCTTAGGTATAGGGTTTGATATAAAGAATAGAAATCCTGATATGAGATTCATTTTTAGTATTAGCTTTGTTTTGCCAAAAGATAAGCCTAATTTCAAAAGAATTGTAGTTGATGAATATTAATGTTATAATAAACCTATGTTTGATTTAGGCATACAAGAATTAATCGTAATTTTCATTGTTGCTCTTTTGGTTTTCGGGCCTAAAAGACTTCCTGAATTGGGCTATACCTTGGGAAAAACAATTAACGAGATAAAGAAAGCTTTTCAAGGTGCCAAGGATGAGATGGAAAAGGAAATACAGGAAGTAAAAGAGACAGTGGAGGATGTAAAAAAGGATATAAAAGATCCTCTTGAACTAAAAGAAGAACTATTTAAAGATATGCCTTCTCTTGAAGATTTAAGAATAGACAAGCACATTGAAAAGATTGCAAGAAAAGAGATAGAAAAAAAGGAGTAATGATGGATGGAAGAACAAAAAATGCCATTAATGGAACATCTATCAGAATTAAGAAAGAGGATTATAATTTGTCTTGTTGCGCTTTTAGTGGCTTTCCTGTTTACTTTCAGTTTTTCGGAATATATTTTTGAACTTTTACTTTTTCCCCTAAATTACACACCAAAGTTTTCTATTAAAGAAGGAATTATTTTTGTATGGGATCAAAAACTTCAAAATACTAAGCTTGTTTTTTTAGGTCCAGCTGAAGCTTTCTGGATGAATATGAAAATTGCTCTTGTCAGTGGTTTCATTCTTACGATACCATTGATTTTTTATCAATTATGGAAATTTATATCGCCGGGTCTATATGCTCATGAAAAAAAATATGTTTTACCCTTTGTTTTCTCTGCTACAGGACTTTTTCTTGTGGGAGTAACTTTCTGCTATTTAATAGTTTTACCTTTTGCTTTAAATTTTCTTTTGAACTATAAAGTAGGTGAATTTCTCATGCCCATGCTTTCAGTGGGGCTTTATATTGATTTTCTTTTGAAATTTCTCCTTGCTTTCGGATTTGTCTTTGAACTACCTATTCTTATTGTAATAACAACAAGAATGGGACTCATTACTCCGCAAACACTCAAAAAATATAGAAAGCTTGCTGTTGTGTTAGCCTTTGTAGTAGCTGCCATTATAACACCCACTCCCGATGCTTTTAATCAAACATTAATGGCATTACCCATGATAATTTTATACGAAGTAGGGATTTGGGTCTCTATTGTATTAAACAGAAATAGAGAGAAAAAAGATGGAAGGTCGTAGTAAATCTTTATCTGCCATAGCTAACGATATTGCAGAGGGATTTGTAGTTGTTAATCCTTTGTTTTTTAAGAAATTCAAAGAAAGAGAACTTAAAGAACTTCAAGAAGCCTTAATAAAAAAAGAAAAGCAGATAAGAGCTGAACCTTTTCCTTTTAATGATCCATTACAAATCCGGAAGAGAAATATAAAACTTCAGAGACTAACTCAAGCAATAGTCATCTTAAAGAATTTTATGGAAGGAAGGATATGAAAATAGCCCTAATCGGTTTTGCAAACTCAGGTAAAACAACTCTTTTCAATGCTATGACTCATCAAAAGATTGATACCTCTCCCTCAATTACTTCTCCTCAAGTGATTCATAAAGGAGTTCTTAATGTGGAAGATCTCAGATTAAAGAAAATAAGCGAAATTGTTAATCCCAAAAAGACCACATTTGCTCAAGTGGAGTGCATAGATGTAGCAGGTTTTTTAAGGAATAATTATGCCCATAACCTAAAAATTCTCAGAGAGATTGCAGAGGCTGATGCTCTCATATATATCTTAAGAGGCTTTGATGAGCCATCAGTTCCTTACCAATTTGAAACCATGGACCCTTTCAGAGATTTTAATGAGTTGGAATACGAATTATTAATGATTGACTTAGATCTTGTTACTAAAAGAATTGAGAGAATAGACGAACAAAAAAAGAAAGGTCAAAAAATCAACGAAAGGGAAAGAGAGGTGTTAGAATCATTAAGACAACATCTTGAAGGAGGAAAACCTTTAAGAGATAAAGCCTTAAGAGATGATGAGTTATTAGAGATTAGACACTTAAATTTTATTACTGTTAAACCTTCTTTCGCAGTTGTAAACGTGGATGAAAAATCCTTTAATGACAAAAAGTTTCAAAATAGCCCTTTCCTTACCATATGTGGCACCTTAGAAAGTGAAATTGCTGAACTTGCAGAAGAGGAAGTTAATAGTTTCTTACAGGCTATGAACATAGAGGAGCCTATTAATAAGAAAATAATCCGTAAAGCCAATGAAATTCTTAATTATATTTCATTTTTTACAGCAAGACCAAAGGAGGTGAGAGCTTGGAGTATTAAGAGAGGAACAAAGGCATTAGAGGCAGCTGGAAAAATTCATTCTGATATCCAGAGAGGCTTCATAAGAGCAGAGGTTATCTCCTATGATGAGTTTATATCAATAAATGGTGATACAAATCTTGCAAAGGAAAAGGGGATTCTAAGGCTGGAAGGCAAGGATTATGAAGTAAAAGATGGTGATATTATAACCTTTAGATTTAAAGTCTAAATAAAAAAGAGGAGGAGGGGTAAAATGAGTTTTTTAAAGGATCTGGACAGAAAAGTTAAACTTCGATGGAAAATGGTTATACCTTTAGCTTTAGCCATTACTTTCGGAGTAGTAGTGACAGTCCTTGTTACAGGTTATGCAGCCTACAAGCTTGCCTTTGATACAGTAGTTCATTTGGGTGGTAAGGAAATTCCTCCAGAAATTATGACTAAGGTAAGAAATATTCAATTAGTTTTCGGAGCTTTAGGTCTTTTAGGAATAATAGCAGCGTCATTGATAGTTTATATAACATACATGATTACACATAGACCTCTTAATCTTCTTGACGTTACATTACAAAAAATAGCCGAAGGAGATTTAACAGTTAACGTGGGATTTAAAGATAGAGTTGATATTGTAGGAAGGATAGCAAGTAGCATTGATAAAGTTTTAGAAAGTTTCATAAATCTTGTCAATAAATCTTTTGAGTATTCTCAAAGACTTGCTGACTCTGTTGATAAATGTAATAAGGTGATAGATGATACTGTAGATGGTGCAAAAAGGCAATCTCAGCAAGCAAATCAGATAGCAACAGCAGCAGAAGAAATGACCCAGACCATAACAGACATAGCAAACAACGCATCAAAAGCTTCAGAAGTAGCTACAGAAACTATGGAAATTGCTAAAAAAGGAAACTATATTTCCAACGAAGCAGTAATAAAAGTGAACATTGTATATCAAACAACTAATGAACTGGGCGGAATGATTGATAAACTTAATAAAAGTGCCTCAGAAATTGGAGATATTGTTACAGTTATTAAAGATATTGCGGATCAAACAAATTTACTTGCACTTAATGCTGCTATAGAAGCAGCAAGAGCAGGAGAACAGGGTAGGGGTTTTGCTGTTGTGGCTGATGAAGTAAGAAAACTTGCTGAAAGGACCATTCGTTCTACTGAGGAAATATCAAATAAAATAAATATGATTCAGAAAGAAACAGCTGATACAGCACAATCAATGAAAAAGGAACTTACAGAGGTTACAGAAGTAACAGAGGCAGTTAAAAATATAGGTAATTCTCTAAGTACAATTGTATCTGCTGTTGAAAGGCTAAAAGACCAGATAACACAGATTGCC
>CALLBR010000013.1 GCA_937998865.1 uncultured bacterium
TTTGGCAATCCTATCTAATGCCCAATCCCAAGATACCTTTTTCCACTCTGTGGCACCTGGTGCTCTATACATGGGTTCTGCAATTCTGTAAGGATTATTAGTTCCAACAATTTGATAGACCGAAGCACCCTTAGGACAGAGGGTTCCTTCATTGATTGGAGAATCTGGATCCCCTTCTGTGTTAATTATTTTTCCCTCTTTTACAGACACAACGATACTACAACCCACGCCAAAATAAGGACAGATTGTTGTTGTCTCTTTAGCACCCTTTGTTCTTAAATCCTCCGCATAAGCTTTTGAAGGTTCCAAGTTAATAACTAGTGAACTTAGAAGATTTGATAATTAAATCTAATTCAACCACTAAAGGGTTTTTTCACTGAGAATTCTTTTACATACTCTCACTGAATGTGTATCAATTAATATGACCATTAAAATCATCAACGCAGAAAGTCCTGCAAATAAATAATTTGGTACAATAAGCAAACATTCCGCAATAAAAGCTATAAAGCCGCCTATGTAATATTTTGAATACTTGCTATAGTGCAGCACAGGTATCTACCATTGGTCTTCAAAGAAGTTCTCCTACCACAACACCAAAAACTCTTGAATTTACAAGGGTACAAGAAATATTTACTGCTCCGTGGGTATTTTCATTCGTTGTACTTTCTTATCAAAAGGTAACCTAAAACAAAAAAGAGAAAACAATAAAACAAAACTGCAAAGAGTGAAAGCAATGCCTCTGTATCTATAAAATTTTTTCTTATCAGTATGTTGGTATGTGTTAAAGGCATAATATATATAAAAGGTTTAAAAACATGAGGAATTCTGTCAAGGGAAAAGAAAGTACCGCTAAAAAATGCCATAGGAAGTATAAAAAAATTAGAGTAGGTAGCTGTATCTTCATGTGACTTTGTTATCATTCCTGTAATAACTCCAAGACAAGCAAACATAAAACAATTCAACAATAAGGCTAATACAAAAATTTCGTTTATCTTAAAACCTGAAGGCAAGAAAAAACCCACGAATAAAATCAACAAGGAGGCAAAAAGTCCTTTAACCATGCCTGCTAAAACTTCTCCTATCATTATAGAGAAGGGATTAATAGGTGCTTGAATATATATTTGGAAAGTTTTAAAATAAAGTCTACTTAAATTTAAAGTGCTTGCAACCCAGGAATAAGAGTTATTCATTGAACTCATTGCAACAAGACCAGGAAAAAGATATGTCAAATAGTCTACTCCTCCACTGAGCGTCACTGTCCTTCCCAGTCCCAGTCCAAATGTTATTAGATAAATAATTGGTGCCATCATAGCAGAGAATATGTATCCTAATCTTAGGAGTTTTCTTTTAAACTGTAACATCTCTTTTAGGAAAATCGGATACCAATCTAACATGATTATCTCTCTATTTTTCTTATTCTTTCACCCGTCAGTTTTACAAAAACGTCTTCAAGATTTGATTTTCTTAAGATGACACCATTACTTCTTTTTTTTGCAATTTCATAGGCTTCTTCTCTACTCTGACAGACTTCGCTAATAAATTCACCATTTTCATTGAAAAATTCTACTACATACTCACCCACATTCTTCTTAAGTTCCATTGGTGTGCCGAGGGCAATTAATCTTCCTTGAAAAAGTATACCTACTCTATCACAAAGAGCTTCTGCTTCTTCTATATAATGAGTGGTAAGGAGCACAGTTCTGCCTTCTGTTTTAATTTTTCTTATTATCTGCCAAAGTTCCCTCCTTATGTGAGGATCTAGACCAATGGAGGGTTCATCAAGAAACATAACCTTAGGTTCTGGCAAAAGTGCTCTTGCAAGTAAAACTCTTCTTTGAAAGCCTCCAGAAAGAGTATTCACAATAGAATTCTTTTTATCCTTTAATTCCATGATTGAAAGAATATCTTCTATTCTTTTTTTGAGAGACTTTACTTTATGAAGCATGCCATAAATAAGGAGATTTTCGTAAACTGTGAGTTCTCTCTCAAGATTATTTTCTTGAGGAACAACTCCTATAATTCTTTTTACCTCTTGAGGATGTTTAAGAACATTTATACCATCGATAAAGCAAAGACCACTTTCTGGTTTTGTAAGGTTTGTTAGAATCTTAACAGTTGTGGTTTTTCCTGCACCATTAGGACCAAGAAGTCCAAAAATTTCACTTTTTTTGATTTCAAGATTTAACGAATCTAAGGCTTTAACTTTACCATAACTTTTTGAGAGATTTTCAATCTTTATCATACTACATCATGAAATTTTGTTACGCGAGGCTTCCTTCCTGTAATTTCACAACACTCTGACAGATGAGCATCGCTAATCTTAAGCAGTGTTCCCCTTTTTGATCCATATCTAAAGACCGTGATTCCCTTTAAACCCTTTTTGTAAGCAAAAATGAATATTTTTGCTATGTCTTCTTTTGTGGTGCTTTTTGGAAGATTAATGGTTTTTGAAACAGCATTATCCGTATGCTTTTGAAAAGCAGCCTGCATTTCAATATGATATTCCTTTGATATTTCAATGGAAGTTTTGAAAATCCTTTTAATCTTTTTTGAAATCCCTTTAATTCCTCTTAGAGTTCCTCTTTTTCTTAAATGTTCAAGGAATGTTTCAGAATAAAAACCCTCTTTTTTTGCAGTTTCAATCAAATAATTATTTATGATTTCAAATTCTCTGTCAAGAATTCTTTGTTTATAGGCAAGTAAAAAATAGGGTTCTATTCCACTTGAACAGTTAGCAAGGATAGATATGGTCCCTGTAGGAGCTATTGTTGTAGTTGTAGCATTTCTCATTGGTAAGCCTAATTTGTCCCAAACTGAACCTTTATAATTTGGGAAAACTCCTCTTTTCCGAGCAAGCTCAACAGAAGCCTCATGAGATTTATATTTAATGAATTTCATAATATCTTCCGCTAAAATTAATGCTTTTTTGTGATCATAAGGAATTCCCAATGCAACAAGACAGTCTGCCCATCCCATGACTCCAAGACCGATTTTTCTGTTTCCCTTATGCATAATTTCTACTTCAGGCACAGGGAAAAAATTAACATCAATTGCATTATCAAGAAATCTTATGGCAATTTTAATATCTTTTCCTAAAAGTTCGAAATCAAATTTTTCCCCTTTCACATACTTTGAAAGGTTTAATGAACCAAGAATGCAGGCTTCATATGGAAGTAGAGGTTGCTCACCACAAGGATTTGTACATTCAATTTTACCTAAATGAGGAGTAGGATTATATTTATTGATAGTGTCAATGAAAAGGATTCCGGGATCTCCTACTTCATAAGCAGAAGTAACAATCTCATCAAAAATCTCTCTTGCTCTTATTTTTCTTACGATTTCACCATTTCTTGGATTTAATAAGGGAAAATAATCATCCTTAAATAAAGCTTCCATGAAAAAATCAGTAATTGCAACAGAGATATTAAAATTACTTAAATCCTCAAATTTCTTTATTCTTATAAACTCTAAAATATCAGGATGATCAACTCTAAGAACTCCCATGTTAGCTCCTCTTCTTGCCCCACCTTGCTTTATAACATCCGAGGCCTTATCAAATATTTTCATAAAAGAAACAGGTCCACTTGCTATGCCTCCTGTTGAACGCACAATATCACCTTTTGGTCGTATTTTAGAGAAGTCAAAGCCTGTACCACCTCCACTCTGAAGAATCAATGCAGCATCCTTCAATGTTTTAAATATTGACTCCATGGAATCTTCAATAGGAAGAACAAAACAGGCAGCAAGTTGAGCTTTAGGTTTTCCAGCGTTCATTAAAGCTGGCGAATTCGGTAAAAACCTAAAGGAACTCATAATTTCATAGAATTTTTCAGCCCATTCTGAAGGTGATTCACCATAATACTTTTCTGCTTGGGCAATATAATCAGCAACTCGATGAAAAAGTTTTTCTGGTGTCTCAATGACTTGTCCTTTTTCGTTTTTCAATAAATATCTTATCTTAAGAACTGTTTTTGCTCTATCACTGAGGTTCATTTATGTATAGTCTATCACATTTTGTTGCAACTTTAGGAGTAGAAAAATTAAAATTAATGCATGAAAATGAAATGTCCTGTTTGTAATAAACTTATTGACTATGAAAACAATCCGTGGAAACCTTTCTGTTCGAAAAACTGTAAAATTATTGATCTTTGGAATTGGCTTCATGAAAATTATTCAATTAAAGTAGAGGAAATTAATGAAAAAATAACCTTAGAGGAGGAAGAAAATGATAAGAATAACAGTCTGTGGCGCAGCAGGAAGAATGGGCAGTAGAATTGTTGCCCTTTCAAAGGAATATGAAATGTTAAAACTTGTTGGAGCTATTGAATCTTCTTTTCATCCTAAACTTGGATTTGATGCTGGAATTGTGGCAGGAATAGGCGAATTAAATGTAAAAATAACTGAAAATCTTGAAAAAGTTATTTCTAATACAGACATAATAGTGGACTTTACTTCTCCTGAGGCTACCATAAAGACTCTGGAAACAGTAAAAAAACATAGGAAAGGAATGGTCATTGGAACCACTGGTTTTAATAATGAGCAACTCCTCTTTATTAAGAAAGTAGCTCAAGAAATCCCTATTGTTCTCTCACCAAACATGAGTGTTGGTGTTAATCTATTGTTTAAAATTCTAAAAGATATTGCTTTAATCCTAGGGGATGATTATGATATAGAAATAATTGAAGCCCATCATAGAATGAAAAAAGATGCACCCAGTGGAACAGCATTAAAAATGGCAAAAGTTATTGCTGATTCATTGAATAGAAATTTAGATGAAGTGGCAGTTTATGCAAGAAAAGGAATAATTGGAGAGAGAACCAAAAAAGAAATAGGAATTCAAACAATAAGGGCTGGAGATATTGTAGGTGAACATACAGTTATTTTTGGAGGATTAGGGGAGAGAATTGAAATAACTCATAAAGCATCAAGCAGAGATACTTTTGCACGAGGAGCTTTAAGAGCAATTATATGGCTTTCTGATAAACCAGCAGG
Source organism: uncultured bacterium (assembly GCA_937998865.1). Taxonomy (GTDB): domain Bacteria; phylum Nitrospirota; class Thermodesulfovibrionia; order Thermodesulfovibrionales; family Thermodesulfovibrionaceae; genus Thermodesulfovibrio. The sequence goes on from CALLBR010000013.1 coordinate 4,993, forward strand.
GCTCTATGATATGGCAGATGTATTGGGAATTAAATGAGAGTTAAAGGAAGAAAAAGGGAGGGTGTTCCTCCCTTTTATCCTTCTACAATGGAAAATTCCTTCCACATAAACCAATTTCCTGTGTCATTTAGAAAATTATAGGTCTCTGCAAAAATTTTATGATGTTGTTGCTCTTCAATAATCAATCTTTCAAAGAGTTTTTTCTCTTTTTCTGTGCTCACTTCTTCTTTTATTTTTTTGTAAAAATCTATTCCTTCCTTTTCCATTTCCATAGCAATCTTAAAAGCCTCTAATTCATCAGAGGATGTTTTAATTCTCTCCATCATGTAGGGTTTCATTTCTTCAAAAATAGTTTTTAAAGCTCTTATTGGATACGCTTCTCTTAAGGTAAGATCTAGTCCTTTAAGAACTTCTTCGATCATTTTAATGTGATTCATTTCATCATTCGCAATTGTTAAAAACATTTTCTTGCCTACAGGATGATTTACTTTTTCTGCTGCTTCCTTATAAAATTTAACAGCATCTGTTTCCATTTTTAAAGCTATTTCAATAGATTTCATGAGAAACCTCCAGGATTAATCCTCTGGCTCAAACATATCTTTAGTAGCGCCACAGACAGGACATGTCCAATTATCAGGTAAATTTTCAAAGGCTGTACCCGCAGCAATCCCATTATCAGGATCACCTTGTGCAGGATCGTAAACATAGCCACATACACTGCATTTGTACTTTTTCATGTCATACCTCCAATTTTTATTTTATAATCATTATAACTTATTTCACCTTTTTTTGAGAAGTTAAAAAATAAATTACTAATGGGCTTGTAGTGTTATAATAAAAATTATGAAAATAAAAGTTATAATTATATTTTGTATAATTTTACTTGCTTTTCTTACAGGAGCTGGTTTCGCTATTCTAAAAGATATTCCCTCTATAAAAGATTTTGATAAAGTGAAACACTCACAAGGAACAAAAGTTTATTCTGATGAGGGAATTCTTATAGGAGAATTTAAAATTCAGAAAGGCATTTATGTGCCCCTTAAAAACATTCCAAAAGATCTTATAAATGCAGTTATTGCCGTAGAAGATTCTCGATTTTGGAAACACAAGGGAATTGATTATATCGGCATTGGAAGAGCTTTAATTACTGATATACTTCATTTAAAACTTAAAGAAGGAGGAAGTACAATAACTCAACAACTTGCCAAAATTATGTTTCTTACACCAGAGAAAACTTTAACGAGAAAAATTAAAGAGGCTTATTTAGCTATAAAACTTGAAAAAGAATTATCAAAGGAAAAAATTTTGGAGATGTATCTTAATAATGTATATTTTGGTCATGGAGCTTATGGAGTTGAAATGGCATCAAGAATATATTTTGGTAAATCTGTTACAGAAATTAATCTTCCAGAGGCAGCTTTACTTGCTGGTCTCATAAAAGCACCAAATGCATATTCACCTTATAATGACCTTGTTAGAGCAAAAAAACGTCAAGAAACTGTGCTATTAAGAATGGAAGAAGAAGAATTAATTACCCCTCAGCAGAGAAAAATAGCTTTATCTCAGATGATTAATCTAAGTTCACTGAGAATTTCAACAGAAAATTATAATTATTTTCTTGAATATGTCAGAAAACAACTGGAAGAACAGTTCGATATTGATAAAATTTACAAGGGGAATTTAATAGTTTACACTACTCTAAACACAAAAGCCCAAATAGCTGCTCAAAAAGCTTTACAAGAAGGACTTAGGGCTGTTGATAAAAGAATTGGATGGCGGGGACCTATTGGAAAGATATCTATCAATAGTGAAAAAGATGATGAAAAAGTGGCTTTCAAGCCATCTGAAGGCGATATTGCAAGAGGTATTGTTATCTCAGTATCACCCTCTCAAGCAATTATTAAATCAAGAGGTTTGAGAGGTACCTTAAATCTAAAAGATGCTCAATGGGCAAGTAAGATAATTGAACCCTCAGGAAAAATCAAAAATCTAAAGAACTTTAATCTCACTAATATCCTATCTGTAGGTGATGTGATTATGATTAAATTTAAATCTGTGGGAAAAGATATTCACTTCTCTTTAGAACAAGAGCCAGAGATAGAAGGTGCCTTAGTGGCTATAGATCCAAAAACAGGATATATTATATCAATGGTAGGTGGATATAGTTTTCAAAGAGGAGAATTTAACAGGGCAGTTTATGCAAAAAGACAGGCAGGTAGTTCTTTTAAACCCTTTGTGTACGCTGCTGCAATAGAAAAGGGATTTACACCCGACAATACCATTCTGGATGAGCCAGTAAGTTATAAATCAGGATTAAAAGAATGGTCACCCTCTAACTACGATGGAGAATTCTGGGGCGAGATAACTTTGAGAAAAGCTCTCGCCTTTTCGAGAAATATTGCTACAGTTAGATTAACTGAAATAATGGGGCTAGAGTCTGTAATAAATCTTGCTAAAAGAGCAGGAATAAACTCAGAATTGCCTGCAGATTTAACCTTAGCATTAGGAAGCCTAAGTGTATCTCCTCTAGAGTTGACATCTGCCTTTTGTGTTTTTGCAAACGGAGGTAAAAGAATTAAACCAATTGCAATAAAATATGTAACTGATAGTTCCGGCAAGATTCTTTTACAAAATGAGCCTCAATTAGATGAAGCTATAGCTCCTGAGGTTGCTCTTACTATGACAGATATGTTGAGAGATGTAATTTCTTATGGAACAGGTACCCGAGCAAATATTGGTAAGCCAGCAGCGGGTAAGACAGGAACAAGCAATGAATTTAGAGATGCTTGGTTTATTGGATACACTCCTCAAATAGTAGCAGGAGTTTGGGTAGGATATGATGACATGAGGAAAAGCCTTGGTCAGGGAGAGGCAGGCGGTAGAGTTTCAGCTCCTATATGGGCTCAATTCATGAAAGAAGCATTGATTGGTAAAGAAGAGGAAGATTTTAAATTTATGGAGATTAATAGAGAAAATAGTGAAAGCCCCACAAAAGAATCTTTAAAAAATGATTTTCCCTTAAATAAATTTAATTTAACAAATCCAAATTAGGAGAAATGGAATGAATATTTTAATTTGCGGACTTGGAGCATTAGGTATTGTTTTTGCGGTAGCTCTAAAATGTGCTGGCAACAGTGTTTTCGGAATAACAAAGGAAAAATACTTTGAGAGTTTAAAAAATAAACCTTTAAAAATAAAGGGTTTATTTGGACAAAAGGAAACCTTCTTAGATGGTATTTACGTAAAACCTCAAGAATTAATTGATTTAAACTTAGATCTTATTATAGTCTCTGTAAAATCATACGACACTGAAAAGGCCATAAATCAAATAAAGCCTCTAATTGGAGAAAACACCTTAATCCTTCTTGCTCAAAATGGATACGGTAATTATGAAATAGCAGGAAGTATAGTGGATAAGAGAAAAATAATATTGTCAAGAATAATTTTTGGAGCCAAGATTAATGAAATAGGTTTTGCAGAAGTTACAGTTTTTGCCGATGACATAGTGATAGGTCAGCCTGATAATTTAATTCCTTCGGAAAAACTAATAGAAATATCCCATGTCTTTAATAAATCTGGAATTCCCACCAGAGTCTCAAATGATGTATATGCAATTCTTTGGGATAAGATACTCTACAATTGTGCCTTAAATCCTCTCGGAGCGATTCTTGAGTGCAATTATGGTAGTCTGGCTGAAATGGAAGAAACAAGATTTTTAATGAATCAAATAGTTTATGAAATTTTTAATGTGGCTAAAGCTAATGAGATAAAACTTAACTGGCCCAATGCCGATGACTATTTGAAATTTTTTTATGAAAAACTTGTACCTCCCACTGCAATGCATTTTCCTTCCATGTACTATGATTTAAAAAATGGGAAAAAAACTGAAATTGACTCCTTAAATGGCGCAATTGTTAATTTAGCTAAACAAAAAATCATATCTGTACCAATAAATGAAACTATAACAAAACTGATAAGAGCTAAGGAAAAATTGTTTTATAAAAATTAATAATCACTGAAAGGCAAAAAAATTATTTTTATTTCAGCAAGTTCTCTTAACTCTTTAATATGTTCAATAAGTTTTTTATTTAATTCTCTCTCAAACAAATATGTTTCAATTTCATCCCTAATAGAAAGGAAAGGCTTTTCACCAAATTGATGCTTATTTTGCTCATAGTATTCTCTTATTTTATCGTCTGTTATAAATATTTTTGATTTTATTTTTAAATCAATGTAATTTTTAATCGCCTCTTCTTCATCTCCCTCTAAAAAAATTTTTTTCGATTCTTTCAATAAAAGTTTTCTGTTTATCATGAGTTCAATTATTTCATTGGATGAAATATTAGGTAATTTTTCCTTAATTTTAGCTCTAAATTCTAAAAAATCTTTTATTGTTATTGCTTGATCATCCACATAGGCAACTACTCTATCTATTATTTCTCCAGAACATATTGGCAGACATATAATATTAAAAAGCATGACCAATAGTAAAATGAATTTCACTATGGGACTCTCCCTTCTGTCTGTTAAGTTTATAACCATAATCAACTCTTATAGGTCCAACAGGTGTCTTATATCTTAGACCGACACCAGTAGTAAATTTGAGTTTTGAGGGATTTACATCCCCTACCCTATTCCACACATTTCCTGCATCAAGAAAATTCACAATAAAAAAGTTTCTACCAAGAGATGTTCTTAACTCCATATTCCCCATAAGGAAGACATTACCTCCTGTAGGTTGATCATCTCTTTTTGGTCCCAGTGTATTTTGAGCATAACCTCTTACAGTATCTCTTCCACCGAGAAAATATCTCTCAGAAATAGGTAAATTGTCAGTTTTACCATATAACCATGCCCATCCGCCTCTTAAGGATATAGCAAAAACTAAACCTTCATATAATTCGGTGTATTTATTTAAATAAAAGGAAGTTTTTAAAAAATTAAGTTCAGATCCAAAAATTTCTGAACTGAGTTTAGAACTCAAACCTGCAAGCCATCCTTTTTTTGGATCAAAGGGATTGTCTCTGTCATCATATATTAATGAAACCTTAAAACCACTTATGAGGATTCTACCTATATCTTGATCTGATAGTATCACTTCAGGTAATATATCCCAAATTTTTGAATATGAAATTTCATAATCTAATTCAGCTTTGAAATTTTCCAATAATCTTTTTTCAAAACCTGCTGATGCACTGAATCTTCTCAATTCATATAAGATATCTTTAGTATCAATATTCTTTACTCTCCTGTCTTCAAAATTTAGGGAAGTTTTAAAAATAAGATCTTTCCAAAACCAGGGGTCAATATAAACAATAGAGCTTCTTTTTTCAATTTTACTTAACTCAATTCTTGAATAGATTTGTTTGTTAATTCCAAATAAATTTATGTAAGAAAGCTCCATAAAACCCTTGACTTTTTCATAATCTCCATAACCAAAACCAAAGTCAAAGGCACCTGCTGGTACCTCCTCGAAATCGTATATAATGTCTATATAATTATCCTGTTTTTGATAAATTATATCTATTTTTGAAAAAAGACCTGTTTTGTAAAGTGACAGTCTTTCTTCTTCTAAAATATATGGATTAAAAGGTTTATTTTCCTTTTGGAAAAGTCTTTCATATATAAATCTTGTCTTAGTCTTTCTATTGCCTAAAATTATTGATTTTTTGAAATATTTCCTCTCTCCGGGATTAATAATGAAAAAAATGTATGCTTCATCATTATTTATTTCGTAATGGCTTTTTACATTAACTTCAGCATATCCCTGTCTTTGATAAAAATCAATAATTTTTCTCTTTATTTCCAATAGGATCTCTTCAGTAAAAATTTTATTATTAAATTCTTTAGTTAATTCCCATACTCTATCTTTCATCACCTCATTCGCAATTTCTAAATTGATAGTTTTTATTTTTATTTGTTTTCCTTCACTAACTTTAAAAATTATCTTGATTTTCTCATCTTCTTCTTTAATTTCAGTCTGATAAATCTTTGCATAATAATACCCTTGTGCTTTCAAAAAATCCTCTATTCTTTTTTTATCATTTTCTAATTCTTCTAAATTAAAAGGTGAATTTGGAGAATTTATAATTATTTTGTTAATATCCTTTTTTTCCATTTTTATTTCATCAAACTTTAAATAGATGTCCTCAATAATTTTTCTCTTCCCTTCATTAATCACAAAAATAAGATTAATCATCTTGTCTTGCTTTTCTAAAATTGGGTATATTTTTATTTCTGAAAAACCGTTTAAATAGTACAGGGAAATAAGACTATTGGTTATATCCTTAATTATATTTTCATCAAGTCTCTCTTTTAAATAAGCATTAAGGAGGTTGTTAAGATCTTGTCTCTTTAGTTTTTCTACTCCAATGAAATCTACTTTTACTTTCTCTCCCTTTTTTAAATTAATTAATATTTTACCCTCTTTAAAAGAATAGGCAATGGTTGAGTTAACAATACCTTGTTTTTCAAAGTAATTTTTGCATTTTTTTACAAAATCCTCCATTTTTGTTTCATCAAAGGGAGCTCCCACAGAAAGAGACAATAAACTCTGGAGGTATTCATCTACATCACCTTCCCAAATTATATCTCTAACTGTCAAGGGTTTACCCTCTCTTATGGTAAAGGTAACTATACAAAATTCCTGAGAACAGTCTGTATTAAAAGTTATCTGACTTTCAGGATATCCCTTTTTCTTGAGGGTTTCCCTAATGTGATTTGAAGATTTTTTTAATTCAACAATCTTTAATCTATCTCCAATTTTAAAATTTAAGAGTTTTCTCAAAAATTTATCATCAAAATTTTCATTTCCCTCAAATTTTATTGATTTTATAGTAGGTTTTTCCTTTACCCTTATGGTTATTTTTTTGTTGTTTTTTTCTATAATAATGTCTTCGAATATATCTTTCAAAAAAAGCCTTTTTATCCCTTCAGAAATTGCTTCTTTAGAAATCTCTCTTTTATTTGTTAAGTCTAACAAATACAAAAATTCTTCTTGACTCATTGATCTGAGTCCTACAATTTCTACCTCAAAGATTTCCTCTCCATATGAGAAACAAAAGAAAAGTAATATACTAATGAAACTCAAGACGAAACTTAATAGCACCAGAAAGTCCTCCAATTTCATCTCTTAAACCCAATAGGGAGACACCCTTTTTAATTATGTATTCTATTTTGATTATTTGTTCCGTGGTAGTCCCAGCTCCTGTAGAGTAAGTTACGTTTAGTTTTCCATTTAAGAGCTTTTTTCCTATGGTTACTCTTGGTGTAACAGTACCGCTTGTCTTAGAAATAGTCGGTTCTACAGAAAGAGTATCAAAACCTGTTATTGTTCTCACTCTCTCTTCAATCAATCCTTGAATTTGTCCAGTAATAATAGAGGTTGCCTCGGATACTCCAGGAAGTCCTCTTTTTGATGGTCCATTCTGCCCTATTAATAATAGATTTAACAATTCATTCTCTGCTAAAGGAGGATTAGAATTGAGAATAAGATTAAATTGATCAATGTAACCGTTAATGTTAAGATTGACATTGTATTGAGATACATAGCTTTTGGCAGAGATATTTAAATAGGGTCTTATAGATTTAGGATCATTAAATTGAATAAGTAATCTTTGTATTTCAAATTTATTACCTCTAAAATAAATCCATCCTTCTTTTGACATTATCCAGCCTAACAAAGAGGGATTAGAAAATGTTCCTTTCAGTAAGAGATCAGCTTTTAAAAACATGTCTGCAAGATTGTTATTTATGGAAAAAGAATCAGACTGTAGTTTCAAATTTAGAGCCAAATTATTCAACCAGCTATCTTTTTCAAAGGAGCTTTTAATTCCGTTTGATTTAAGAGCTAATTTTACAAAATCTATATCTTCTCTATAAACTCCCTTATTAATACTGATGTTACCTATTAGTTGAGGATTAACTGCAGAACCTGTTAAATGAAGCTCTCCATTTAAAAATGCCCAAGAACGGGGTGAAAAAATCCATCTTATATTATGTAATGTTCCTGTTAAGGCATATCTTTGAATTGAGAAATTTTTTAGATAAAAACCTCCACCAATTTCTATATTACCTTCTGCAATTCTGCCCCTTGCTTTTTCAATTAAAATTCTGTCTTCATTAAATGTTACTAAACCATTAATGTTATTTAAAGTAGGAATATCCTTTTTCAGTGTTATTGAACTATCTATCACATTAACTTCACCTACTATTTCAGGATTTTTTACTTGTTCATAAATGTATACCATAACAGAAGCTCTTCCTCTTATATCATCAACTTTTAAAAGGGGCTTTAAGGGTTTTAAATCTGTAGAACCCTCTATGAGAATATCGAAATAATCAACAATTTTACCTTTTATTGTTAGTTCTGTTGATTGACCAATTAATGTTAGGGGCTCAAAGTAGACATTGTTATTTTTTATGTTAATTTTAACTGTAGATTTATTACTAATCCCAACTCCATAAATTCTTGTAAATAAACGATTTAAAGTGATTTGGGCATTTATTTTTTCTTTAAAAGTTCCATTTATTGTTCCATCAACTAAACTTACCAAATCTTCAGGTAAATTATTTAAAAAAAGACTAAGAAGGGAATCTATCCTTGTGGAGTATAGATTTCCATTAAATCTCCATTCTCCTTTATCTAAAAATCCCCTTATATCAAAATTACCCGATCTAAGACAAGATAAGTTTATTTGGAGAATATCACTTGAATAGTTAGATTTTATAGCTCCATCTATTGTCTTACCTAATTTTGTTACAATTAAAAATTCACTATAGCCATTTATATCAGGGTCTTTATATGTATTTTTAATGTATAACCTTAAGTTTTGGAGAAATACACTTTGAATATTCTTGACACCAATTTTTTCAGCAATATCTCTTATAAAAGATATGATTTCAAACTTATCAGAATAGATAGAAATATCAACCTTTCCATCGAAATTTATATTACCATGAAGCAAAAGTTGGTTATTACCAGAATAGAAAGAAGAGCTTGTTATATTTATAGAATTAAAATCATACTTTATACTTAACAAAGATTTATCAAAAACTTTATCCTTGCCAAGTAAGATATTTGAGGTAATAATATTTCCGCTTATTTCTCCTTTGCCCTTTACAGAGCCTTTTATGTCTAATTTGGTATTTATATATTTTTTTAAAGGTTCAAAGTATAAATTATCAATTATCAAGTTTTTCAGAGTAAAATCAATGTCATAAAGAGGATTATTTAAATCAAACAAATTTTTAGCTTGGAAGAAATTGATTTTTCCCTTTATGTAAAGCTTTTCAGTGCTGGAAATATTATTTATAACCAGAAGATTTTTACTATATCTAATATCCCCCTCTATGTCTCTTATAATTGTGGGAGATTTTCCAAAATTAGAGACCAATTCATTAAAAAAAACTTTTATCTCCTTGGAAGAAAATTCTAAATTAATTTGAGGATCATTTATTTGACCAATCACTTTACCTCTAAAATATAAATCTCCATATATGGCTTTCTGATAGGGATAAATAAGCTCTGAGATATTATTAGAATTTCCAGTAAAATAAAAATCAAGATATTCTTTTTCTACATCTATATTACCATTAGCTAAAACTTTTGTCTCATCTAAAATAAATTCTAAGTATTTAAAATTATAAACTTTTCCATCTGATTGGAATTCACCTTTGATGGAATTTACTTTTCCCCTCACATCATTTGGAATATTTGAGTTCCTTCTGTAAATAAAGATACCTTTAGGAGAAAATATTTTCCCCTCAGAGAAAAGCCATCCATCTACTGATCCCTTGGCTATTTGAGGATTCCAATTTATTAGATCAAAAACTCCTGAACTTGAAATTCCTTTTACTTCTATAGACACATAGTGTTTCCATACCGTTGGAATTGGTATTTTTACATAAGCTTTAGCTTTGCCTCCGTATAAATAAATGTCATTACTTTTAAATTCTAAATTCTTATCTCTATACAAAACTTCTGTTGTTAATTTTTCTATTTTTATTCCTAATATATTTCCCTCTTTTTGTTTTACTTGAGCTGAACCTTCCAAATTAGAGAGAGAACCTTGAATTTTACCTTCAATTACTTCTGTATAACCCTCTATTTTTTCATATACTTTTAAAAATTTCATTAAATCCTCTATAAAAAAGAACCCGTTAAAATTTATATCAAGAAAAATCTTATCAAGTAACTTCTTACCTTCTCTAAAAAAAATCTTTCCCTCAAAAGATAGCTGACCATTTGATCGATTTTTAATACCTAAGAAATTCATTAATGAATTTAAAAAAATTTTTCCGCTTACAAAAAACTCTCCTAAAAATTTAGGATAATTTAAATTTCCATTTAAGCTTAAAAGAGAATTTGGGTCAAAGATTTTTAAGTCCTCAAGAATTATCTGATCATCTTTAAGATTGAAAGAGATTTTTATGCCGCTGTTTATATTTGGATACTCAGGAATAGAGAGTTTTAAGCTCGAGAAGAAATTGAAACTTTTTAGTCCGTTGAGTCTTCCCCTGCCGTAAAAATCACTTAATTTTAAAAAATGTTTCCCTTTATATATCAATCCATTGAGACCTTCTACTTCTATGAGACTAACTTTAATTTTAAAAGGAAGTGGATAGGGATTTTTTAGAGAATTTTTTATATTTTCTATACAATTATTCAAAAATTCCTCATCCAGGGAAAAATTAAAATTAGAAATTAAAACTCTTTTTATCTCGATTTGTTTATTTAAAATTTCTTGAAAGGTGAAATAAATTTTTGCATTTTTTAAATAAATATAGTTTTCATTATCTTGGAATGCTAAATCTTTAATTTCTAGAGAAAAAGGAAGAATCTTCAGATAAATTTTACTTATTGAAACATCTAATCCCGATATGTTTTTTATTTCTTTTTCTATGTGGTTTGCCAAGAAAGAAGAGACGTCAATTTTTATGGAGAAAACAAGGAAAAAAATAGAAATTATCAAAACTATTAGAGCCCATTTTTTGGAAAAAATAAAATTCATATTTTACAATTCTAAATGCATTTTTCATGAATGGTCAATAAAATAATTTTTAAAATATTTAAACCTTTTGTTTTCTAATCCATCTTTGCAATTTTTCCATGTAAAGGTAAAAAACTGGAGTTACTAACAGCGTAAGCAACTGTGAAAAAAGAAGTCCTCCCACAACAGCAAGACCTAGAGGTTTACGAACTTCTCCTCCTGCTCCAATCCCCAGGGCAATAGGTAATGCTCCGAAAAGAGCTGCAGCTGTAGTCATCATAATTGGACGAAATCTAATTAAACATGCATTATAAATGGCTTCCCGAGGGTTTATTCCGTCCTTTCTCTGAGCATGAAGTGCAAAATCTATCATCATAATTCCGTTTTTCTTCACAAGACCAATTAACATTATAATTCCCACAAAAGAATAAATATTTAATTCAACACCAAAAACAAAAAGGGTAATCAAAGCTCCAAACCCTGCAAATGGTAAAGCTGAAAGAATGGTCAGAGGGTGGATAAAGCTTTCATAAAGTATACCGAGTACAATGTAGACCACAAACAATGCAATAATTAATAAAAACCATAAACCTTGAAAAGATTCTTTAAATGCCTGAGCTGTCCCTTGAAAGTTTGTAATAATAGTGTCAGGTAATGTTGATTTAGCAACTTTTTGAATTTCATCTACAGCTTCTCCAAGGGATACTCCTTGCTTTAAGTTGAATGATATTGTTACAGAGGGAAGTTGTCCTGTATGATTTACAGTAAGAGGACCTATACCCTGAGATATAGTAGCTACAGAATTTAATGGTATAGTCTCTCCCCTTGAAGATTTAATGTATAGCATTCCTAAGGCAGAGGGATCTTTCTGATATTCTGGTTTTAACTCAAGAATAACTTGATACTGATTATTAGAAGCATAAATAGTAGAGATCCATTTACTTCCAAAGGCACTCCACAGAGCATTTTCAATTTGTTCAGCTGTAACTCCAAGAGATTCTGCTTTTGCTCTGTTAATTTCTATGAATAATTTAGGTGTTTTAATCTGCAGATTCGATGACACATCTTGAATAATGTTTATTCGTCTCATCTTTTCTTCAAACATTTGAGCATAATAATAGAGTTCCTGAAGATCACTGCCTGATAGAGTGAACTGATACAAAGCTTTTGTGACAGCTCCTCCTATTCTAATTGTAGGAGGATTTTGAGGATAAACTTTTAATCCTACTATTGAGTTAAACTTTGGTCTTAGTTTAGCTATTAACTCATCTACATGAGTCCTCTCAGAAGAAGGAATAAGGTTTATAAACATTCTTCCACTATTTATAGAGGGAGAGCCGGGACCTGGACCCACTGATGTCATAAAGGCACGAACCGACGGTTCTCTAAGAACCAACTCAGCAAGTTTTAGCTGATGCCTTACCATTTCCTCAAAAGAGACATCTTCTGATGCTTCAGTAATGATGAAAATTTGATTTTTATCTTCACTGGGAATGAAACCAGTTGGAATTTTCATAAATATAAAAATAGTTAATAAAAAAATTAAACCTGAAAATATCATTATAAGAATATGATTTTTAAGTGACCAGCTTAAGCCCACTTTATATAACTCAAGCATTTTTTGAAAGCCTTTTTCCAAGGTGTTATAAAATTTTCCATCTTTTTTATTTTCTATCTTAAGAAATCTGCTACACATCATGGGAGTAAGTGTAAGAGATACAAAGCCAGAGATTAATATAGCAACAGATATTGTTACAGCGAACTCTTTAAAAAGCCTACCTACAATTCCACCCATGAAAAGAACCGGAATAAAAACAGCAACAAGAGATAGTGTCATAGAAAGAATTGTAAACCATATTTCTTTTGACCCTCTTAATGCTGCTTCTAAAGGTTTTTCTCCCTTTTCTATATGTCTTACAATGTTTTCCAACATAACAATAGCATCATCCACTAGAAAACCAATCGATAGGGTAAGTGCCATTAATGACAAATTATCAAGACTATATCCAAGAAGATACATGATGGCAAATGTTCCTATTATGGATATGGGCAGAGTAACAGAGGGAATTACAGTAGCAGAAAGCCTCCTTAAAAAAAGGAAAATTACAAGAATTACCAAGAATACTGTAAACATCAAGGTAAACTGAACATCTCTTACAGAATCTTTTATTGATTGAGAGCGATCATAAAGAAGATTTAAAGAAACACTTGCTGGGATTTGCTTTTTCAATTCCTCTACTTTATTTTTAACATCATGAGCCACTTGAACTGTATTTGTACCCGGCTGTCTATAAATTGCAAGGACCATAGCTCTTTGAAGAGTGCCTTTTGAACCATACCAGGCGGCAAGCTTATCATTCTCTACACTATCAATTGCTTCTCCAATGTCTCTAATTTTTACTATTGAATTATCTTTGCTTCTTATGATTAATTCATTATATTGAGAGGCATTAAGTAGTTTGCCTGTTGCTTCGATGGTAAATGCCTGATAATTACCATGAAGTGTTCCTGTTGGAATTTCCACATTACCTTTTTTTATAGCATTTTCTACTTCGTCAATCCCAATACCCTTGCTGGCTATTGCTTGAGGGTCAATTCTCACTCTTACAGCATATTTCTGAGCTCCAAATATCTGAACCTGTGCAACTCCATTTACCATTGAAATATTCTGAGCTAAAAGAGTGTCGGCATACTCATGAAGTCTATATAAAGGCATGGTAGGAGAGGTTATTGCAAAATAAAGAATTGGCATGTCAGCTGGATTAACTTTGTTGTAAGTAGGAGGAGTTGGCATATTAGCAGGAAGTTGACGCGATGCTCTTACAATAGCTGTTTGGACATCTTGGGCTGCTACATCTATGTTCTTATTTAGATCAAACTCAAGGGTAATTTGGGTAATTCCTTTAGCATTAACAGAATTCATAGATTTTAATCCAGAAATTGTAGAAAATTCTCTCTCCAGAGGTGTAGCAACAGCAGAAGCCATGGTCTCGGGAGAAGCTCCGGGTAAATTTGCAGTGACAAGAATTGTTGGAAAATCTACATTTGGAAGTTCAGCTATTGGGAGATAACGATAACCTACTAAACCAAATACAACAATAGATACCATAAGAAGTATTGTCATTACTGGACGCCGGATAAAAATTTCGGAGAAGTTCATTATTTTCTAATCTCCACTTTAGAGCCTGGCATAAGTTTTAGTTGACCATCAATTACAATTGTATCTCCTTGGTTTAAACCTTTCTCTATGATTACCTCATCTTTAAACCTTGCTCCCACTTTAACTTCTCTCATTTCTGCCATTTTATCTTCTTTTACAACCCATACATATTCACCTTTTTGACCAATCTGGAGAGCTCTACTGGGAATGACTAAGGCATTTTTCTCTATTCCAATAGTTAAAGCAACATTAACAAATTGTCCAGGCCAAAGCATTTTATCCTTATTGGGAAATTCAGCCTTCATTTTTATAGTTCCTGTTGACATATCTACTGCATTGTCTATGAATACGACCTTACCAGTGGCAGAATAAATTGCCTCCGCACCTCTAACTGTAACCTCAGTTTTTAAGTCTCCCTTCTTCATAGCTTCCTTTATTCTCAAAAGCTCTCCCTCTGGTACCGAAAATTTTACATAAATTGGTACTATTTGATTTATGGTGACAATTTGAGTTTCATTGGCTTTTATCATCCCACCTGGATGTAAAGAAAGAGAACCTATCACACCATCAATTGGAGAGTGAATGTAACAGTAATTGAGATTTAGTCTTGCATTTTTTAATATTGCTTCATCAGCTTTCAAAACTGCTTTTAGTGTCTCGTAATTTGTCTTAATTTTATCAAACTGCTGACGAGAAATAAGCTGCTCCTTGTAAAGCTCTTCATATCTTTCTAAATCAGCTTTAGCAAAGTCCAGTTGTGCTTTATCTCTTAATAAATTTGCCTCTGCCTGCCTTACAGCTTCCTCAAATGGTCTTGGATCGATTATAAACAGCAATTGTCCCCTTTTTACCTCACTTCCTTCCTTTACATTTGTTACTAAAAGTTGTCCTTCAATACGAGACTTAATATTCACTGTAGAGTAAGGTTCCACATTTCCTATTGCTAAAATCTGAATAGGAACATCTTTCACTTGAACCTTTTCCACTACAACAGGAACGGGTGGTGGTTGCTTTTTTTGTTCTGATTTGGAGCAAGAAAAGAGTATCAAAGCTGATAAAATAAATATCACACAAGATTTTAAATCTCTCATATTTTCCTCTCTTTGTATGTAAGTAGTTACTAAGATATAAAAACCCATAAACATTTGTCAACCAAATTTTTAATTCTCTTGATTTTGTAATATAAAGTATTTTAAGCTACTTTAATCATGAAAGTAGCAAAGCTTTATAAATTTAATGAAATAAAAATTGAAGAAATTCCTATTCCTGAGATTAAAAGTAATGAAGCTTTAGTAAAAGTTAAAGCCTGTGGTATTTGTTCTGGAGATGTAATGCCTTGGTACATCGAGAAAAAAGCTCCCTTAGTGCTGGGACATGAAATCTCTGGTGAAATCGTAAAAATTGGCGATACTATTAAAGATGAAATAAAGCTAAAAGAAGGCGACAAAGTTTTTGTTCATCATCATGCTCCTTGCATGGAATGTTCTTACTGTAAGAGAGGTGACCATGTGCAATGTGAAACTTGGAAAAATTCAAAGATTTATCCGGGCGGCATCTCAGAGTACATTATACTGCCTGAAGTAATTTTAAAAAATGATACCTTAAAAATCCCAGAGCATGTCTCCTTTGAAGAAGCTGCCTTAGTAGAACCTGTTGCCTGTGTCGTTAAATCTCTTAAGAGAGCCCACATGAAAGAAGGCGATACAATCTTAATTGTAGGACTTGGAGTAATGGGACAAATTCATATCATGCTTGCCAGAGAATTTGGTGCAGAGAAAATAATCGGAGCTGATATGGTAGACTTTAGGCTTCAAAAAGCTTTAGAGGCTGGTGCTGACTATGTTATAAATATCAAAGAAGAAAATGTTTATGAAAAACTTAAAGAAATTACAAAGGGAATAATGCCGCAGTGCATCATAGTTGGTCCAGGTGATATTAAAGTCATAGAGTTTTATTTAAAAGCTTTATCTAAAGGAGGAACAATACTAATCTTTACTCCTACTCCACCAGGAGAAAGAATTTCTATCTCTATAAACGACTTATATTTTAATGACATTACCATTACGACCAGTTATTCTTGTGGACCTGAGGACACCCGAAAAGCACTTGAATTCATATCAAACAAAAAAATCAATCACAAAATTCTCATTACTCATGAATTTGGAATAGATGAAACTCCAAAAGCCTATGAAATTACTTCAAAAGCAAAAGAGTCCTTGAAATGCCTTATTAAATTTTAAAATTCCAATGCCTCAAAAATTTATTAGAAAAGCCATATAAAAATTAATTCTCTCCATAGAATAATTTACCTCCAATTATCTCCCAAAAACCAGAAAAAATTTTTAAAACTCTCCTATCAGTGAAAGGATAACCTCTTTATAAAAATCTTTAGAAATGGCTCATTTTCTGCATGCCTATGCTATAATTAAAGATATTTTTTAAATAGATAAGTAACTTTATAACTAAGATGAGCAACTTTATAACTAACAGCCCCACAAAGCTTCTGAAAAATAGGCTCCTTGACTTACTTTCAAAAAGTAAGGAGCTTAAATTTCTTGTGGGTTTCTTTTATTTCTCAGGCCTTAAGGAATTATACAAGGGGCTCAAGGATAACCAAAATGTAATATTAAAGGTCCTTGTAGGCCTTAATGTGGATAGGACAGTATATGGGCTTATTGAACATGGAAGTAGTGAAAGGGGACTCTCTGATGATGAGAGACTTAATAGGTATTTTACATCCATCAAGAACTCCATAAACACAGACCAATTTGACAGCAAGGAGTTTTATGAGCAGGTAAGGTTTTTTATCGATCTGATAAAGGATGATCGCCTCATTATAAGAAAGACCTACGAGCCCAATCATGCAAAACTCTATATATTCAAACTTGAGCCAACGCAGGTTGCCAGGGATGCCCTCTTTATCACTGGTAGCAGCAATCTTACTGCCTCTGGTCTAACCCATCAGCATGAATTCAATGTAGAGATAAGCGATTACGGCATTGAAGAAGCTGAAGAATATTTTGATAAATTATGGAATACAGCCATACCTGTTACAGAGGATAATATTACAAAGAAGAGGCTCATTGAACTCCTTGAAAAAGAAACCCTTATCAAAGAGATTACACCCTATGAAGCTTATGCACTTGTGCTAAAGACTTACCTTGACTCCTTTAAGGGAAAGGAGATAGGTCAGAGACTCTTAGAGGTACTTGAAGATCAGGGTTACAAGAGGTATAAATACCAGCTTGATGCTGTAAGACAGGCATTATCCATTATTGACCAGCATAATGGTGTTATTATTGCAGATGTGGTTGGTCTTGGAAAGACCATAATTGCCTGTTCTGTTGCCTTTGAATTAAAAAAGAGGGGCATTGTCATCGCACCTCCTGGGCTTATTGGTGATGAGGCAGGCACTGAGGGATGGAATAAATACCTTGAGGACTTCCATCTGACAAAACTTGGCTGGAAAGCCTTTTCACTGGGAAAACTTGAGGATATAGCTGATTATGTCTCAAGGGCAAAGGATGTAGAGGTAGTAATTATAGATGAGGCACATAGATTCCGGAATCAGGACACAAGGGATTATGAACTGCTTAAAAACATCTGTAGAAATAAGATTGTAATACTTCTCACTGCCACACCCTTCAATAACAGGCCTGCTGATATATTCTCTCTCCTTAAGCTCTTTATCACCCCAAAAAAATCCACAATCACCCTCACTGATAACCTTGAATTAAAGTTCACAGAATATAAAGGCATCTTTGACAGGCTCTCCTACATAAAAAGATATGCAAACTCCTCTGACCATAAGAAAAGGCAGAGGGCAATTGCCTATTATAGGGCACTATTTGGGAAAGAAGAAATAGACCTTAGTGATGTAAAAAGGCGCTCCCACTATCTTGCAAAGCAGATTAAGGATACGATTGAACCTGTTACCATCAGGAGAAACCGCCTTGACCTTCAAGAAAACCCCTATTATCGTGATGAGATAAGGGAACTTTCAAGGGTAGAAGACCCTCAGGAATGGTTCTTTGAATTAACAGAGGAGCAATCACAATTTTATGACAGGGTAATTAATAAATACTTTGCCCTTCCTGAGGAAGGAGGCATATTTAAGGGTGCCGTATACAGACCCTTTATTTATAAGGTAGGGATTCATGCCTTTGATAGCCTTGCAAAGGAGGAGAATTTTCAGTATTTCCAGCAGTTTAACCTCTATGATTTTATGAGAAGACTGCTTGTTAAGAGGTTTGAAAGCTCCTTTGGCGCATTCAGGCAGAGCCTTTTAAACTTTAAAAATATAACAGAGATAGTCCTTTCATTTATAGAGAAAACTGGTAAATACATACTTGACCGTCAACTCCTTGAGAGAATTTATGAAAGAGAGATTGAAGAGATTGAACAACAACTTAAAGAATATGCAGAAAGGATCAAAAGGGGTGAATATCCAGAATATCACGAGGTCTATGAGATAGATAAATTTAAGGACAAGGACCGATTTCTTTCAGATATTGAATCTGACAAAAAACTCTTTGAAGACATCTTGAAGGAACTTGAGGATTTAAACCTCATAAGACATGACCCAAAGGCTGAAAGGCTTATTGAGGGAATCAAAGAAAGTCAGAGGGTTGAAAAAAGAAGAAAGATAGTCATATTTTCTGAATACATTGATACTGTCAAATATCTTGAGCCAATTCTTGAAGAGGCATTCAATGATAGGGTGCTTGTGGTGGCAGGAGACCTTACCAGCTCAAAGACAAGGGAGATATATGCAAATTTTGATGCCTCATATCCAGAGGAAAAACAGAAAGATGACTATGACATACTCCTTACAACAGATAAGATCTCAGAGGGCTTTAACCTTAACCGTGCTGGTATGGTTATTAACTATGACATACCATGGAACCCTGTCCGTGTAATTCAGAGGATTGGAAGGATCAATCGCATAAGCAAAAAGGTCTTTGATAGCCTCTATATAATAAATTTCTTTCCCACTGAAAAAGGTGCAGACCTTTTTCATAGCAGAGATATTGCTGCCAATAAGATGTTCCTGATCCATAATGCCCTTGGAGAAGACTCA
>CALLBR010000014.1 GCA_937998865.1 uncultured bacterium
TATGAAAATAAACAACTTGTCAAATGTTGTAGAAAAATCCTATTATTCATCTTATGCTGAATGAAATAAACATAGCTTTTACAGCCCATAGAGTTGAATTCCTTCCATCCATGATAGATTTTATGAAGAAGAATGACATTATAATCCTTGAGGAAGCTCCAAATAGTAATTTCCAGAGAATGCTAAAAGGAGAGATGTCCATTGATAGTTACATAGAGGAAGAACTCTTTGATTTCCCTCAATTCTCTTATCATTTCTATAAAAATCTCCAAGCACTCTATAAAAAAGGAAAAATAATCATTCAGATTGAACCCTATATAGAAAGACTTATAAAAATTTACAATATCTTCTCTGAAGGTAAAGAGCCTAAGGATATAGAAAAATATCCAGAATTAAGGGAAGTTTATGAAGCTGAAAAGAAAGCTACGAAAGAATTAATCAATTTCTATGAAGCATCAATAAGTAAATCTTTTGATGAGATAATTGAAAGTGTAAAAAGATTTGCTAAAGCAGATGCAGATAGATTCAGGCTAAGGGACTATTTGAGAGCTGAAGAAATCATCAATAAACTTCCAAAAGAAGGAAAAATTCTCATAGAGGCAGGCGCTATTCATCAGTATCTTAGGAAAATAATTTCTTTAAGGCTAAACAAACTCTATAGGGTAAAGGGAATTTTTCTTCTTCAAAACAAAATTAGAGAACTTACTGGTAAAATTTGGCTTTTCCCTCCAGGAGATATTCTCACCTTAAGGTATATTTTTAATAAAAAAGAAAACAAAGAATGGGAAAATCTTTTATCGGCAAGATCCTTGATATACATTTTACTCATTGAAAAAGATGAAATGTTACCCAGTAAGACTAATAAATTTCCACATCTCATGGATGAGATAGAAGTGATAAAATTTATTGGTAAACTTAGCTTTGATGACTGTAAAAATCTCTATTTTCAGTTAAGATTCCTAAATAAGGAAAAAAGGAAAAAATTCATAGCTAGGTATTTGCAGACAAAACAGCAGCAATCAATAATTTTGCCACATCAGTCAGAAGGGAAAAATTAAGCTTATCAGGTGTGTCTTGAGGAGTATGATAGTAGGGATTTCTAAACATAGCTGTATCTGTAAGCATCACTGCCTGAAATCCTGCATCCCAGAAGGGCGCATGGTCACTTAATCTGGTTTCAATGGATAGCCATCCATTCATTGGAGCTTTATAGGTAAGAAGATTTAATGTAGGCACATAGACTTTTGCCTTTTCGAATAAATCTAAAAGCTTTTTTGATTTTCCATTTCCTACAACTCCAAGAAAATCTCCCACATCAGGTCCTTTTACAAAGGCTGGAAGCTTTTGAGAACCTTTAACCTTGGAGAAATATCCTACTGATTCAAGAATAATAGCCTTGTATCGGTATCCTTGTTTTTTCATCTTCTTTACAAAATGTTTACTTCCAATGAGAAAATTTAGGTCAAAGGCTTGAGGTTCCTCTAAGGTAAAGGCTACTAATTTTAAATTTTGTGCACAAGAAGTCTCTCTTAGAATTCTTGCAACCTCAAGCATAACAGCTACACCACTTGCATTATCATCTGCGCCACAGGAGTAGATGGCAGAATCATAATGGGCACCAATTAAAAGCCAGTTTTTATCTGAATCCATGCCTTTTAAAGTAGCTACAATGTTTTTATGTTTTTTGCCATAGTATTCAAATTCATCAAACTCTACAATGTATCCGTATTCTTTAAATTTTTCCTCAATAAAGTCTCCCACCATTAACAAAGCTTCATAGTTTTCCGAACCATGCCTTGGAAAGGAAATTTTGTTAACAATGTCCATTAAATTTACCCGCATTACTCTATGTAGAAGAGTTTCAATCTCCATAACTCCTAAAAATTAAGTGTCTTTTGTTGGGAATTTTGTATTTTATGTTCATATGTTTTATCTTTTTCAATAATATGGATAACCCTCCACCCTCTTTGAGCAAGAGCCTCTGCTATGAATCTTCTATGACATTTTAAAAAAATCTTCTCTGCACAGAAGAAAAGTGATAAACTTTTTGTAGCAATCTCCTCAAGCATATCAATGCCTTTTTTAAAAAACTCTTTATTCATATGGTCTTCATAGCCGCCCTTTCTAAATCCGCCTAATTCTTTGCCAAGATATATATAGTCAAATCCCTTTTTTGGAAGAGAGATTTCTAGGTTTTCTCTATTAAAATGAGGGAATCTTTTTGAATTTGGGAAACTTCTTACATCAAGGAGATTTTTTATCTTGAATATTCTCAAAATTTCTAAGAATTCTTCAAGCGAGCGAGTGCTTGTTCCAATTGTATAGATTAGCTTTTCAGACAACCCTAATTATGGCTTCATTAAGAGATTTTACTTTTTTAGGGAGAGGGGTTTCGTCAGGATAGCCTATAGCAATGCAGGCTACTATTCTCAGATGTTCTGGAATCAGAAGAATTTCTCTTACATAATTTTCTCTTTCTTTGTTTTGGGGATGATAAATAGCACCCCAACATGCACCTAACCCGAGACTATGAGCTTCTAATAAAAGCAACATAATAGCGCATCCTAAATCTTCAAGCCAGTGATTGCTTTTCTTTTCATCAGCAAGTGCTACTACAACATAGGGTGCACCTTCAAGAAACTTAGTAAAAGGTTGAGCTTTGCTTAGTTTTTGAATAACCTCTTTATTCTTCACAAGAATAAATGACCAGGGCTGAGAGTTTCTTGCAGAAGGAGCGTATAAAGCTGCTTCAATACATTTATTTATAAGTTCTACGGAAGGTACTTCTTTTTTATACTTTCTTATACTTCTGCGCGTTTTTATTGTACTTAACAAATCCATAAAATATTATATCATAACTAAATTATCAAAAGTTTAGGTTTTAAGATAGACAATCTCTGAGTATTATTAGTAAAGATGCTTAACTAAGGACTGTATCGCTGCAGTGACATTTTCATGAAAATTGGAAGGCATACTTGTCTCATAATTTTGTACTTTATTAATATAAAATTATGGATGAAAAAATTCATGTTGAAGAAAAACAGGAAATAGACACTCATCTCCCCCAATTATACAGAGTATATTTGCTTAATGACGATTACACCACCATGGATTTTGTCGTTCATATTTTAATGACCATCTTTGATAAACCAAAACCTGAGGCAACAGCTATTATGCTTCATGTGCACCGTCATGGTAAAGGTCTTGCAGGTATTTATCCTAAAGAAATTGCTGAAACTAAGGTTCATGAAGTTCATACACTTGCAAGAATCCATGGTTTCCCTTTAAAATGCATTATAGAGAGAGATGATTGATAAAGACTTACAAATAATAATCACAGCAACTGTGGAAGATGCCATAGAGCGTGGACATCAATATCTAACTGTAGAACATCTCCTTTACGCTATTCTTCACGATGAATATGGTACGGAAATTATAAGAAATTGCGGTGGTAATCCAGAAAAAATAAAGGCAAGCATTGAAACTTTTTTGGATCAAAACATTCCCAAGAAAAAAGGAAAAGGCCAAGTTCAACCTACTGTTGCTTTTCAAAGAGTAATGGAAAGAACTTTAAATCATATAAAATCTGCTGAAAAAAAACAAGCTGATGCAGGAGATTTTCTCGCAGCTATTTTCCTTGAAGAAGAAACTTATGGAGTAAGTCTCCTAAAGTCTTATGGCATAACAAGAATAGATATTTTAAACTATATTTCTCATGGTATACCAAAAACATCTAATGAAGAATCAAACATAAATGAGAAAGAAGATAGAAAAATTGACCCCTTAAGAAGCTTCACTTCTGAACTAACAGAAAAGGCAAAAAGAGGAGAAATAGATCCTATTGTAGGAAGAGAAATTGAATTACAAAGAGTTATTCAGGTTCTCACAAGAAGGAGAAAAAATAATGTTATTCTTGTGGGAGAACCAGGAGTGGGTAAAACAGCAATAGTTGAAGGTTTAGCCTTAAAAATTGCTAATGGTGAGGTTCCCACCCATTTGAAAAACTCAAAAATATATGCCCTTGATATGGGTTCTCTTCTTGCTGGAACAAAATACAGAGGAGATTTTGAGTCTAGAATGAAACAATTAATAAATGCTCTTTACAAGGTTAAAGATTGTATCCTCTTTATAGATGAAATTCATACAATTGTAGGTGCAGGATCAGCAAGTGGAAGTACTGTTGATGCGTCAAATCTCTTAAAACCTGTTTTAATTGAAGGGAAAATTAGAACAATAGGAGCAACCACTTATGAGGAATACAGAAACTATTTTGAAAAAGATAGAGCTCTTTCAAGAAGATTTCAAAAAATAGATGTAGTGGAACCAACAGAAGAGGAAACTTACGAAATTCTTAAAGGGCTAAAAAATTACTATGAAACTCACCATGGAGTTACTTACACTGAAGAATCTTTAAAGAAAGCTGTTCAACTCTCTGCAAGATACATAAACGAAAGATTTTTACCAGATAAAGCAATTGACCTTATTGATGAAGCCGGAGCCTTAGTAAGGCTTTACAGTAAGGATAAAATCGTTGATGAAAAAGCAATTGAAGAGACTATTTCTAAAATAGCTCGCATTCCAACCCAAAGAATAACATCTGATGAAATTGATAAACTAAAAAACCTTGAAGATGAGTTAAAATCACAAATTTTCGGTCAAGATGAAGCTATCCATAATTTGGTGAAAGTTATAAAACTATCAAAAGCTGGTCTAAGAGATACCCAAAAACCAATAGGTAGTTTCCTCTTTACAGGTCCTACAGGGGTGGGGAAAACAGAATTAGCAAAGCAACTGGCAAACATTTTAGGGGTAACATTCTTAAGATATGATATGAGTGAATATATGGAAAAACATGCTGTTGCTAAACTTATAGGTGCACCACCAGGATACATTGGATTTGAACAAGGAGGACTGCTTACAGAACAAATAAGAAAAACTCCTCATTGTGTGCTCCTCCTTGATGAAGTAGAAAAAGCCCATGAAGAAATATTCAATATTCTTCTTCAAGTTATGGACTACGGTACTCTTACAGATAACACAGGAAGAAAGGCTGATTTCAGAAATGTAATATTAATCATGACTTCTAACATAGGCGCAAGAGAAATGGAAAAACCACTAATAGGATTCGGCGATAGAAGTTCTGATCAAAGTGGCAAAAGTAAAGAAGCAATTGAAAGACTATTTAGTCCTGAATTTAGAAATCGCTTAGATGCTATAATTAACTTTAATCCTCTACCTGAAAACATAATTGTTAAAATTGTAGAAAAGTTCATTAGAGAGATCAATGAACAATTGAGGCACAAAGAAATATTTATTTCCCTTACTGAAAAGGCAAAAAAATGGCTTGCAAAGAAGGGATTTGATCCAAAGTTCGGAGCAAGACCCTTGCAAAGACTAATTCAAAAGGAAATAAAAGGCCCACTTGTGGAAGAAATACTCTTTGGAAAGCTTAAAAATGGAGGAACAGTTACTTTTGATATCGTTAAAGATACCCTTCATTACAAAATAAATGACTCTATTTTTACTACCTGAGGAACCTCTTTTCCCTGATCCAGAGTTAGCAGAACCTGATGGATTATTAGCAATTGGAGGAGACCTATCATCTGAAAGACTTATTAATGCCTACAAATTAGGAATTTTCCCTTGGTATGAGCATGATCCTATCATGTGGTGGTCACCACCTCTAAGACCTATCATTTTCCCCCGCCTTTTCAGACTATCAAAGAGTCTTTATGAAATATTAAAAAAAAGAGTATTTACAGTAAGTTTTGATAAAAATTTTCCTGCTGTTATTGAAGGATGTGCCACTGTGAAAAGAAAAAATTCTCATGGCACCTGGATTACTAAGGAGATGAAAAAGGCATATATTAAATTACATAATCTAAACTATGCCCATTCAGTAGAAGTGTGGGTTGGGGAATCCCTTGCCGGAGGGCTCTATGGAGTGACAATTGGAAAAGCCTTCTTTGGCGAGTCCATGTTTTCGCTTACGAGTAATGCCTCCAAAATTGCCCTTGCTTGCCTTGTGGAATTTCTTATTAAAGAGGACTTTTATTTCATTGATTGTCAAATTACTAATGAACACTTAATAAGAATGGGAGCAATAGAAATTCCTAGACAAGTATTTTTAAAAATCCTTCATGAAGCCACTGAGAAAAATTTTATAATAAAAAAATGGACTTCTCACATAATTGATACAAGGGAAACAGCTAATTTTCTTAAAGATAAACTAATCAAAAGGAGAAAATGATTCATGAAGCTTTTGCTTTTTGACATTGATGGAACTCTTATCAGTGCAGGTGGTGCAGGTAGTAGGTCTTTAACAAAAGCCTTTGAAAAATTATTAGGTATTAAAGATGCCTTTAATAACTTTGAAATGGCTGGTAAGACTGACATTCAAATAATAAAAGAAGGTCTTTTGAAATGGAACATTGAAGCTAAAAGTGATTTAATTTATGCCATAATAGAAGAATATCTAAGTCTTCTAAAAATTGAAATTCAGAATAACTCAAAGCATATTAAACCCGGAGTATTAGACTTTATTCATTTCAATATTTCTCAATTAGGTTATCCGATGGGACTTCTTACAGGAAATCTTGAGAAAGGAGCTAGAATTAAACTCGAACCTTTTAACTTAAATCCTCTTTTTCCTATAGGTGCTTATGGTAGTGATCACGAAAATAGGAATTATTTATTACCAATAGCAGTAGAGAGATTTCAAAAAACCTACAGAAGAAAAATTAATTTTCATCAATGCATTATCATAGGTGATACTCCCAGGGATGTAGAATGCGCAAAGATTTATGGAGCAAAGGCAGTTGCTGTTGCTACAGGTCCTTACAGTGAAACTGAACTTTTGAAAACTAAAGCTGATGTAGTTGTAAAAGATTTATCTCATATTGATAGGATTTTACCAATTTTATCTTAGATAGAAATTTATCAGCATGGCAAAATTTCCTGTAACTGATAAAAAAGAAAAAGAGCTTTTTGCCCAGATGGAACAATTAGGTATCAAAGAGAGTGATATTGAAGAGAAATTTATTAAATGCTCCTCTGCAGGAGGGCAGAAGGTTAATAAAACCTCTACTGGAGTTTATTTAAAACATATTCCCACTGGCATTGAGGTTAAATTTACAAGGGAGCGCTCACAAGGCCTAAATAGATTTTTTGCAAGAAGAGTTTTAATAGAAAAAATTAAAGAAAACTTGGGATTGTCAACAGAGAATGAAAAAGAAATAGATAGAATTAGAAAAAAGAAAAGAAGAAGTAAAAAGAAAATCATTAAAAGGAGAGAGGAAGAGCAATAAACTCTTCCTCTTTCTTTTTTATTTAGGAATAAGCTTAGTGGCTAGCTGAATTCTAATAGTAGCTCTCTCTAAAGCAGCCTGTGCCCTTGCATGATCAATATCCGTCTCTCCAGCTTGAGCCCTACGAAGTCTCTCCTCTGCTCTTGCTAATGCAGCTTTTGCTCTTTCTATGTCTATCTCTTCAACTCTTTCAGCAGAACCAACTAACACCAATACTCTGTCATTTAATACCTCACAATATCCTCTGTTTATAAAGAGATAGTGCATCTGACCATCTTTTTTGTAAGAGATTGAGCCAATTCTTAGAGCTGTCATAAAGGCACAGTGACCAGGCAATACTCCAAAATCACCTTCTGCGCCTGTAGTATATACTTCATCAACTTCCTCGTTTATTAACTCTCCGTAAGGTGTTATTACCTCTAACTTTAACTTATTATCCATCACTCACTCCTTTAATTAGACCTGTCTGGTATAACCAAGCTTCTTAGCTTTCTCCTCCACTTCTTCAATTGGACCTACCATGTAGAAGGCTTGTTCTGGTAAGTCATCATATTTTCCTTCAAGAATTGCCTTGAAGCCTTTTATTGTATCTTCAAGTTTAACATATCTACCTGGAGTTCCTGTAAAGGTCTCTGCTACATGGAAAGGCTGACTTAAGAATCTCTGGAGCTTTCTGGCTCTTGCAACAGTGAGTTTATCATCTTCTGAAAGCTCTTCTATACCAAGAATTGCTATAATATCTTGCAATTCTTTGTATCTCTGCAATACAGATTGAACACCTCTTGCAACCTGATAATGCTCATCCCCAATAACTCTTGGATCAAGAATTCGGCTTGTAGAATCAAGAGGGTCAACTGCTGGATATATTCCAAGTTCTGCAATCTGACGAGAGAGAACGACAGTTCCGTCCAAATGAGCAAAAACTGCTGCAACTGCTGGGTCTGTTAAATCGTCTGCAGGAACATAAATTGCCTGCATAGAGGTAATGGAGCCTTTTGCTGTTGTAGTAATTCTCTCCTGAAGTGCGCCCATTTCAGTAGAAAGAGTTGGCTGATAACCGACTGCTGAGGGCATTCTACCAAGAAGTGCTGAGACTTCAGAACCTGCAAGGGTGTATCTGAAAATGTTGTCTATAAATATAAGAACATCTTGTCCTTGATCTCTAAAGTACTCTGCTACAGTTAGAGCTGTAAGAGCGATACGAGCTCTAACTCCTGGGGGCTCATTCATCTGACCATAAACAAGTGCAACCTGAGGTAAAACTCCTGAATGTTTCATTTCAAGATATAAATCGTTTCCTTCACGGCTTCTTTCTCCAACGCCTGCGAAAACAGACACACCACCATGTTTCATAGCAATGTTATGAATCATCTCCATAATAACAACTGTTTTTCCAACACCTGCGCCACCAAACATTCCCATTTTACCACCCCTAACAAAGGGCACAAGTAAATCGAAAACTTTAACGCCTGTTTCAAACTGTTGGGTAGTAGGGGATTGCTCAGTAAATTCAGGTGCTGTTCTATGAATAGGATACTTTTCTTCTGCCTGAATAGGGCCTGCTTCATCAACTGGTTCACCAATAACATTGATAATTCTACCTAAAACTGGCTTGCCCACGGGAACAGTAATTGGCGCTCCTGTATCAACTACCTTCATTCCTCTCACCAGACCGTCAGTAGAGCCCATAGCAATTGTTCTTACTCTGTTCTCACCCAGATGCATAGCTACTTCAAGAGTAAGATGAATCTCTGGAATCCCTTTTTGTGGATCACCAGGTTCATCTATCTTTAAAGCATTCAAAACCTCTGGCAGTTGTCCTTCAAATTCGCAGTCTACAACTGTTCCTATAACCTGTACAACTTTACCTACGTTCATAATTTAAAACCTCCTTTATTCATTTTTAAAATTTTATCCTTCACTTTGTTTTAAAGCCTCAACACCACCAACAATATCCATAAGTTCTTTTGTAATAGATGCCTGTCTTACTTTATTTGCAATCAAAGTAGTCTTTCTGATGAGTTCCTCGCAGTTCTTTGTGGCGTTATCCATAGCTGTCATTCTTGCTGCTTCTTCTGCAGCTTGAGATTCTAACAATGCTCTATAAACTTGAATTTCAATATATATGGGAAGCAACATGGCAAAAAGTTCAGGGGCTCGAGGTTCGTAAGTAAATGGTATAAAAGTAGATTTTTCAGCTGGCTCTAAATCTATTCTTCCAATGGGAAGCAATCTGTTTATTACTACCCTCTGAGCAATAACTGACTTAAATTCATTAAATATAACTATTACTTCATCAACAGCCTCACTCACATAGGCATTTATCATTTCCTGGGCAATCATTTGTGCATGAGTGTACTGCAGTTTACCAGATATACCTGTCCATACATTCTTTAGTTGAAAATCTCTTCTTCTAAAGTAATCTCTTGCTTTCCTACCTACTACTGATAAGACAATGTTTAACCCTTCACCTTTTAATCTATTAATCTCCTTATGGGCAACTCTTAGTATATTTGTATTAAAGGCTCCGCAAAGTCCTTTATCGGAGGTAATCACCAGTATCTCAACTGTCTTTATGGGTCTTCTTAAGAGAAGTGGTGGAACATCTCCCCTTGTCTCTATTGCACCAGCAAGGTCTGCAAGGACTTGTTGTATCTTTGTAGCATAAGGTCTATACTTAAGCATACTGTCCTGTACTTTACGGAGTTTCGCTGCTGCTACCATCTTCATAGCAGAGGTTATCTTTTTTGTTCCCTGTATTGCCTTTATCTTTTTCCTTATATCTCTTAATGTTGGCATTTAACAGCTCCTACCTTCAAATTTTTATATTAAGGCTGAAATGTCTTCTTAAACTCTAAGATAGCATCGGTAATTTTCTGCTTAAGGGAATCATCAAGTTCTTTTTTCTCTTTAATTTCTTTCCTTAAGTCTTCCTTTTGACTTCTGATAAAGCTCAAGAAGCCTTGCTCAAAAGCCTTGATGGCTGATACTGGAAGATCATCCAGATGGCCTTGAGTTCCTGCAAATATTAACATTATCTGATCTTCAACCGGCATCGGTACGTATTGGTCTTGCTTTAAAAGCTCAACCATTCTCTGTCCTCTTTCCAATAGTGCTCTCGTAGCTTTATCAAGGTCTGAGGCAAACTGAGCAAAAGCTGCAAGCTCTCTATACTGGGCAAGATCAAGTCTTAACATACCTGCAACTTGTTTCATTGCTTTGATCTGTGCTGCTCCACCAACACGGCTAACAGATAGACCAACGTTAATAGCAGGACGGACACCAGCATAGAATAGCTCAGGTTCAAGATAAATCTGACCATCTGTAATTGAGATAACATTAGTAGGAATATACCCAGAAACGTCACCAGCTTGTGTTTCAATTACTGGTAATGCTGTTAAGGAACCACCACCTTCAGCATCAGAGAGTTTAGCTGCTCTCTCAAGCAATCTTGAATGGAGATAAAATACATCGCCTGGATATGCTTCTCTTCCAGGAGGTCTTCTTAAAATCAATGAAACCTGTCTATAGGCATAGGCTTGTTTGGTAAGGTCATCATAACATACTAAAGCATGCATCCCTTTATCTCTAAAGTATTCACCCATGGCACAACCAACATAAGGTGCAAGATACTGCATTGATGCTGGCTCAGAGGCTGTTGCGGCTACAATTATTGTATGATCCATAGCACCGTATTTCTTAAGAGTCTCAACAACCTGCACTACACTCTGACGTCTCTGTCCACAGGCTACATATATACATATACAATTTTGCCCTTTTTGATTAATAATAGTATCAAGCAGTATTGCTGTTTTTCCTGTCTGGCGGTCTCCTATGACAAGCTCTCTCTGTCCTCTACCTATGGGTATCATGGCATCTATTGCTTTAATACCTGTCTGAAGAGGCTCTTTAACTGGTTGACGTTTTATGATACCTGGTGCAATAACATCAACCTTTCTGAAATTCTTTGCATTGATAGGGCCTTTGCCATCAATGGTAATTCCGATGGCATTAACAACTCTACCAATGAGCTCTTCTCCAACAGGCGTTTCCATAACTCTTCCTGTTCTTTTGACTATATCCCCCTCTGTAACAAGCCGATCATCTCCAAAAAGGATTGCACCTACATTATCCTCCTCCAGGTTAAGAGCCATACCATAAACACCATTTGGTAGCTCAAGCATTTCAGAAGCCATACAATTGTCTAAACCATAAATTCTTGCAACACCGTCTCCGATATAGGTAACTATTCCTACTTCGCTGACATCAGCCTTCTTTTCAAAGTCAGCAATCTGCTTCTTAAGGTACTCACTAATTTCTTCCATCTTAAGTTCCATAGTTTCTCACCCCTTTATAAGCTTATCTCTTAAAAGACCCAACTGGCCTTTTATACTCATATCATACATGGTACTTCCCACTTTAACTTTTAAACCACCGATCAAAGAAGGATCAATCTCATACTGAAGCTCTACTTCTCTTCCTGTAATTACCTTTAGCGAATCTACAATCTTTTGCTTCACAGAATCAGGAAGTTCTACAGCAGAGGTAACGATACCTTTTACTTTCTTCTTGGCTTCCAAATATAAGACATTAATGTACCTTACAATCTCACCAAGACCTAAAAGCACTCCTTCCATACTTAAAAAACTCAAAAACTTTTTCACCTCTTCTGGAAAACCTAATTTCTCACATAGTGAATTAATAATTCCTATTCTTTCTTCATCCTTAAAGGAAGGCGATGTAAGCATGTTTCTGAATTGCTTTTCTTTCTGCATTAATAGTGCTACTTTTTCAAGTTTTACTACAATGTCTGGAACCTGGTCAAGATTCACCAGGCTTAAAAATTGCTTTGCATATTTTTTTGCCTTTGTGCCTCTAACCTTTTTCAATTTTTCCGCCCCTCTATTATTTTTATTGTTTCCTGAAGAAGCTTCTCTTGCTCTTCAGGAGTAATCTTCTCTTTTAACTTCTGCTCGCTTAGTTGAATTGCAAGCTCTGCAGCCTCCAGTCTTAAGGAGTCCTTCGCCATCTTCACCTCGAACTCAATATTTGTTTTTGCCTGTTCAAGGATTTTTTCTTTCATTTTGTCGGTCTCTTGAATTATCTGCTGCTTTTCCTGCTCGCCAATCTTTTTAGCCGACTCAATAATATCTTGTATATCCTTGTCTTTTAACTTTAATTTTTCCTCTACCTCTTGTAGAGCTTTCATAGCAAGTTCTTTTGCTTCTTGAGATTCTTTTATGCTTTTTTCAATTAATTCTTTTCTCTGATTAAGGAAATTCTTGATAGGCTTGCCAAGAAAGTAAACAATTATAAAAACTAATATGGCAAAATTAATTGTTTTGTATCTCCAGTCTTTTATACTACCTCCATGAGCCTCACCTTCTGCTGCAAAAGCAGATACAGCTGTTAGAAGAAGAATTAACAATAGCAAAGTAATTAATTTTCTCATAGGGCCTCCATTAAACTTTTAAAAGTTTATTTACAATCTCTTCTGATAACCTTTCCACTTCTGTCTTAAGCATTGCCCTTACTTTCTCTGTCTCTGCCTTGATCTCAGCTCTTGCTTTCTCAATCATCTGAACAGCCTCTTTTTCAGTAGCTGATAAAACCTCCCTTTGATAAGATAAAGCTTCCTCTCTTAAAGAATTGATGATTTGTTTTGCTTGAGCTTTTGCATTGGCTAAATCAGCATTCATTTGAGCAATAGCTTTCTCTTTCTTTTCATTCATTTGTTGTGCTTCTTCAAGAGCGCCTTTGATCATCTGTTCTCTCTGCCTGAAAAGCTCCATCATTGGTTTAAAGAGAAGAGAATTAAGGATAAACATTAAAACAAAAAATTGAATCATTAGAACAAAAAACCAATTGTTAAACTCTAACATACCCCACCTTCTTTCTGTTAGATTTTTGTTGCTTCAAAACAACTGCAAAACAAGATACCATATACAGCTTTTTTTGTCAAGAAATTAGTAATTTTAAATTTTTATCACATCATTAAAAATTTTTTATAAATCTCTATGAATGGTTCTAACACTAAAAGATTTACTTCGTATGTAATCTGAAATTGCCTCTGCAATAACCACTGATCTATGTTTACCGCCAGTACATCCTATTGCAATAGTTAAATAAGCTCTGCCCTCTTTCTTATAGCGTGGTAGAACAAATCTCAAAAAGCTCTTAAGATGGATTAAAAATTTTTTTGTATCAGGATTATTTAATACAAAATCTTTCACAGGTTTATCTTTACCTGTAAGATTTGATAGGGAAGGTATGAAATAAGGATTTGGCAAATATCTTACATCAAATAATAAATCGGCAATCATGGGAATTCCTTTCTTATAACCGAAAGAAATTACAGTAATTGCTGGATAAAGGCTTTCTTTTTCGTAAATTCCTCTAACGAATTCCCTTAACTCATGCGGATTAAAATTACTTGTGTCTAAAAGTCTATCTGCTAAATCCCTTAAAGGAGAGATGATATTTTGCTCTTTTTTGATGGAATCTAATAAATCCTTAGATTGAGAATATAAAGGATGAGGTCTTCTTGTTTCTTTATATCTTCGCAGTATTACATCCTCGTCTGCATAGAGAAATAATACCTCTGCTTTATATATTTCCTTTACTTTTTTTATAATTTCTTGAGCTTGCTCAAAAAAATTATAGCTTCTTATATCAATGCTTAGGGCAACTTTCTCACCATACCTGCATTCATGCATTAATTTGACAAAATCTATTACCAATGGTAAAGGTAAATTGTCGATACAAAAAAATCCTATATCTTCAAGCGTTCTTAAAGTTAAAGTCTTTCCTGCTCCTGATAATCCAGTAACAATAACAATATATGGATTGCAATGCAAAGTAAAAACCTACTTAGCTGGTTCTATTAATCCGTAGTTGCCGTCTCTTCTTCTATAAACAACGTTTATATCTCCCGTAAAGGAATTTAAGAATATAAAAAAGTCTTTATCAAGAAGTTCCATTTGATCTACTGCTTCATCAGGAGTCATGGGTCTTAGATCAAACTTCTTGAATTTTACTATTTTTTTACCTGTTTCTGAAATTTCTTCAGGAGAGGTTGCATATTTGTTAAAATCTTTCTTGTTCTTATTTTGCACTTTTTCTTTATACTTTAGTATCTGTTTCTCAAGCTTTTCTACTACTTGATCTACTGCAGAGTAAAGATCCTCAGTTTTCCCTTCAGCTTGAATTAAATGGCCATTCACCTTTAATAAAACATCTATTTTATGGGTAAACTTTTCAGTACTAATAGTAACAATAGCATCTGAGAGCTCTCCTAAAAATTTACTGAATTTGCTGAGCCTTTTTTCAATATACTGTCTCAAAGCTTCAGTTACTTCAATATTCCTTCCTTTGATGTTTAGTTTCATCTTCTCTCCTCCTCTTTAATATTTTTTTACCCGTCTTGCTGCACTTGGGGGAATTTTTAACTCTTCTCTATATTTTGCTACAGTTCTTCTTGCTATATCTATTCCTTCTTTTTTTAATATTTCTACTATTTCAATGTCCGATAAGGGATTTTCTTTATTCTCCTCCTCGATTATTTTTCTAATTAAATCTTTTACTCTGGATGTTGAAATCGCTCCATCCTTTGAGGGGAGAGCCTTAGTAAAGAAAAACTTAAAACTAAATATGCCATGATCACAAGCAAGATATTTATTTGAAGTAACTCTGCTTATTGTACTTTCATGAAGACTTAATTGTTCTGCCACATCCCTCAGATTGAGCGGTTTAAGAAAATTAATCCCCTTCTCAAAAAAATCTCTTTGAAACTTAATGAGGCATTCAGTTACCCGATAAATAGTTCTATTTCTCTGTTCAAGGCCCTTTAAGAGATCTAAAGCATTTCTGAACTTTTCCTTCAAAAATTTTTTTTCCTCAGAAGATAATTTTTTAGCCTCTATCATTTCCCTGTAAAGTCTATTTAATCTTACTTTTGGGATTCCTTCATCATTTAGAATTATTTGATAATCCTCTTCTACTTTTTTAACATATACATCGGGTATTGGGTATGATGATGCTACTTCTACAAAATTTCTTCCTGGTCTTGGGTCAAGCTTCTCAATTATTTTTACAGTCTTCAGAATCTCTTCAATTTTTAGATTAAATATCTTAGACAGTTTTTCATATCTTTTTTTCTGGATATCTTCCAGATGATTAGTTATTATGTTATAAAGAATTGAATTTTCTAATCCCAAAGCTTTTAATTGCAACAAAAGACATTCTCGTAAATCTCTTGCTCCTACCCCAGGGGGATCAAAGTCTTGTACAAGGGAGATCGCCTTTTTTACTGATTCTAAATCTGAATCTGCAAGCTTTGCTATTTCCTCCTCAGTAGCTTTGAGATATCCATCCTCGTCAATGTTTCCAATTATTATTTCAGCAATTAGTCTAATTTTATCTTCAGCATTACTTAATCTTAATTGCCATAGTAAATACTCCCATAAATCTGTTTTTTTGGAGTAAAAGAGTTCAAAATTAGGTTTCTCCTCAATACCAGGATTAAAATATCCCAAATCTCTCCCATCATCAGCCCTAAAGGAAAAATAATCGTCAATCATTATCTTTTCAATTTTATTAATTACTAAAGGCTCTAATTCCTCCTCAGGGTTCTCTAAACTTTGACTTTCCTCCTCTTCTAACTCTAATAGAGGATTTTCCATTATCTGTTGCTGAAGAAATTGACTTAATTCAAGTTGAGGAAATTGTAGCAATTTAAGTTGCATTTGAAGTTGAGGAGTAAGAGCCAATTTTTGAGTTAATTTCAAATCTAATCTTTGCTCAAGAGACATTATAAGCTAAACTCCTTTCCAAGATAAGCTTCTCTTACAATAGGATTATTAATCAATGTCTCTGGTGAACCTTCGGCAAGAACTGAACCATTGTGAATAATAAAAGCTCTGTCTGTAATAGAGAGGGTCTCTCTCACATTATGATCTGTTATTACAACGCCTATACCTTTATCTTTTAGAGTTTTAATGGTTTTTTTTAATTCCATAACTGCTAAAGGATCTATTCCAGCAAAGGGTTCGTCAAAAAGCATAAAAAGAGGTTTCAAGGCAATAGCTCTTGCAATTTCAGCCCTTCGTCTTTCACCTCCAGAAAGTTTATAACCTTCTCTATCAGCAAATTCTAAGAGATTGAACTCCTCTAAAAGAGAGTTTACCTCTTCATCAATATTTTTTAAAGCCTCTTTATTCTCAGCATATTTAATTTCCAGGACAGCTTTTAAATTATCTCTCACTGTAAGCTTTCTGAAAATTGAAGGTTCTTGAGGCAAGTATCCAAGTCCAAGTTTTGCTCTTTTATATATAGGCAGAAATGAAATATCATTATTGTTAAGAAATATTCTGCCGCTGTCTGGTTTTACAATTCCAATAATCATATAAAAAGTGGTAGTTTTACCTGCTCCATTAGGACCAAGAAGCCCAACCACTTCTCCCCTTTCAATGGTAAAGCTAATACCTTTTACGGCCTCTTTTTTACCAAAACTCTTCTTTATGTTTTCCACTTTTAAAAAATTACTCATTTAGCTTGCCTTTTTTCTTTCAAGTAAACTTTACTTTTTTCTACCAAAGCTCTATCATCTTTGAGAAAATAAGTTATTTTTTCACCAGTAATAAGATTTTTGCCTTCTGTTGCTCTTGGTTCTCCTGTGAATATAACCCTCTCTTCTGGCTCAGGCAAATAAGTTGCTTTCTGAGCTGTTAAAACTCTTTGGCCTCTTTGCAACCTCACATTTCCTATCGCTTCAATCATTTTTATATTTCCACCTTTTTCTTCCTCTTCATAATAAACTATCATTTTGTTAGCATTTAGTATGACATCCCCTCTTTTTGCTATAACTCCACCTTCAAAGGTTGCTGTTTTTGCTTTGTTGTCATTTATTAGAGATTCTGAGGTTATTATAATAGGTTCTGTAGTGTCCTTTTTTACTTCTGAGAAACATAAAGTAGCAAATAAAGAGAAAAATAAAAATATTAAGATAAAACTACCTCGTAGTGTGTACAATTGCTTTCACCCCTTTTTTTAATTCTATCAAACTTTCATTTGCTTTGCCAGCATTCCCCTCAATAGTAAATCTTTTACCTTCTATTCTAATTGGCTTTTCTGAAAGCAGAATTTTATTTTTAGAGTCCCAATTAGCTTCCTCTGTCCTTATTTTGAAATTCTTACTAATACCTTCGATCATTTCTCTAAGAGAAAAATCACCCGTTTCTAAATTATATAAACCCTTTTGAGCAAAGACTTTAAATTCTCTCTCCGGGATTAGAATCGTTAAATCTCTTAATTCAACTAATTGTCCTCCCCTATGTAGAAGAGCCTCCTTTGAATTTAAAACTAACTTTATATGTCCTTCTCTTTTTTGTGTTAATTGTAATTCCCTAAAAGTTGAACCCTCTAAGCCCACTTTAACCTTTAGAGGAGATTCTCTCTCCATACTGCTAAATATTACAAACAACAAGGCTATGATAAAAACCAATAGGAAAATATTCTTTTTCATTATGAATTAACTATAACATAACTGGACCCACTTTTACTTAAAATCTAATACCTTATCAATTATTTTTGAAAAGGCTTTAGCTAATTCACTGTCAGGATTAAAAAGCATGAAGGGCTTTCCTTCATCACCTGACATAACCACTGAAGGATCAAGAGGAATTCTACCTAAAAAAGGAATCTTATAAGCCTCAGCAAGTTTTTCTGCTCCACCTGACTTGAAAATCTCCACTGTTTTTCCACAATGAGGGCATATAAATCCGCTCATATTCTCAACAATTCCCACTATGGGAATGGCAGCATCTTTACAAAATTTCACAGTTCTTCTTACATCTGCTAAAGCCACATCCTGGGGAGTTGCTACGATGATTGCTCCGTCAACCTTATCTAAAACTTGAACAATTGATATGATTTCATCACCAGTGCCTGGAGGAGAATCAACAACAAGAAAATCAAGTTCTCCCCATCTCACATCAGTTAAAAAATTCTCAATCATTCTGTGTTTAATAGGACCTCTCCATACTACTGCTGTATCTCTCTGTTCAAGGAAAAAACCTATGGATATCAATTTTAAATTCTCAGAATAGACAATGGGCATTATTCCCAGATCTGTTATCATAGGAGCAAAACCTTCAAGACCAAACATATTGGGAATATTTGGACCATGAATATCAATATCTAAGAGACCAACTTTATATCCTTTAGAAGATAAACCTGCTGCAAGGTTTGAAGATACTGTACTTTTTCCTACTCCTCCTTTTCCTGATAGAATTAATAACTTTTTTTTGATTGCTCCTAAGTTTAATTTCAAAGCTATTTCCCTCTTTACTTGCTCTCTTTCTTCACATTGACAGGATTCTTTTTCTTCTGTCATGCAAACCTCCTACAGTAAGTATTTAAATAATATAACTAAAAAGGCGACTAATAATTCAAATTTTCTCTTCGCCATTGCTGCGCTAAGGAAATGAAAAATTTTTATGCTGAAATAAATTTATCTTGATTTATTGAACGAAGGACTGCAAAGAAGGATCTTTTTGAAGTTTTTAAGAACCTCTACCATGAGGGAAAGAAAAGATTGCTTAGGCTTAACGCATAAGCTTCAAAAAATATCTACAGAAAAAGTAGAGCTAATAAATCTTTGACATCTTTAATATTTTTAGTTTAAACTTTTAAATGCACATTTTCTTAAAAAGTTGTGTTTTGTTGATTATTTTATTTTTCTCAATTCCTAATGCTTTAGCCGAAAGTGAAATTTTTCATAAGCTAAAAGAGGAAGTTTTCTCCTTTTTTCCCATTGTATCGGGCAAAGTAAAAGAAATTGAAGGCAATACAGTCTTACTTAACAAGGGATTAAAAGAAGGATTAAAAATTGGTCAGCGAGTAATTCTTTTTGAAGAAGCAGTTCCCCTTATTCATCCTGTTACAAAACAAATTATTGGCAAATCAGAGAAAATAGTAGGTTCAGCAGAGATTATTCAAGTTGACCAAGATTATTCAAAAGCAATTATTTTAGAAGGTGAAATAAAATCTAAGGATCAAGTGCTTTTTAAAATCCCAAAATCCAAAATCAAAGTAATATATGCCCAGACAAATACTGAATGGGCAGTAGGAGAAGCATATTACAGAAATTTAAAAGAAAGTCAAAGATTTGAAATCATTGACGCACCCGTCAATATTGATGACAAGGAAATACTCATTAAAACTAAACCAAATGCAGATATTTTACTCTTATTAATTCCAAAAAAACTAAACGGACAATTGAATCTCTCTCAAGAGCTTTATTGGGTTAAGGATAAAAAACTTTTCTCCAAAGTAGACATTGAAATCTCTCCAACAGCATTAATTGAATTAAGAAAAAAATATGCATCATTAATAGTTCCTGAGGGTCATACACTTCTTTCTTTCAGACTTTCAAGAAGCATAAACAGAGTTGCAACAGGTAATTTTGAAGGGAAGGATTTAACTCAGATAATAATAGCCTCAGACAGTGAAATAAGCCTCTATAACATTGATGTGGATCTCAAACTTAAGAGCAACTATATTATTCCCTTGAGTGGAGATATATTATGGTTTGACACAGGAGATATTGATAAAGATGGCAAGGAAGAGATAATAATTACTTTGAAACAGGACAACAGAGTAATTTCCTCTATAATAAAATGGCAAGAAGGTGAATTCAAGGAAATTTCAAGGCTTGATAATGTCTTCCTAAGGATTTATGAAGGTCGTTTGCTTGCTCAAGCTTTTTCTCAAGCATCAGGATTTGATGGCGATATATTTTTTATTAAGCCTTTTATAAATAGTTATGAAAAAATAGAAAGATTAAAATTACCAATAAAATCAAATATTTATGATTTTTATGTCCTTGCTAATGTAATATTTAAATGGGAAGAAGATGGCTATCTTTCAGCTTATAACGAAAAAGGCATTTCTATGTGGCGGTCAGCAGAACCTCTTGGTTTTGGACTTCAGTATGAAAAACAAACAGGCATAGCCATGTTAAGCCTTGGTAAATGGCAAGTACATAGTAGAATAAAACCATTAAGCAATGGAATAATTGTTATTGAAAAGAAACCTCTACTTGGACTGGTAAATGTGGCAACTTTGGGCTACAAGAGTTCTAAACTTAAACTCTTTCAATGGACTGGAATTGGCATTGAAACAACAGATTTAACAGAGGAGATGTCTGGAGAAATACTTGACTATGCAGTTTCATCTGATAAAATGTATGTTTTAGTTAAACCACCCTTCGGTTTAAATCCAAAGAGAATTCTTCAGGGAGAAAGCCCCTTTGAAACCCTACTTCATATTCTTTCCCTTAAGTATTAAAAATGAGCAAAATTTTGAGACATGTTGCAATTATAATGGATGGAAATGGAAGATGGGCTCAGATGAGAGGTTTACCGCGTTGGGAAGGACATAGACGAGGAGTAGAAAGAGTAAGAGAGATAATTAAAGCTGCTCTTAAATTAAAAATAGAAATTTTAACTTTCTATGCCTTTTCCATAGAAAACTGGCAGAGACCAAAAAAAGAAGTTGAAATAATTATGGATCTACTAAAAAATCACCTCCAGAAAGAGCTAAATAATTTTCTAGTTCAAGGAATAAGATTCATAATGATAGGCAATCGTTCTTTTATCCCTCAGGAAATTTTAGATATTATTGAGAAGACTGAGAGAGAAACAATACACTGTAAAGAAATTATCGCACAATTTGCCATAAGTTACAGTGGAAGAGACGAAATTATACGATCCCTCTCAAAAGCAATTCGACAAAAAATAGATCCAGACAAAATTGATGAAAACATTATAAACTCTCTACTCGATACAGCAGGAATACCAGATCCTGATTTAATAATAAGAACCTCTGGAGAACAAAGATTAAGTAATTTTCTTATTTGGCAATCTGCCTATTCAGAATTTTATTTTACTCAGACCCTTTGGCCTGATTTTACAGAAGACGAATTTACAGAGGCTATTCTTGATTTTCAAAAAAGACAGAGGAGATTTGGAAAAATAAGTGAATTTACAAGGGCACAGTAAAAGAATTCTTATTGCTTTAGTTGCTATTCCCCTATTAATAATAATTGTAGTAAAACTTCCTTCTTATTTTTTCCTTGGTTTAGTAGGACTTGTAAATTTGATTGCTACAGGAGAATTCTTAAAAATGTATAGACTTACCACTACTTATGTAACCTTAGGAATTCTGCTTTCTACAATTTTATTTATTCTTAATTGCTTCTACTGGCCATATGCATTATTATATTATTCCTTGAGTTTTATTGTCATATGCACAATTCGGCTTTTTGAAAAAAAACAACCCCAAAATGCTTTAAAGGATATATCACCTCTTATAATAGGTATTCTATATATTCCTACTTTACTTGTTTTTCTTTGGTTTCTTAGACAGGAGGGATGGCAATGGATTATTTATCTCTTCACAGTTGTCTGGGCTTCTGACAGTTTTGCTTATTATATTGGAAAAGGTTTTGGTAAAAGAAAACTTTATCCAGAGGTTAGTCCCAAAAAAACATGGGAAGGTGCCATTGGTTCTGTTTCAGGTGGCCTTTTAGCCTCAGTGGTCATAGGATATTTACTAAACCTCCCGAAAAGTTCTCAAAGCCTGATTCTCTTGGGTTTTCTTATAGGATTCATATCAATTTTAGGGGACCTTATAGAGTCTATGTTTAAAAGGGATGCAGGAGTAAAGGATTCAAGCATTCTCTTTTCAGAACATGGTGGCGTTCTTGATAAAATTGATGCAATGCTTTTTGCAGGGATAGCATTGTATTTTAGTTTAAGATTTCTATAGGAGGATTCCTTGAAAAACATAGTTATTCTTGGAAGCACTGGTTCAATTGGAAAAAGTGCTCTTGATGTAATTAAAGATTTTCCTCATAAATTTAGAGTATTAGGACTGGCTGCAAAAAGTAGTATTAATACTCTTGAAAGGCAAATTAAAGAGTTTAATCCCTCTTACGTGGCAGTATACGATGAGAAAGCTTACGAAGAATTAAAAAGCAGAGTCAAAACCTGTGAAATTTTATATGGTGAGGAAGGAATCTATAAGCTCGCCACTTTACCTCAAGCAGATATAATTCTTTCTGCCATAGTAGGAGCTGCAGGACTACTGCCTACCTATGAAGCCGTAAAAGCAGGTAAAATTATAGGGCTTGCCAATAAAGAAAGTCTTGTGCTTGCAGGAGAATTAATAAAAAAAGAGGCAAAAAAAAGCAATGCCAAAATTATTCCTGTTGACAGTGAACATAGCGCAGTATTTCAATGTATAAATGGCTGCAATAAGCCTTATATAAGAAAAATATGGCTTACAGCCTCAGGAGGTCCTTTTAGAGGAAGGAAAAAGCATGAGATAGAAAATGTTACTCCTCAAGAAGCTTTAAATCATCCTAAATGGAAGATGGGCAAAAGAATAACAATTGACTCTGCCACTCTTATGAATAAAGGTTTTGAAGTTATAGAAGCTCATTATCTTTTTGACATTCCTGTTGATCAGATAGGCGTGCTAATTCATCCCCAGAGTATTGTTCATTGTCTTGTGGAATTTATAGACGGCACATATCTTGCCCAAATGAGTGAGCCTGATATGAAAGCTCCCATTGCTCTTGCTTTATCTTTACCTGAAAGACTTCCTAATGTTGTAAAACCCATAGATTGGGCAGTTACAACTAAATTGCAATTTGAATTGCCTGACACAAGTGTTTTCCCTTGCTTACATCTTGCCTATGAAGCAATTAAGATAGGCGGGACTATGCCAGCAGTTCTTAATGCTTCGGATGAGGTTGCTGTTGAAGCTTTTCTATCAGGCAAGTTAAAATTTAATGATATATACAAAATTATAAAAAAAGTTATGGATGCCCATTCCGCATCCTCAGCAAATAGCATTGAAGAGATCCTAAAAGCTGACAGCTGGGCAAGAAAAAGGGCAAAAAAGGAGATAGAAGGATGAACTTTATCTATGCAATAATTCTTTTTGGTTTTTTAATATTTATCCATGAATTGGGTCATTTTTTAGCTGCAAAACTAAGTGGCGTAAAAGTTCTCAAGTTTTCCATTGGCTTTGGACCGAGGTTAATTGGAAGAAAAATTGGAGAGACAGAGTATCTTTTAAGTGCAATACCTTTAGGTGGCTATGTAAAGATGTATGGTGAAGATGTGGGTGAAGAATCTATTGATGAAAAAAGATCCTTTAAACATCAGCCTGTTCATAAAAAAATTTTTATTGTTCTTGCAGGACCTCTTTTCAATATCTTAGGAGCAATTTTTCTATTTTGGATAATATTTGTCCATGGAGTGCCTGTTCTTAAACCTGTTATTGGAGAAGTAATGGAAAAATCACCAGCCCAATTATCAGGTTTACAAAAGGGAGATAAAATTTTAGAAATTGAAGGACAAAAGATTAATAATTGGTTTGAGATGGCAACTTTTATTCAGCAAAATCCTGGAAAGGATTTAAATTTTAAAATAGAGAGAGAAGGTAGAACCTTGGAGATAAAAATAAAACCTGAGACAAAAGAAACAAAAAATCTTTTTGGTGAAAAAATATCAGTAGGGCAAGTAGGAATAAAGCCTGCTGAGGAATTTTTTATCCAGAAAGAAAATCCAATCAATGCTTTTTACAAGTCCATAGAGAAATGTTATGAAATTGTAGAGCTTACCTATCTTACAATTGTTAAGATATTCCAAAGAGTGGTTTCAACTGAAGTGATTGGTGGTCCTATTCTCATATTCCAAGCTGCTGGTAAAACGGCTGAACAGGGTTTAATAAGCTTTTTAAGCTTCGCAGCCATAATTAGCATTAATCTTGGTATCTTAAATCTCTTACCAATTCCTGTTCTTGATGGTGGTCATATTCTATTCTTTTTAATTGAAGGGATAAGGAGAAAACCTCTTAGTGAAAAATTCATTGCCATATCACAAAAAGTTGGAGTTGCTTTTCTGATTGCTCTTATGATGCTTGCCTTCTATAATGATATTCTTAGGATTTTAAATCCGAGCAAAATGCCCTTTGGAAAATGAAAAAAGCCTTTTCAGCAGGAGGAGTTGTATATAAGAAAGAAGGGAAAGATTTAAAAATCCTTCTAATTTCAACAAAAGAAGGCAAAATATGGGCACTTCCAAAGGGACTTGTAGAGAAAAACGAAACTCCTCAACAGGCTGCCCTTAGGGAAATAAAAGAAGAGACAGGAATTGATGGCAAAATAATAAATGAGCTTGGAGAAGTATCATACTGGTTTCATCTGGAAGGTGAAAAATATTTCAAAACCGTTAAATATTATCTTGTAGAATACATGAATGGCAAGATTACTCCTCAATGGGAGATTGATGATGCTGAGTGGTTTAGACCAGAGGAAGCACTGAGTAAATTAACCTATGAAAGCGATAAAAAAATACTAGAAAAAGCTCTTGAGAAGATCTATGGATAAAATACTATCAAAAAGACAGTTAAAAGAAAAGTTAGAGAAACTTAAAAAAGAAGGAAAAAAAATAATTTTTACCAATGGCTGCTTTGATATTCTTCATGTAGGCCACATAAGATATCTGAGAGAAGCAAAAAAATTGGGTGATGTTCTGGTGGTAGGTCTAAATTCTGATAAGTCAGTGCAAAAAATTAAACCCCTTAGGCCTATAAATCCTGAAAAACAAAGAGCAGAGGTCCTGGCGTCCCTTGAAATGGTAGATTTCGTAACAATTTTTGAAGAGGAAACCCCTTATTCTTTAATAAAATTTCTAAAGCCTCATATTCTCGTAAAAGGAGGAGACTGGAAAATTGAAAGCATTGTCGGTGCAGACTTAGTAGAAAAAGTATACAGTCTTCCCTATTTTGAAGGTTTCTCCACCACCTTAATAATAGAAAAGATTATAGACAAATATGGTTTAAAATACAACCAAGAGCCATCAAAAGATATTATAGAGAAAGCTAAAAAGATTAAGTTTTTAATTTTGGATGTGGATGGCGTACTCACCCAAGGAGGAATAATTCTTGACAATGAAAACAACGAACTTAAAATATTCGATGTAAGAGATGGTCACGGGCTTGTAATGATTAAAAAAGTTGGATTAAATATAGCTGTAATAACTGGAAGAGACTCTAAAGCCTTAGAAAGAAGAATGAAAGAATTAGGGATTAGTGAAGTTTATCAGGGAGTGAGGGAAAAACTTAAAATTTTCAATGAGATACTTGAAAAATATAAATTAAAAAAAGAAGAAATCTGTGCTATGGGAGATGACATAATTGATTTATCAATATTAAGCCACGTAGGATTTTCAGCTTGTCCAAGGGATGCCCATGAAGAAGTAAAGAAGAGAGTAGACTTCGTTACCAAAAAAAATGCTGGTCAAGGAGCTGTAAGGGAACTTTGTGACCTTATTCTCAAATCTC
This sequence comes from uncultured bacterium, assembly GCA_937998865.1. GTDB lineage: Bacteria > Nitrospirota > Thermodesulfovibrionia > Thermodesulfovibrionales > Thermodesulfovibrionaceae > Thermodesulfovibrio. The sequence goes on from CALLBR010000014.1 coordinate 25,725, forward strand.
AAGGGCTTATGGGTAAATTTATAGATGAATATAAAAACCTTTAATCTTCCTACATCATTGACAGTTTTTCGCATACTTTTAATTCCCTTGTTCATTATTGAAGCTCCTTCAAATCCTCACATTGGAGCACTTTTATTTCTCATAGCTTCTATAACCGACTTTCTTGATGGTTATTTAGCAAGAAAATTCAAACAGATCACGAAATTAGGCATTATATTAGATCCTATTGCCGATAAACTTCTTGTTATTACAGCTCTTATCATAATTGTTGAACTGGGAATGATTTCCTCATGGTTAGCAACTATTATAATTTCAAGAGAGTTTATAGTAACAACTCTTAGATTTTATGCTTTGTCAAAGGGAATTGTAATACCTGCTGAAAAAGCAGGAAAAATAAAAACAGTTCTACAAATGATCTCCATATTATTTATTCTAATTGCTGACGAAATTCTGGGAGTTGACCTTTATGATATAGGACTTCTTCTTCTTTATATGGCAACAGCTATGGCAGTCTATTCTGGAATAGGTTATATCTATAATTTATGGAGAGCATTAAAATGAATTTTTTACTCTTCACTTTTGCCTTATTTTTTGGTTCCATTCCATGGGGTTATCTTATTGGTAAATGGAAAGGAATAGATTTAAGAAAAAGCGGAAGTGGTAATATTGGTGCCACAAATGTATTAAGAATCATAGGCAAAAAAGAAGCATTAATCACTCTTTTACTCGACATGTCAAAAGGTTTCATACCAGTTATTCTAGCAAGACTCTATTATCCCCATGAACAGAATTTAGTTTCAATGGAAATTGCAGGAATTTTAGCAATTCTGGGACATTGTTTCACTCCTTTTCTAAAATTTAAAGGTGGTAAAGGAGTTGCCACAAGTATAGGGGTTATTTTAGCTTATACACCTTTAGCAGGAATAACTACAGTAATGCTATGGATAGCGATGTTCTTAATTTTTCGTATTTCATCCCTTTCAGCTCTTACAGCTTTTAGCCTTTTACCCTTAAATCTTTTCCTTTTAAACTATCCTGAAAAATCAATCATATTTTCTTTTTGTATTGTGGTAATAATTTATATAAAACATTTCTCTAACATAAAAAGATTGTTAAAAGGAATAGAGCCTAAAATAGGTGATAAAAAATGAAAAAAGCAGTAATTTTATTAAGTGGCGGAATTGACTCCTCTACAACGCTCGCCATTGCAAAAAATGAAGGGTATGAGTGTTTTGCTCTTTCCTTTGACTATGGGCAAAGGCATAAAATCGAGCTTTTAAGTGCAAAAAAAATAGCAGAAGCTTTAGGAGTGAAAGAACATTTAATTATATCTTTTGATATGAAAAAAATTGGAGGTTCTGCTTTAACTACAGAAATAGAAGTTCCAAAAGGACAAATTCAAGGTATTCCTGTCACATATGTTCCAGCAAGAAACACTATATTTTTAAGCTTTGCTCTTGCCTGGGCTGAAGTTCTTATGTGTCCAAACATATTCATAGGAGCAAACTTCGTTGATTATTCAGGTTATCCAGACTGTAGACCAGAATATCTCAAGGCTTTTGAGGCTATGGCAAATCTTGCTACTAAGGTAGCAGTAGAAGGTAAGATTAAATTCAAAATTGAGGCTCCTCTTCTTTACCTTACAAAAGCTGAAATAATAAAAAGGGGAATTCAACTCGGACTAGATTACTCTCTAACATGGAGTTGTTATGATCCTCAAGGAGATCCTGAGTCACCCCTGCCCTGTCTTAGATGTCCAAGTTGCCTTTTAAGACAAAAAGGCTTTAGAGAAGCTGGGATAAAAGATCCTTTAGTGAAATGATTACTCTTAGGTTACATACTAATGTAATAAAAAAAATAATTCTTAGTGCCATTAAGGCTAAAAGAGGAAAATACGATTACGCAGAGCTTGTTATTGATGGTTTAAAAATTCTTGATATGATGAGAAATGTAGGATGTAAAATTACAATTCAAGGAATTGAAAATCTTGCAAATTTAAATCCTCCCTGTGTCTTCATTTCAAACCATATGAGCACCCTTGAAACCCTCGTATTACCGGGAGTAATTGGAAAAGATTTTAAGATTACTTTTGTAGTAAAAAAATCTCTGCTAAGTTATCCTTTTTTTGGTAAAATTCTCTCTGCTCTTGAACCCATTCCTGTAGGACGGAAAAATCCAAAAGAAGACTATAAAGTGGTGATGGAAGAAGGGATTAAAAGACTCAAAAAGGGAATTTCAGTTGTTGTTTTTCCCCAAGCCACAAGACAAGTTATTTTTGATCCAAACAAGTTTAATACCTTGGGAATTAAGCTCGCTAAAAAAGCAAATGTTCCTGCTGTTCCAATAGCGCTTAGGACCGATGCATGGGGTATAGGTAAGATAATAAAAGATTTCGGTAAAATTGACCCATCGAAACCCATTTGCTTTTTTATAGGAAAGCCTCTTCATATTGAAGATAAAGGAGTAAGGGAGCACCTTCAGATTATTGAGTTTATCAAGCATTCTTTAGGAAAATGTTATAATTAACTATGTTTTTTGCAGATCTTCATATTCATTCCAAATTTTCAAGAGCTACAAGCAAGGAAATGAATCTTGAAACGATTGAGCAATGGGCTCAAATAAAAGGAATTAAAGTAATTGGAACAGGTGATTTTACACATCCTGAATGGCTAAAAGAAATAGGTGAAAAACTTACTGAAGAAGGGAATGGTCTTCTTAGACTTAAAGAGAAATATAAATTACAAGTTCCAGAATCTTGTAGAGATCATGTATTCTTTATTCTCTCCTCTGAGATAAGTTGCATATACCAAAAAGATGGAAAACTAAGAAAAATTCATCTTTTAGTACTATCACCCTCTCTGAAAGATGTTACTAAGATAAATCACGCCTTATCACAAGTAGGAAGCCTTATATCCGATGGTAGACCCATCCTAGGAATAGATGGGAAAGAACTAATGAAAATAATTATGGAAATAAGCCCTGCTTCATTAGTTATACCTGCTCATGCTTGGACTCCCCATTTTTCTGTTTTTGGTTCGCAATCTGGCTTTGACAGTCTTGAAGAATGCTTTGAGGAATTAAGTCCTTACATATATGCTATTGAGACAGGATTAAGCTCAGATCCAAGGATGAATTGGAGATTAAGCAAACTTGATTCTATTACTCTTATTTCCAACTCTGATGCTCATTCACCCTCTAAGATTGGAAGAGAAGCTAATATTTTTGATACAGAACTAAGCTTTGAAGGCATAACTGAGGCAATTAAGACAAAGAAAGGCTTCCTTGGAACAGTAGAATTTTTCCCTGAAGAAGGAAAGTATCACTATGATGGTCATAGAGTTTGTGGAGTAAGGTTATCACCAAAAGAAACTATTCAAAGAAACTATCTTTGCCCCTTATGTGGCAAAAGGGTTACTGTCGGAGTAATGCATAGAGTAGAGGTTCTTGCAGACCGCCAGGAAGGTTTTAATCCTCCACAAGCTATTCCATATAAATCAATCATACCTCTTCAAGAGATTATGGCAGAGATTAACAATACCTCATCCCAGAGCAAAACATTATCAAATCTCTATTTCAAAGCCATTAACAATTTAGGAAGTGAATACGATATACTTTTAAATAAAAAATTAACCGACATAGAAAAATTTAATGAAACACTTGCAGAGGCAATTGAAAGAGTAAGAGAAGGTAAAATCATTGTTGAACCAGGCTATGATGGAGAATATGGAAAAATTAAAGTTTTTGGCAAACCCAGCCAAAAAAATAATAAAGGGCAAAAATTACTTTTTTAAATGAATCTTAATAAGCAACAAAGAATAGCTGTTGAAAGTTCTGATAAATATCTTTGCGTATTAGCAGGACCTGGGACAGGAAAAACCCATACAATTACTGCAAAAATAATTTACCTTTTAGAACAGGGTATAAATCCAAAAAACATAGCAGCCCTTACTTTCACGCAAAAAGCATCCCTTGAGATGCGGCAGAGAGTTATAAAAAGACTAAACAAAAAAGAATTACCTTTCATAGGCACTTTTCATCTTCTATGTATTAGACTTTTGAGAGAATTTCTTCCTGAAAAGTCAAGACACTTCAATTTATGCACTAGGAAATTGCAAAAAGAAATTATCAGTAAAATAGCAGGAAAAAATGTTGAAAAAATTATTGAGAGAATATCAAGGTTTAAGAACAAAGAAACATCTTTAGATGATAAAACCCTTCAAATATGGGAAAACTATGAAAAAAAGAAAAAAGAGCTTAATCTCCTTGACTTTGATGACTTGTTATTAAAAACTTCATCAATGATAAAAGAAGGCAAAATTCCACCTCTTTTTGAGCACATAATTGTAGATGAATTTCAAGACATAAACAAAATTCAATATGAAATCATCAAAGGACTTTTAAAGAAAACTGGCTATCTCTCAGTTTTTGGTGATCCTGATCAAGCAATATATTCATTTAGAGGTTCAGAAGTGGAATTATTCTTAAATTTACCATCTGATTTTAAAGATCTTAAACTTTTAAATCTCTCCATTAATTATCGATCTCAAGCGAACATCTTATTAGCTTCAAATAAGTTCATTACTGCCAATACTAAGAGATTTTCAAAAAGAATTGAACCCTCCAAACCCTCCACATCTCCAATTATTTTAATGGAAGTAGAAGATGAATTCGAAGAGGCAAAAACAATTCTAAAAGAGATAAAGAAAAGGGTTGGAGCTACAAATTTTACTGATTTATACACAAACAAAGAAGAAACCATCTATACTTTCAATAGTTTTGCCGTTCTTTCAAGAACAAACAATGGATTAAAAATCATAAAAGAGATGTTAATCAAAGAAGGAATTCCTGTAAAAACAATAAAAAAAGAGGCTGAAGCTTGGATAGAATCATTTATAAAGGAACTAACAGAATTATTATCTAAAGAAGAAATTGTAAAAAAACTTATCGAACCTATTCCTTTATATGAATTTTTGGAATCCACTGGTATTCTTAAAGATTTTGAAGATTATGAAGCCTATTTAATTAAAAACATGGCATTAGCCTATGAAAAAGGAATCTTAATTGAACAAATTCAGGCATTTATTGATGAACTATATGGATTAACCTCCTTAGATTTATTCCCTGAGACCCTAAATGCCGTTAGCCTTCTTACTCTTCATAGTGCTAAGGGTCTGGAGTTTCCCGTTGTTTTCATAGGGGGTTTTCAAGAGGGAATTATCCCTTATACCTTATCTTCTGAATATGACATAGAAGAAGAGAGAAGGCTCTTTTATGTGGGAATGACTCGAGCTATGAATGAGTTAATCATAGTTTACGCAAGAAATAGAGTCATAAATGGAAAAAAAGTATCTTTACCTGTTTCTTCTTTTTTGAAAGAAATTCCAGAGGAATATGTTAAATATGAAAAAGTTCGCCCATTAAAGGGCGAACCTATCCAAAAAAAACTATTTTAAGCTTTAATCTCAGTGCCAAGTAGCTGGAGAAACTTTCTTATCCATTCAGGATGAGCGGGCCAAGCAGGAGCAGTAACTAAATTACCATCAACACAGGCGTTTGAATAAGAAGCATTTACATCACACCACTTTCCACCAGCCAGTAAAATTTCTGCTTTCACAGTAGGATAAGCTGTGAGAGTTTTGCCTCTTATCACATCAGCAGCCGTGAGAATTTGTATTCCATGACAAATAGCTGCCACAGGCTTACCTGATGTGAAAAAATATCTTACGATTTCAATTACTTTTTCATTGAGCCGCAAATATTCTGGAGCTCTCCCTCCAGGAATTACAAAAGCATCATACTGAGCAGGATCAATTTTTTCAAAATCAGCATTAATCATAAAATTATGCCCTCTTTTTTCAGTATAGGTTTGATCTCCTTCAAAATCATGTACTGCTGTTTTAACATTATCTCCTGCCTTTTTCCCTGGACAGACAGCATGAACAGTGTGTCCTACCATTTTAAGCATTTGAAATGGCACCATTGCCTCATAATCTTCCACAAAATCTCCTACAAGCATTAAAATTTTCTTAGCCATTTTTAATCCTCCTTGTATTCATTTTGTTTAATTATAACTTATTTGTGTTAAGATATTTTTATTTCCCATGAGTATTACGGATAAAATAAAAACAACACTTTACGAATTACAGAGTTTCTATTTGCTCTGCCTTCATTCTATATTCAAACTTTTTAAAAAACCTTTTTATTTCGATGACTTGATTGAGCAAATGGAATATGCTGGTGCCTCGTCGGTACTTATTGTATCTTTGGTTTGCCTTTTTGTAGGAATGGCCTTAAGTCTTCAACTAAGTGCAGAACTTAGCAGTCTTGGACTAAAAATGTATACTGGTAAGATTGTGGGAATAGCAGTAATAAGAGAAATTGGTCCTTTAGTAACTGCTTTAGTTTTTATTGGTAGAGTTGGTGCTGGGCAGACAGCAGAGATTGGCTCTATGATATTAGGACACCAGATAGACACTTTAAGAGTCTATGGTATTGATCCCATTAAAAAAGTAGTTATTCCAAGGGTGATTGCCTCTGTTGTCATGCTTCCCTGTCTTACAATAATCGGAGACTTAGTATGTATTTTTGGTGGCTACTACATAGCTGTTTTGGTAAGTAATCAGAGTGGCTCCTTTTACTGGTCAAGTATAATTAGGGAACTTACCTTTCAAAATGTCTTTTCAGGTTCAATTAAACCTTTCATTTTTGGTTATCTTATTTCATGTATTAGCTGTTACTACGGAATTAGAACAAAAGGAGGGGCAAAGGGATTGAGAATCTCTACCACAAAGGCGGTTGTTACCTCAATTGTAGTTGTTATAGCAATGGATTTTATACTCACCAGAATCCTCCTTTATGCCTTAGGATTTAGCCTATGATTGTATTTGATGATGTATGGTTTTCCTATGGCAGCAGAGAAGTTTTAAAAGGAATAAGTTTCAAGGCAGATTTTCATGAACGAATAGCTGTTCTTGGTGAAAGTGGTGGCGGAAAAACCACAATTTTAAAACTTATTTTAGGATTAATTGTACCAGATAAGGGAAAAATCTTAATTGATGGTATTGATATAACATCCTTAAAAGAGGAAGAACTGATCCCTATAAGAAGAAAATTTAGCATCGTCTTTCAAGAAGGTGCCCTCTTTGACTCACTACCAGTAAAAGAAAATGTGGCTTTCTTCATGAGAGAACTTCTAAAACTACCTGATGAAGAAATCTATTCAAGAGTAAGTAAACTTCTCAGCCGTGTAGGAGTACAGGAAGCTGAAGAACTTATGCCTGAAGAGCTCAGCGGTGGAATGCACAGGAGAGTGGCAATCGCAAGAGCCTTAGCAATAGGTAAAACAAAAATGTTTCTTTATGATGAACCAACAGCTGGTCTTGATCCTATAAACTCTGAAAGAATAATTTCTCTAATAAAAGACCTTTCAGACAAAGAAAACATAGGCTTTATGATAATAACCCATGTTGTCTATGTAGCTTGGCAACTCTGCGATAGATTCATTTTTATGAAAGATGGAAAAATTATTTTTGATGGAAACAAAGAAGAACTTATCTCCTCTAAGCATCCCTCAGTGAGAGAATTTATTAAAGAATTATTTTTTAAGATAAAAGAGTATTGAGCTGCTCATAAAATTAGAACTATTTGGTTACTCTATTTAAACATCTTAAATATCACAATGATTTTTTCCGTGATTTCTATCCCTTTTTTTGTCTTTGCGAGCTATCCTTCTTTATCCCCTCAGTCTAATGTTTTTTTAATTGCTAATATATTTGCTATAATAGAAATGTTGGAGAGGTGGCCGAGTGGCTTAAGGCGGCGGTCTTGAAAACCGCTGTAGGGTTACACCCTACCGGGGGTTCAAATCCCTCCCTCTCCGTTTAATCTTCTAATTTGTAGAATTTTATCTTTTCCCAAAGCGTTTTCCTGCTAATACCAAGTTTTTTTGCTGCCTCTACTTTCTTGCCATCACACTCTTTTAGAGTTTTTAAAATCAGACTTTTTTCAAAATTTTCCAAACATTCCTTGAGAGAGATATCTTCTTTAAGGCAATCTGTTTTAACATTTATTAAACCTGATATTTCCTCAGGAAGATTTTTTAGTTCCATTACACCATTTTTGGATAATATAACTCCTCTTTCTAAGGCATGCTTTAATTCCCTTACATTACCAGGATAATCATAAGATATTAAAGCTTCATAAGCAGATGGAGAAATTTGAATATTTTTTTTATTATATTTTTGAGCGTAATATTCTAAATAATGCTCTATTAGAACTGGGATATCTTCTCGTCTTTCTCTTAAGGGAGGGATGTAAATAGGAACCACATTTATTCTATAGAAAAGATCCTCTCTAAATTTCCCTGTTTTTATGAGTTCTTTAATATTTTTACAGGTAGCATATATGAATCTTAAATTTACCTTTACAGGCTCTTTACCTCCGAGACGATAAACTATACCGTCTTCAATTACTCTCAAAAGTTTTGCCTGAAGAGAAAGGGGCATATCAGCAATTTCGTCAAAAAATATAGTTCCTTCATTAGCTAATTCAAGTTTTCCCTTTTTTGTTTCATTAGCACCCGTAAAGGCTCCTTTTTCATATCCGAAGAGTTCTGATTCAAATAATGTTTCTGGAATTGCCGCACAATTTATTTTTATATAAGGAGCTTTCTTACGATTGCTAAGCCTTTGAATTGCATCAGCTATGAGTTCTTTGCCTGTTCCGCTCTCCCCCTGAATTAGAACAGGTACATCTGTTTGGGAAACAACCCTTATTTTTTCAAATATTTCTTTCATTGCATTACTTATGCCAACTAAACCTTCAAAAACTTCTTTTTGATTAACCTTTTTTCTGAGATATTCTACTTCTAATTCTAAGTTTCTAAATTTTAAAGCTCTTTCAATTATTAGAAGTAATTCTTCATTTGAGAAAGGTTTTGCTATGTAGTCGAAGGCACCCTCTTTTATTGCTTGTACCGCTGTTTTTACTTCTGCAAAAGCAGTAATTATTATGACTGAAGTTTTTGGATTTTTATGTTTTATTTTTTGAAGTAATGTGATTCCATCTAATCCTGGTAATTTTAAATCAAATATGGCAATATCAAATATTTCATTTTCTATTATTTCCAGGGCTTTTGTACCATTGTCACAAGATTTTATTTCATAGCCATGACTTTTTAAAAAATGGGTCATTCCTAATCTCATGGCTGGATCATCTTCCACTATTAAAATTTTTTCTTTCATAAATTACCTGGAAGTTCAACTGTAAAGGTTGTGCCTTTATCGGTGCTTCTTACATATATTTTACCATTATGCTGCTCTACAATTGATTTACTTACGGATAAGCCTAACCCTGTTCCTTGCCCCACTGGTTTGGTAGTGAAGAAAGGATCAAAAATTTTCTCCATTATCTCCAAGGGAATACCAGGACCAGTGTCACTAAAGGATATTTGACATTTATTATTTTTCATGGTTGTTTCTATAGTAAGAATTCTTTCCTGTCCATCCATGGCTTGAATTGCATTGAGAATTATATTGAGAAATACTTGTTCTATTTTGTTCTGATCTAGTAAGATTTGAGGAATGTTTTCAAATTTTTTCACAACCTGGATTCCTTTTTTTGATATGAGATACTCTGTTAATCTGAGAACATTTTCAATCAAATCATTTATACTTACTGAAGTCTTTATGAGCTCAGTTTGTTTAGAAAAATCAAGCAATTGTTTTATGATCTCTTGGATTTTTGTAAGTCCCTGATTTATAAGCTTTATATGCTCTTTTTTTGTTTCTTCATCCATTTCAGTAGATATTAAATTATTGAAACAGAGTTTAATACCTCCTAAGGGATTATTAATTTCGTGAGCTAACCCTGCAGAGAGTTGTCCAATGGCAGCTAATTTTTCAGTAATTCTCATTTGTTCCTCAATTTTCTTTCTCTCCGTTACATCCTTCACATAGTAGACAAGTTTAGTCACTTCTTTTTCATTATTGAAGATGGGATAAATGTGGATGAAATAATAATTACCGTCTTTACCTTCCCAATATTCAGAAAGGGGTTTTTTAGTCTCAATTACCTTTTTCAATAAAAGTTGAGGACTTATTGTATTGTTTTCTATTTTTTCCAAATTGCAAGGATTGTGAAATACTGCTGCTCTCTCTTCTTTTAACCACACTCTGTAAGCATGATTAGTCATCTCCACTTGGCAATCAGGATCAACAAGTGCCAGAGGATCAGTTATTCCTTCGAAAATAGTTCTAAGAGTTTCTGCATATTTTTTTGTTGCCTCTTGTGCTTCATATAAAAATTTAGCCATCTGATTAAAAGAATATATGAGCTCACCTATTTCATCGTTTGTTTTTACTTCTATTTTTTGATTTAAAGGTTCTGTGCCCTCCACAATACCTTTAAATAGAGTACTTAGTTTTTTTAATGGTTTTATAACAAAATTCCAAAAAGTTCCTTGCAAGGTAATAAATAAAAATACAAGGGATACTAATCCAAACATGAAAGTAGAAATTGCAATTCCTTTAATTTCAGAAAGAGTTGTGGCTATTGGTAAATAAACTGCTTCAATTCCCATTATATCCCCCTCTTTCCATTTAAAGTCCTTATCTCGTGGGAATAATTTTAGGAGAGCCTCTGGACAGTCTTGCCTTTTTCCATGACAAAGAAGGCAGCTTTTTTCTGTTATAACAGGTTTTGCCATTATTAAAATATCTTGATTATCAATTCTCTTTATACCACTCCAAAAATCTTTGTCTCTATTTTTATTGAAATACTCTATAAACTCTCTATGAATTTTATCAGCTAAATGTTCTGGATTTATGGGTTCTGTAGAAACTCTCTTATAGGTGTAATAACCAATTTTGTTATTGAATCTTTTCATTACACTTAAACGAACATGAGTTGTAGACATCCCCTCTACAATGAACTTGTCTTTTCTACCTGTTTCCTCTAAGAGTTGAAAAATAGCAGGTCTCAATTCCTCTTTAACATAGTTACCTAGGGCATCTATTTGAGTAAGAATTATTCTAGTTTTTTCATTGGCATCCTCTATTACCTTTTGTTTGAGGTGATAGTAGAGGAGAAATGAAAAGATGATACAAAAAATTAAAATGATGAAAATTATTGAGAGAGTGAATTTAGTATTCAAAGATAAATTTTTCAAACGCATCCATGTAAATTTTAATAAAGTAAGAAGACTATATTCAATAATTCTTTAAACTAATTCCTAATTACCTATGGTATCGTTTCACTTGCAATGACAGAGAGATTTGGCATGGCAGGACTCTTATCCAAATTGGTCATTATAATGCTCTTTAGCTGCAGTGGGAACCCCTATAATCTCTTTTGGAATACTAAAAATAAATGTATTTTTTTCTCCATAGCCTAAATTTGCTTATTCTTTAAAAAGGATCCTATCATATATGTGCCCTTTAAAATATTAATCATGGATAAATTTCAAAACTAGTTAACAAGAGAAAATCTTTACATTGACAAATTCCTATGAGAGTGATAAAATCATAGAAATAAAAAAGGAAGGTGGTCTCAATGATCTATTTAATTCCTCTAGTAATCTTGATTCTAATCATTATATGGCTTATTTTGGTTTACAATCGTTTGATCAAACTAAAAATTATGACTGAACAAGCCTGGTCTGATGTAGATGTGCAGCTAAAAAGAAGACATGATCTAATTCCAAATCTTGTGGAAACTGTTAAAGGTTATGCTTCCCATGAAAAAAGCACACTTGAGGAGGTTGTTAAATTTAGAAATTCTGCAATTAGCGCAACTTCACCGCAGGAAAAAATTGAGGCAGAAAACATGCTAACTAAAGCACTACGTCAGCTCTTTGCATTAGCAGAGAGTTATCCTGATCTTAAAGCAAGTGCTAATTTTCAAAAACTCCAAGATGAACTTGCTCGTATAGAGGAAACTATAAGTCAAGCAAGAAGATACTATAATGCTGTAGTGAGGGATTATAATACAGCAATCGCAATCTTCCCAAATAATTTAATAGCAGGATTATTGGGCTTTTCCCATAAGATTTTCTTCGAAGTAGAAGAATCCCAGAAAAATGTTCCAGAAGTAAAGTTTTAGGAGAATAATTTGCTTAGGACTATAATCTTATCAATTTTTATATCCCTCTATCTTATCTCAAATGCTTATTGCTGGGTAATAGAAAATTACAATGTTGATATAATTATTGAACCAGAGGGAGATTTAAAAATTACAGAAAGATTAACTGTTGACTTCGGTATGGAGAAAAAACATGGAATATATAGAGATATACCCTTGGATTTTAAGGATCCTGCAGGAAAAAGCCATAAAATCGAAATTAGAGATATTTTTGTAAGCGATGAGATGCTTAACCCCTATAAAATCAAAATATCTAAGAGTGGGAACAACTTAAGAATTCGTATTGGTGACCCAAACACCTATGTTAGTGGAATTAAAAATTATTTAATTCATTACAGAGTAAAGTATGCTCTATACAGTTTAGGAAATATTGACGAACTCTATTGGAATTCCATTGGAACAGGATGGGCTGTTCCTATTAAAGGAGGCATTATTACAGTAATTCTTCCTTTTGATAACTCTCATATTCAATACGCATGCTATACGGGAGCATTCGGTAGTATAGCAAAGAATTGTGAAGCTAAAAAGGAGGAAAATATAGTAATTTTTAAATTAAAAAAGTCCTTATCTCCTCATGAAGGAATGACAGTTGCTGTTGGTTGGCCTACAGGAATGATAAAGATAAGGACAGGTCCTCCACTTTGGAAAAATCCCTGGCTTTATTTGTGCATTTACATACCTTGTCTTTTTATCTTTTTATTCTGGTTATGGTGGAAAAAAGGAAGAGATGTTGGAGGAGAGGGAATAATCCAGGTACAGTATGAACCGCCTAAGGATATGACACCTATTGAAGCAGGTACTCTAATTGATGAAAAAACCGATACAAGAGACATAGTAGCCGAAATAATAGACTTAGCAAGAAGAGGGTATATTAAAATTATAGAGACGGAAGAGGAGAGATTTCTATTTGGCAAGAAAAGAGAATATATCTTTGAAAAAATAAAGGATTTTGATAGCTCCTTACAATCAAAGGAATTCGATTTACAAATCCTAAATGCACTCTTTGAAGGAGGGAAAAGAAAAAAACTAACTGATCTCAAAAAAAAGTTTTATAGTGCCATACCTGAAATTACTAAATCGGTTTTTTCAAGTTTAACAAAAAAAGGTTTCTTTACAGCAAATCCCTTGAGCGTAAAAAGTTCTTATACAATATTAGGAGTAATTATTTTAATATTGACCATATTTGGTAGTGTAAGTTTAGGTATTTTTTTAATAAATTTTGTTCCTCTTTTAGTGGGTGGAATAATAACGGCTATTTCAATTTTTATCTTAGGTCAATTTATGCCAAGGAAAACTCGCAATGGCTCTATAATGAAGGAATATTTAAAAGGTTATGAAGAGTTTATAAGTAGAGTGGAGAAAAATATTATAGAGAAATTATTTCCTCCTGATAAAATTCCCGAGGTTTTCGAAATAACGCTTCCCTATGCTATTGCTTTCGGAGAAGCAGAGAAATGGGCAAATGCATTTGAAGGATTATTTATACAACCACCAAATTGGTATCAAAGTAGAGGAACTTTTTCTCCCTCTGTTTTTGCATATTCACTTGATAGATTTACTTCAGAGGCTTCTCAGATACTTTCATCAGCACCTCGCTCATCAGGGGGTGGTAGTAGTGGCGGAGGATTTTCTGGCGGAGGTGGCGGCGGTGGTGGCGGTGGTTCTTGGTAGTCCATTTTGGATTCTTTTTTAATTTAAGAATTTGCCTCCCTTTGGACCTAAAAGAGCTTAATGCTCTCTTTTTAAGCAAACCTTTTTTCAAATTATTCCATTGCTGCATATGCTTGAAGACAGGCTTAGAATGACACTTATATTGTCATTGCCAGGAGCTCAAGGGACGGCAATACTCTCTTCCACTCTTTTTGTGTAAAAGATTAAAAGGGGATGGATTCGCATTCCTTTTAACTGCTCGCAATGACGGAAAAAAAGGCTCCCAATGATGGAAGGAGAAAGATGGATACGCCTTTCTATACACATACTCGCAATGAAAGGGAGATGGATAAGAATTAATTGTTGACAGTTGTCAATTAAATTGAATAAAATTCACTGTGCAAGAAAACATTATTATAATTGTAGGGATTGCTATATTATCTTTTGTCTCTGGAATGCTTGGTCTTGGTGTAGCTTTCTCCGCTATACCATTTTTGGGTCTTTTTATGAAGGACCTTGTCCATGAAGTTCAACCTCTAAGTCTTCTTCTAAATGGAGTAACAGCTTTACTTTCAACCTTAGGATTCGCTAAAAGTGGCTTTGTGGATTGGAAAAAAGCAATTATCCTTTCAATCATCACCACAGTTTCAGCACCAGTTGGTTCTTATATTGTTCAGTATGTATCCCAGAATTATGTATGGATTATTTACTTTTTAGCAGTATTTTATCTGGCATCCAGGTTATTTAGACCCTTAAAAGCAAGGGAAGGCAAGGAGAACTTTAAATTAGCAGCAGTCTTAGCTATACCCATATCAATTCTTTCTGGATTCCTTGGAGTAGGACCAGGATTTTTACTTATGCCTACTTTGATTTTGGTAGGTTTTAATCCTAAGAGAGCCGCTGGTATAAATGCTTTTGCTGTTTGCCCTCCTTCTTTTTCTGCCCTTTTACCGCATCTTCAGACAGCCCATTGGAACATTAACTTAACAGTTTGGCTTGTCTTAGTGGGAGCTTTATTCTCATTTTTTGGTGCGAGGACAACGAGTCTTTTTGTTCCCAGTATAAGAGTAAAACAGATATTTGCTATATTGATTCTTATTGTAACAGCTTATAAAATAATAACTCTTCTTTAGGAGAGAAGCTAAATATCTAAATATTGCCAGTGGATTTTTCAGAAAATTTTTCTATAAGCTCTATGGCTTTTTTCTTAACAATTCCCTCTTCATTTTTAATGCAATTTATAATAAAAGTTTTAGCTGGTTCTGAGTCTATTTCATAGAGAGTTTCCAATATCTGCCTTTTTAAAAAGGGATTATCTACGGAATTAAATAAATCTATCAGCGCTTCCACGGCTTTATGAGAATTTAATTTGCCAAGAATCCATACTGCCCTCTCAATGGTATCTCTTACTGGATGTCGCAAGGCATTTATTAATTTTTCCTCAAAGTCCTTTTTGTCATGTTCAAGAGGAAGCTTTCCGCAGTGAGGACATTTTCTTTCATTTTCACCAATTTCTCTCCAACAGTAAGGGCAGAAAATTATCATTTTAAATCATTTAACTATAGTAACTGTGCAATGGGAATAAGTTGAGACTCTTTTTGATACTGAGCCAACAAGCCAGCTTTCAATTTTTGATTTTCCTTTAGGACCGAGTATAATCATGTCAATATGGTTTTCCTTTGCATATTTCACTATTTGATCTGCTGGATGTCCTACCGCAATTTCTGTTTTTATCTCTTTATTTTTCTCCTTTGCCTTTTCTTTTAATTCTTTGAAGCGTTCTTCATAGTACTGTTTGGCATTATCAATAACAGCTTGCATTTCAACAATATCGGCTTGTTCAGGTGGCTGAGCAACAGAAAGCACTGTTATCTCCATTTCTGCGTTTGGACAAAGGCTTGCAAGCTCCAAGCTAAACTCAAAAGCCTTATAGGATGGCTGTGAGCCATCGAACCCTACAAGTATCCTCTTTAACATAACCTATCCCTCCTTCTTTTTTGTTAATAAATAGCGAGGTATAAAAAATGCATTTGCTATCAAGGTTGGCACAACAGCACTTCCTATAATTGCTGTAATTAGTAAAGAATATTGTTGTTGGTCAATTATACCATGGGTGAATCCAAAAAGGGCAGATATGGAACCAAAAGTTAGTCCAGTGGACATAAGAAGTGTAGTATAGATACCTTCCTTTTGAGCATATTTGAAAGCCTTTGTAACAGGCAATACTCCTAAAAACTTAGTAATCATCTTACCCATGAATAACACTAAAAGAGAAAAGGGTGCTAAAAGAATTGAAGGTATAGAGACAAAATAACCTGCTCTAATAAAATAAAAAGGAGTAAGAAGACCAAAAGTTAAAGTTCTTAATCTTCTTATAAGGTTATGATCTTTACCTACAGAGCCTGCTAAAACCATGCCAATTATGTAGGCAGGTAAGACTGGTTCACTTTCAGACCAGGCTGCTAAAGCTCCAAGTCCAAAAAGGAAGAGCAATAGATATTTTGCTTCTATCTCTGATGGTTTGCCTCCATATTTTTTAAGGAATTTTGGAGTGATGTACAAAAGAAGGATCATAACTGCCACGGTAACAATTGCAAATATTACAGTTTTAATTGTAAAAGGCGAAAAGATAAAGCCAAGAGCTAAGACTGTTCCAAGATCATTAATAAAACAGGCAGCAAGTATGATCTTGCCAAAGTCAGTCTTATTTAAACCAAATTCAAGCATGACAGCATAGACAACTGCTACTGATGTTGTTGATAGAGCAACACCAGCAAGCCAACTTGCTTTAATTGTCCAACCAAGCAGATAATAAACAACAGCAGTACAGCCAAGAAAAGGAGCTAAGAAAGCCACAAGCCCAATAACCGTTGCTTCTTTCCATTTAAGCTTAAATACTTCAGGGTCAATTTCAGCGCCAGCAAGGAAAGTAAGGACTATAGCTCC
>CALLBR010000015.1 GCA_937998865.1 uncultured bacterium
AACCCAAGTAGCTGAGTAATCTCTGCATAGGAGGGCATTCTTCCCTTTTCTTGATAAAAGAGATTAATTTGATTAATCCTATCCCTGAGCTTTTCATCATGCATAGTAAAATTATAATTGAACTTTCGTTCACTGTCAAGATGAGAATTTTATTACTTATTGGCTCATGCTCTTTGTAATTACTCTCTTTTACAACCCTTTCAAATACAGAGGAAGGTGTCTTAAGTAATTTCCCTATTTCCCTTTTTAATGAAAGAGGAAAGAGGAGATTGCTTCTCCCTGGGATTCAAGGTGCAATGAAAATAAAATAACCTTGGAAGCCAAAAAATAATTGGTTAAATTTGATAAGTTATTTTATAATTTCAAGATTATTGTTTTCCTAGTTAACTTATAGGAGAAAAGGGATGAAAATACCTATTTCTATACCTGCTGAAACTTTTAGAATTAGAGCCATTGATTTAGGAATTTTTTTTGTTATTGGTGGTATTCTGACTTTGATTATCTATATTGCCTCTCAGTGGAGTGGACCTTATGAAAGGACTGTTGAAATAGATCTAAATCCAGCAAAAATTCCAGAATACGCTGCTCAATCTTTAGTGAGAATGATTCTTGCCTATATTCTCTCTTTTGCTTTTTCAATTTGGTATGGCTATACTGCTTCAAGAAGCAAGATTCATGAGAAAATAATGATTCCTTTACTTGACATCCTCCAGTCAATTCCAGTCCTGTCTTTTTTACCCGGTGTTGTTTTGGCTATGATTTCTTTATTCCCAGGTCAGAGAATTGGTATTGAAATAGCGTGTATAATTTTAATTTTTACTGGACAAGTATGGAATATGACCTTTAGTTTCTATCACTCAGTAAACACTATACCAAAGGAGATGGGCGAAGTGGTGAGATTACATAAACTAAATAAGTTTTCAAAATTCTTGAGACTTGATCTTCCTTTTAGTGCCATAGGACTTATTTGGAATAGCATGATGTCAGTGGCAGGAGGTTGGTTTTTTCTCGTGGCTTGTGAGATGTTTATTCTTGAGGGTAGAGATTTTCGTTTACCTGGTATAGGTTCTTATATTCAAACTGCTGCAGACATAGGAAGTATTGAACATATTTTTTATGGACTTGGAACAATGGTTTTCTTGATAACCTTGATAGATATAATTATATGGAGGCCTCTTGTAGTATGGTCACAAAAATTCAGAATGGATACAGTTCAACCAGAAGATGAAAGAGAATCGCTTGTGCTTAATATTTTAACTACTTCTGTTTTTTTTAGGAAATTCAGTAATATTTTGATTAAAATGATTAATACTTTAGAAAAGTTGAGTTACAAGAGATTGGTAAAAATTGAAAATAAATTTACTAACCTGATAAGCAGATTATCAGGCTTTGTACTTTTGTTCTTTTTTGTAGTATTAATAGTCTGGCTATTTTTAAAAGCATTAGAAATTACCTCGGAAGTAACTTTAAATGACTGCTGGAATATACTTTCTGCAGCTTTTTTCTCTCTTCTTAGAACCTCTGCAGCAGTTCTAATTGCCCTAGCCTGGACGCTTCCTGTAGGTGTATATATTGGAATGAATCCTAAAGCTGCTAAAATGCTTCAGGGCATGATTCAGATATTAGCAAGCATACCTGCCACGGCTGTTTTTCCTGTAATTGTTTTATTTTTAATCAGAGTGGGTGGAGGTTTGGATATAGGAGGTATATTTTTAATGTTGCTTGGTGTTCAGTGGTATCTTCTTTTTAATATAATTGCAGGAGCTTCGGCTATTCCAAAGGATTTGATAGAGATTTCAAAAGCTTATGGAATTAAGGGGATAAAGAAGTGGAAGACCTTAATTTTTCCCTGTATTTTTCCTTATTTGATCACAGGCTTAATTACTGCCTACGGTGGGGCCTGGAATTCAACAATAGTTTGTGAATATGTTTCCTTTGGAGGAGAAATTCTTTCTACCAAAGGATTAGGAGCACTTATAAGTTCATCAACTGCTGAAGGAAAATTTGGTATACTATTACTATCGACTCTTACTATGTCATTTATGGTTGTCTCAATAAATCGCCTTTTATGGAAAAGGCTTTTTATAATAGCAAAAAACAAATTTATTTTAGAATGATAAAATGAGCAGAGAGATAATTCACGAGACAATAGGAGTAAGTAAAACATTTCAGGTAGGTAAAAATAAGGAATTACCTGTTCTTGAGGATATAAACCTCAAAATACATGAAGGTGATTTCGTAGCTATCTTAGGTCAGTCTGGTGCTGGTAAATCAACTCTTTTGAGAATAATGGCTGGATTGATAAAGCCATCTAAGGGTAAGGTCCTTTTTAAAAATAAACCTCTAGAAGTAGAAAACCCTAAAATTGCTTTAGTATTTCAGAGTTTTGCTCTTTTTCCCTGGTATACAGTTTTAGATAACGTAAAAATAGGGTTAGTGGGCTCGGATTTGAGCGAGGAAGAGATAAACGAAAGAGCAATAAAATATATAGATTTAGTAGGACTTGATGGTTTTGAAGATGCTTATCCAAGGGAATTAAGCGGAGGAATGCGTCAGAGAGTGGGTATTGCCAGAGCTTTAGTTGTGGAGCCTGAGCTACTTCTTATGGATGAACCTTTTTCTAGTCTTGATGTTCTTACAGCAGACAACTTAAGAGGTGATATTTTAGATCTTTGGCATTTAGGTAAGATACCTGCCAAAGCAATTGTTCTTATAACTCATAATATTGAGGAGGCAGTAAGCATGGCATCTCGGGCAATAATAATGAGTCATAATCCTGGTAGAATTAAAGCAGAAATTGAGATAAATCTTCCCTATCCCCGAAATAAAAATTCTCGAGATTTTAAATTTATCTTAGACAAGATTTATACTATCCTTGTAAAACCCACAGAAGAGATTCCGAAATATCTTACAGCTGAGAAATTTCAGTTTCTTCCCCATGCAAAAGTTGGTGCTATTGCTGGACTAATTGAGCTTGTCCATGACAAAGGCGGAAGGGTTGATATTTATGCTTTAAGTTCTGAATTAAGTATGGAAATTGACGATATATTTCCTCTAATTGAAGCATCAGTAATTCTTGGCTTTGGAGAAACAAAAGAGGGAGATTTTCTTCTTACAGAAAAAGGTAAAAAATGGGCAGAAGCTGATACTCTTGAAAAGAAAGAAATATTCAAAGAATCTGCTTTACAATATGTCCAACTAATTAGACAAATTATGCATGTGCTAAGGACAATCAATAAACATCGAGTATCAGAAGATTTCTTTATAGATATTTTGAAAAATCATTTTACCGTAGATGAGGCATGGAATCAGCTGGAGACAGCTATTGATTGGGGTAGATACGCTGAATTATTTGCTTATGATTATGACTCTGGAGAACTCTACTTTGAAGAGCCTGAATTTGTTGATAAATAGTTTAGCTGATCTTATTTCCCTTCTCTCTTATTATTATAATTACAAAGGTGAAAGAATAGAAATTTCAACAGATGTTAAAGCTGCAATTCTCTCCTCAATGGGAATTGAACTTACTGAACAATCTCTGAGATATTGGATTGAATATTTTAAAAATAGCTATTGGAAAAAGGTGGTAGAACCTGTTTATGTAACTGGAGAAAATACTCAAATTTTTCTATATGGTAAGGAGAATTTACAGAGGTATGCAGAAATAGAAATTGTTCCTTTGGAAGAAATTGGTTTTGAAAGTGAAAAATTTTACTTCCCTATTAAGATAGGGGAATCAGATATTTTAGAAAGCAAGAATATTAATGATGAGACTTATTACAAATACAAGATTTCCTTACCCAAAATTCCCATTGGTTATTATAAAATGAAGATTTTTTTGAAAAAGAGAGATTTTAAAAGTTTTCTCATTGTTTGCCCTGAAGAGAGTTTTATTCCTATTGGTAATAAAACTTGGGGTATGCATATAAATCTTTGGAGTCTTAGAGATGGATATAGGGAAAGTGACTTCTCTCATGTGAGAGAATTTGCAGAGTATGTTAAAGGACTTGAGGGCTTTGTAAGCTTATCTCCTCTTCACTTTAATGATCCCTTAGATCCTTATGGAAGAAGCCCTTACTCAGCTTTATCAAGGCAATTTAAAACACCTCTTTATGTCTCTGAAATCTCAGTAGATGAAAAGGACAGCAAATTTTTTGATTATGAAACCATCTGGAAAGAAAAGCTTAGCAAATTAAGAGAAAAGTTTAAAAAAATATCCTCAGAAGAATGGGAAAATTTTCAACAATATAAAAATAATCTTCCTATTCTTTTCAGAGAAGATTTAAAGTATTTTGCTGTCTTTTCTTTTCTTAGAGAAAAATTAGGAAATAATTGGCAAAGTTGGGATCTCCCTTTTAAGAACCCTGAGATTCCCCTCTTAGAGGAAATTTACAAAAAAAATGAAGGAGAAATTTTATTTTACGAGTATCTTCAATGGCTTGTGGAAAAGGAACTAAATGATTTGAATAAATATAAACTTTGTCTGGATCTTGGATTTGGTTCTACTAAAGAGAGTTTTGATGTATGGATAAATAGGGAAATTTATGCTTTGGAGGCTGAATATGGAGCACCACCAGACGATTTCAACCCAAGAGGGCAGAAATGGGGTTTTCCTCCCATAATACCCTTTAGATTGTCAGAGAAAGCCTATTTACCCTTTATAAAAATACTTAGAGCTAATATGAAGGCTACTCTTCTAAGAATTGATCATGCCCTTGGCCTTTTTAGAGCCTTTTGGATTCCGCAGGGAAGAGATCCTTCAGAGGGAGCTTATGTAAAATATCCATGGAATGATCTTATCTCAATTATTTGTCTTGAAAGTCATTTAAATAAGGTTGGAATAATTGGAGAAGATTTAGGTACAGCAGAAGAGTGGATGAGAGAGGAATTAATGAAGAGAAAGATAAGTTCTTGGAAAGTATTTTATTTTGAAAAAGACTTTTTGGGCTATAGAGACTATTCAGAATATCCTGAAAATTCTCTCTGTAGCATTACTACTCATGATTTACCAACTTTTAAGGGATTCTGGCTTGGTAAAGACATTGAATTAAGAAAAAATTTTTCTCTCTTTGACGATTTATCTTTTAATAAAGCCATTGAGGAAAGAAGGAAAGATAAAAAAAGAATTATGAAGCTTCTATTAAAATATGAAAAAATTGAAGCTCACCTTGCTTCTCTTCTTCTTTCAATAATTAAGTTTCTGTCAATGACAAAATCGAAATATTTTCTTGTCTATCCTGAGGACCTTCTTCTTATAGAGGAACAGACAAATTTCCCCGGAACCACTACAGAATACCCCAACTGGCAAAGAAAGATACCGATTACAGTGGATGAATTTCTAAATTTACCTATTATGAAAAAATTGGAAACTATTTTAAAGGAGACTGGTCGGATTCCTGCGGAGTAGATTCAGTTTCTTTAAAAGCCGGTGTTTCTTCTTCTCTCTCAGTTTTCGTATATTCTTCCTTTATTATCCCTCTTTTTTGCATGATGAAATAAATTAATTGAGCTCTTTTTTCAATAAATTTAGAATTTCCTGAAGGATTATATTTAATTGGATTTGGAAGAGCTGCAGCTAACCTTGCAGCTTCCCACGCAGAGAGATCCAAGGCAGATTTGCCAAAGTGATGTTGAGCAGCAGCTTCAGCTCCAAATATTCCCTCTCCCCATTCAGCTATATTCAAATATAGCTCAAGAATTCGCTTTTTTGAGAGAGTTTTTTCAATCCTCCAGGTAATTATTGCTTCTTGTATTTTTCTTATAGGATTTTTTGATGGGCTTAAATAGAGGTTTTTAGCTAATTGTTGAGTAATAGTACTACCTCCATATTTTAATTTTCTCTCTTTAATATCTTTTTCAATGGCTTTCTTTATCCCTTCTATGTCAAAACCTGAATGGCGATAGAATTTATCATCTTCAGCAATTAATACTGCCTTAAGGAGATAGGGAGAAATCCTGTTGAGAGGAACCCAATGCTTCTTTATATTCACTTTTTTGCCTTCTTTATGCCATTGCGCAATTCTATGTTTCATCATAGCTGTAATCTCTGGAGCTTTTCTTTTCAGTGAAGACACATCCACAGTAAAAGGGAAAATTAAAACATAGAGAAAATAAATGATTATAATAAGAAAAATTAATCGAAATAATTTTTTAAACATTTTTCATTTTAACATTTAGAGCAAAATATCCTCCTTTAACTTTTTACGAGGAATCTCTTTTTCTATGAAAAAGTTGCTGACAAAAAACATAAATCTATCATTATGAATAAGAAATCTATTAAAATAATTAAAAAATGTTTGACAGGAAAAAGCAATTAAGCTGGGCAAAATTAAAAGTGGGGATTGTAATTTCTCTTGCTTTCTCAATTGTTTTTTTCGTTATTATTTTTTCAGGAGGAATAAAATCTCTTTTCCAAAGACAAGAGACTGTGAAAATCCTAATTCCAGATGTAAAGGGTTTGAGAGCTGGAGCACCTGTAAGAGTAGCAGGAGTAGAGGTGGGGAATGTAGAAGAAATAAAGCTAGATGAGAAATATGGCACAATTGTTACTGTTTCTATTAATAAGGATGTTTTCAATTTTCTCAGAAAAGATGCCAAAGCTTCAGTACAAACCATAGGATTATTAGGAGATAAGTATGTGGAGATTTGGCCAGGTAAGTCTCAAGATTTATTTGATAAATCTCAGTTTATGGAAGGGTATTCTCAAATAGAGATCAAGGAAATTATTGGAGTGGCTTCAAATGCTCTTGTTCAAATGGACAGATTAATAGAGAAGATTAATACTTTAATTTCTGATATACAAGAATCTAAGGGAACAGTTTATAGGTTTATAAAAGATCCTACTTTATATAACAACCTTACTTCCTTAGTTTCCGAATTAAAAATAACTACAAATGAAATTAGAAGTGGCAGCTTAGGTATGATTTCCCGTGACAAAGAGATTTATCACAAACTTAACAATATATTATCAAATTTAGAAAAGATTTCTAATAAAATCAATACCTCTGAGGGCTCCCTTTCAAGATTAATAAATGAACCAGAGCTTTATGAAAATTTACTAAGTTTATCACAAAAAATTGACAGACTTTTAGGGCAAATTGAAAATTCAGAAGGTACACTAGCTCTTCTTCTTAGAGATAAACAAACAGCATCAGATTTAAAGCAAACCATTCAAGAGTTAAGATCTTTACTGGAAGAAATAAAAAAAGATCCAAAGAAGTTTTTTAAGTTTAGTATATTTTAAGTTATATTATAGATGTTATGGCACTATTAGAAATAAGAAAATATCCTGATGAAGTTCTTAAGAAAAGAGCAGCAGAGATAATTGACCTGGACGGACATATCCAAAAGCTTATTGATGATATGATTGAAACAATGTACAGTGCAAAGGGTGTAGGATTAGCTGCTCCTCAAGTAGGAGTTTCTCAGAGATTGATAGTGGTTGATACAAGTCTTAGGGAAAAAGATAATTCTCTAATAGTCCTGATTAATCCTCAAATCATAGCTCAAGAAGGAGAAATTCTCTCAGAAGAAGGTTGTCTAAGTCTGCCAGGATTCATTACAAGATTAAAAAGAAGCGAAAAAGTTTTGGTAAAAGGTATTGACAGAGTCGGGAAGGAAGTTTTAATAGAAGCTGACGGTTTGCTTGGAAGAGCTCTTCAGCACGAAATAGATCATTTAGATGGATTACTTCTTATTGATCGAATAAGCCCTCTTAAAAGAGAGCTCTTCAGAAAAAAATATCAAAAAATAAAAAAATAAATAAATGTCTGATAAAAAAGAGGGAATAATTTTTTTTGGCACTCCAGAATTTGCAGTTCCCACTCTTAATGCATTGTTACAAAAAGGTGAGAAAATTTTATTAGTTATCACTCAAAAGGATAAACCAAAAGGTAGAGGACAAAAATTACAACCACCACCGGTAAAATCCTTTGCATTAGCCAAGAGCCTTAAAGTTTTACAGCCAGAAAAGATAAGAGATGAGAATTTTATCTCCATGCTTGAAGCTCTCGGACCTGAATTTGCCATTGTAGTAGCCTATGGAAAAATCCTCCCAAAAGAAATTCTAGAAATTCCTAAATATGGATGTATAAATCTTCACGCTTCTTTATTACCCAAGTACAGAGGAGCTGCTCCTATTCAAAGGGCATTAATAGATGGAGAAAGTGTAACAGGTGTGACTACTATGCTTATTGATGAAGGTTTAGACACAGGTCCAATTCTTCTTCAAAAAGAGGTTCCTATTGAAGAAGAAGACAATGGAGAGACCCTCTCTCAGAAACTTTCACTTATAGGAGCAGATTTAGTTGTTGAAACCCTTGATAAAGTTCGTAAAGGTTTAGTCTTACCTACTCCTCAGATAGGACAAGCCACTTATGCGCCTCCACTGAAAAAGGAAGAAGGCAAGATTAATTGGAATTTATCTGCAAGAGAGATTTTTAATCTTATTAGAGGAACATATCCTTGGCCTTGTGCTTACAGTTTTCTAAAAAGAGAGAGAATTAAAATCCTCAAAGCTCAACCCTTGGAGGGTAATTATAAAGCAGGATATATTCTAAAAGCCAAAGATGAATTGATTGTAGGGACAGGGACAGGGTTACTCAAGATTATTATGCTTCAGCCAGAAGGGAAAAGAGTTATGACAGCAAAAGAATTTGTCTGTGGAAGAAAATTAAATGAAGGAATTGATTTTTTTTGTTAGAGGCTTTGTACTTAAGGTTTACTATCCTCTTTTAATGATGTTAGGAACCTTTTTAAAGGACAAAAGAGCAAAACTGCAAACACATATCATTAACCTTAATAATTATCTTGTAAGGCAAGGTAAATATAAAATAGAAAAAATACTCCTACTACTTCCCCATTGCATACAAAATTCTAAATGCGATATTAGACTAACTTTTAATGTACTTAAATGTAAAAGATGCGGTCTTTGCAAAATAAAAGATTTAATTGAATTGGCAGAAGGTTCAGGTATAGACATCTCAATAGCTACTGGTGGAACCATCGCAAGGAAAGTTATTAGAGAATTGAGACCTCATGCTATAGTGGCAGTTGCTTGCGAAAGAGACCTTTCGAGTGGTATTGTAGATACCTATCCTATTCCTGTATTAGGAATTATAAACGAAAGGCCTTTGGGTCCCTGCATAGATACGACAGTAGACTTACAAAAAGTCAAGGAAGCAATTCAATGGTTTATCAATTCTCACCAAGACATAAAGCAGTAAAAATTCTTAAGGAGATTTTTAGGGAAAACAAACCACTAAAAAAAATACTTCAAGATGTTGAATTTGAAAACTATAGTCCTTCTGATAGAGGTTTTTTGATTGAGCTAATATATGGTGTTCTCAGAAATTTGTATTATATAGATTGGCTCCTCGAAGATTTTTATAAGGACAAAAAAAATCTCTCCCAAGAAACTATAAATAATCTTAGATGTGCAGTATATCAATTAATTTTTATGAAGTTACCTCCTTACGCTGTGACCAATGAGACCGTGAAGGTAGAAAAAAGCTTTAAGGGATTACCATCTGTAGTAAACGCTATTTTGAGAAATTTCATAAGAAAATATGTTGAGACTGAACAATTAAAAGAATTGCCAAAAGATAAACTAACTTATCTTTCTATAAAATATTCCCATCCAAAATGGCTTATTAAGAAATGGCTTCGAAGATTCTCTCAGGAAGAGACAGAGAAAATTTTAAAAATAAACAATAAAAAACCCCCTTTTACAATAGCTGTTAAACCAGAGGAAAGGGATTCTATAGAAGAATATTTGAATAAAAAGGGGCTAATAACAAGAAAAACCCTCTATGCTCCTTCAGGATTAATTATTGAAGGACAAGGGCATGAAATACGAGATTTTTTAATGGCTTCTGACTTTTTTTGGATTGTTCAAGATGAAGCCTCTCAGATTGCCTGTTTTCTTTTAGAAGCTAAGAAAGATATGTTAATATTAGATGCCTGTTCCTCACCTGGTGGAAAGGCTCTTTTAACTGCAGCTCTAATGGAGAAAGGTAAGGTTATTTGTTTGGAAAAGGATGCTGAAAGATTCAGAATTTTAAAGCAAAACATTGAAAGAGTAAAAAAGTTTTTACCTCATATGCAAATTGAAGCCATCCATAGTGATGTCCTTAATTATTGTGAAAAAGACTCTTTTGATAGAATTATTTTAGATGCGCCTTGTTCTTCCTTAGGAGTAATAAGAAGAAATCCTGATGTTAGATACAGAGTTAACATGAAAGAGATAGAAAGACTGGCAGAAAATCAGATGCTCCTTCTTGAAAAAGTCTCAAAATTCTTAAATAGAAGAGGGATTCTCTTATATGTTGTGTGCTCTTCTGAGCCAGAGGAGGGAGAAAAATTGATATATAACTTTTTACATAAATTTAGCGAATTTTGTACTATAAATAGTAAGGTTTACCCCTTCAAAGACCTAAAGATTGGAGAAGGTATGTGGAGAACATACTGTCATAGAGAGGGAATGGATAGTTTTTTTATTGCCAGGTTAGGGTATAAATGAAAAAATTTTTATACATTTTGATTGCTATATTTACAGGTTTTATTAGTGGTTATTTACTTTTGACTCTTATAATACTTTCTGGAAAAGTAGAAGTGCCTGATCTAAAAGGAAAAGACATTGTACAAGCAAATCAAATATTAAAAGAAAGAGGCTTATATATAAGAATAGATGGGCAAGAATATTCTGAATATCCCTCTGGTACTATCTCCAAACAAGAACCTCCTGCTGGTATTAAAGTAAAAACAGGTAAAGAAATTGGAGTAATTGTAAGTAAAGGTTTTCAATTTAGCACAATGCCTGATGTGACAGGACTAACCTATGAAGAAGCTGAAAAGCAGCTTAGAGAATTGAACATTCCTATTGAAAGAGTTATATATATTTCTTCTGATATTTATCCACCCCTTACAGTAATATCTCAACGTCCTGAACCTCATGAAGGTGGACAATCTATTAGACTTCTTGTATCCAAAAAAAATGAGGAGGATAAAAATTGACATTAATAGCACCTTCCATTCTTTCTGCAGATTTTGGTAGGCTTGCTGAGGAAGTGAAGCTTGCTGAAGAAGCTGGCGCTGACCTTATTCATGTAGATGTTATGGATGGCATTTTTGTTCCCAATATTACAATAGGACCTTTGGTAGTGGAGGCTATAAGAAAATCCACAGAGCTACCTTTAGATGTCCACTTAATGATTGTGGAGCCTCATAGATACCTCAATGATTTCATTGAGGCTGGTGCTAATATCTTAACAGTCCATGCAGAAGCATCAACTCATCTTCATAGAACAATATGGAGCATTAAAGACAAGGGAATAAAAGCTGGTGTTTCTCTAAATCCTGCAACACCTGTTTGGACTATTGAAGAGATAATAAAAGACATAGATTTGGTTCTATTAATGTCAGTAAATCCTGGTTTTGGTGGCCAATCCTTTATTACTTCTTCTATAGAAAAGCTTAAGAAAACAAAAAAAATAATAACTGAAAGCAATTCAATGGCACTTATTGAGGTAGATGGAGGAGTAAAGCTCTCCAATGCAAAATCTATTGTTCAAGCCGGTGCCCATATTCTTGTAATGGGCTCGGAGTTTTTCAGTCAAAAGGATTACAAGGAATTTATGAAAAAATTAAGGGAGCAATTAGATGAAAATTAAAGAATCCATAAATAAAGCGGAAGACCTGCGAGGCAAAGGTTTTTTTAGAGAATCTCTAAGGATTTGGGAAAAGATTCACAGATATTCCTTAAATAAAAAGGATATTAAATTAGCCTTAGAGTCCTTAATTGCTTTAGGAGATTTAAACAGAATAATAGGTAAATTCCTTAAGGCTTTGGATTTCTATAGGGAGGCTATTGAAGCCTCAGAAATATTAAAGGATGAAAGAGCCTTAGCTGATAGCTTAAGTGGATCAGCCTTATGTCATAAGGCTTTAGGAAATTGGAAAGAAGGATTAGATCATATTAGAAAAGCTCGTAAAATTTATGAAAGAAATAATGACAAAAAAGGCATTGCTTTCAGCTTTTGGGCTCAGGGAGCTATTTGGCGATTTGGCGGAAGAATCAAAAATTCTTTAGAATGTTTCAGTAAGGCTCTTGAACTTTTTAAAAATCTTAAAGACAAAAGTGCTATAGCTTATACTTACTGTGGCTTAGGTGGAAGTTCCAGAGTAAATAAAAAATATCAAGATTCCATGAGATACTACAAAAAAGCGCATGAAATATTTTCTAAATTAGATGATAGATTTGGAATTGCCTACTCTTATTGCGGAATTGGTAATGCCTACAGGATGCTCAATAGACTTGAGGAAGCTGAAGAAAATTTTAATAAGGCTTTGGTAATTTACAAAGAAATTGGCGACATTGTTAGTTCTTCCTATACATTGTGGAGTCTTGCTATGACTCAAATTATGAAGGAACACAAAAAAGCTAATGAAGACTTCAAAAAGGCAATTACCTATATCAATCTTGCAGAGAAAAATTTTAAAAAATGTAGTGATCCAAGAGGCTTGATATACTGTAAAATAACGAAAGCAATAATTTATTATTTGAAGGGAGAAATTTTCAAATACAGGAAATTAATGAGAAGAGCTCTCGAGACTGCTAAGAAATATGATTTTGTCTTGGAGAAAAAGTATGCTCAGGATATTTTAGGAGAAAAATATAAAATGCCTCCTAACATACCTTAAATATGGTATCTGAAAAAATAATAACAATTCCAAATATTTTATCGTCCATAAGAATATTGCTTGTGCCTTTCTTTATATTCTCAATGAATATGAAAGATTACTCTATGGCATTAAAAATTTTAATTTTAGCTGGTTTAACTGATTGCCTTG
Source organism: uncultured bacterium (assembly GCA_937998865.1). Lineage (GTDB taxonomy): Bacteria > Nitrospirota > Thermodesulfovibrionia > Thermodesulfovibrionales > Thermodesulfovibrionaceae > Thermodesulfovibrio. The sequence continues at coordinate 12,850 of CALLBR010000015.1, forward strand.
ATGGTCTTATTGCAAGAAAATTCAATCAAATTTCAAAATTAGGCATATTTCTTGATCCCTTAGCCGATAAACTCCTTGTAATAGGTATTATGGCAACCTTTTACATTAATCAATTAGTACCCAAATGGTTCCTTTTAATAGTATTCACAAGGGATGTTTTAGTGGCTATTGGTTGGTTAGAGGCATATTTTAGAAGAAGAAAATTAATGAAACCTCTCCTTTTGGGTAAATTATGCAATGCTTCTCAAGTTATCATATATAGTTATGTTCTTCTTGCTTTAAATTTTAATCTTCCTGAGCCCTCAACTTTTATCTATTTTTTAGTAAGTAGCCTGTCCATAATTTCTTTCCTTCAATATTCAGTAGAGAGATTAATGAATGAAAACCAAAGGAGTTAAAATCGAACACATAGAAAAAGGAAGCATAGCTGAAAAGAGCGGGCTAAGAAAGGCAGATATTATAATTTCCATAAATAACAAAAGGATAAAAGATGCAATAGACTTAATGTTTTACTCAGCAGAAGAAAATCTTAAGATGGTAATTAACAGAGATGGGCAGATAATTACAGTGAATGTGGAAAAATATGACGAACCTCTGGGTATTGAAGTGGAGCCCTTCAGGATTAAAAGATGTAGAAACAAGTGTCTCTTTTGCTTTGTTGATCAGCTTCCAAAAGGTTTAAGAAAATCGCTGTATGTAAAGGATGAAGATTACAGAGCAAGCTTTTTGTATGGAAATTATATAACTTTGACAAATTTAACCAAAGAAGACTATGAAAGAATCGCCAAACTCCATCTGAGCCCTCTTTATGTATCTGTTCATGCAACCGATCCAGAGATAAGAAACCGCCTGTTGGGAAACTATGATGCTCTTCCTGTGTTGATAGAATTAAAAAAACTGGTTAAAAGTAGAATCAGGATTCATACTCAGATTGTATTATGTCCGGGAATTAATGACGGAGAAATTTTAGAAAAAACAATCAGAGATCTATATAAGCTCTATCCTTATGTGAATTCTATAGCTATTGTTCCCGTTGGGTTAACTAAATACCACAAAAACAACTTAATACCTGTTGATAAAAATAAAGCTCAAGAGGTTATATCAATAGCAGAGGCTTTTCAAAAAAGATTTATTAAAAAACATGGTATTTCCATAGTTTATCTTGCCGATGAATTCTACATAAAAGCAGAAAAACCTTTCCCTAAAATCACAATATATGATGACTTCCCTCAAATAGAAAATGGTGTAGGTATGGTCCCCCTCTTTATCAATAAAATAAGGAAAATAAGCATTCCTCAAAGGCAGATAAAAAAGAGAATTGTAACCTTCACAGGGGTTTCTTTTTATCCCTATTTGTTAGAATTTATTGAAAAACTAAAGCTTAGAAACATTCCTATTGATCTAATTCCAATAAAAAATAATCTTTTTGGAGAGTCTGTTACTGTAACAGGACTCTTAGCTGGAGAAGATATCATTAAGGGGCTGGCATCTTATGTAGATAAAAATGATATAGTTTTGGTACCAGAGGTTACAATTAAAGATATAGAAGACCAATTTTTAGATGATTTAACCTTAAGTGACATAGAAAAAATTTTAGAGACAAAAACTATAAAAATTGGCACTGAACCGGAAGACTTCATATCAGCTATAAACTCTCTAGTTTCAATTTAAAGGTTTGACTTTTTTTGTCTTTAATGATAATCTTTTTACATGGCAAAAATTGTATCAATAAATATAAGTGGACAAAAAGGAACGAGAAAAAAACCTTTGCAGGTGGCTAGAGTTCGAGAGAATTTTGGAATTGAAGGCGATGCCCATGCATCTGAACAGTGGCATAGACAGATAAGCTTACTGGCTATGGAAAGTATTGAGAAAATGAGACAATTAGGATTGAAGGTAAATCCAGGTGATTTTGCTGAAAACATTACTACTGAAGGAATTGATCTTCAGAATTTAGCTGTGGGGACAAAGCTCAAAGTCGGTTCTATTATTGTAGAAGTAACTCAAATAGGTAAAGAATGTCATACTCGCTGTGCCATATACAGAAAGGTTGGCGACTGCATTATGCCAAAAGAGGGCATTTTCGTTAAAATTCTAAAAGGAGGCTTTATTAAAGTAGGTGATTCAATAGAAATTTTAAAAGATGAGTGAAAAGATAATTAATTCCTCTTTTTGACTTATCTTTCTATGAGAGTAAAATTTAGCTTTACCAAGAATGATAAATTAAGCCTCCAAAGAGACCACAGACTATTAACAGAGAATCCTAGGAAATGAAAAATTTGTTTTTTATACAGCAGAATAGCTTGAATTTGTATAAGAAGATGTAATTTTTAAAATTTTTGATTTATAATTAAAAGATTAATATTTTAAGGAGGAAAAGTGGCTGATTTATCATTTCTCAGGGAAATGGCAAGAAAACTTAGAGTGGAAATTTTGAAAATGCTAACGAAAGCTGGGTCTGGCCATACAGGAGGAAGTCTTTCTGCTGTTGATATAGTCACAGCTCTTTATTTTTACAAAATGAGACATGATCCAAAAAATCCTAAGTGGGAGGGAAGAGATAGATTTGTTCTTTCAAAAGGTCATGCAGCACCTCTTCTATATGCAGTCCTTGCTTTGTGTGGTTATTTTGATTTATCTGTCTTGCAAACTTTAAGACAGATAAACTCACCCCTTCAAGGTCATCCCTGCTGCAAAAGCCTTCCTGGCATAGAAGTCTCAACTGGTTCTTTAGGCCAAGGTCTCTCAGTGGCTAACGGTTTGGCATTAGGATTAAAGTTAAACAGGAGCTTATCAAGAGTTTATTGTTTACTTGGTGATGGTGAAATTCAAGAAGGACAAGTATGGGAAGCCGCCATGACTGCTTCTCATTATAAATTGGATAATCTTTGCGCTATTATTGATAACAATGACTTGCAAATTGACGGAGCCTGCCGAGAAGTAATGAATATTTACCCCATTGATGAAAAATTCAAGGCTTTTGGCTGGCATGTTATAAAAATTGATGGTCACAATATGGAGGAAATTATCACCGCCCTTGATGAGGCAGAACAAATAATGAACAAACCATCCTTAATTTTAGCTAAAACAATTAAAGGTAAAGGAGTTTCAATATTTGAGGGAAAAGCAAAATATCATGGTGTAGCTCCCACCTCAGAGGAGTTGGAAATTGCACTAAAGGAGCTTAATAATGGGAAAAACTGAATGCACCTTAAGCATGTCAAAAGTTAGCTTAAAAGATTTTTTTGGGAAAGATATGGCAACAAGAGATGCCTATGGTCATATTCTCGTAGAATTAGGGAAAAATAATCCACACATAGTGGTATTAGATGCTGACTTAAGCTGTTCCACTAAAACAGCACTTTTTGCAAAAAACTTTCCGGAAAGATTTTTTAACATGGGCATTGCCGAACAGGATATGATGGGAACAGCTGCTGGATTGGCTTTATCCGGAAAGATTCCTTTTGCATCAACTTTTGCAATTTTCGCTACAGGAAGAGCTTGGGAGCAAATTCGTCAAACTATCTGTTACTCTAATGCTAATGTAAAGATTGTTGCTACTCACGGTGGAATTACTGTGGGAGAGGACGGAGCCACTCATCAAGCTTTAGAAGATGTTGCTCTTATGAGAGTTATTCCTACTATGACTGTTATAGTACCCGCTGATGCTTATGAAACAGCCCAATGTATTGTTTCAGCTTCAGAGTATTATGGGCCTGTCTATATAAGGCTTGGCAGAGCTAAGGTTCCTTCAATTTTACCGGAAGAGTATAATTTCAAAATAGGAAAGGCTTATATATTTAAAATGGGTAAGGAGGTAAACATAATTGCCAATGGAATAATGTTGGCTGAGGCGTTAAAAGCTTCAGAAATACTAAATAAAGATGGAATAAGCACAGGAGTAATAAATTTTTCTACAGTAAAACCCCTTGATGAAGAATCATTATTAGAGATTGCAAAGAGTTCAAAACTTATAATAACAGCTGAAGAACATTCTGTAATAGGAGGACTTGGCTCTGCTGTATCAGAATTTCTCTCTGAGAATTATCCTGTAAAAATAAAAAGAATAGGTGTAAAAGATACTTTCGGATGTTCTGGATCTTGGAAAGAACTTCTGAAGCACTATGGACTTACTGCGGAAAATATAGTTAAAGTTGTCAGAGAAAATCTCAAATGATTGAGTTTTCTGGAGTATATAAATACTATGACTCCTTAGCAGTTTTACAGAACATAAATCTAAAAATTGAAAAGGGAGAGTTTGTCTTTATAACAGGTCCTTCTGGTGCTGGAAAAACAACTCTTTTGAGATTAATTTTTGGTAGTGAAAAAGCCGATGAAGGAGAAATAAAAGTAGGTGATTTTGTACTCTCAAAAATAAAGCAATCTAAAATTCCTTATCTTAGAAGATTTGTTACTTTTGTCTTTCAGGATTTCAAGCTAAGGCAAGATCTTACAGTATATGATAATGTGGCTTTACCCCTTTTAATTTCCGGGCAGAAAGAAAGAGATATAAAGCAAAAAGTATATGACACTCTTAAGAATGTTAATTTAAGGCACAGGGCAGACTATATTGTTAGAACTCTCTCTGGTGGTGAGCAACAAAGAGTAGCTATAGCAAGAGCAATAATTACCAATCCTAGAGTAATTCTCGCTGACGAACCTACTGGAAATCTTGATCCTGACACAGCTAATGATGTTATGAACCTATTCAAAAGTGTTAATGCTTTAGGGTGTACTCTGATAATTGCCACACATAATCCTGAGATTTTCAGAAACACTCCATACAGAGTATTCCATTTGAAGGAGGGTAAAATTTCTCAATGAATAATCCCGTCTCCTATGCAATAAAAAGTTTGTGGGGTAATAAATGGTCATCTTTAATTGCGATGGTTAGTATTGGAGTGTGCTTTTTTATAATTACCATAATTGCTATAGGTCTCTATAATCTGAATGTTTTCACCAAAAATCTCTCTAACAAAGCTGCTTTAGTAATATCTTTGAAAAATAATACATCTCAGAAAGATACTTTTCAGTTTATAGAAGATTTAAATAAAAAGGATATTTTTTCAAAAATTAAATTTATCTCAAAAGAAGAAGCCCTAAAGGAAATGAAAGATTTAGTAGAACCATCTTTAATTGAATTAATTGGATTTAATCCTCTTCCTGATACTATTGAGGGTTTTATAAAAGATGAAAAATTAAATAAATTAGAAGAAATCACAAAAGAATTAAAAAATCATCCCTATGTGGAGGATGTTTACTATCCCTCCAAAATAATTTATGCTCTTAAAACTTTAAAAATAACCATATGGAATTCAGGCATTTTAGTTCTATCACTTTTGAGCATTTCTATTCTATTTATTGTATATGCTACTGTTAAGAATCATTACTGGCAAAAGGAAGAAGAAATAGAAATTCTTAAACTTCTGGGAGCTACACCTTCCTACATAAGATATCCTTTTTTAACAGAAGGTGCCTTATTAGGTTTTGGGGGCTCTTTTTTAGCTCTCCTATTAATAATTTTTCTGTTTTTTATTCTTTATTCAAAGGAAACATTTAGTTACATTCCAGCGATAAAAAATATTATTCTACCCTTTGAAGTTTTCTATCTTCTACCCTTTGGAGGTTTACTTTTAGGTGTTTTCTCTGCCTTTATTGCTTTAGGTAAAATAAAATATCAATGATGTCTTTTGTAAGATACATATTTATAATTTTGATTTCTATTTTAATTGCTTTAAATGTATACTCTGCTCAACCTAAAGAAGAGCTTAAGGAATTAAAAAAAGAAATTGAGAGCCATAAAAAGAAACTTCAAGATATTAAAAAAACAGAAAAAAATTTAATAGAGGAACTTCAAAGGGTTACAAGAGAGCTAAATGAAATAGAGAAAAAAATAACACAAAAAAGAGAAAAGATAAAATCACTACAATTAAAAATTACAGCAACAGAAAAGGAAATAAAACTATATAGTTATCAATTAGAAAACAGAAAGCAATATCTTGCCTTTAGAATCAGAGAAATTCATAAATTATCCTATCAACCTGAGACCCTTTTTATAATATTGACTGAAGATGATCTAAACAAGGCATTAAGAAAAATAAGAAACAGTCAAAAAATAATAAGCCTTGACAAAGAGCTTATAGCTCAATACAGGTCTGAATTAAATAATTTAGCCATCCAACAAACACAGTTGAAAAATCTTCTTTATTCGCTAAAAAAGGAAGAAGAAGAATTAAAAGAGACAGAAAGAGCTCAAATTCAAAAAAGAAAGGAAAGGGAAGCACTTCTGGTAAAGATACAAAAAGACAAAACAGCCTATGAGAGAAAAATTAAAGAACTTGAAGAAAATGCCAGAAGACTTACAAGACTTCTTCAGGAGACAGAAAAAAAGGAGAAAAGAGCAGGAAAGTCTGACATAACTATATTAGAGGGTGAATTTACCAAAAGAAAAGGCAATCTTTTATGGCCTGTGTCAGGTAAAATCGTGGCTCATTTTGGAAATCAAAGAGACCCTGTTTTTAATGTTCCAATGTTTAGAAGTGGTATTTATATTCAAGCTTCTCCAGGGACTCCGGTAAAAGCTGCTGCAGAAGGAAAAACTGTATATGCAAATTATTTCAAAGGTTATGAAAACCTTGTTATAATAAGTCATGGAGAGGGTTATTATACAGTCTACGGAAACCTTTCTAACTTAAGTGTGAAGGAGGGTAATTTTGTTAAAAGTGGTCAAATTATTGGAATTGTTAGTGATAAGTCAAACATTGATACATCAGCACTCTATTTTGAAATAAGATATAGAGGAAAGCCACTTAATCCTGAGCAGTGGCTTAAGAGATAAAAAAGGAGGAATCAAAGAAAATGAGGAAATTTTTCTATATTATTTTAATTTTAATTATTGCTTTCTGTGGAGTTTCTTTAGGACGTTGGTCTGCTGCTCAAAATAGTGATTTAGTATATGAAGATTTGAGAATTTTTACAGAAGTATTCCATAAAATTCAGAAAAATTATGTGGATGAAATAAACTCTAAAGAACTCATTAGGGCTGCCTTGAAAGGAATGATAAATACCTTGGATCCCCATTCAGCTTATTTAACTCCTGAGGCATATAAAGAATTTCAAACAGAAACAAAAGGAGAATTTGGAGGAATAGGTATACAAATAGGTATTAAAGATGGAGCACTGACAGTTATCGCACCTCTTGAGGATACTCCTGCCTTTAAATCAGGAATAAAAGCTGGTGACAAGATTATAAAGATCGACGGTCAGCCTACAAAGGATATGAATATAAATGACGCAGTTTCAAAAATGAGAGGGCCTAAGGGTAAACCCGTGACCTTGACAATTCAAAGAGAGGGATGGAATCAACCGAAAGACATTACAATAATAAGAGACATCATAAAGATCAAAAGTGTTAAGCATAAAATGATAGACAAAGAAATTGGGTATATAAAGCTTGTTCAATTTCAGGAAAGCACAGCTCAAGATTTAGCAAACTCTCTAAAGGAACTCAAAGAAAAAGGGATGGAATTTTTAATTCTTGATTTAAGAAACAATCCTGGTGGTCTCCTAAACAGTGCTGTGGAGGTAACAGAACAGTTTTTACCTCCAAAACATCTTGTAGTATCAATAAAAGGGCGAACAGGTGAAAAAATAGACTACTACACTGCAGGATTAAAACCTATTTATGATAAGATTCCCATGATTGTCCTTGTAAATCAAGGATCTGCTTCAGCTTCTGAAATTGTAGCAGGTGCTCTTCAGGATTGGGGAAGAGCTCCCATTCTGGGAGTGCAAACTTTTGGTAAAGGCTCTGTTCAGAGTCTTATTCCTTTAAGTGATGGTTCAGCTCTTAAGCTTACTACTGCCAAGTATTATACTCCCAAGGGTAGAAGTATTCATGCTGTTGGAATTATACCAGATATAGTAGTGAAATTAGACACTAAGAATGGAAAAGAAATCCCAGTTATAAGAGAGAAGGATCTGGAACAGCATCATAGAGGTGAAAAAATTGAAACAGAAGAAAAAGCTCCCCACGAGGTAGATGAAAAAGATGATAATCAGCTTCAGAGAGCTATTGATATACTAAAAAGCTGGAAAATAATTGATAAGCTTAAAAGAGCTGCTTAAATTAATGCCGAAGTGGCGGAATTGGCAGACGCGCCAGATTCAGGATCTGGTGGTGGAAACGCCGTGCGGGTTCGAATCCCGCCTTCGGCATATGAATAAATCTTCTTAAAAGGAATTGATATGATTAATCTTGTCTGAAGTTTTCATCAAGTTTTCTTGAGTTACTCTCTCTAAAAATTTTTCATACTCTTGAACAATTCTGTCCCAAGTAAAATGCAATGCATAAGTTTTTCCACGCTTTCCCATTTCTTCTAAAAGAAGTTCATTTTTTAGAAGATATTCAATAGTTTCCTTAAGGGACCATTCATCCTCGGAGCGAAAACTTATTCCAAAACCATTTTCTTTTACAAATCTTAATTCTGGGATGTCACTTACAATAATGGGTTTTCCAATTGCTGCTGCTTCTAAAGCAACAATGCCTTGTCCCTCGAAACGGGATGGCAGTAAAATAAATTTAACATTAGAAAGAAATTTTAATTTCTCTGCTTCTGATAAATAGCCAATATAGTAGACTCTTTCAGAAATATTCATCCTTTTTATCATTACTTGCAGTTTTTTTACCTCTTTTCCTCTCCCAGCAATCAACACTTTCACATTTAATTTTTTGATAGCTTTAATGAGAATGTCTAATCCTTTGTTGTAAATATCAATTCTTCCTACAAAACCTAAATAGTCACCCCCTTTAGTCTCTAACTTCAGTAATTTTTCTGAAATGCCGTTTGGAATTACTTTCGCATCAAAGCCAAATTTACGATTAGTTTCTTCAGAAACAGAGATTTTGTGTGTGAACTTTTTAGGATAAAATTTTTCTATTAGATAAAAAGGAATACCTGCAATAAAGTATTTTTTTAAAATGTTTATTCCCTCTTTATGATGCAACTGTAAAACCACATTTTTATGAAAAAATCTTGAAAAAACAGGATTCCACGGTGCAAAGTCCTCTATTACTATGTCATAATCTTTGGCATGTTTTTTTAAAAAGTGGATTGCCTTAAGAGCATAAGAAAATACGCTTAAAATGTAATTTCTACTAATACCTAAAAATTTAAAATTGACACCTTCTTCTTCATAATCCTTTGCTTTTGGATAATTTCCAGAGATTACAGTAATTTCATGTCCCTTTTTCGCAAGTCTTCTATTAATTTCAAAACACCTAACGGCTCCACCTCCACCTACCCAAGGGTTGTTAATATGATCATAAATAAGATGTAGTATTTTCATAATCTATATGTTGTGGATAAAGAGGATTTAAAAAGTTTTCCAAATTTTTCAATTATAATCTCCTTTTTAAACAATTCTACTTTTTCCTTACCTGTCTGAGCATATCCTTTCATTTCTTCGTAATTGTTAAATGCATACTCAATTGCTTCCTTAATAAGCTCTGTGCTTCCAGGTTTAATTAAAATTCCATTCCTTTTATGTATAATAATTTCAGGTATTCCATCAACATCCGTTGCTACAATTGGCGTTTCACAGGCTAATGCCTCAATAAGTACATTGGGGATACCTTCACTAAAAGAGGGAAGAACAAACAGATGTGAAGCTTTTATGTATGATATGGCATTCTCTTTATAGCCTAAAAATTCTATTCTTAAATCTTCTTTGGCAATTTCTCTTAATGCAGGTTCTAAATCTCCTTGACCTAAAATCAAAAGTCTTAGATTTTCACTTTTTAGCTTTTTGAAAGCTTCAATAAGTAAATCAACACCTTTCCTTTTAACTAAGCTACCCACATAAATTATGTAAAATAAGTTTTCTCTAAAGTTTAATTTTTTTCTAATCTCTTCTTTTGACGGCAATTGACTGACTCTTTCAATGGGAAAAATATTGTAGATTACAAAACATTTCTTATTATCAAGCCATTTAATCCTTTTTGCTACTTCATTGGAATTAAAAAGCAGTATATGAGCTTTTTTATAGGCAAATTTTAAAAGCAACTTTTTTAAAGATCCGCACTTAACTTCCTTAGCATATATATAGTCAAGATTTCCAAGGATATTTGCAATGTGAGGCTTTTTTATGGTCATTAGCACTAAAGAAGTCAGAAAGGTCGAATACTCAAGCCAAGATATGATTAGGTGAGGATTTAATTTTTTTATTGTTTTTCTTAGTTCTAAAAGGGCTCGGAGAGTTTTTCTTCTTCTATCACCTATAAATCCGAAAATTTTTATATCATTATTTAGATCTTTTAATCTAACCCCACATCCCTCAGTTAGAAAAAGATTTAACTCAAAAATTTCCCTTTTTAAACCATTCAGAAGCTCTATAAGTTGATACTCTGCACCTCCAGTGCCAAGATGATCTATTACAAAGAGAAGATTTATTCTATCCATTTTAGGTACCATCTTTTAAAGAAATATATGGCAAAAAGCTTGTTCCATAGATTTCCTTTGCCTTTTTGTTGAAGAACAAGGAGATTAGTTATGTATTTTTCATTTAGAAAATTAACATGAGGTAGTTCCTTTAATTTAGCCATAAGATTAGTCTTTACTAAAAAATCCTTTGGAATATCAAAGCCTTGCTTTCTGTCTACAGGAAAGTTTGGTGGAAACTTAGATTTAGCCAGTTTTTTCAACATATATTTAGTTTTGTTCTCCTTAAGTTTTAAGTCACCACTTATGTTTCTAAAGGAAAGTTCTATCAAGTCTTTATTCAAAAAGGGAGTTCTTACTTCAAGAGAATTCATCATGCTTGCTCTGTCTACTTTTACAAGTATTTGTTGAAGATTTATATGATAGTCAGCATAACTCATTTTGTTTATAAAATCTCCACTGTATTTTTCCATTAGAGCTTTCTTTAATCTCAATGGAGTTTCATGCTCATTTAGATAGGGAATTAGCTTTTTTCTCTCCCCTTCCTTGAATATCTGAGTTTGATTAGTGTAACAGCCATAATTTCCCTCTCCAATTCCCATTAGAGTGTTCTTACCAAAATAACCTTCTGGCAAAAAACTGCCCATAAAATAAAAGATTTTTCTTAAAAAACATGGCATATATTGAGATAGTTTGCTACATAACTTTGAAGAGAGATAATGAATATAACCTGCGAACAATTCATCTCCGCCGTCACCTGAAAGGGCTACTGTTAAATAATTCTTTACATACTTACAGAGATAATATGTGGGAATTAAGGAAGAATCATAGATAGGTTCGTCAATAGTATCTGCAATTTCTTCAAGGGCTTTTTCAAAGTCTGGTTCAATGATGATTTCTGTGTGATCTGTTCCCAAAGAATTAGCAACAATCTTTGAATACTCTGTTTCATTTTTGCTACTGCCCTCAAATCCTACTGTAAAAGTCTTAATCTTTTGTGCTCCTGCTTCTTTCATGAAATAAACCGTTAGGCTTGAGTCTATTCCACCACTTAAAAAAGCACCAAGAGGAACATCACTTATCATCCTTCTTTTTACAGACTTCTTTAAGATTTCAGAGATGGACTCCATTAACTCCTTTTCAGGCATAGATTTTTCAAAGGAAGGTATTTCCCAAAAAGGTTGTAAATGAAGAGAGTTTGATTCGAAGTCAAAAATCATCATGTGAGCTGGAGGGAGTTTATAGGTGTTTTTGAAAAAACTCATATCATGAGGTAAATAACCTAAAGCAAAATAGAAGTTTACTTTGCTAAAATCGAAAATTGGTCTAATTTGTTGTATTAAAATCTGTTTTAGCTCCGAGGAAAAGATGAAGTTTTTACCATCAAAGTAATAAAAGAGGGGTTTTTCTCCTGCTATATCCCTTGCGAGGATAAGTTTTCTTTTCTGCAAATCTAATAAACAAAAGGCAAACATGCCATCAAACTTTTTAACAAACTCATATCCATACTCTTTGTAGGCTTTAAGTATGACCTCTGTATCAGATTTTGAGAAGAATCTATAGCCCTTATTTATTAAGTCTTCCCTTATTTCTAAGTAGTTGTATATTTCTCCATTGAAAACTATCCAAAGACTTTTATCCTCTGTTCCCATAGGCTGATTTGCTTTAGGACTAAGATCAATTATTGAAAGTCTGTTGTGACCTAAGGCAAGATTTAATTTGTCAAAATAGAGATAATCTGAAAAATCAGGACCTCTGTATTTGGTTATCTCCAAAGCTCTTTTTGTTCCATCAATTATATGTGCCTTTTGCCACTTCTTTGAATAGTATCCAAAAATGCTACACATCAAGGTTTTCTCGCTATAAGATAATAACCACTGGCAAAAAGTTTATTGTTTTTTTTATTCCTTAGAATTATATCAAAATACTTCAAATAGAAAAATAAAAACCTTGCCAATATGCCTAAGAATTCAGAAAGCTTTTTATTATCTGAAAATGCTCTAAAAAAATCATTTATAGCCCATGAAAGCCCAGATCCGCTACCCATGATAACTCCAACTTCTTCAATATGATAATCTTTAAATAAAATCTTTAATCCATCCATTGTAAATCTCCAATAATCATGGGGGTCTTGATGGTAACCCTGCATAAAAGGAACACTTACATAACAGTATCCCTTGCTTTTCAAAATTCTTTTAAATTCTGAAACTGCAAGCCAAGGATTTTCAATATGTTCTAAAGTGCCTGTGCATATTATAAGATCAACTGAATTATTTTTGAAAGGTAGAGAGTGAATATCTGCAATTACTCTTGTATTTAAAGTTTGGTATTTATCAAGAGTAATTATATTTTTACTTATTAGTCTACCCCCAGATCCAATATCTAAGATTATGCTATTTTCGTTGAAATTTTTAAGGAAATCCATTAAATGTTTCTCATTAGGTAGTGTAACTTGCGGAAAATATTTCCATATGGAGAAACTGGCTTTATAGTAAGGCATCAGCCATAAACCTCAAGAATAGCCTCTTCGTAATACTTCACGATTTTTTTTACATCATATTTTTCGGCGGATTCGATCCCATTTTTAATCATTTCGGTTCTTAATTTTGAATCATAAATCATTCTATTCAAAGCATTCTTCAATGCTTCTACATCATCTACAGGAACTAAGAATCCGTTTTTTTCATTCTCTATTATTTCTGAAGGTCCAAAGGAACAATCAGTGGAAACAACAGGGCATCCTGATGCCATAGCTTCAACCAAAACATTTGCAAAAGCCTCAAAGTTCGATGGCAAAACTAATGAGATAGCCTTTTTCATGTATTTATAAGGATTTTTTTGGAAACCCTTAAAAAGGATTTTTTCTATAATTCCTAATTTTTTGGCAAGATTTATCAAATTTTCTTTCTCCTCTCCTTCTCCTAAAATTAGAAGCCTCAAATCTTCCCTTCTCAACTCTCTAAAAGCCTTTAAAAGAAGAGGGATATTTTTTTGCTCATGAAGCCTACCTACAAAAAGAATATAGGGATCTTTAATATCAATCTCCTCTTGAGAAAGCTTTTTTATCTCTTCTAAATCTATGGGATTCGGTATTACTCTTATAAGGCAATCCTTTATTTTGAAATCACCAATGAGCTGACTTTTAACACCTTGAGAGGGAGATATTATCATATTAGTTCTTTTGTAGAGAAATTTAGTCAAAATTTTTGCAAAATGTTTCTTAGTATTAGAAAAAATTGAATTAAGATAATAAGATAAATTTATTCGCTCACTTATGATCCTTTTCTTTTTAGAGAATAAAGAAGCCATTAAATTAACTATGTTTGACTCCCACATGAAGGAAAATACTATATCATACTTTTTTTCAATTTTTGTTAATCTATTAACAGCTCTTAAAAGATACCTTCTGATTTTTTCACCCTTTACTCCAAGGTCAAAGATTTTGATATTAGAAGGCAAATGATCAATATAAATACCCTTTTTTTTAAGTAGGGAAAGATCAAAGGAGAATAGTTCGCTACTTAATCCATTCAAAGTTTTCATTAATACTTTCTCAGCTCCTCCACCCTCTAAAGAGTTTATAAGAAAGAGAATTCTAACTTTTCCATGCAATGGCATATATTTCGCCCTCTATATAAATATCCTTTGTAAACCTAGAATGGAGGAAGAAATTAATAATATTAAAAACAAATCTTGACTTAAAAGACAAACCTTTTATAGGATAAACAGTCACATTTTTAAATCCCGTTACCAAAATAACCTCTCTAAGGCTTGAGGGAGTAAAACCAATCTCGTGGGTAAAATCTATGAATCTATTGCTTGATCCGAAAAGTGGAGATCCAGCATTAGGAACTTCAATTATTAATATACCCTTTTCTGATAATCTGTCATAGATGAGCTCCAACAATTCTAAAACCTCTTCTTTGAATAAATGCTCAAGGACATGGAAAAGTATAATTAAATCAAACTCTTCAGAACATTTCTTTAAATAATTAAACATATCATCAGGCACTATAAGTTCTTTTATATCAGGCAAAGCTGATGAGATTTGAGATGAGGATTTTTCAACTCCTTTTATGTTAAAGTAGCCTTTTTCTTTAAGATACTTAAGGAAAAATCCTTTACCACAACCAAGCTCAACAATTTTAGAGTTTTTATCAGTAGGGAGAAACTTTTCATAATTTAAATCATACAGTCTCTTTCTTCTTTCGTATTCCTTTAAAGGATTAAGGTTTTCTGAATATTTCGTTAGGGTTTCTACATATTGACTGTATATTTTTTCTCTGTATCTTGCTGAACCCATCCTTTGCCTTTCAATATTACTAAAGCTTCTTTTTTTGCAATCTACTACTGGAACCCTGTGAGTCTTTTATTTTATAAGTTTTTCTTAGCACCATAGATATGCTTGATGAAATTTTTCATTGGCATATTATCAAAAGAAAAACTTCAACCTCCTAATCTTAATCTCCAAACCATCAGAGCAGCTTCACGGACGATTTTTTTGTCCATCTTTGATGAACCGCTGTTTCGTTCATAAAATATAATGGGAATTTCCCCTATTTTAAACCCTTTCTTGAAAGCTCTATAGACCATCTCAATCTGAAAAGCATAGCCATTTGATTTAATTTTATCAAGCTCAATGCTTTCAAGAACACTTCTTCTGTAACAACGATATCCACTTGTTACATCTGTGAGAAAGCCAAGTCCTAATATTGTTGTGGCATATTTATTTGCAAATTTTGAAAGAAGTAGCCTTCTGAAGTCCCATCCTACAACACTTATTGTTCCATGGGTATATCTTGAGCCAATTACAAGGTCGTAACCTTCTTCACTTTTTTCAATAAATCTTGGTATATCAGAAGGATCATGGGATAAATCTGCATCCATCTCAAAAACATATTGATAATCCCTTTTAAGCGCCCATTTAAAACCTGTCAGATAGGCTGTGCCAAGCCCAAGCTTTGCTGGTCTCTGTATTAGATTAATTTTACCATCCTTTGTAAGATACTTTTTAATTATATCAGGAGTGCCATCATTAGAATTATCATCAATGATGAGAATATCTACTTTTTGTTTTAAAGTTAATGGAATTATTTTTTTTATATTCTCTGCTTCATTGTAAGTAGGAAGCACCACTAGGATTTTCATGAAAAATTATAACATTTTACACCCTCTTATTCATGAAAAAAACATGAAAAGGTTTAATTTTTCATAAGATTGCTTTTTCTTTCAGATATGATAGGAATTCAGATTTTGTTTTATTCCAAGAGAAGCTTTTTGCCCATTTAGTGGCATTAATTGCCATTTTCTGGTATTCTTCCCTATTTTGCCAAAGTTTAATTACAGCTATTGCCATATCTTCGGGATTCTTAACAAGTACTCCTGTGATGCCATTGATTATGCTATCCTTAAGTCCAGCCACATCGTATCCAATAGCTGGTGTTCCCAGGGCATTTGCTTGAATCACAACTTGTCCCCATCCTTCCCTTATGCTTGGGACTAACAGAAAGTGAGCTTTCCGAAGAATAGTCTCTTTAACATCCTCCTCTACATATCCGTAAAAAATTAATCCCTCTTGTTCACTGTATTTTTTCCGTAAATTATTGAATAAGGGTCCACTTCCTAAAATTCTTAGCTTAGCCTCTTTTATATGTTTTTTTATAAGCTTAAAAGCTTTTATAGCATCTTCAGGATTTTTAGTTTTTTTTAATCTTCCCAGATACACTAAGGAAAGGTAAATGTCCTTTTCAGGTAAAACACTTAAAGGTTCAATTTCAAGACCATTACTTATGATTTTAATATCTCTAAATTTTAACCTCCTTAAATCCTCTGCCGTAGAGTTTGATACAGTTATAACGGGCTTTTCTCTGTAGAATTTCAATAATAATTTTTCAATAAATTTGAGAGGATAGCCTAAAAGACCAAACTCTGCAGTCCAAAAATTATCGTAAAGTTGATGAATTAGGAGGATGGAATTTGTTAGAGAAAAAGTAAAAAAACCAACGCCATTAAATTCATCAATTATAAGAAAGGGGTTACTTTTAAGAGCATACATAAATCCTAAGAAATGTGTGGTAAGTTCATTGCCTTTTCTTATAAACTTAATTCCCTCTATGATTTCATAAGATGGAGCTTTCTTGAATTTACAGCAGAACCATTCAACTTCCATACCACTATTGAAAAGTGCTTTAGCTAAATGATAGGTATATATTTCAGCACCGCCTTTTTCAGGATGCCTGATGCAGCGTCTATTAAGTATGAGAACTTTTTTCATGTTTCTCTCAAATTATATCAAGGAGGAAAAATTCCATACAAATTGCCTTATTCCGTTATAAAACTTTTCTTCTCACAAAAAGTAAGACTATCAAAGAAAATTGGAAATAAATCTTTTCATCTTTGTATAATCAATTTTATGCTTGATAAAAGATACTTACTCTCTCAAGAGGCCCTAAAACTAATCATAGGAAATATAGAATTTCGTTGCCTTCCCAAGGAGAAAGTCTCTTTACAGGAAGCTTATTATAGGATAACCTATGAAGATGTCTTAGCTCCTGAGGATCTTCCCGGCTTTAATCGTTCAACTGTGGATGGTTTTGCTGTAAAAGCAATGGACACTTTTGGTGCCAAAGAGAGTTCACCTGCTTATTTAACAATAAAAGGTGAAATTCCAATGGGAGGTATTCCCGCTTTCTCTATTTTTAATGGCCAGTGCGCTTCTATTGCCACTGGAGGAATGCTTCCAGAGGGAGCTGATGCTGTTGTTATGATTGAGCATGTAAATATAGTATCAGAGGATTTAATCGAAGTTTTAAGAGCTGTTTCGCCCTGGGAGAACGTGATTTTCAAGGATGAGGATGTTAGGAAAGGAGAAGTTGTTATAAGGGCAGGGAAAAGACTCAAACCGCAGGACATAGGAGCTTTAGCAGGTCTTGGAATTACAGAGGTGATAGTATCAAAAAAGCCCATAGTATCAATAATTCTTACGGGAGATGAAATTGTTCCTCATACTGAAAGAGTTTCTCCTGGACAAGTAAGAGATGTAAATTCTTTTACTTTGGCAGGATTAGCCCAAAAAGCAGGTGCTATACCGATAAAGTTTGGGATAGTAAAAGATAACTACTCCGAGATAAAAGCCACAGTTCAGGAAGCCTACAGGGTTGGAGATATAATCATTATAACGGGCGGAACGAGTGCCGGCATAAAAGATATGACAGCAAGAATAATAGATGAACTTGGCTCTCCAGGTGTGCTTTTCCATGGCGCATCTATAAAGCCAGGAAAGCCAATTATAGGCGGTGTTTGTAATGGTAAACCTGTTTTTGGTTTACCAGGACATCCTGTAGCAGTTTATCTTTGTTTTGAATTATTTGTGAGACCTCTTATTGAACATATGATGGGTTTAGAGGAAAAAAGTTTTAAAAGGGTAGTAAAAGCTAAAATGGCAAGAAGTATTCATTCCCAATCTGGACGAGAAGATTTTATAAGAGTAAGCCTTGAGGAAAGAAATGGGCAACTATGGGCTGTCCCACTTTTGAGTAAGTCAGGATTAATAATGAGTCTTGTAAAAGCAGATGGAATTGTCCATATAACCTCTCAATTGCTCGGAGTTGAGGAAGGACAAGAAGTCTATGTTGAGATTATAGATTAGAAAAGGCACTCCATCTAATGGACTCTCTGTAAGGAATAGGTTTTCTACCTATTAATTTTTGAATAGGGTATACACCCTCTTTATCTTCGCAAATATTATGACGCCACATCATTTTATATTGTTCAGAGGCAAAAATTTTTAGGATGAACTTGGGTAGGGGCATAAGGATAACTTTTTTACCAAAGGAGCTAACAAAATCACGAACAATTTCGCCAATAGTTACCTTTTCATCTCCGCAAAGTTCAAAAATATTATTATTGCCTACTTCCACAGCTCTAATAAAGCCTTCAGCTACATCTCTTACATCTATGGGTTGGAATTTATATCCTTTGATGTTAGGGAAAAAGAAAAGGGGTGTTTTTTTTATAAGGGGTGTAATTTTAGCAAAAAGCAGTTGTTCAGGTCCTAAAATAAAGGACGGACGTATGATCACATAGGGAATATGACTATCTTTAAGTTCTTTTTCAGCCATAAGTTTGGTTCTATGATATTTTGATGGAGCTTTTTCATCTACTCCCAAAGCGCTCATATGAACTATTTTTTTGGGAGGGATTTGCTTTAAAGCCTCATAGAGATTTTTTGAATATTCATAGTGAACTTTTTCAAAGGTGATACCTTTAGATTTTATCTCCTGAATAATACCAATAAGATGAATAACATAATCTGGTTTTATCTTTGATATGATCTTTGAAAGCTCTATTTTGTTTGTAAAATCATGGAGTTGATGTAATCTCAAACTTTCAGAGAAGAATATTTTTTGAGCCTTTGAAGGATTTCTAATAATTAAGTGAATCTCATAACCTTTTTTTAATCCTTCCCTTACTACATATCTTCCAACAAAACCTGTTCCTCCTGTTATTAAAATTTTTTCCATTTTTTTATTTTATCATTTTTTAAGACAATCTATTACTTTTTGAGCTAATTTTTCATTAAAACTTGGTAAAGAGGAGATTTCATCTAAGGATGCCTCTTTTATGTTTTTTAAACTTCCAAAATGTCTGAGTAAAATAAGCCTTCTTTTTTTACCAATTCCAGGAATTTGTTCTAGGATTGAAGAAAATTGTGAGCTTCTTCTTATTTTTTTATGATAAGTTATGGCAAACCTATGAGCTTCATCTCTTATTTTTCTAAGAAGAATTGAGGAGGGTCTTTTATCTTCAAGGGAAATTTCTTCCCCTTCATGAGAGATTATTCTGTTGGGATCTTTTGCTATGGCAAAAACATTTAATTTTTCTCTTATTTCTTTGATTATATCAAGCACTGTAAAGAGATGTCCTTTGCCTCCGTCAATTAATATTATGTCTGGTTTTGGAATACCTCCATCCTCTTCAAAATATTTAACTATTCTGGAAACTATCTCTATCATCGAGGCATAGTCATCTATGGTATTTCTTTCTCTAATCTTAAGATGGCGATAATATCTTTTATTAAATGAGCCATCTTCCCAGTAGATAAAACTGCCTACTGAATATTCACCAAAGAGGGTAGACACATCAAAAGCAGCTATACTTTTAGGAGTTTCCTCCAAATTAAGTCTGTCTTTTAATTCTTTTAGAATATTTTCAGTGGGAGATAAGTGTTGTTTTATATGAATTTCCGCATTTTTTTCAGCCAATTCCAGAAGTGCCTTTTCCTCTTTGCTTTGAGGTGTTCTTATATGAATGTCCTTTTCACTGATTTGCTTTAGCCATTTACCTATGTCTTCATGATTTTCAGGTTGCTTTGCCACAAGAATTAATTTTGGAGGTAAGAGTGTTTCTTTCATATAGAGAGATTGAATAATGGAAAGAGTCAGATCTGACAAGTTTTCATAGAAGGCACTTTTAATCAGATAATTTTTTGATCCCACTAATAGACCATTTCTGATAAAGAGGACATTTACGGATAAGGCTTTTTGGTCTTCATGAATTCCCACTACATCCATATCCTCTATGTTTTGGGATACCACTCTTTGAAATTGAAAAATTTTTTCAAGCCTTTTAATCTGATCTCTTATTTCTGCTGCTTCCTCGAATTTTAGATTTTCACTGAGTTTATACATTTTATCTCTTAATTTTTCAATAAGTTCCTTTTTTTGTCCCTTGAGAAACATTATCACAGACTCCACCTCTTTCATATATTCTTCTTTAGAAATCTTACCAGCGCAAGGGGCATAACATCTCCTCATTTGGAATTGAATACAGGGTCTTAATGGTTTATTTAGACGATACTTACATGTCCTTATTAAGAAATTTTTTCTAATAAAGGAGAGAGCTTCCCACATAGATTGAGCTGGAACATACGGTCCAAAGTATAGATTACCGTCTTTCTTTATTTTACGAACTACTTCTATTTTAGGCCACTCCTCTTTTATTGCAACTCTTATATAGGGGAAACTTTTATCATCTCTTAGGAGAATATTAAAAGGAGGTTTATATTTTTTTATTAAATTTGCTTCAAGCACTAAGGCTTCATACTCACTAGATGTTACTATATATGAAACATCATGAACTATTTCCATCATCTTTGCTTTTCTTGGATGGAGCTCTTTTTTGTTCAGATAGCTACGAAGACGGTTTTTTAGATTCTTTGCCTTTCCAATGTATAGAACTTTGCCTTTTTTGTCTTTAAAGACGTATACTCCCGGAAGTTCACAAATTTTGGAAATTTCTAACATAGATATATTATATTAACTTGCCTCTTGACTTTTGAAAAATTTTTATGTATTATAACTTAAACTATTTTAGAAAGGAGGCTTAGCGTGGAAGCACCAACTTTTTTACACATGATATTCCCCTCTATTCCACCTTATGTGAGCTACTCCTGGTTAGCAATGGCGGTTATTATTGTTGTAGCTTTTATTGTGAAAGGTAGTCTCAAAATGGTACCAGCAGGAGTTCAGAATGTTATGGAAGTTTTAGTGGAGTTTCTAAGGGGACAGGCATTGATTAGCATTGGACAGCACTGGGGAGATAAATTTTTGCCACTTTTAGGTACTCTTTTTATTTATATTTTAGTATGCAATCTTTTTGGTCTTATTCCTGGCTTTGAATCCCCAACTTCCAATGTGAATGTAACTTTCTCCATGGCAATTCCGGTCTTTTTCATCTATCAGTTTATGGGCTTTAAGGTGCATGGAATTCGTTATCTTGAACATTTCCTTGGTCCCATAAGAAGTATTTATGCAATTCCCTTCATGATGTTTATGTTTGTAGTGGAGTGGATAACTCACTTGGCAAGACCATTAACTCTTGGTGTCCGACTTTTTGGTAATATGGTTGGTAAACATCTTCTATTAATGGTTTTAGGAATTCTTGCTCCATTAATAGTTCCAGTGGCATTTCTATGTTTAGGTACTTTAGTGAGTGTGCTTCAAGCTTATGTTTTTATGTTGCTTACTGCTGTTTACATAGCAGGCTCTGTTGAAGAGTCGCACTAAATATCATTAAAAGAAAGGAGGGACCAGAATGAGAAAGTTTTTCGTAGTTCTTATGGCTGCCTTGGTTGTGGTATTAACTGCATCCGCAGTATTTGCAGCTGAGTCAGATCCTGCAAAGCTTAACTATTATGGTTGGGCAACTGCAGGTGCCTTAATTGGTCTTGGAGTAGCTGCTGGTCTTGGTGGAGCTGGAATGGGACAGGGTCTTAGAGGTATTCTTGAAGGTTCTGCAAGAAATCCTGGCGTTACTGGAAAACTCATGACACTCTTCATTGTAGGTCTTGCCTTAATTGAGTCTTTGGTCATTTATGTTCTTGTATTTGTTCTTATTACCTTCTATGCAAATCCTTTTGTGAAGTAATTTTTTTTATTTTTTCAAAGGAGGGGCAAAAGCTCCTCCTTTTTTTATTCTTTTAAGTCGTTCTTAGTTAGTTTCATGCTATAATAAATTTCAATGGAAAAGGAAAAAGTTAATCCAGAACATCTAAGACAACTTCTTGAATTTTCTGCCTTAATTAATTCTTCCATGGAGATAGAAAATATACGAAAAAGAACTATAGAAGCTTCTATGAAAGTAACAAACAGTGAAGCTGGAAGCCTTCTTCTATATGATAGTGATACTAAGGAACTCTATTTTGATGTTACTATGGGTGAAAAAGCAGAGAAAATTAAAACAATTAGGCTAAAACTAGGACAAGGAATTGCAGGTTGGGTAGCTTTAACTAAGGAGGTTTTAATAGTAAATGATGTACAGAATGATAGAAGATTTTTCAGAGAAGCTGATGAAAAGAGCGGTTTTACTACTAAGTCGATGATTTGTGTACCAATTCTCTCAAAAGAAAGGCTTTTGGGAGTTTTGCAAGTGATAAATAAAATCGATAGTCCCTTTACTGATTACGATGCAGAATTATTAAAAGCACTTTCTAATCAGGTTGCTGTTGCAATAGAAAATGCAAGACTTTATAGTGATATGAAAGAAACTTTTTACGAGATTGTTTTTGCTTTGGCAGATACAATTGAAAAAAGAGATCCTTACACAGGTGGTCATACAAAGAGAGTCATGAATTACAGCCTTGCTATAGGAGCAGAGATGGGGCTCGAAAAGGAAGAATTTGAAAGGCTAAAGCTCGGAGCTATTCTTCATGATATTGGGAAAATTGGCATAAGAGATAGGATTTTACTTAAGGAGGGAGAACTTACACAGGATGAATTTGAGATGATTAAAGCTCATACAATATATGGTGCAGAAATACTTCAGCATGTAAAAAAACTAGATGTTATTCTTCCCTGTGTAAAATACCATCATGAAAAATTTGACGGAACAGGTTATCCTGAAAGACTTAAGGGAGAGGAAATTCCTCTTATTGCAAGAATTATTGCAGTTGCTGATACCTTTGATGCAATGACAACGGATAGACCTTATAGAAAGGGTCTTTCCTTTGAAGAAGCAATTGCAGAATTAAAAAATAAAGCTGGCACTCAATTTGATCCTGTTGTTGTAGAAGCTTTCCTTAGAGCTTTTAAAAAAGGAGATTTATTGGGAATTGAAAATTAAGGTTCTTGGATCATCAGGCTCAGATTTACCTGGACATAATCTTACCTCTTTTCTCTTAGATAATACTATCCTTTTTGATGCTGGAGGAGTCACTAATTCCCTTAATTTAAAAGAACAGCAAAAGGTTAAGTATATTTTTATAACTCATGCCCATCTTGATCACATAAGAGACATACCTTTTCTTGCAGATAACATTATTATTAGTGGTAACAAAAAAGTCCAGATAAAAGTTTTTTCAATAGATGAAGTTATTGAAGACATTAAAAAACATTTGCTTAACCAAAAACTTTGGCCTGATTTTACTGTAATTCCTAATGAAAAAGATTCCTTAATAAAGCTTGAAAAAATAAATCTGCAACAATCATTTGAAGTTGAAGGTTTTAAAATAACTGCTTTACCAGTGAATCATACTGTTCCAGCAGTAGGATATTTTATCCAAAAAGGTAAGAAGTTTTTGTTTTTTACAGGAGATACAGGACCAACAAAAAAGACATGGGAATTGTTATCAAATGTTGTTTTAGATGTATTAATTATCGAATGTTCTTTCCCGGATAAAATGAAAAGAATTGCTAAGATGACAGGCCATTTAACGCCTTATTTACTTTTCAAAGACATAGAAAATTTAAGGTTTCCTCCTAAAAAAATATATATAACTCACCTGAAGCCTCTCTATCGAAAAGCCATTGAGAGGGATTTAAAGAAAAATAAAAACTACCAATTAGAGATTTTAAGAGATGGTGATATTTTAGTAATATAAAATTAAAAAACCATGAATAATTTAAGAAAAAGTTACCTTGTTACTTCTCTTGCAGCCTTTATCTTTTCAATGGCAGTCTTTATCTCAGGTATTTTAAATCCCTTCGAGCTTAAATTTTACGATTTGCTTACTAAATTTTTAGGTTCAGAAGAGAAAAAAGACAATATTTTTATTATTTATATAGATCAGAATAGTATAGAGGCATTAAGCAAAGAAGGAATAGTTTGGCCGTGGCCCAGACAGGTTTATGCTCCTGTAATTGAGTATCTTTCTGAGGCTGAGGCAATTTTCTTAGATATAATTTTTTCTGAGCATTCTTCCTATGGGGTTGATGATGATAGAATTTTGTCTGAAGCAATCAAAAAGGCTGGTAATGTTTATTTGCCCATAGTTTTATCCAATCGTGAAGGAGAATTAAATGAAGAGGATATAAAGAAAATAAGCCTTTCCATTAAAGGGCTTTCAAAAAATGAATATAAATCTGTTATTTTTCCTATTAATGATTTTAAAAATGTCTGCAAAGGACTGGGAAATGTAACCATCTTACCTGATGAAGATGGAGTTTACAGAAGACTTCCTCTATTTTCTAATGTTAAGGAATTTACAGTACCTAATTTTGTAATGAGTTATTTCCTCAATGGATTTAATCTCCAAATAAAATCTGATCACATAAAAATTCAAGGGGAAAAAATACCTTTGAATGAGAGCTCTCTTCTGTTGAAATACCCTAAGAGAAAAAATTTCTTCCCTACTTTATCTTTTTTAGAAATCCTGGAGGCATCTATTAAAAAACAGAACAATTTAATCAGCAAAATCAAGAAAGACAACTTCCGAGGCAAAATTGTTTTTATAGGTTTTTCTGCGGCAGGTCTTTTTGATCTAAAACCTACACCTATTTCTTCAAGTACTCCAGGAGTCTTTATTCATGCCACTGCTTTTGAGAATTTAGTAAATAAGAATTTTATAAGGAAAGTTCCTTCTTATGTGGTTTTAGCTATAATTTTTCTAATATCTTTTTTAATGCCATATCTATTATTAAGGCAAACTTCAATTAAAATAAATCTCTTTGTCTTTTTAATAATGGTGTTGCTTTTGCTTACTGCTGTGATAATATTTTTCAAGTTTTCAATTTATATGGAATTTTTGCCTTCCTTCAGCGCTATTATATTCAGCTCACTCATTACTCTCTTTTATTCCTATGCCATAGTAGGAAGGGAAAGAAGGTTTATAGCAAGAACTTTTAGTCAATACATGGATAAAAAAATAGTGGATTATCTAATTGCTAACCCCAAAGCCATAGCACCAGGAGGTACAAAAAAGAGGGTAACAGTCTTTTTTGCAGACATAGAGGGTTTCACTAACATTTCAGAAAGATTATCAGCGGAAAATACCGCTATTTTACTTCACAGAGTGTTTAATGTCTTAACAGAGGTTGTAATTAATCATTCAGGTGTAATAGATAAGTATATTGGTGACTCCTTGATGGCTTTTTGGGGAGCTCCTTTAGAGTCAGAATTCGATGAATTAAATGCTTGCAATGCTGCCTTGCAAAGTATTAAAAGACTTGAAGAGTTGAATTTATATTTTTCAGAAAAAGGGTTACCGAATATTAGAATAAGAATTGGAATTCACACAGGAGAAGCCATAGCTGGCAATATAGGAAGTGACAGGTTATATAATTACACAGTAATAGGCGATACAGTAAACACAGCTTCCAGACTGGAATCAGTAAATAAATTTTTTAAATCAAATATTATAGTAAGTGAAGA
The DNA here is from genome assembly GCA_937998865.1 of uncultured bacterium. Lineage (GTDB taxonomy): Bacteria > Nitrospirota > Thermodesulfovibrionia > Thermodesulfovibrionales > Thermodesulfovibrionaceae > Thermodesulfovibrio. The sequence goes on from CALLBR010000015.1 coordinate 38,436, forward strand.
GACTTACCTGAAAATTTCAAAAGTTTTCATTGCAAGACCACTTGGTATTGTAAGAGTGAAAGGAAGATTTCAACCGATTAAAATATTTGAGATTTTGGGAAAAGCCACAGAAGAATCAAGGGAGAGGATCCTCTTTGCAGAAAAATTTAATTATGCTTATTCCCTTTTCAGAGAGAAAAAATGGAAAGAGTCAAGAGAAATTTTTGAAAACCTCTTGAAGGATTATCCAGAGGATTTTCCGACAAAAATTTATTTAAATCTTATTGAAAAATACAGTATGGTAAATGAATTGACAGAAGACTGGTTTATTGTTAAAATTGAAAGTAAATGAACTTTAAATTTTTATTAAAAATATTTGTTCTTAGTCTTTTGTTTTGTAATTTTTCTTGGGCACAAACAATTACTGTGATCACAAAAAGTAATGCTATACGAGAATCACCAAAATTCCTCTCTCCTGTAAAAGTCTTTGTAAAATACGGTGACATACTCAATGTCTTGAGCATAGAAAGAGATTGGTATAAGGTAAAATTTAAAAATTATACAGGATATATACATAAAACGGCTGTTGAAAAGAGAGTCTTATCTCCTAAAGCTGAATCTTATCAGAGAGGTTCTACTTCTGAAGGGGAGATAACACTTGCTGGTAAAGGATTTAATCCACAGGTTGAAAGGGTTTACAAAGATAAGAACCCTCAACTTAGATATGACCTTGTTGAAAAAATTGAAAAAAACGAAGTAACTGAAATGGAGATATTATCTTTCATTAAGGCAGGAGGGCTCACAGAACCTCAATGATAATAAAAATATTTTTTTATTTAAGCTTAATATTTTCTCTTTTTGCCTGCAAAACAGTTGATGTTCACAAAGCTATGGATATGACTTTTACTACTTTACAAGCTACTGAGAAAGTATTAAGACCCATTTCTGATGAAGAGGAATACTTTATAGGCAAGGCTGTAGCTGCAAGACTTTTACAATACTATTCCCTATACGATAATCAAAGATTAATAAAATACATAAATTTAATTGGCCAAACAATTGCGCTTCATTCCGAAAAACCCCTTACTTTCGGAGGTTATCATTTTGCCATTTTAAATACTGAAGAATTGAATGCCTTTGCCTGTCCTGGAGGCATAATATTAATAACAAGAGGAATGATTGAGCTTGCCCAAACAGAAGATGAGATTGCCTCCATACTTGCCCATGAAATAGCTCACATAAATCACCGGGATGGAATTAATTCCATTAAACAAGCAAGATGGACGGAAGCCCTTACAATAATAGGTAAAAAAGCAGTAAGTCAATTTGGTTCTGAAGAATTAGTTAAACTTACAAATATTTTTGAAGGCACTGTAGAAGATGTTGTAAAAACTCTTATTTTAAATGGTTATAGCAAAACACAAGAATTTTCAGCTGATGAAAAAGCTTTACTTTATCTTAAAAAAGCTGGTTATAACCCCTATGCTTTAATAAGTGTACTTGAAAGAATGAAGAAATATAGTTTTAAGGAGGGTATTTTTAAAACACATCCTAAAGCAGAGGATAGAATCAACAATCTAAAAGAAAAAGTTCCAACAAGTGATGTGGACAGGAATTTCTTAAAAGTACGATTCAACCGATTTAGGGATTTTACAAGAAAATACTGAGAGTTACCCTTAAAGAAGAAGTAAAAATTTTTTATGTCAATACAAAATTAAAAAAATTAGAACTTTTTAAGCTTACTATTAAAAGGCTCTATTAGATTAATGATGAGGTGGAAGATTTATTATTTTTGCCTTCTCACCATAATTTAACATTTCTAACATAGCGGTGAGAGATTTCAAGTGAAAATTTTCAAAAAATTTAGGATTTTTTAGCTCACCCACATTGAAGGCAGATAGAAAAATTAAGGATTTATAAATTTTATTTGATGTCTTAATGGGGAAAAAAGTATTTTCCAGGGTTTGTTCAAGGAAATTATCACTTAATTTTCTGACTTTTTTGTTAATACTCATTATTTTGAACCAATAAATTCTGTTAACAATTCTATCCGCTTTTAGTTCAAAAATCATATGTTGAAGAGGATTAAGATTTTTTATATCATGATGAAGTATTGCATCAGCTGCTAAGTGAGTTAAGTACCCATAAGCAAAAGCCTTTTCTTCACAAGTTTTTGCTTCTTGTAGAAGATTCAAACCTATTTTCCAAGAATGGGGATTTTTCTCTTCAGGAAGATATTTTTTACCAATAGCAGAGTCAGGAAGAATGTTTCCGTAAATAAAATAATCTTTAAAATTTTTAATGAGGGCAAGTAAGGTTACAGGAATAAGATGGGAAAAATTAAATACTTGTTGAGCAAGATAGGCATGTGTTAAAGGTCCCCATCCATAAGAAACATCAGGATAAATGAAGAGAATTAAGAAAACAATATACACAAACATGGTCAATTCTCTCTGTTATAGAGATTCATGGCTTTTTCAACACCTTCACTTAGAATTATAGCAATTGCATCAACTGCTTGTAAAATTTTTTCTTTTATAAGAGCTTTTTGTTCTTTTGAAAAAGGGCTTAATACATATTCAGAAATATCAATTCCTTTTATTTTGTCTATTCCAATCTTAATGCGAAGAAAATTTTTAGTTCCCAAATGCTCAATTATGGATTGGATTCCTTTATGTCCTCCTGAGGAACCGTTTTTTTTTATTTTTATTTTCCCTACAGGTAAATCTAAATCATCATGGATTACTATGATTGAATTAGGGAGATTGTCCAAAATCTCTTTGTTAACCAATTTTTTTACTGCTATTCCACTAAGATTCATATAAGTTAAAGGTTTTATTAAGGCTATTTTTTTCCCTTCAATAAATCCTTCGCTAATTAAGTAATCAGTCCTTTCATTAAATTTTAAGGCATATTTATTTGCTAATTTATCTACCACCATAAATCCTACATTATGTTTTGTTTGACTGTATTTTTTACCCGGATTGCCTAAACCCACTATAAGAGTCATTTAATTTATTAATCTTGTTCTTCTTTAGCCTTTTTACCTTTCTTTATAACTTCTGGTTCCACAATTTCTTCAGTGGAAGGTGTAATTTCACCCTCTTCAGCTTCAACAGTTACTGTTGCTATAACATCGTCAAGATCTGAGATAACTTTTATGCCTTCTTCAAATTTTATGTCTCTTACATGTATAGAATCACCTACCTCTAATTTAGAAACATCTACTTCTATATGGCCTGGTATTTTTTCTGGAATAGCTTCAATTTCAATTTCAGAGATACCATGTTGAAGAATACCCTTGTCTTGCTTTACACCGACAGGTTCTCCTACTAAAATAATTGGTACACTTACTCTAATTTTTTCTGTTGCGCTTACTTCCATAAAATCCACATGTAATAATCTACCTGTAACTGGATCAACTTGATAATCTTGTAGGATGGCTTGTTTTTCTGAATCATCCAATTTTAGAGTAACAAAAAGCTTTTCTTTTGTAGCAATATTCATGAAAGGTAGGATTTCTTTTGAACCTATTTGAATAGGTACAGAATTGCCACCTTTATAAATGATACAAGGAATGAAACCTTGATTTCTTAATTGTCTTGCTGCGCCTTTTCCTATTTTGTCTCTCTTTAAAGCGTTAAGAACAAATTTTTCCATATCTTATCCCTCCTTTAAACAAATAGTGAACTTATAGTTGTTTCTTCATTAATTCTTCTTATTGCCTCACCTAAAAGATGAGCTACAGTTAATATCTCTATTTTCTCACATTTTTCTTTTTTAGATTTTGCTGGAATTGTGTCAGTAATTATAACTTTCTCTAGAACTGAAGCATTTAGTCTATCAATGGCAGGACCAGACAGCACTCCATGAGTTGCTGCAGCAAAAACTCTATTAGCTCCTTTTTCTTTTAAAGCCAGGGCAGCTTGAGTAATTGTACCTGCTGTATCTATCATATCATCAATCAATAAAGCATCTTTATCTTTCACATCACCGATAACATGCATTACTTTTGAAACATTTGGAGCATCTCTTCTTTTATCAACAATGGCAAGAGGAGCATCAATTTTTTTTGCAAAAACTCTCGCTCTTTCAGTTCCTCCAGCATCAGGGGACACTACAATTATATTTTCTAATAAGTTATTTCTCCTTAAGTAATCCAGGATTACAGGTATTGCAAAGAGGTGATCAACAGGAATATCAAAGAAACCTTGAATTTGTCCTGCATGGAGATCTATTGTAAGCACTCTGTTTGCTCCAGCAACAGTAATCAAATTTGCCACTAATTTTGCTGAAATAGGGACACGTGGTTGAACCTTTCTGTCTTGTCTTGCATATCCATAGTAGGGAATTACTGCTGTAATTCTTCTTGCAGAGGCTCTTTTCAGAGCATCAATAATTAAAAGAAGTTCCATGAGATTTTTATTGACAGGAGTACAGGTTGATTGAATTACAAAGGCATCGGAACCTCTTATATTTTCCTTAATCTGAACCATTATTTCACCATCACTAAAGGTTGTAACAGTAGTTTCTGTAAGAGGTATTTTTAAATAATCACTTACTTTTTTTGCAAGGTCAGGATTAGCATTTCCCGTAATCAATCGAATTCCATCAGGCATATTAACTCTCCTAAAATAAAAATTACCCTCTTTAAGAGGGTATTTAAGCTGGGGAGGCAGGATTCGAACCTGCGAATGGCGGATCCAAAATCCGCTGCCTTGCCGCTTGGCGACTCCCCAAGTCTCTATTCAAGATACAAGAGTTTGTGCAAACTTTACCCAATAGCCGTTAAAATTTTTAGCTGCTGCTAATGCCTCTTCTCTATTTCTGAAGAGACCAAATACTGTGGAACCACTTCCACTCATCAGACTAACAATAGCACCAACTTTTAATAATCTCTTTTTTATTAACTCAATTTCCTTATATTTACTTATAACTACCTTTTCAAGGTCATTCCACAGATAAATACTCTGGGAAAAACCTTCACACAGCATGTTATACAATTGCCAAATATTATTATTAATTTTTTTATAATTTTCTGTCAATTCAGTTTTTATTTTTAAGGATTCATAAGCCCATTTTGTGGAGATATTGAAGGGTGGTTTTACTACTAGAAGATTGTAAGATTTTTTGATTTGGAGGGGGCTTACCATTTCACCTTTTCCTTCTACAATGGCAATAGGAGGATAGAAGAAAAAAGGTATATCACTACCCAAAGATTTACCCAATTGAATAAGTTCTTCTTTAGATAAATTTAATTTCCAAAAGTCATTTAAAGCTTTAAGTGTTGCTGCCGCGTCAGAGCTGCCGCCAGCTAATCCTGCTGCAATGGGAATTTCTTTTTTGATTGTTATCTTAACGCCCTTTTTTATCCCTACATATTCTGAAATTGCTCTTACTGCTTTATAAACAAGATTATTTTCCATTTTAATGAGGAAATTGCAGATTATTTCTATTTTTTCCGATTCTTCAAATATTAATGTATCATATAAATCTATTGCTTGAAGAAGAGAGATTATATCGTGATAACCATCTTCTCTTTTTCTTAATACAGAGAGAGCCCAATTTATCTTAGCGGGAGTTTTTACTATAAGCATTATTTTTTGAGAAAAGGCAATAAATTTCTAATTTTTTCCTCTACTCTCTCTTTTAATCCCTGTTCTTTTTCGTGATATTTTAAGGCTTCTTGCCATGCTTCTAAAGCATTCTCATACTGTTTTAAACTCATATATACATCTCCAAGGTGTTCAAGAATAACAGGATCATCTTTTACATATTTAACTGCTTCAAGCATGAACTGTAGAGCCTTCTTAAGATTTCCCATTTTGTAGTAAGTCCAAGCTAAACTGTCAAGGTAATAGCCATTCTGAGGCTTAATACTAAGTGCTCTTTCAATTAATTGAAGTGCTTCTTCAAGATTGATTCCCCTGTCAGCATAACTATATCCAAGATAGTTAAGAGCTTCTGCATGATCAGGCTTAAGAGAAATAACTTTTTTTATGTATCTTTCAGCTTCAGGGAAGTTACCCACTTTATCAAATAAAACACCTGCCAAGAAATTTATATCAATGTTATCAGGGAATATCGAAAGAGCCTTCTCTATATATACTTTTGCCTTCTCGTAATTTTTTAAATCCATTGAAGTTTCTATGGCATACAAATAAATATCTGGTATTTCCTGGGTAAATTGAAGAATTTCATCATAAATGTCCAAGGCTTCCTTAAGTTTTTTTTGTTTAAGATAAACATTGGCAAGATTTAAAAAAGCATTAACTTGTTTAGGATTAGTTTGTATTATTTTCTTAAGTAGGTTTTCTGCTTCATTATATTTTTCCATTTCAACATAAATAAGCGACTGATAATAAATTAGATTTAAATCTTCAGGATTTTTTGATAGTAAGTAGTTTATTTCTTCTAAGGCTTTATCATATTGCTTAGTCTGAAGATACAAAATAGCAAGTCTTTCATGAATCTGTAATAAAGATGTTTTTTGTTTTTTTAAAGTTTCAAGCTCTTCTATAGCTTGAGTATAAGATTTTTGAGATAGATATAAATTTATTAATCTTTCTCTTGCCGAAATATTTTCTGGGTTTATCTGCAAAGCCTTTTTATAGTAGTTCTCTGCCTCCTTAAAATTATTTGACATCTCTTCTATTAAGCCAAGATTAACGTAGGCTGGTTCATAATCAGAATTCTTACTAATGATTTTTCTGAATATTTCTTTAGCATTGTGAAAATCTTTTTTTTCAATGTAGATTACTCCTGAAAAATAAAGAGCCATTAAATTTTCGTCATTATCTTCCAGGATTTTTTTAAAACTCTCTAAGGCTTTATCAAGGTTACCAATAGAGAGATAGAGATCTCCTATTCTTGTTAAAATTTCTATTTTGTTTTTTGATGTGGCGAGGATTTTTTCATAAATTTCAATTGCATTTTCAATTTTTCTTTCTCTTATATGAATTGAAGCAAGAACTTTTAAGGCTTCTATATTTTCAGGAGCTTTAAGGAGTACTTCTTCAATATTTTTTTTTGCATTTTCTAGGTCATTTAACTTTAAATAAGTATCTGCAAGCATAATTTTTAAAAAATTTGAAGAAGGATTATTTTTTATTGCTTCTTCATAGAATTTCAAAGCAGTATTGAAATCTCCATTAATACCGGAGTAATACCCAGCTATAAAGTAAAAATAGGAATCTTCCTCCTCAGCAAAAGCTGAAAAGGGAATGAAAAAGATACAAAATAAGAGAATTAAAAACATATAGATATTATTACACACTATGAAGGAATAAAAAAAGGGGAGAGTCTCTCCCCCCCTTCTTTAAATATTAGCAAGAACCTTTGCATTTACAGGTGGGCATAGCCTTTCCTGATACCTTCTTGATCATGGGGGCACCTCCCTTTCATAGGGATTTAAACCTCTTCATGAGGTTTTTTTAAGCTTCATGCTCTAACTTAATTATAGCAAAAAAATTAAAAAATAAATTATCATAACTTCATGAAGCAAAAAATAAAGAGAGTTTTCCAATGTCAAAGCTGTGGTTTTATCTCTCCCAAATGGCTTGGAAAGTGTCCTGACTGCGGTGCTTGGAATAGTTTTGTAGAGGAAACTCTTATGGAAGGCAAACATTCTCATGGTTTTACCGATCTAGAATCAGTCTCACCTCTTCCCCTAAGTTCAATTGAAATTAACAATTCAGAGAGGATCTCTACTCACATAGGTGAGCTTGATAGAGTGCTTGGAGGTGGAATAGTAAAGGGTTCACTTATTTTAATTGGTGGTGATCCTGGAATTGGAAAATCTACATTACTCCTTCAAGCTACTAATAACATTGCAAGAAAATATGGAAAAGTTCTCTATGTTTCAGGAGAAGAATCTTCTGTCCAGATTAAATTAAGGGCAGAGAGAGTTGGAGCCATTTCAGAGAATATACTTCTTTTAAGTGAGACTCTTGTAGAAAAAATACTTAATTGCGCTTCAGAGATCCAGTTAACAGCTCTTGTAATCGATTCCATTCAAACAGTTTATACGGAAGAGGCTATTTCTGCACCAGGCTCAGTAAGTCAGATAAGAGAGTCAGCAGTAAAGTTTATGAATTTTGCTAAAAGAACAGGAGTTCCTGTTTTTCTCATAGGACATGTTACAAAAGAAGGAGCAATTGCAGGACCTAGGGTTCTTGAACATCTGGTTGATACAGTTTTATATTTTGAAGGTGACAGAGGCTATGCCTACAGAGTTTTGCGAAGCGTTAAAAATAGATTCGGTCCCACCAATGAAATAGGAGTTTTTGAAATGAGTTCTTCAGGATTAATTGAGGTAGAAAATCCTTCTTTGATTTTTCTCTCAGAACACACTCAAAACAGCGGATCGGCTATAACTGCCACTGTTGAAGGAACAAGAGCTATACTTGCTGAGATTCAGGCACTTGTGGCACCTTCAAATTTTGGCATGCCAAGAAGAAACTTTATTGGTGTAGATTATCAGAGGGTAAATTTATTGGTAGCAGTTTTGGAGAAAAGAGGGAGGATAAATCTTGCAGGAGCAGACGTTTTTGTAAATGTGGTAGGAGGACTTAAAATTACTGAGCCTGCCATGGATTTAGCTGTTATTTCAGCAATAGTCTCTTCTTTTAGAGACATTCCTTTACCTGAAGGCTTGGTTATTTTTGGAGAATTGGGTTTGAGTGGTGAGGTTAGAGCAATATCACAACCAGAATTGAGGCTTAAAGAAGCATCCCGCATTGGAATGAAAGAAGCTATTATTCCAAAAAGCAATTTTGAAAGGCTTAAAGAAAGTTTTAATTTAAAAATACAAGGAGTGAGATCTATTAATGAAATTATTGAAATTATTGGCAATAATTCTTAGTGTTTTTTTATTTTTTGGTTGTGCAGAAAAAAAGCCTTTAATTATCAAGGATTTTATTGCTCAAGATTTGGAAGATTTCCTTAATAAAATGAAAACATATGACTCCCTTGAGGGAGTTTTAAATCTTCAATATGAAGCTAAAAATAGTATACTCTTGGGTGATGCTTCTTTAAAAATCTCAAAGGATGAACTTCTTTTAAGGGTTTACTATATGGGCTTTCCAACAGGTGAGCTTTATGAAGAAAAGGGTGAAGTTCTTTCAAATCTTCCTATTGAAAAGGACAGACTTAGACAGCTAGCTATAGGGATAAGAAAGGGTTTTATCTGGTGGGATGGAGATTTTTCCATAGAGGATAAGGGAGAGAACTACCTTTTAAAGGATAGAGAAATGGAAAGAAATATTGTTTTAAATAAAGATAGTTTTATACCTTTAAGCCAAAGTTTAAATGTGGAAGGACAGACAATATTGATTACATACAACAACTTAAGTAAGATTCAAAGTGAAGATGGAACGCTCCTAAAAATACCATTGGAAATGATTGTGTTTTATAAAAACAGAACGCTCAAAATAAAAATAGAGAGAATAAAATTTAAAAATGCCAAAAAAAACACCTCCTTTAGGTCAGCATTTTCTCAGAAATAGAGAAATTCTAGAAAGAATTGTAAAGGTTTCTGAAATCACATCTTCAGACAAAGTTGTAGAAGTAGGACCAGGCATGGGTGATTTAACAGAAATTCTTTTAAATAATGCAAAGGAAGTTATTGCCATTGAAATAGATCCGAATCTCTATAAAATTTTAAATGAGAGATTTTATGGTAGAGAAAATCTAAAGATTTACAATCAAGATGCTTTGAATTTTCCCTATGAAGAGTTGGGAGAGTTTAAGGTTGTCTCGAATATACCCTACTACATAACAAAGCCAATTATTTTTAGACTAATAGAAGTAAGAGCTTTAAAGTCAATGACGCTTACAATTCAAAAGGAAGTGGCAGAAAGACTTACAGCAAAACCCTCTACAAAAGCTTATTCAGCCTTAAGCATAATAGCTCAGTATTACACTGAGGCGGAGATTAAATTTTATATCCCTGCAAAGTTTTTTAGCCCTCCACCTAAGGTAGACTCAGCAGTGGTAAAAATGGACAAAAGAATCAGTGTTCCCGTAAATGTCTTAGATGAGAAGGTTTTCTTTAGAGTAGTAAAAGCAGCATTTGGGCAAAGAAGAAAGATGATAAGTAATTCTCTAAAGTCAATAATTGAAGAGCCTAAGGATTTTTTAATTAAGATTGGCATAGATCCCATGAAGAGACCTGAGGAACTTTCCATTAAGGATTTTGCTTACCTTACGAATGAACTCTGCAAAATTTGCAAGTAATAATGCAATTTTTGCAAAAGTATTAGCTTCTTTTAAGCCTTAATCTTCAAAAAATCTTTTAAATTCAATCCATTTTATTTTTGGCACACAAATTGTTCTACTATTAATTAAATAAAAAACTCAATGAAAGGAGGTGAGGAAAATATGAGAAAAACTATGACACTCTTGATGGCAATAGCAATTGTATTTGTTCTTATTGGGGGTGTAGCTTATGCGTGGAAAGGTGGTGGTTGGGTTGGCAGTGGTCCTTATTATGCTTCAGTAGATCCAGCAAAGGCGCAAAAATTTTACAATGACACCTTACCATTAAGACAGAAACAGCTTCAAATAAGGAGTGAGTTAATGCAACTTTATGGACAGCCAAATCCTAACTGGGATGCTATTGCAAAAAAACAACAGGAAATGCTTCAGATAAGGAACGAGATTCAAAAAAGAGCCTATGAATATGGTCTTCCCTATGGCAGAGGTATGAAAAGGTTTGGTAGAGGATGGTAAAATTAGTTAGGCATAAGCCCAAAATTATCAAAAGGAGGTTTAATTATGAAAAGGGTTGTAAGTTTATTAGTAGTAGTGGCAGTAGTTATGACTTTTGTTGGTGTTTCATTGGCTCAAAGAGGTGCTGGTCCTGTGCAGTATCCAATTGGAGTTGATCCTGCCAAAGCTCAACAGTATTGTAAGGAAATTCAACCACTTTGGCAAAAAGATTTACAGTTAAGAGGCGAGCTTTTAACTCTTTGGGCACAGCAAAATCCGGATTGGAATGCCATTAAACAGAAAGAACAGGAAAGAGTATCACTTAAAGTAGATATGCAAAAAAAAGCCTATGAAATGGGTCTTCCTTATGGAAGCGGTGGTAAGAGAGCATTAAATATTAGAAGAATCTGTGGTTGGTAAAAAACAAGGGGGTGAAAGCCCCCTTTTTAAAGGACTTAGAAAAATGAAAGAGAGAATTTTTTTAACATTTTCCTTATTATTACTAATAAATACTGGCATAGGGGCTCAGAACTGGGAAGAGTACTATGATGTTAATACAGAGATTTCCTTAAAAGGAAAAATTGTTGAAATTATTGAAAATAAGCAAGGACTTGTAATTATAGGTGTTTTGCAAAAAGATAAAATCTATAATGTTTTGACTGCACCTCGGTGGTTTATGGAACAACAAAACATTAATCTTCATCTTAATGATGAAATTGTAGTGCACGGTGCAAAGTTCTTTTCAAGAAGAGGAGAATTTTTCATCTTTGCAAGAGCAATTCATAATATCTCAAATGGTATGACTTACACTTTCAGGGAATCCTCTACTATGAAACCTAAATGGCGTGGAAAAGGTAAAGGCCAATGGATGCAGCCTTAAATGTCCAACTTTTCTCTTTCCATAGGTCCTAAAAGTGTCAATGAAAAAGCATTGTTCAGAATATAATCTCTAACCCTTTGTATATCATTCATTTTAATAGCATTAATAAGAGATATTTGTTCTCTTGTTTTGTAAATTCCATTTAAATAAATATATTGAAAGGCAAGGTTTTGCATTATAGAAGAGAGAGATTCGGAAGAATATAAAATCTGTGCAGTCATTTGAGTTTTTGCTCTTTCCATTTCTTCATCTTTTATTTTACTAAGCTTTTTTAGAGTACTATTAATGCTTTTGAGCATCTCATTAACCTTAGATGGTTCGCAGGCAGTATAGATTCCAAATATTCCTGTATCAGAATAAAAGGAAACAAAGGAATAAATATTATAGGCTAATCCTTTTTTTTCTCTAATCTCTTGAAAAAGCCTTGAACTAACACTGCCACCCAATATACAATTTAGTAATGTAAGTCTATTTCTATCCTCATGTTTAAAAGGAACAGCTTGAAAGCCTAAGCAAATATGAACTTCGTTAAGTTCCTTTTGAAAAACATGAACACCAGAAGAAAACTTTGCTTTAGGCTTTTCACAAGAAAGCTGTATACCTTTTCTGTAGGTAAGATGTTCTTCTAAATCGCTTACGAGTTTTTCCACGTCAAAATTCCCCGCACAACTAATAAGGCAATTATTGGTTCCATAGTAATTTTTAAAACATTCTAATATATCTTTCCTAATTATTTTTTCAACAGTATGTTCCTTCCCTAATATGGGTGATCCTAAGTTATTATTGAAGGCTTTTTCCATGAATAGGTCATGAACAAGTTCTTCAGGATTGTCATTTACCATTCTTATTTCCTCTAAGATAATGGCCCTTTCTTTTTCAATCTCCTTTGCTGGGAAAAGAGGATTGGAAAAAATATCACTAATTAATTCAATAGCTTTTGACATATTATGTTTTAAGCTCTTTATATAGATAGATGTAAACTCTCTTCCAGTAAAAGCATTTAAATCACCGCCAATAGAATCTATTTGTAGAGATATCTCTTTAGCAGTTCTTTTTTTTGTTCCTTGAAAAAATAGATGTTCTATGAAATGGGATAGTCCATTTTTATTGGAAGGTTCATGACGAGAACCATGTTTAATCCATATTCCTAAAACAAAGGAATTAAAATTACTTAATTTATGAATGATTAGAGGGATACCAGAGGAAAGGTAAAGTATTTTCGGCATTTTTATGTTTTTTTAGTTTTTTTTCTCTATTTCTTTAATGGCTTCTTTTCTACTAAGACGGGGCCTTCCTAATTCATCAATTTCAATAACTTTTACAGGAACTTGCTCGCCTATTTTAAGTACATCAGTAACTTTTTGAATTCTTTTTTCAGCAATCTGAGATATATGCAATAACCCTTCAACTCCAGGTAGTATTTCTACAAAAGCTCCAAAATCTACAATTTTAGATACTTTCCCTATGTAAATTTTTCCTACCTCTGCTTCTTGAGTTATACCCTTTATTATTTCAATAGCTTTGAGGGCTGAGGATTCATTAGTGGAAGCTATTTTTACAATGCCTTCTTTATCTTGTATATCGATCTTAACACCAGTCTCCTCAATGATGCTTTTTATGACTTTACCTCCTACACCGATAATATCCCTAATTTTTTCAGGTTTAACGTGTAATTTATAGATTCTTGGGGCAAAAGGAGAAAGTTCTTTTTTAGGTTCAGGTAAAACTTCTGTCATTTTTTTAAGTATGTAGAGCCTTGCATTTTTTGCTTTTTGGAGGGCCCTTTCAAAAATTTCATAACTAATTCCATGAATTTTAACATCCATTTGAAAGGCTGTAATTCCTTTTTCTGTTCCAGCTACCTTAAAATCCATATCTCCATAATGGTCTTCTATACCTAGTATATCAGTGAGAATTACAGTCTTATCTTGCTCTTGGATTAATCCCATGGCAACACCAGCAACGGGAGCTTTTATTGGTACTCCAGCATCCATTAGGGAGAGAGTTGCTCCACATACTGTTGCCATGGAAGAAGAACCGTTTGACTCCAGGATGTCCGATACCACTCTGATTGTATAGGGAAACTCTTCTTTTGAAGGAATCACATAACTCAATGCTCTTTCCGCTAAGTATCCATGACCTATCTCTCTTCTTCCTGGTCCTCTTAGAGGCTTCACCTCTCCAACGCTGAAAGGAAGAAAATTATAATGAAGCATAAATGTTTTAAATGCTTCTCCTTCTAGGGAGTCAATTTTTTGTTCATCTTCTGATGTTCCGAGGGTTGTGGCTACTAAGGCTTGAGTTTCTCCTCTTGTAAATACAGCTGAACCATGGACTCTTGGAAGAATTCCTACTTTACAAGTAATTGGTCTGATTTCATCAGGCTTCCTACCATCAACTCTTAATTCTTTTTCAACTATGTTCTTACGAATTATAAATGAAAGAAGATTGTCAAAAATTTTTATTATTGTTGAGGTAAGATCTGAGGAAGGCTCAACATAAAGCTTTATCTTCATTTCTTCTGTGTTTAAAGAGGTTATTACTTCATTGAGAAGCTCATTTAGAGCTTGTTGCCTTTCTTGTTTATTTTTAATAAAAATAGCATCTTCTATCCGATTATTCATTATTGATGCTATAGCCTCTTTTAAGGTTTCATTTTCTTCTTTTGGGATAAAAGGTCTTTTTTCTATTGCTACTTTTTTTTGTAGCTGTCGCTGAAGATTTGCTATTTTTTTAATATGCTCATGGGCAAATTTTAATGCTTCTGTTAAAGTTTCCTCTGAGATTTCCTCTCCACCGCCTTCTACCATTGTAACAGCCTTTTCAGTTCCTGCTACAACAAAATTCATATCACTTTTTTCGATTTCTTCGTTATCAGGATTAATAACAAATTCATTATTAATTCTCCCAACTCTAACTGCACCAACCGGCTCTTCAAAGGGTATATCTGAGATGATTAAGGCTGAGGAAATTCCTATTATGCTCAGGATATCAGCAATGTTTTCATCCCCATAGGATAAAACAGAAGCTATGCCTTGAGTTTCAAAATTAAAACCTACAGGGAATAAAGGTCTTATGGGTCTGTCAATAAGCCTGGATATTAAAATTTCTCTATCCGATGGTTTACCTTCTCTTTTGAAGAAACCACCAGGAATTTTACCTGCAGCATATGCCTTTTCTTGATAATCAATTGTTAAAGGAACAAAATCTAAATTATCTTTTGCATTTTTCTCAGCTACTACAGTGCATAGGACATGAGTGTCACCATATTTTACTAATACCGAACCATCTGCTTGTTTTGCTAAAAAACCAGTCTCTAAGTAAAGCTTTTTACCTTTTAGTTCAATTTCTACTTCCACTAACACCTCTTTAATGAAATATTATTTTCTTAGATTGAGTCTCTCAAGAACTTTGTTGTATCTGTCTCTATCAATCTTTTTCAAGTAATTTAAAAGTTTTCTTCTTTGTGCAACCAATTTTAAAAGGCCTCTTCTTGAATGATGATCTTTTTTATGAATTTTGAAGTGTTCTGTTAAATATATAATTCTTTCAGTCATTAATGCAATTTGAACCTCTGGTGAACCAGTATCTGTAGGATGTGTTTTAAAATTTTCAATTATTTGTCTTTTTCTCTCTGAGGATATACCCATTAGTATCACCACCTTTCATTTAAGAGTTAATTTTAAAAATTAACATAATTTTAGGATTTTAGTAAAGTTCTTATCTTTTTTATGAGTTTTCCTTTTAAAAATATTAAAGATCATTAATTTTCCATATTAAAAATATTCAATGCTATTTTAAGTCAAAATGCCGACATGGAAGATATTATGGACTACTCATCAATTAGAGATTAAAATTTTACATTGACAAAATAAAAAATTTTTCATTAATATATAAAGTTTGCAGGGACTTTGTCTCTGGTTTATCTCCTTGGGAGGAGGGAGAAAATTGTATGCTTTAGGGACCCATCTTTTAATTGAATTGAAAGACTGCAATCCCGAGATCCTCAAAGATCTCGAAAGTGTTCAAAAGATTTTAGTAGATGCCGCAAAAAAGGCCAATGCAACAATAATCAATATCAATTTCCACGAATTTAGTCCTTTTGGTATTAGTGGGGTAGTTGTTATTGCTGAATCACACCTCACTATTCATACTTGGCCTGAATATGGTTTTGCAGCTGTTGATGTTTTTACCTGTGGAGACACGATCAAGCCTGAAATAGCAGCTCAATATATTGTTGAAGCTTTTGAATGCAAAAATCCATCAATTGTTGAGATGAAAAGGGGTATAATATCTCACAAGAACGAAAAATTACCTCATAAGATTTGTTATGAAGAATACCAAGTGGTATATTGAGGAAAACACAGAAAATGAAATTATACTTCATTCTCTGAAGGAGATAATTTATGCAGGTAATTCTCCTTATCAGAGAATAGAAGTAATTAGGACAGGTAACATGGGTAAATGCCTTTTTCTGGATGGGAAAATACAGTCATCCGAGTTAGATGAATTTATATATCACGAAGCATTAGTCCATCCAGCCATGTTCTTGTCTAACAGACCTGATCGTGTACTTATCGCTGGCGGTGGAGAGGGTGCCACTATTAGAGAAGTTTTAAAGCACCCTGTAAGTGAAGTGGTTATGGTAGATCTTGATGAAGAAGTGGTGAAGATTTGTAAAAAGATTCTTCCTGAATGGAGTAATGGCGCTTTCGATGATCCACGGGTAAAATTAATAATAGATGATGCAAGAGCTTATTTAGAAAAGATAGAGGATTATTTTCATGTCATAATAATTGATTTACCAGAGCCTACAGAGGGTGGACCTTCCTATTTATTATACACAAAGGAATTTTATGAAAAAATATACAAAGCATTAAAAAGTGACGGGATTATGGTAACTCAAGCAACTTCAACTTCCATAAATAATCTCCTTGTTTTTGTCTCAATATTTAAAACTATTAAGGAAGTCTTTCCATATGTAAAACCATACATTGCTAACATTCCATCTTTTTTTGCACCTTGGGGATTTGTACTTGGCTCTAAATCAATAGATCCAGATAGAGTTAACTTAAAGGAGAAATTGTCAAAATTTAATGGTTTTTTGAAATTTTTTGATTACGACACTTATATTGGAATGTTTAGCCTGCCTAAATACATCAAAGAAGCCATCAAAGAAAGAGGGGTTATAATTCGCGATAATTCCCCTCTTTCTTTTTATTAATCTTTTTTCTTATTTGGCAAAACAGATAATCCTACCAATTCTTTACCCTCAAGAAGCTGTAGCGCAGCTCCACCACCAGTAGATATGAATGAAATAGAATCGCTTACTCCTGCTTTGTGAACAGCATAGTCTGTATCGCCTCCGCCTACAATGCTAAAAGCATAGGAGTCTGCTACAGCATGGGCAATAGCAAAAGTACCACGAGAAAATGCATCTATTTCAAACACTCCCATAGGTCCATTCCAAAGAATTGTCTTGACATCATGGAGTGCTTCAGTAAAAAGTTTTACCGATGCAGGCCCGATATCTAATCCTCTCCAGCCAGGCGGTATCTCTTGAACTGGAACAATTTTAGTTTCCGCCCCTGGTTCAATGCTCTGAGCAATTACCACATCCACAGGTAAATAAAATTTCACTTTGTTTGTACGGAGCTTTTCCATTATTTTTATGGCAAACTCAATCATTTCTTCTTCTACAAGGGAATTACCTACTTCATAACCCATGGCCTTTATGAAGGTAAAAGCCATACCACCTCCTACTATGACCTTATCAGCTTTATCAGCAAGATTTTCAAGAACTCCTATTTTCCCACCCACCTTAGCTCCTCCAAGAATTACTATAAAGGGTCTAATAGGTGCTTCGATAGCTCCTTTTAAGTATTCTATTTCTTTCCTTAATAAAAATCCTGCTGCAGCAGGAATAAATTTTGGGATACCTACTATTGATGCATGTGCTCTATGAGAAGCACCAAAAGCATCATTTACATAAAAATCAGCTAATGAAGCAAGAGATTTAGCAAATTTCTCATCATTTTTTTCTTCTTCAATATGAAACCTTAGGTTTTCAAGTAATACCACATCTCCTTCTTTCATTTTTGAAATGATGTTTTCTACCTGAGAGCCTACGCAATCTGGAGCAAATATGACTTCTTTATTTAGAAGCCTTTGAAGTCTTCTAGCCACAGGAGCTAAAGAGTATTTAGGGTCTACTTTACCTTTCGGTCGTCCCAGATGGGAAGCTAAAATTACCTTTGCTCCTTCATCAATGGCGTAATTAATGGTGGGTAAGGTTGAACGAATTCGTCTGTCATCAGTTATCATTAAATTAGCATCAAGAGGAACATTAAAGTCTACTCTTATGAAGACTCTCTTACCTTTTAGGGGTAAATCCTCAATAGTTAACTTACAGAAAGAATTATTAAAAGGTGCCATATTTAACCTCCTGATTAAATTTTACTAATTAGATAAAGGATTAGGTCTCTTACTCTACAACTATAGCCATATTCATTATCATACCAAGCTATAACTTTTACGAGTTTTCCCTCTATTACTTTTGTTAAGATTGAATCAACAATTGAAGAATAGGTAGAGCCATTATAGTCAACAGAAACAAGTGGTTCTTCACTATAGAATAAAATACCTTTTAAATCTTCTTCTGAGGCTTTTCTGAGAGCTTCATTAACGTCCTTTTCGGTAACCTCTTTACTAACTTGAGCAACCAAATCTACTAAAGAAACATTAGGGGTAGGTACTCGTATAGCAAAACCATCAAGTTTTCCCTTCAGTTCTGGTAAAACCTTCCCCACTGCCTTTGCAGCACCAGTTGTTGTGGGAATCATAGAGAGGGCTGCTGCTCTTGCTCTTCTTAAATCTTTATGAGGTAGGTCAAGAATTCTTTGATCATTTGTATAAGCATGAACAGTGGTTGCAAAACCTCTTTCAATTACAAAATGTTCATGTAATACCTTGGCTACAGGAGCAAGACAGTTAGTAGTGCAGGAAGCATTAGATATTATTTTGTGAACTGAGGGATCCAGAAGATGGTTATTTACACCCATGACAACGGTAATATCCTCTTCTTTTGCTGGAGCAGTTATAATAACCCACTTTGCTCCTGCATTTAAATGTTTAGAAGCTCCAGCTCGGTCTGTAAATCTTCCAGTTGACTCTACCACAATATCTACATTTAAATCTCCCCAAGGTATTCTCTCTGGTGATACTTCAGAAAAAATTTTAATTTCCCTTCCATTAATTAGGAGGTTATTTTCAATTGCTTTCACTTCCCCTTTAAATCTACCATGAACTGAGTCATATTTTAGTAAATGGCTCAGAGTATTAGAATCTGTTAAGTCATTTATTGCAACTATTTCAATATCCTCAAAATCTTCGCAAGCACGAAAAAATAGCCTTCCTATCCTTCCAAAACCATTAATGCCTATCTTTACAGCCATGGTATTACCTCCTTTACTAATTATTTAATAAAGCTGTTTATAATCATACCAGTAAGTAATTTAGGATAAAAGTATGTGGATTTAGGAGGCATTCTAAGACCTTTGAGGGCAACTTTTTCTATGTTTTCAACAGGTGTGGCTCTTAAGACAAAAATTGCATCACATTTTTTTTCATCTACCAATTTCATTGCTTTATTTATATCTATATCATAACAAATTTCTCGATTAGGAAAAAGCCTTTTCAAAATAGCATCTTCTAAAACAGCCACATCAAGAATTCTTATTTCCTCTGGCATATAATCTAAGGAGGGACCTGTATATTTCAATAGATACCACTTTTTATTCCTTAAGTAAACACCAAAACTTAAAGGACCTTCTTTTTCAAGAAACTCTTCAATATCTGATATTTTTCCATCAATTTCTTTAATTAAAAAATTTTTATCTCTAAACAATAGATCTTTTACTCTCAGGGGAGTTGACAGTAAACGATGGGTAGGTAATATTACATAGCCGTTGTCTTCTATGTTTGCCAAAAACATCAAAACATAACTCCAGGGCGAGTCTTTTACATGGGGATAGAGAGTGTCCATTTCTTTTTTAAAATCTAAAGCTACTTCATATCTATGATGACCGTCTGCAATAAATAAAGGTTTATCTATGAATTCATGAATAATATTTTTTATCTTTGATTCATCGGAGATTTTATACAAACTGTGAACATTGCCATCTAAATCTTTAGCTTGTATGTAGGGCACTTTAGTTTCTTCCAATATTTTTGAGGTTATTCTTTCTTTTGATCTGTAGATAGTAAAAATAAGGGAAGTATTTGCCATGCAAGCTCGCATTAGATTAAGTCTGTCTTCCTTTGGTTTAGAATAGGTCTGTTCATGAGGATATATGCCTTGTCCAAGTTCTTCAAGTTTTACTAAAGCTATTAAACCTCTGAGTTGTTTATTTCTATTTTTATAGGTGTAATTTATCTCGTAGCAATAAAAACAATGACTGTCATCCTGAATAAGTATCCCCTCTTGAAGCCATTTATGAAAAAGATTTTTTGCAATGGCATATTTATCATTGAAATTATCACTTTTGCCATGGTCAATTCTAATAATATTATAGGGACTTTTTCTGTAAAGTTCCTCCCTTAAATCCTCTGAGATAATATCATAGGGAGGGCACATAACTTCGTCCCCAGATACTCTTTTTGGATTATATAAAATACCCTTGAAAGGTTTTATTATAGCCATAGGTTTTATGATAACATTTAATTTTGAATGAGCTCAACTAAATTTCCTATTTAATGAGACTTTCGAAGTCTATATTTTTCAAAGCAGTCTCTCCTATCCTGTCTTTGTTTAATTCTGTAAGATAAGGCATAGTTCCCAAAAAGGGAATTTCAAGTATTTCTCTAAGAATATCAGGATTAGTTTTCTCCGATATATCGTTCTTTATTAGGTTTGAGTAATTTATAATGAAGCCTTTAATTGGAATCTTCTTATTATTTAATGCCTCTACAGTAAGCAAAGTATGATTTATTGTTCCTAGAGTTGGTCTACATACAACTATAGCATCTAAATTCATGTCTTTAATAAGATCTCTAACAAAATAAAAGGATTTTGTTTTTTTTCTCTTTACTTGTGTAATAGGAACCATCAAACCACCCACTCCCTCTACTAGAAGATAATCATATTTTTTCTTAAGTGTTTCAAAAATTTTGAAAATTCTATCCATATCAATTTCAATATCTTCCAACCTTGATGCTACTAAGGGGCTGACAGGATTTTCAAACTTTATTGGGGTAACAAGTTCCAAAGAATCATTCATTTCAGCCATATCTCTAAGAAACATGCCATCAGAGGGCAGTAGAATTCCATCTTTATTCAGACAACCTGTTTCAATAGGTTTCATAGCCCCGATTTTTAGTCCTTTTTTGATGAATCCTCTTAATATGGCAGCACTCACAATTGTCTTACCAACCGCGGTATCAGTACCCGTTATAAAATAACCAGCTTTCATAGGAGAACCTCCTTTTAAAGATTTATATCGTTATATGGTATAATGTTGTATGAGTTAAAGGCAACCTTAAAAGGAGGAAGAGGTGATAAGATTTGAAGAATTACAGATGAAAATTATGGATGCTTCCAAGAATTATCTGGAAGTTTTTGATATGTCTACTCTTATAGAACAGTATACTTTAAATAAAGAGAGCAGATTATCCATGACATTACCAGATTTAAGAGCCCCTTATCCTTTTTTAGCAACAGTTACATTTTCCTATGATGCTCAACAAACAAGCTATTCTTTAATTGATGAAGATGAAGAAGGCAGTGAGTCTCTTTCAGAAATGGTGGAAATTGATATAAATATAAGTCTTCCTTTTCTTGAGGGTTATAACAATATTTCTGAACTATTCGAAGAGATTTCCAATACCTATCCAGACATTGATGCTGTTCTGGTTAAAAAGGAATTTTTTAGAAAAGACGGCATTAATGGAGAAGAATATGAAATATTGTATTCCTATATTTTGGACAATGAAGAGATAAAGGATGAACAGACTTATGAGGATATCTTTTTCGAGCTAAGTAATATTTTAAGAACAATATATGAAAAGACAAAATTTTACATTGAAATGAGTTGGTATACAGAGAATGAAGATGATAGATTTTGATAAAATTGACATTATACTTTTAGACATGGATGGAACTATATTGGATAAGTATTTCGATGACTATTTTTGGGAAAATTATGTGCCGGAAAAGTTTGCCCAAAAAAATCAAATCTCTCTTGAAGAAGCAAAAAAAGTTCTTTTTTCTATGTATAAAGCTGAAGAAGGAACTCTCAACTGGACTGATATTGATTTCTGGTCTCAAAAAACCGGATTAGACATTTTAGCTCTAAAAGAGGAACTTAAAGAATTGATAAGACCACATCCTGATTCTGAAGAATTTTTGAAGAAAGTTACTCAAAAGTCTAAAAAAATCTATCTTGTCACAAATGCTCATAATAAAGTAATGGAACTAAAACTAAATAAAACGGGACTTCATAAATATTTCTATGCATGTATTACCTCTTTTGATTTAGGCTTTCCTAAGGAAAACATTAATTTTTGGGAAAAGTTTAAATCCCATTATGGAATAAAAGAAAATAAAACTCTTTTCATAGATGATACAGAAGAAGTCCTCCACACTGCGTGGCTTTCTGGTATTAGGTATCCTGTTTTAAGATCTCTCTCCAGTTCACAGGGTAGAGCAAAGAAGTCTCATAAATTTCTCACTATTAACAATTTTCATGAATTGATTAATGTTTTATAAATTAATGTTTTATAAAACGCCTAATTCTTTTTTAAGCCAATTTTTAATTTTTTCATTTATCGGGCACATTCCATATTTTATTTTATTTCTATTTTCCTCTAAAGCCTCCTGAATTAACTCTGAGGGAATTTCATCTATTTTTGCAATAGTCTCACCAAAACAATTGCTCTTATGTTTCATAAGAAATAGTTGGGGTTTTTTCCCTGAAGTTTCAATATAAAAAACATAGCCCTTTATGGGCTCTTTGCAAACAATCTTTGAACCATCCTGAACAACTGTTGGTTCCATAACTTTAGTAGGATCGTAATCCCAAAGAATGTGCTTAATATAGTAAGCATCTTTCTTTATGTCTTCAAAGGTTAAAAGTTCCTCCCAAATCATTTCTTACACCTCCTTTTTTCTTCTTTCTGGCACAGAAACTTTAGGTATCTTATCTTCATTATATTCCTTAGAGACGAACAACCCACAATAGCATCTTCCAAATTCTTTAATGTCTGCCTCACTGTAAATACAAGGACATATTATATCCCTATCTTTTTCTTTATCTGATGAGGCAAGCCTGCAAGGGCACGAACGATATCCGTATCTAGCTTCATTCTTTAATAAACCTCTAATTAAATCAAAAACCAGTTCTTTGTCTTTATTAAGCTCTATGCCCTTCATAGAGGCATATCTTTTAAGATTTTCATAAATTTTTTCTAAATCCATCTTATAATTCCAAAATTTTCTTCAAATTTTCTTCATCAAAGCCAACTACCGCTTTTTCTACCACCAAAGTAGGAAAAGTCTCTTGAGGATTTATCTTTTTTAGCTCTTTCAAAGCAACCCATTGCTCACCACCCTCTAAGGTATCTACTTCAATCATTTCATATTCTATATTGTTATTCTTTAAAAATTCCTTAACTTTTTTACATACAGGGCAAGTACTCAAAGAGTACAATTTTATTTTTCTACGCATTGCCACTCCTTTCATTTTTGTTAAAGGTATTATTGAGAGTGTTCTCAATGTCTTCTAACATCTCAAAATTAGCTTTTCTTATAACCTCCAAGGGCAGATCGAGCATTTTGGCAAGTTCTTCAAAGGGGATCTTTGATACATAACACAATTCAGCAATTAAAACCTTTAAGGCATCATCAGCAATTAAAGATTTTAGATTCTTATCCGATACTTCAACATTATCAATTGCATTATTAAAGGTCATTCCATTTTTAATGTGCGTTAAGATTTCAGTCATAGCCTTTTCATAAATGACACTTTCTTCTTCAGAATATTGACGGTAGACAAAATCAAAATCCTTCATTTTTATCTCCTCTCATTTTTTCATTCATCTGTAAAAAATGTTTTTCTATTAAGTTTTTAAACAACACTCTCATCTCTTCGTCTCTTAATTTTGAGGTAATATTAAATATCCACTGTCGTTGTTCCTGAGATAATTTAGTATCTTTTTGCTTTTTAAAATTTGAAATTTTAGGTTTATAAATTCTCCCAAACTTAAAGGCTACATCTTTTATTCCATAGGGAGTAAGTTTTTCAAGGAAATTTTCTTTCAATAACATAAGTTCATTAAGCCAAGCATGGGAATTAACTATCACCAATAGTCGATCTTCTTTTATTTCCCTAGGAAAAGTATGTTCACACAAAGGAGCTGGAAAAATATCTCGCCAGCTCTTCCTGAGAAATTGAACTTTAACAGCCTGAGCTAATCCTAATTCGTCTAAAAAGGATGATAAAAAAACACCAATCTTATACATCCCATTTATAAGGCTTTTTTTACTAAACCAGATCTAAGGCATCTAGTACAAACTGATACTCTCTTTGGTCCTGATTCTGTAATGATTTTCATTCTTTGAAGATTAGGATAAAAATACCTTTTTGTTTTGTTATTAGCATGACTTACATTATGACCTACAACCTTTTTTTTTCCACAAACATAACAACTTGCCATGATTCCTCCTTTCATTTGCATATACTTATTTATTTATGATAACATTTTATTGATTTGTTCACAAAGAGGGAGGTACTTTAATTTATGTCAGATAAATCTATAAGAAGTATTGAATTAGCAAAACAATTAGGTGTAAAACCAATAGAAATTGTAAAAATTATTGAACAAATAAGAAATGTTCAGTTTAAGAAAGGAACTTCCAATATAAAAATTGAAGAAGAGGAAATTGAAAAAGTAAAGGAAGCTTTTAGTAAAGAAAAGAAGAGGGAAAGGGTAGAAAAAATAGCCGAAATTCCAAAAACAGAGGTAGAAAAAAAGGAAGAAGTAAAAATCGAAAAACCCGTAGTACCTGAAAAAGCAAGGGAAAAAATTGATGAAAATAAGGTGGAGACGTCCCCAAAAACTGAAGCTTTTCAAGAGGATATGAAAGTTGAGGAAGAAGAAATCTCTCTTCCTGGAAGGTTTAGAAGAGAAATATCTTTTGAAAAAATTGAAAAAATCAAAACTAAACCTCTTTTAACAAAAATACCACCAAAAAAAATAGAACCTAAAAAATGGCTTGATTTAAAAGAGCAAAAGAAACATAAAGAAAAAAATAAAAAAGAAGAACCATTACCTACCCTTACAACTGCCCCAAGAAAAAAATCCATAAAACTTCAGGAAGGAACAACAGTTAAGGAATTTGCTGAATTAATAGGACAAAAGGTAGCAGATGTAATAAAAAAATTTATGGAACTTGGTTATATGCCCACAATTAATCAACCTGTTGATCCTGACGCGGCAGTTCTTGTAGCTGAAAGTTTTGGTATAAAGGTTGAACTTGCCCAGGCACAGGAAATAGACATAATTGAAGAAGAAACTCAAGATGCTCCTGAGAATCTCCAATTAAGACCACCAATAGTTACTGTTATGGGGCATGTAGATCATGGTAAAACTTCTCTTTTAGATGCTATAAGAAAAACGCGAGTTATTGAACAAGAAGCTGGTGGAATTACTCAACACATTGGTGCATATAAGGTGACACTACAAGGAAGAGATATTACTTTTCTTGATACCCCTGGGCATGAAGCTTTCACAGCCCTAAGGGCAAGAGGAGCAAAAGTAACAGATATAGTAGTATTAGTTGTAGCTGCCGATGATGGAGTAATGCCGCAGACAATAGAAGCCATAAATCATGCCAAAGCTGCTGGAGTTCCGATTATTGTTGCAGTTAATAAAATAGATAAACCAGAGGCAAATCCTCAAAGAGTGAGAACTCAATTAAGTGAATATGGAGTAATTCCTGAGGAATGGGGTGGGCAGAATATTTTTGTAGACATATCAGCCAAAAAAGGTTTAGGCATTGAAAATCTTCTTGAGATGATTCTTCTACAAGCAGAGATTATGGAACTGAAGGCTAATCCTAACAAACCTGCAAGAGGAACGATAATAGAGTCAAGATTAGATAAAGGTCGCGGACCTGTTGCCACCGTAATAGTACAAAATGGAACTCTAAAGATAGGTGATGCCTTTGTAGCTGGAACAACATATGGAAAGGTAAGAGCTTTAAATGATGACACAGGCAAAAAAATTTCCTTTGCTACTCCTTCTACTCCTGCAGAAGTAGTGGGATTTGAAGAAGTCCCCCAAGCAGGAGACAGCTTTATTGTTGTAGAAGATGAAAAAATTGCAAGACAAATAGCCAATTTAAGAGCTCAAAAGAAAAGACTTGCTGAAATGCAAAAAGCTCAGAAAGTTACACTTCAAGATATTTATGAAAAAATTAAAGAAGGGGAAGTGAAAGATCTTAATCTCATAATAAAGGGAGACGTTCAAGGTTCCATAGAAGCGTTAAAGAAAGCTGTTGAAGAAATTACTCATCCAGAAGTAAAAGTAAAAGTAATTCATGCAGCTGTAGGTGGAATCACCGAAAGTGATGTAAACTTAGCAGCTACAGCAAATGCTATTATTATTGGTTTTAATGTAAGACCAGAAGTCAAAGCTCAGGAATTAGCCGAACAACTGGGTGTTGATATAAAACTATATAGCATAATTTATGAAGTAATTGATGATGTTAAAAAGGCATTAATAGGAATGTTACAGCCAGAAATAAGGGAAAAGGTATTGGGCAGAGCAGAAGTAAGAGCAATATTTAGAATTTCAAAAGTCGGTACAGTGGCAGGTTGTTATGTGCTAAATGGAGTAATCTCAAGAGCAAGCGATGGCATCAGAGTAATAAGAGACAACATAGTAGTCTATGAAGGGAAAATAAGCTCCTTAAAAAGATTTAAAGAAGATGTCAGAGAAGTACAAGCAGGTTATGAATGTGGATTAACAATTGAGAATTTTAATGACATAAAGGAAGGAGACATTCTGGAGAATTATGTTTTAGAAAAAATTCAAGCAAAAGGTTTATAAATGCATCCTTATAAAAGGTCACAAAGATTAAGCATACTCTTGAAAGAAGAAGTAGCTGATATAGTTCTTCATAAAATAAAGGATCCCCGATTAGGATTCATTACTATTACTGATGTAGAACTCTCTGATGACCTTCGTATAGCCAAAGTATTTATCTCTGTCCTGAAAGAGCAAGATAGAGAAATTTCCCTTCAAATATTAAATGAAGCAAAAGGCTTCATAAGAGGTGAGATTGCTAAAAGATTGAGAATAAAAATAATTCCTACCTTTGAATTCCTCTATGATCAATCCATAGAGAGAGGATTTAGAATCGATAAACTATTGAAGGAAATAAAAGATACTTCGGAGGGAAGTTGAGGCCTCCACAGGAAATAATTGAAACCATAAATAGGGAAAATAATTTTCTCATACTAACCCATTCAACTCCTGATGGTGATGCCTTGGGTTCATCTTTAGCCCTTAAAATTTTCCTTGAAAAATTGGGTAAAAAAGCAGAATTCTATGCTGAGAAACCTATCCCACCTCAGTATAGATTTCTTCCTCATATAGAAAAGATTAATGATTTAAAGGAAATAAACATAGAAAGTTTTAGTGTCCTTATCCTTGTCGATTGCAATAAAATAAATAGAGTAAGTTACGAAAAGGAAATTTTAAAAAAAATTGAACCATTTTCTGGTAAAAGATTAATCATAGACCACCACCTAACTGATTCGGAAGATAATCTATCATTAAAATGGATAGATACAGAAAAAGCAGCTACAGGTATACTCATTTACTATTTAATTAAGAATATGAGAGAAAACATTACTTCTGAAATGGCATATAACTTATATACGGCACTTATAGTAGACACTGGGAATTTTCAATTTGAAAATACCACAGAGGAAGTTTTTACCATTGCTACTGAGCTTGTAAGAGCAGGAGCTAAACCTTCTTTTATTTATGAGCAGTGTTTCGAATCTTGGAGTCAAGGAAGGTTTGAACTCTTTCTTAGAATGCTAAATAATTTAAAAATTATTCCACCTCTTGCAATTTCTTCTCTCAGTAAAGAGGATTTTCAAGAGACCTCTACAAAGGAATCTGACACAGAGAGGTTTGTTGAGTTCTTAAAAATCTTAGGAGAAATCAAATTAACAGCTCTCTTCAGAGAAACAGAAAAGAATCTTATAAAAGTTAGTTTAAGATCAAAGGGTAATATAGATGTAAGTTCCATAGCAAGAGAATTTGGAGGGGGAGGGCACAAAAATGCCTCAGGTTATAGAAGTCTAAATTCTTTACAGGATGCGATGAATCAACTCATCCAGAAACTTAAAGAACGAAATATGCTATGAAGCCATTAAATGGGTAAAATCATAGCTATAGCCAGTCAAAAAGGAGGCGTAGGGAAAACAACAACTGCTATAAACCTTAGCGCATCCTTAGCTTCCTTAGGCAGAAAAATTCTAATAATTGACTCTGATCCTCAGGCAAGTCTAACAATTGGCTTAGGAATGCGTAAAAATGGCGCAACAATAAAAGGACTTTATGAAGTCTATTGCGGTAAAGCCACCCTTCCTGATGCCATCTATGAGATCATGGATAATTTATATTTAATACCTGCTCGTATAGATTTATTTATGGCAGAGATAGATATATTTAATTCTGATGATAGAGAAAAATTATTGAAAATTATTTTAAATAATCAAAAAGATGAATTTGACTACATTTTTATAGACTGTCCACCCTCTTTTTCTTTCTTAACATTATGCTCTCTTGTAGCTTCTGATTCAGTTATTATTCCCGTTCAATGTGAACATTTTGCCTTGGAGGCTTTAAGAATTTTCATAAAACTTTTATGGAGAATAAAGGCTAACTTCAATGAAAATCTTGAATTAGAAGGTATTCTCCTTACTATGTATAGCAAACATTTAACTCTTAGTAGAAATATTGCAGAAGATGTAAAGAGAGTATTTCGTTCAAAAACCTTTAATACTGTCATCCCACGAAATATTGCCCTTTCAGAAGCTTCAATGAGTGGTAAACCAGCCATCACATATGCTCCAAATTCCCCTGGAACTTTAGCCTATCTGGAACTTGCAAAAGAATTACTCAGTAAAATTTAAAAAGGAAATCTTAATATAAAGCTTAATTTTAAAAATTTACCTTCTTTTTGCTTCCCCTTGCTTGTCTTCTGGGTCATCCTAACCAGGACGGATTGCCATGGCTCACTTCTTTAGCTTCTCAAGGTTAGATTCCTTTAAAGTTCTTAAGGATTGTTTGCCATGACTCAAGGGAGTCCTATTTGTAGGATGAGAGTGATAAAAGTTTGAGATATCCTTGTAATGAATTTAGAAAATTTGGCACCAAAGTATCTATTTAAATGACAAAGGAGCTGGAAATGGAATTATAAAGGCGATATATTCATCCGTCCAAACTGAAAATTTGAATTTTTGAGCTTTTTTACTTTAGAAAAATTATGATAGAATTAAAAAAATTAAAGGGGAGAAAGGATGCTTACGGAAAGAGTAAAAGCAGCAGGTTGAGCTGCCAAGATAGGTCCGGCGGACCTGGAAGATGTATTGAAAGGTCTTTCTTTACCAGTAGATGCTAATTTATTAATTGGCTCTGAAGACTGGTCCGATGCAGGAATTTACCGTTTGAAAGAGGATGTGGCTCTTGTTCAGAGCATAGATTTTTTTACTCCCGTTGTTGATGATCCCTATGACTTTGGCAAAATAGCAGTGGCAAATTCTCTTAGTGACATTTATGCAGTGGGAGGCAAACCTCTCTTAGCTCTAAATATTGTATGTTTTCCCATCAACGAGATGGATAAGAATATCTTAAGAGAAATACTTCGCGGCGGTTTAGATAAATTAAAAGAAGCAGAGGTAGTTTTATTAGGGGGTCATAGTGTAGAAGATCCAGAGTTAAAATATGGGTTAGCTGTTACAGGTATAGTTCATCCCGAAAAATTTATTACTAATCGTGGAGCTAAAGAAGGAGATCTTTTGGTTCTCACAAAGCCAATAGGTACAGGCATTTTATCAACAGCTTTAAAGGGAAAACTTCTTGATTCTGAAACTACAAAGTACCTAATCCATACTATGGAAACCCTAAATAAAAAAGCTTCAGAAATAATGATGCAATTAGGTGCTACTGGGTGTACTGACATAACTGGCTTTGGACTTTTAGGTCACAGTCTTGAAATGGCAAGAGCAAGTAAAGTAACTATTAGAATTTTTAAAGACAAAGTTCCCATTATGCCAAAGGTTTATGAATATGCCTCTATGGGAATAGTTCCAGCTGGGGGCAGGAGGAATATAAATTATTGTGAGAAGCTTGTGGAAAAAGGAGATACGGATGCCGTAACTCTTGATATTTTCGCAGATCCTCAAACTTCAGGAGGACTTCTAATTTCAATAAAAGAAAAAAATGCTGAGTTGCTTCAGAGTCAATTAAGAGCTGCTGGTTATAAGGAAGCTTCTATAATAGGAGAGGTTACAAAAGAAAAAGATGGCAAAGTAGTTTTAATATAAGTTATGTAAAGTTTATTTTGTAACCTCTTGACAAAAAAATTTTTTTCTTGTTAAATTTAAATAGATTATATCAAGTAAATATAAAGGAGGTGTAACTATGACAAGAAAAGAGCCAAAAGACATTGCAAGGGTTGAACCAAGAATTTTCTCTCCTTTTGAGGAGATGGAAAAGTTCTTTGAGGAAGTATGGAGAAGACCTTTTTCAGTGTTTAGCTCATTAATGCCGAGACTAAAAACAGAAACAGATGTTATTGCACCTGCAGTGGACATCTACGAAGAGGGTGATGATTTGGTGTTAAAGGCTGAATTACCTGGCTTAAATAAAGAAAATATTGAAGTTAAAATTACAGATGATTATATTACCATCTCAGGAGAGAAGAAGAAGGAAGAAAAGATAGAAGAAAAGAATTACTATCGCTATGAAAGATCCTATGGTACCTTTTCAAGAACCTTTAGATTACCTTTAGAAGTTCAGACAGACAAAGCAAAGGCTAAATTTGAAAATGGCGTTCTTGAGATAAGAATACCCAAGTCTGAAGAGGCAAAGACAAAAGAAAGAAAGCTTCAAATTGAATAATCAAGAGGATAAGGGGGCTCAGCCCCCTTATCTTTAATTCCCTCCTTTTTAAGAATTCTCCTATTCATGAAGTAACTTATTCTGCTATGAATGGTGAATTTTAACTTATCTCAAAAAAATAGTAAAATTTTGATATAATTTTGCTATAAGCAAAAATAACAATGAGCAAGAAAATCTTTATAATTATTTTTATTTCTTTTTCTTCAATCCTTTTAATTTTTGCTTGTTTAAAACCCAAAGAACCTTTAAAAATTGGACTTTTCGTCACTCTCACCGGTATTTATCCTGATCTTGGAAGAGAGATCAGAGATGGTGCTCTTCTTGCAGTAGAAATGATAAATGAAGAGGGAGGTATTAGGGGCAGGCCTGTAAAACTTATAATAAAAGATAATCAATATAATCCTGAAATCGCTAAAAAGAATGTTGAAGAACTCTTAAATGAAGAGGTTATCGCTTTGATAGGACCTGCCACCAGCTCTACTGCTAAAATTATACTTCCTCTTATTAATGAGAGGAAAATTTTAACAATCGCTCCCACTCCCACATCAACCCTCTTGGGAGGATTAGATGACTATTTGATTAGATTAAGACCAACAAACAGAGAAGATGCTCGAATTTTAGCTGAATTTTTAAATAAAAACTTAAATTTTAAAAGGATATTCGTTATTTATGATACTTTAAATTTTGCCTACACTTTGGATTTTATAGAGAACTTAAAGAGCTTTTTAGATAAGAAAACTAAATTATTAACATTTTCATTAGAAAAAGATGTGGAAAATTTTAGAAAATTATCAAGAAAAATTTTATCTCAAAATCCTGATGCTGTTTTGATTATTACAGATGTTTATAGTACCTCTTTATTAATTCAAAATTTAAGAATATTGAAACCTGAACTCAGTATATTGATTGCTCCATGGGCTAAATCTCCGGCTTTATTGCAATACAGTGGTAAATGGGCAGAAGGCATAATTACTGTAGATAGTGTTGATACTTTGTCTGGTGGGGATCATTTTAATTACGTTAATAAGAGATTTTTTGAAAGATTCGGCAAAGAAATGAATGTGGGATCCATAAAAGGCTTTGACGCAGTCATGGTTTTAAAAAAAGCAATTGAAATGGGCGCTGAAAGATTCGATTTAAAAGAAAATATCCTACAGATAAAGAGATTTGAAGGCTTGTTAAATGAGATAGAGTTTGATGAATTTGGAGACAATAAGGAAAATTCTTTTATCTTAAAAGTCATAGATGGTAAGTTTAAGAGATTAAGCAATGAAAATTAATCTTAAAAATTATTTTTTGCTAATTTTATTTTCGCTATTTTTTATTTTGATAATTTTAGGCTATTCAATACTTTACCTTGCCTCAAAAGAACAGTTAACAAAGGAAAAAGTTCATGAATTTAAGGTAACTCAGGAAATTATAAATAATTATCTTGAATTTTTTGCTGAAAAAATACACAAAGACATAGATTTTATAGTCAAAAATTTAAATTTGAAAAACCTCTCTCAAAATAAATACTCTTTAAGAGAAAGGTATCTTTCTATTAATCCAGCAATTAGGCATATATTAATTCTTGACAGAAATAATAGAGTAAAGGATGTTATTCCCTTTAGAGAGGACCTGATAGGGATAGACCTTTCAAAGGCTCCTTTTATTTATGGGGCTGAAAAAATAAAATTTTTCGGTCCTCATATTTCAATCGTAGATAAAAAGCCCTATTATGTAGTCTTAAAAAAAGTGTCGAATCTACAAGTCGTAACATTTATTGAAATTTCTGCTCTAAACTTATTGATAGAAAGACTGAAAGAGCAGAATTTTTATGCTTTTATTTTAGACAGCAAAGGTTTAGTATTAGCCCATGTAAAAGAGGATTTTGTAAAAGAAGGATTGAATCTTAGTCATCAAAAATTTGTGCAAGAGGGAATAAAAGAGCAAAAAGAGTTTATAATGGAGAAGATTAATGGTGAGGAATTTATATTTTTAGCAACAAAACTGCCCAATTCCGATTACATATCTTTCATTGGACAGAAGAAAGACATAGCATTAGGAGCTCTTTATAATCTGAAAAAGAGATTTTTTCTGTTAAGTTTGGCTTTTTTAGTTTTTCTATTATTCTTTAGTTTAGCTTTTTCAGGAAGTATTATAAATCCAATTAATAAAATCATTCTTATGATTGAAAAATTTAAAAGGCGAGAGCCTCTACTTGCAGGTCCTATTTCTCATATAAATGAGTTCAACTCTATTGCTGAAGCTATCTTAGAGATGTCAAAAACAGTTGCTGACAGAGAGAGTAAATTGATAAAAATTTTTGAAGCCTCAAAAGATGCTATTATAATATCAAACTTTGAGGGTGTTATTTTAGATTTTAATGAGTCAGCAGCAAAAATGTTTGGATTTAGAAATAAAAAGGAAGTGAATTCTGAAATGCAGAGAGATAAGATTTATTTTTATGAAGATGCCGATAGGGAGTTTATTTATAGAGAATTAATGGAGAAGGGATTTGTAGAGAATTTAGAGATAAAATTTAAAAGAATTGATGGTACAACTTTTTATGGATTAATATCCTCAAGTTTAGTGAAAGACGAATTTAGTAATCCTCTTTTTATAGTATCTATAGTTAAAGACATAACTGAAAAGAGAAAACTTCAGGAACAGCTCTTTCAAGCACAAAAAATGGAGAGCATTGGAAGACTTGCTGGATCTATAGCCCATGACTTTAACAATATCCTGTCAGTAATTTACAGTAGCAATCAACTTATTCAAATGTATACAAAGAGAGATGAAAAAGTAGAGAAATATACATCCTCTATAACAAAAGCAGTGGAAAAAGCAAGGGATTTTGTGAAGAAATTACTCCTTTTTTCAAAAAGGCAGCTATATGAACCAAATATTTACGAAATAAATGAGACTCTTATGGAGGAGATAAAACTTCTAAAAACTACTTTAAGAGAAGATATCACTTTAGAATTAAACCTTGCTGATAAGCCCCTTTATGTCTATTTGGATAGAACTCAGTTTTCTCAATTACTATTGAATCTTACAGTGAACGCTATTGAGGCAATGCCAAAAGGAGGCAGAATTAAAATATCTACTGAAGAGAAGTTTTTTGAATACCAAAATATCCAGAAATATCCCTTTGTTAAAGAAGGTAATTTTGTGTGTATTAATTTTTCTGATACAGGGACAGGAATACCTTCCGAGATAATAGATAAAATATTCGATCCTTTTTTCTCCACTAAACCTGACGGAACTGGCTTGGGTTTAGCAACCGTTTATTCAATTGTTCAACAACATAAAGGATTTATTAACGTATACAGTGAAGTAGGTAGAGGAGCTACTTTTAAAATTTATCTCCCTCTTGTTGAAAAATCCTCTGATGCTAAAGGAACTTATACATCTGAGAGATCTTCTAAGACTATTAACTTAAAAAGGATACTTTTAGTGGAAGATAATGATGAAGTTAGAAATCTCATAGAAGAGATAATGAAATTAAATGGATTTGAGGTCTATTCTTTTTCAAAAGGTCCTGATGCTTTAGCTTTTTACAGGGGAAATAAAGATAAAATTGATTTTTGCCTATTTGATATAATTATGCCCTCTATGGGAGGATTTCAGCTTTATCAGGAAATAAAGAAAATAAAAAATGACGTGAAAGTAATATTTATGACAGGCTATGCTGATAACCTTGAACAAGTCCAAACAATCCTTAAAGAGGGTCAAATAATAATTAATAAACCCTTTGGAATAGAGGAATTCAAGAGAAAGCTCGAACTTTTATTAAATGATTAGGGACATCTCCTATCTTACTTTAGCTTTTGTTTACGTAAATATTCTTGGTTATTTTTTCCACTCCATTGTGAGCAGAAGTCTTGGTCCCAGTGGTTATGGTGAATTTATGGTTTTATACTCTTTTATGTTAACAGTAGGAAATATAACAGCAATTTTAGGTACTGTGGGAGTGAAAGTTATATTGGAAAACTTTGAAAGGAGATATGATTTTCTAAGATCATTAAGAAAAATGGCTCTTTTTCTTGGAGTAATTTTTGCTACTTTAGTAATGCTTTTTTCCTCTTTTTTGAGAGATTTTCTCCATGTAAGTAATTCTTATTATTTCTTTCTTATAGCTTTAGCCTGGCTTGGGATGTTTCTTTTAGCTATTGAAAAAAGTTTTCTTCAGTCAACAGGAAGATTTCCCCTTTTTGCCTTTTGTAATTCAGCAGAGCTTACCATAAGGTTTTTGATTACCATTTTAATGCTTTTAATGGGTTTCAGAATTTCTGGAGTTTTATTTGCGTCAGTTTTAGGTATCTATTCTGTTATTATTTTCTTAGTCTTTGGAATAAACAGAGAAATCCTCGGGGAAAGTGCTTCTTTAGAAGCGAAGAAAATACTAAAAATAGCACTTTATGTCTCTCCTTCAGGTTTTTTTGTTTATGCTGATGATATTTTCATAAGAAGAATTTTTGATGAATATACTGCAGGACTATATGCATCAGTGTCTATCGTTGGAAAAGTACTTCTGTGGTTTACCTTAACCATGCTTGGAGTTTATTTCCCTAAGTTTGTAGAGTCAAAGCATTCGTTAAATTTTAAAAAGTTTGTAGGTCAAATTATAGGGATAGTTCTTTTAGCGGAAATAATAGGTCAGATAGGTATTTTTTTTATAGGAAAACCTCTATTTTTGCTTCTTTTTGGTAAAAAATTTGAAGGTGCCTTAATTTTTCTTCCATCTTATTTATTTTTTATCCTTCCTCTTCTGTTTTCCATTGTTCTTATAAGTCTTGCCACTGCCCTTGAAAAAGGGATGCTATTTATTTACTTTCACTTATTTTTTTTCTATTTAGGCTTTGTCTTCTTGAAATTTAAAAGCATAAATGATTATCTGCATTATATTTTTTTACTGAATGCCTTTTTTGTATTATTATATCTTTGGAAATTAAAATTGCTGAGGCCCTTTGATGCAATACAAAATAAAAGTTAGACCTGAAGACTTCGTTGTAAAAGAAGTAACATCCCTTCCTTTGAACAAAAAGGGTGAGTATGGTATTTATCTTCTTAAGAAAAAGGGATGGAATACTGTGGATCTTTTGAAGAAAATCTCCAAAAATTTACATATTCCCTTTTCCCATATTTCTTATGGAGGGAAAAAAGACAGGCATGCTCTTACAGAACAGTTTATTTCAATTAAAAATCCTTCCAGAAAAATATCTATTGAGGAAAAGAATTATTCCTTAAAATTCATAAATTTCTCTTCAGAGCCCATGGATCCCAGATACATTATAGGTAATGAATTTGAAATTATTGTAAGGGCTATACCTCAGGAAGCTAAGGAATGGATTATTTCCCAGATAGAGAAAATAAAAAAATATGGATTTGTAAATTATTTTGATGATCAGAGATTTGGAAGCTATGATCAAAATCAAGGATTTATAGGAGAGAAATTACTTAAAGCTCATTACAATGGAGCTTTAAAAATATATCTTACCCATATTTATCCAGAGGACAAAGGAGAGGCAAAAAGGAGAAAAAGACAGATTTTTGAAAAGTGGGGAAATTGGGAGGAATGTTTAAGATTAGCTAAAACTAATATGGAAAGATTTTCTTTCACCCATTTA
This sequence comes from uncultured bacterium, assembly GCA_937998865.1. Lineage (GTDB taxonomy): Bacteria > Nitrospirota > Thermodesulfovibrionia > Thermodesulfovibrionales > Thermodesulfovibrionaceae > Thermodesulfovibrio. Next base: position 74,820 of record CALLBR010000015.1, read on the forward strand.
TTGAAAAATCCAAAGGATTACATTACAGTTTTAAAGAGAATACCTAAAGAAGAAATGTCAATGTTTTTTGCCTGTTATCAAAGTTTTCTCTGGAATGAAACATTAAGGAGGCTTTTGTTGCAAATTTTAACAGAAGAAGAAATTCTAAAACACCGAGGGATTGCAGGAGATTATATTTTCTACAATACTTTAGATGAAAAAAAATTTAAATATTTAAAAAAACTCTCCTTACCTACGCCTTCTTCAAAAGCTGTCATGCCAGATGGAATGACTCAGAGTATATACGAGGCATTATTAATTGAAAGGCAAATAAAGCCATCCATGTTCAATTTAAGAAAAATTAGACAAGCTTTTTTCAAATCAGTAAATAGAGAAGTCATTGTAATACCTAAAGATTTTCAATTTCACCTATGTGACGATGAGATATACAAGGACAAAATAAAGCTTTATCTGAAATTTTTTCTTTCTCGAGGAAGTTACGCTACTATGCTCATAAAAAGAATTTTTGCAAAAAAATAAAAGGAGCAAAAGATGCCTTACTTTGTAGTCCATGAGCATCACGCAAAGCAACTGCATTTTGATCTAAGGCTTGAAAAGGATGGAGTATTAAAATCCTGGGCAGTACCAAAAGGACCCTCTATGAATCCTCAAGACAAGAGGCTTGCTATCATGGTAGAAGACCATCCTTTAGATTATGGTGACTTTGAGGGAGTTATTCCAGAGGGACAATACGGAGCAGGAAAGGTTTACATATGGGATAAGGGAGAATACTTCACTGTTAAAGGTTCAATTGAAGAAGGGCACTGGGAGATATTTCTGAAAGGTGAGTTTTTAGTGGGTAGATTTGTACTCTTGAAAATTAAAGGAAAAGTAGATCAATGGCTTCTTATAAAGAAAAAGGACGAGTTTGCAGACTATGAATTTAAACTAAAATTAAGGGGTAATTAAGTAAGGAGAAATTGCAAAAAAGTCAAATTTTTTAATCTTGAATAAAGTTACAAAAAGACTACCCTGAAAGAATGCTAATAATAAAAAGTGATATGTTATAATTCATATTAAATCCTTCAAGGAGGTAGAGAAAATGAAGAAAGTATTGGTTGCTTATTACTCAAGATCAGGAAACACAGAGAAAATGGCAAAGATGATAGCAGAAAGATTATCTCAAAAAGGAGTTTCAGTGGATTTATTAACAGTTGATAAAGTAGATATTGACAGCCTTCCCCAATACAATGGGTATATCATTGGTTCTCCTAATTACTTTGGTACTATGGCAGCAGAGGTTAAAAAATTCATTGATGAGAGCGTAAAGTATTACAGAAAAATTGAAGGTAAACTGGTAGCTGCTTTTACTTCTACTGGAATGATTGGTGGAGGTGGTGAGACTGTGTGCCTTGATATATTAAAGGCTTTTCTCATTCACGGTTGTATTTGTCTTGGATTTACAAGACTTGGACATTATGGACCTGTTTCCATCGGTAAGCCTGATGAAAGAATAGACAAAGAGATAAATGAGATGGTTAATAAATACGTGGAGGTCTTGGAGAGACTTGGATGATAAATTTCAAGGATTTACTGTCTGGAAAAGAGAAGATTCTTCTTATAGGACTTGGTTATGTAGGGTTACCCCTTGCTATAAGCCTATCAAAGTATTTTAAAGTAGTTGGTTATGACAAAAATTCTAAGAGAATAATACAACTTAGAGAAGGAAATGATATAAATGGTGAGATTTCTGATAAGGAACTACTTAATTCTCCAATAGAGTTTACTGACAATCTCTCAGAATATGATAAATTTAAATTTATCATAGTTGCAGTGCCCACACCTGTTGATAAGCTTAAAAATCCTGATTTATCCTTTTTAGTTTCCGCCTCTGAAACTGTAGGGCAAGTTATTGCAAAGGGTGGTATTGCAGTGTTTGAATCTACTGTATATCCGGGTGCCACAGAAGAAATATGTGTCCCCATCATTGAAAAGGAAAGTGGGTTAAAATGGAAAGTGGATTTTTGGGTAGGCTATTCACCTGAAAGAGTAAATCCTGGAGATAAAGAACATACTATAGAAAAAGTGGTAAAAGTTGTATCTGGCGATACTCCTGAAACTTTGGATGTAGTTGCCTCGGTTTACAGTAAAGTAGCAAAAGCAGGGGTATACAAAACATCAGACATAAAAACCGCTGAAGCAGCTAAAGTAATTGAAAACATTCAAAGAGATATAAACATTGCCTTGATGAATGAGCTTGCCATTATTTTTCATAAACTTGGTATTGATACAAAAGAGGTTTTATCAGCAGCAAGAACAAAATGGAATTTTTTACCCTTTGAACCAGGTCTTGTAGGAGGTCATTGCATACCTGTTGATCCCTATTATCTTGCCCATAAAGCAATGCAAATAGGCCATGTGCCGGAGTTAATCTTAGCTGGTAGAGGTGTAAATGAGTCAGTTCCGCTTTACATAGCTCATGAAATTATTAAAATTTTGATAAAGGCAGACAAAAAAGTGAAAGAATCAAGAGTTTTAATTTTAGGGGCAACTTTTAAGGAAAACGTTCCCGATTTAAGAAACAGTAAAGTTTTTGAGCTAACTAGAGAACTTCAAGATTTTGGAATAGAAGTTTATGTATTTGATCCAACAGTAAAAGATGTAGGCTGTCAGGGAAGAGAGATAAATTTTATTGAAGATTTAGACTCCAAATCACCATATGATTGCATTGTTTTAGCAGTGAAACACAAAGTTTTTCTGGATAATTATAATCTACAAATTTATAAAAATTTAATGAATCAACCTTATTTATTAATTGATATAAAAGGTATATACGACAAAAAAGAAGCAGAAAGTCAAGGATTTATCTATTGGAGTCTTTAAGGAATTTTAGGTTTTTAGTATATACTTCAAGCATACTATTGCACATATGCTCAATTGTATATTTACTGTAAACCTTTTGTTGTCCTTTAAGTCCCATTTGAAAAGCTCTCTCTTTGTCTTGTAAAAGTTTAATAATTTTCTCTGCTAAGGTTATAGTGTCTTCAGCAGGATAGAGGTATCCATTTATACCATCATCAATGACTTCCTTTACACCATCCACATTGGAGCCTATAACAGGTTTTTGCATAGCCATTGCTTCAAGAAAGGAAGTGCCAAGAGCCTCTTGAAGCGTTGGTAATACAAAAACATCGATGGATTTAAGAATTTGAGGAATATCATTTCTATGCCCAAGCATTAGGACGTTATTATGTAATTGAAGCTCTTTTATTTTATTTTCAATATTTTTTCTTTGTGGTCCGTCTCCAACAAAAACAAAATGAGCATTAGGAATCTTGTTTAGGACATAGGGAATAGCCTCTAATAGAATATGATGCCCCTTCTTTTTTCTTAAAACTGCTACTGTCCCAACAAGAGGTATCTTTTCATTTAATTGGAGCTCTTGCCTTAAGGTAGCATTTACTCTATCAGGATTAAATTTGGTAATATCTATACCAGTGGGAACAGATAAGACTTTTTGCGGATTAATTCCTTTACTTATTAAATAATTTCTAACGTATTCGCTGACAGTAATAATAACATGGGAAAGATACTTATAGGAGAAAGTTGATGTAATGGGAAAAGCAAGATGACGAGTTCTTACCAAAAGAAGAGGCTTTCTTGAAAGCTTCCCTGCAATAGCGGAAATATAAGTATCTTTACCACTATGGGAGTTTATCACATCTATTTTTAATTTATTTATAAGTTTCATAGTAAAGTAAATTGCTTTAATGTCATAGCTTTTTCTTAAAGGATAGGTAAACACTTCTATTCCAGATTCCTCTGCTTTTTTAGAGAGAATGCTATTAGGTTGGCATAAAATATAGACTTTTGCTCCTAATTTTTCTAATCCTAAGGATTCATTAAGTATTCTGTTTTCTTGCCCACCCCATCCGGGTGATGATTCTGTGTGAAGAATTTTAAGTGTCATTTTTTATTAGGACCTTGCAAATATTCAATATTTTTTCAGCTCTTTTTTCATAAGTATATTGTTCGGCAATTTTTTTAGCATTTGCACCTAATTTATCAGCTAATTCTTTTGAATTTAAAATTTTTTTTATAGCCTCTGCAAGAGATTCTGGATTTCCTGGTTCGAAAAATATGGCAGTTTCATTGGGCTTTAATATTTCTCTAAAAACCTTCAAATCTGAGGCAACAATGGGGATTCCTGAAGCCATGTATTCAAATAATTTTAAGGGAGAGGAGAAAAGAGAAGGTCCCTTTAATATATTTGGTATAACAGCTACTTTTGCTTGAGATAAATATTTTGGAATCTCTTTATGAGAAACTGAACCAACAAAAATTACTCTAGGGGCAACTTTTTCCTTTGTTGCCAAATCTTTTATTTCTTTTAATCTTTCTCCATCGCCGATGATTAAAAGTTTTTCATTAGGAAGAAATTTCATGGAAGAGACCAAAGTGTCAACACCTTTCCATTCATATAAGCTACCAGTGTAAAGAATAAAAGAAGGATTGAAATTTCTCTCTTTGGTAAACCATTCTTCTCTAACTGCATCAGGAATTATGACTATTTTATTCTTTTTCCATAGGAATTCCTCTATGGCATTTTTTAAATGTTCAGTAATGCATATTAAAATATCAAATTCATTGTAAACTTTAATTTCATCATTTTTGATTTTTACTTTTTTGGATTCTTTCAAGTTTTCATTCTTATGAAATATTTCATGAACTTCAAAAATCATAGGAAGCTTTAAAAATTTACGGAATTTTAATAAAAACTTAGCAAGTTTAAGATGTCTACAAAAAATAATAGAGTTACTTTTTTTATGAGTAAATAAATGCAATAGAAGAGAGAAATAGAATACTTCATTGCATGAAATTCTAAAATATTTCTCTTTTTCTCTTCTTAAGATAGGCAGTGGGATTATTTTGAGATTTTCATTTGATGAAAGTCCATAAAATTCAAGAATTTTATTTTCATCATACCCTTTTCTGTACCCAGTTAAAATTTCTACTTTTACTCCCTTATTAGCCAATGCATGACAAGTATTGATTATTTGAATAAATCTTGCTCTGTTGTCAGGCAATATTTCAGGAATAGGATAGATAAATTTAAACATTTTATGATTCTGATAATTGTTTTTTTATTAAATGATTAAAACCAGTAATCAAAGACAAGATAAATATCCATTGAATAAATCGCGTATCCTCAAAAAAACCGTGAACCAATAGATTAATAAAAGATGCAAGAATGAATAACGCAAAACTTCTAAATTCTAGATTTTTGTTTACATCTAAAAGGGTGGAAAGCAATTCTTTAAAAATCATATATATCAAAAAAGAGAATATGAAAAAACCAACAATTCCCTGCTTGTACAATAAGTAAATATAGAAATTATGTGGAGAATAAATATAAGGTGGTGAGTTTTTGTGTTTTTTTATGTACCAACTTGAAAAATCCTCCGCATAGGTAATTCTTCCAAGAGATCTTCCCAGTAATTTATTCTCTAAAGGTAATTCAAGATAGGTTCCTATTGCTCCTGGCCATACGTATTCTAATCTTAAAGAGGTATCTCCCTCAAATAATTGTTTAAATTTCATTTTTAAGTATGAGGGTTTTTCAATATTTGATGAGAAAATCAATAGGAGGAACAAAATTGCAGTCACTAAAAGAAAGATTAATATTTTAAATATTCTTTTGTTTAAAAAACCAGCAAAAAATAATAAAAATAAAAATCCACAAAATATTGCAAGCCATCCACCTCTGCTACCAGTAAGAATCATTGCTATGAAAGATAGTATAAAAATTAAAATGCAGATAAGTTTAATATACTTTTTTTCGTTTAATAGTAATAATAGTAGAGGAGAAAAAATAAAAATCTCTAAGGGATTGATATATTTTCTCGTAAATTTTGCAAAATCATCAGATTTAATGGTTTGCATATGATAAAAATCTTTTATTGTAAGGATTATAAATAAAATAAGTACAAAGACAAAAAGAATTTTCATCTTTTTAAAAAAAGAAACATCTTGAAAAGTATAGGCAATTGAGATAGACACAAGAAATAAGGGTAAATAAGTTCTTTTAAACCATTTTAGAGAATAGAGAGGGTCAGGAGAGATAAAAGAGGATATTAGCCCAGAGACACATAAAGATAAAATTACAATAAAAAATTTATTTTTTACGAGATCCTTAAAAAATGTAAAGTCTTTTAAAAGAAGACACCTTAGAAATATAAAAATTGTTGGCAAATAAATACCTATTTCTCTTATTGTTTGCCCTTTATTTGTAAACAAAAATAAAATGTAGACGCAAACTGTGATTTTAATTGTCTCAAATAATAATTTAGCTAATTTTTCTTTCATTTCTCTCATAATTAAATTATTTCATTGTATAAATTTTCCACTTCTAAGGTTATATTATTCCAATCAAAAATTTTAACAGATTCATAACCTTGCCTTCCTATAGTTTCTCTTAGATTCACATCATTTTTTAATCTTATGAGGATTTCAGAAGCGCTTCTGGCAATGTTTTTTTCATTTACATAAAATCCATTTATTCCATCTCTTATATACTCTTTAATTCCATCTTTTTCTCTTGTTATTACCGGTATTCCTGTTGCCATAGCTTCTATGTTTACCATTCCAAAACCTTCAGAATTTGATGGAGTAAAAAGAACATCTCCCATTAAAAATATTAGATGCATCTTTGAAGGTGGGAAAAAATCAGTAAAAAATATTTTGTCTTTTAGAAGGCTGGCTTTTTCAAATATTTCTTCTAAATACTTTTTTCTTTCCCCTTTTTTTGGGATTTCTCCGATAACAAAAAATTTTATATTATCCACATTTTTTAATTCCATAGCAGTATTTATAAAGTGTTCAACACCTTTCTCCGAAGAAACTCTCCCTACAAAAAGAATTACAAATTCTTTATCTTTAATTCTGAATATTTTTCTTATGTTATTTCTTAACTGAAGATTTTCCCAATAAGGTCTGAATTTTCTAAGATCGATACCATTGTATAAATAGGTATAGTAATCTGCTTTTATTTTTTCATTTTTTTTGTATAGATCTAAAATGTATTTACTACAACCAACCAATACATCAATTTTAATATTTTTTTCAATCAAGACCTTATTATGCAAATGTAGAATGATTTTAAATTTACCATTAAGTTTTTCAATTAACTGTAAAGCCCACTTGGAAATGTTATGAATATGAATTATTTCAGGATTGATATTCTCTATAATTCTTAACGCTTTATGGGTATAGGATAAGGGATCCCATCTCGTGATTTTTTGAAATATTCTTTTATACAAAGGGTTAAAACTTATTCTATGAAAATAAATTCCCTCTCTATACTCTTCTTTAGGATAATAAGGGGAACCAATGGATATTATATGAGGCTCAAAACTTATTATTCTCTTTGAAACCTCATATATCCAGCTTTCCACTGCTGCTCCTTTTAGTGGAGGAATAGGATGTATGGGGTTTGCAAACATAAGTACTTTTTTAGGCACTTATATGCTCCAGAAATTTATTAATAATAATCTCCCAACTGAAGAGATTTATAATTCTTTTTCTTGCTCTCATAGCAAGTTCATTCCTAATATGTGGATTTGTAATTAAATGCTCTAAACTCTGAGCAATGGCATTTTCATCCTTTGGATTAACTAAAATTCCAGCATCTCCCACTACTTCGGGGATTCCACCAACTTTTGTTGAGATTACAGGAACACCACAAGCCATTGCCTCTCCAATGGAAATCCCAAAGGTTTCATCTGCAATACTGGGGAATATGGCAATATGGGCAAGAGAGTAGTATTTGGGTAATTGAGAATTTTCAATGTTTCCTAAAAATAACACTTTCTCTCTAATTTCTAAATCTTTTACCAATTTTTCAAGATTTCTTCTGTATTCTCCCTCTCCTATAATTAGATACTTTATTTTATAGCCCTTTTCAAGAAGAATTTTCAGAGCTTTAACTCCATACTGAACTCCTTTCCATCCTACAAGTCTACATACAGTTATTAAGATTTTTTCTTCATCTATCTCTAAGAATTCTTTAAGTTTTGTGGCAGGTTGTAAGGGTTTAAAAAGTTCAGTGTCTATACCATTTGGTAATATGAGGGGTTTAATACCGCAGTAATCTTCTATTTGTTTAGCATTAAATTTACTACAGGAGAAAAAAAAGTCAATTTTTTTTGCCATTGTTTTGTATCCAATAAAAAATTCTGTACCCCCTGAAAAAAAAATTATCTTACTGGATTTTATTTTTTTAATTAAAAGAGCCAAAGGTAAGTCAAAGGGTTTGAAAATACAGAAGAAATTATATCTATTTTTTCTAATTTGTGGGAATGCATGATAACAAAATGATAACCTTTCCATAAATTTTCTAAAACGAGAACCAAAATTAGGAAATTTATCTCTAGGTATATATGGCAAAGGAATTACTCTTAAATTTTTTATTGATGGAAAAATTTTATTACTATTGCCACCGTATAAATCTACTTCAATTCCTCGGCTAGAGAGATTTCTTGCAAGTCCCCAACAGAAAGTTTCAATACCACCATTTTTAACTGTTGTAGTTAAATTGTAGAGGGCTATTTTCATATAGAATTTCCTTGATTGCTTCAAAGACTTCGTCTACCTCAATTAGATTCATACAGTAAGGTTTTTTGCATTTTTTTGTAATGCAAGGATTACAAGGTTTATTTTTTGATATGACTTTATGTAGATGCATATCTTGAATTGGACCCACTCCCCAAAAGTTTGTAGGACAAAAAAGCGATACAGTCTTCTTTTTGAGAGCTATTGCAATATGCATGGTACCCGTGTCATTTGTAACTAATAAGTTGAGTCTATTTATTAAATTTGCTAATTGTTTTAATGATAACATACCTGCAAAGGAAATTACTCTCTCCCCTATCTCTTCTTTTATTTTGTTACATATATTTTTTTCCTCTTTAGAACCTAAAATTAAAATTAAAATATTTCTATCAAACTCAATAAGTTTTTTACCAATTTTGATAAATTTATCAGGGGGCCAAATTTTATATTTATCTTTTGCCCCTACTTGGAAACCAATCAGTTTTTTATGGCGGATTGAAAACTCCTTAAATAATTTGTCTATTTCATCTCCTGATTTCTCGTCTAAAGGGAGAACCATTTCTTTTTGGTCTTCTTTGCAACCTATAAAGGATACTGCCTTAAGTCTTACATCAATGGCATGATGATTCCAGGGATTCTCAAAACCATTACTTTTATTACTAATTAAAAAGTCAAATTTTCTAGGGATTGGTATTTTTAGGATGAACTTAGCTCCTCCCAGATATGCCATAGGAGTTGCCTGAGGCTCATTTCCATGAAGGATTACTGCCACATCAAATTTGTGTTTTTTAAATTCTTTAATAGTTTTAAAAAATTTTTTCCAACCTCCGTAATAAGGGATTATTCCATCAATATGAGGATTATTTTCAAAAAGTTCCATATTTTTAGCATTAAAATGAGCAATTATTTTTGCCTGAGGATATCTTTCTCTTAAGGCTTTAATAGCAGGAGTTGACATTAAAGTATCTCCTATGGCAGTTGATGATACAACGAGTATGCTTTTTACTTCTTTAGGGTTAAAATATTTAAGATCTCGTTGTCTTTTATCAAAATTATTTATAATTTTTAGCGCTAAATAGAGTAAATTTTCTCTAATTTTTAATTTCACTTTCTTTATCGAATATTAAGATTGAAGATAATATTGCAATTACCTCTTCGGGTTTTATATCAAAAAGGCATTTACTTATTTTACTTCCTTCACATCCGGCTTGTCCACAGGGGATACATTTCCAATCTCTCTGAATAACTATGTTTTTACCAAATTTTTGAATTCCTTTCCTTTTAGAGTAGGGATTTTCACAAACTTCATTATCCCAAGGACCCCAATGAAAAGCACCACTTGGACCAAATAGGGCTACCACAGGTTTACCAAGGGCTGCAGCTATGTGCATTGGTGCTGTGTCAATTCCAAAATACATGTCACTTATTGATGAGATGGCAATTAATTGTCTCAAAGTGATTTTACCTGCAAGATTTATTAAAGGATAGATTTGGGAGGTTACAGAATTTTCTTTAAAATGTCCTGAATTTACTGATAAATGGCAAACCCACTTGGGATCAATGTAGGATAGAATTGCTTTGATCTTCTCTAACTCTCTATCCTCCTTAGAAGATGTGAGTATGACTCTACAGCCATTGTTTAAAAGCCATTTAATCACTTTTGCCATATATTCATCTTTCCAACATTTAAAAGACCATCTTGAGGTAGAATGGATATGGACAATTTTTTCATTTAACTTTCTTCCACTGGGCAAAATTAGTTTTTCTGCCCAATTCTTTTCCTCTTCACTTACATGAAGTATAATTTTAGGTTTTTTAATTTTTAAGCCCATTTTCTCGAGAATCTCAAGATTTTGTAAAACAATGTGTTTAGCTCCATCAAAGGAGAAAGTCTTGGTATATAGAAATTTTTTCCCCAAAAACCCTTTAGCTTTTATTCCAAATCTCTTTTTTGCGCCTGAAAAAAATGATATCAATGCTGATCTGTCTCCTCCAGTAAGCTCTATGGTAGTGTCAAAGCCAAGGTTTCTTATTTTTCTTAAAAATTTTAACTCTTCTTTGTATCTTTTAAAGGGAGGAAGTTTTTTAATGTCTCTGTCATAAGTTAGGATTTCATCAATATGAGGGTTATTCTCAAGAACTGCCTCGGTTCCTTTGTTTACCAGGGCGGTAATGTGGCTACTTGGAAAGTTTTCCTTCAAAGTTTTGAAAACAGGCGTTGCTAATAATACATCTCCAATATGTCTAAGTTTTATGACGAGAATTTTTCTATACATTGAAAAAAATCCCTTGCCGCTCTTTCAATTGTAAATTGTTCTGCCTTTTTTCTTGCACATTCTCCCATTTTTTCCTTCTCTTTCAAGGCAAACTCAATTTTTTCGGTGATTTCTCTATAATTGAGGGGATTTTGAATAATAAAGCCCTCTTTACCCTCTTCAATGAGTTCAGAGGCACCATTATTTACAGTGGTGATTACTGGTAAACCTGATGCCATTGCCTCAAGGGTGGCATTGCTGAAAGGATCATAAAGAGTGGGAAGTACAAATATATCTGCTACAGCATAAAATTTTTCAATTTCTTTTGTGGTGCCATAAAAATGGATTTTATCTAAAATACCAAGAACCTTTGAGATTTCTCTGTACTTTTTAATGTTACCCTTTCCAATCACAAACAGTAAAAACTTCTCATTTTTTAAGAGGCTCAAAGCCTTAAGAAGGTTTATAAGTCCTTTTCTTTCAAAACCAGAGCCTACAAAAAGAATTATTTTCCCCTTAGGGCAAGGATTTAAAATACTCTTTTTTATTTCTTTTCCATTGGAGGGTAAAAATCTAAGGGTGTCAATTCCATTATAAATTACTTTGATTTTTGAGGGAGGAATACCATAGTAATGGACAATCTCATTTTTTATCATCTTAGAGTTTGCTATGATAAGAGGGGTTTCTTTAAATATTTGCTTCTCAACCATAAGATAATATTTATGAAGGGGATTAAGTTTAAAGGAGTACCTTTTCCAGAAAGGCTCGTAGATGCTACGTATTTGAAGCCATCTTATGTGACAGCCTTCTCCAGCTCTGTATATGTGTTGATTTAAAGTTCTTTCAAAGCTTATTACACAGTCAAATTCTCTTAGGTTTATCTTTAAATTGCGATTGAAAGTATAAGCTTTCAGGAAAGAGCCAAAACTTAATATGGGCACTTTATGGAATATTAAATCTTTGTCTGCAGTCCAATTATTGGCAAAAATATGAATTTCTTTAGCTTTATTTTTTAGTGCTTCAATGAGCCTGTTTAGATATCTTTCTGCTCCGCCATAATAAGAAAAGTGCCTTTTTATGAATGCAATTTTCATTTTTAACTTTTATTATACACCTTTTAAAGCAACTAAAAGCCATAGAATTTTTAAATATCGTAAAAATTCAGGGAAAACCCTATAAAGCTAGCAAAGCAGTGTCATTAAATCTGGCATTCAAGTTTCATGCCATCTTCGGTAAAAATGTGGAAGGTGGATTGCTTAGGGCATTATGGCACCCTAGCAATGAAAGGAGAGAAAGGTTTTGCCATGACAAAAGGGAATAATGCCCTGCAATGATACTCCCTTTTGTCATGGCAAGCTATCCGAAGGACTTAATAGCAGTCCACCAGTGTGATCTGAAATTATTAAAATATCAGTATTTGACAGAAAAGGAAAAATCTTATTATTATTAAAATATTCCTTCCAGTAGGAGGTTTTTAGTGGCTGGTCATTCCAAATGGGCACAGATCAAACATAAAAAAGCACAGGTTGATGCAAAAAAAGGTAAGATATTTACAAAATTAGTCAAAGAAATATCTGTAGCAGCTCGTCTAGGCGGAGGGGATCCAGAGAAAAATCCTCGACTAAGAGTGGCTATTGAAAAGGCTAGAGAAGTAAATATGCCCTCAGACAACATTAAAAGGGCAATTATGAAGGGCACAGGAGAGCTTTCTGGAACAACCTATGAAGAAGTTACCTATGAAGGCTATGGACCTGGAGGAGTTGCTCTATTAATTGAAGCAATGACTGATAACAAAAATAGAACTGTATCAGAAATAAGACATTTACTCTCAAAACATGGAGGAAGTTTAGGCGAATCTGGTTGCGTTTCTTGGCTTTTCGAAAAAAGAGGATATATTCTGGTAGATAAAAAAACTATTGATGAAGACTCCCTTCTATCTATTGCCTTAGAAGCAGGTGTTGAGGATGTAAAAAATGACCCACAGGAAGAAAATTATGAACTTATTTTTTCCCCAGAAGATTTTAGAAATATTAAAGATTCTCTTGAAAAGGCAGGTATAAAAATAGCCCTGGCAGAGATAACGATGTTACCCAAGAATTATATATCCTTAGAAGGGGAAGATGCAGAGAAAATGTTAAAACTTATGGATGCTTTAGAAGATCATGATGATGTACAAAATGTTTATGCAAACTTTGACATTCCAGATGAGGCGATGAAGAAGGTAAGTGCTTAATATGGAGCCATCCATAAAACTTACCTTTAAAAGAAAATTCATCGCTGGACTGGTTGTAACAATTCCTGTTGCGATTAGTATTTTTATATTTATTCAGCTTTTTAAGGTAGTTGATGGTTTTCTAAGTCCAATTTATGAGTACATTTTTGGTAGACATATAGCGGGAATAGGATTTTTAACTGCCGTTATTATCGTATTTGTTGTTGGTATTATTTCTACTAATGTTTTAGGGAAAAAACTTTTAGATCAATTAGAGAAATTTCTATTTTTGAAAATTCCCCTTTTTAAAAGTCTTTATTCATCATTAAAGCAATTAATTGATGCTTTTTCCCCTGAAAATCAAAATTCTTTTCAAAAATTTGTCATCGTGGAATATCCCAGAAAAGGGAGTTTTGCTTTTGGATTTCAGACAAAACAATGTATCTTAAAGGAAGGTAACGATGAGAAGAATCTCATTGCTGTTTATATCCCCACAAATAACCTCTACTTAGGTGAAGTAGTTCTTTTTGAACCTGAGGCAGTTATTCACACAGACATTCCAGTTCAACAAGGGATTAAAATAATCCTCTCTGGAGGTATTGCCTCACCAGAGATCATAAGAGGTGGGAAATAGTGGATATAGTCATTTTAGCAGCAGGGTTGGGTACAAGGATGAAATCAAAAATACCAAAGCTGCTTCACAAAATTTTTGATGTTCCCATAATAGATTATGTAATAGAAACAGCAAAAACTCTGAATCCATCTAACTTATTCGTGGTTATTAATCCTCAACTGCAGGAGTTAAAAGAGCATTTATCAAATTATGATATAAATTTCGTTTTTCAAAAGGAACCAAAAGGCACTGGAAATGCTGTGCTTAGTGCTTTATCTTTCCTAAGGAGTGAAGATATTCTGATCCTTAATGGGGATACACCTCTTTTAAAAGTAGAAACTATCTGTAAATTTATTGATCTTTACAAGAAAAACACTATTGACATGGCTATACTTTCTTTTAAACCTAAAAGAGAACATTCTTACGGTAGAATTTTAAGAGATGAAAAAGGCAATGTCCAGAAAATCGTAGAAGTTACAGATTTATCAGAAAATCAAAAAAATATTTCAGAGGCAAATAGCGGAGTTTACCTATTAAATAGACAATTAGCAGAGTTTGTTAGAGTTATTGAGGAAAATCCAATTAAAAAAGAGTATTACTTTACAGACCTTGTGGAAATAGCTGTCAAAAAAGGTAAAAAAGTGGAAGCTTACACTATTGCTGAGGAAGAGGAACTTATAGGTATAAATACAAGAGCTGAGCTTTCTTTAGCTACGAAATATTTAAGAGATAGAATTGTGAGAGAATGGATGGATAAAGGTGTAACTATATATGACTCTGCCACTACCTGGATTTCACCAAAAGTACAGATTGGAGAAGATACTGTCATATATCCTAATGTTTTTATTGAAGGTGAAACAATTATAGGGAAAAATTGCATTTTATATCAGGGTGTTAGATTAAGAAATTGTCTTATTGAAGATTCTGTTGAAATAAAGGATCATACTGTAGTAGAGAATGCTCAAATTAAATCAGGCTCAAAGATAGGTCCCTTTGCCCATTTAAGACCTGATACAGTAATAGGTAAAAACTGTAGGGTTGGAAATTTTGTAGAGATTAAAAAATCATTTTTAAATGATGGAACAAAGGCAGCACATCTTAGCTATATTGGCGATGCTGAAATTGGTAAAAATGTAAATATTGGAGCAGGAACAATAACTTGTAATTATGATGGAACTAAAAAACATAAAACAGTGATAGAAGATAATGTTTTCGTTGGAAGTGATTCTCAACTTGTAGCACCCGTAAAAATTAATAAAGATGCCTATATTGCAGCGGGCTCTACCATAACAAAAGAAGTACCAGAGGGTTGCCTTGCCATTAGCAGGGTGCCTCAGAGACACATAGAAGGTTGGTCAAAGAAAAAAAGGAAGGCTTAATGTGTGGAATAATTGGCTATATTGGTGAAAACAAAGCTGTTTCAATTGTATTAGAGGGTTTAAAGAAGCTTGAATACCGAGGTTATGATTCAGCAGGAATTGCTTGTTTAATTGATAAAAAGATAAAAATTATTAAATGTAAAGGGAAGATTAAAAATCTTGAAACCTTAATAGATGAACAGTTAGATTCCTCTCCTGTAGCTATTGGTCATACTCGTTGGGCAACTCATGGTAAACCTTCTGATGAAAATGCCCATCCCCACTACTCAGGAGGGATTGTCTTAGTTCACAACGGAATTATAGAAAATTATGCAGAATTAAAAAGGGAACTCAAAAAGGATGGATACAAATTTATTTCCGAAACTGATACAGAGGTAATTGTCCATCTAATTAGAAAATACAGGGATAACTTACCTCTTGAAGAGGCAGTAAGAAAGGCAGTTTCTAAGCTAAAGGGCTCCTATGCTCTTGTCATAATGGATGAGAGAGAACCTGATCGCTTAATAGGTGTGAGAATGGAAAGTCCTCTAGTAGTTGGTATTCTTGATGGTGAAAAATTCATAGCCTCAGATATTCCCGCTTTTCTCCCTTATTGTAATAGAGTTATTTTTCTTGATGATGGTGAAATAGCAAGCCTTAAAAAAAGTGAAGTAAAGATATATAACTTTCAGGGAAAAGAAAAAGAGAAAAACCCAGTGACAATAAACTGGACAGCCAGCATGGCTGAAAAAGGCGGTTTTAAACACTTTATGCTTAAAGAAATATATGAGCAACCACGAGCCTTAGCTGATACAATAAGGGGAAGAATACTACCAGATGGCTCACGAGTGGTATGTAAGGAATGGGGTTTAAAGGAAGAAGAATTGGAGAATTTTAAGAAAATTTATTTAGTTGCCTGTGGTACCTCATATCATGCATGTCTTGTTGGAAAATACATGATTGAGAATATTGCAAGAATACCTGTTGAGGTAGACATTGCTTCAGAATTCAGATACAGAAATGTTCCCTTTCAGGATAATTCTCTTTTTATTGCTATAAGTCAATCAGGAGAAACGGCTGATACTTTAGCAGCTTTGAGATTTGCAAAAAAAAATGGTATCAAGACTCTTGCTATTTGTAATGTCCTAGGTAGTACTGCTTCTCGTGAAGCTGATGCTGTTTTTTACACTCATTCTGGACCTGAGATAGGTGTTGCCTCTACAAAGGCTTTTACCTGTCAAATATCTGCCTTGTATATTCTAACCTTAGCCTTTGCCCAGATGAAAGGGACATTGCAGAAAGACTCTTTTCATAAATTTATAAAAGATCTTTTTCATCTTCCAACTCTTGCAGAGGAAGTTTTGAAATTAGATGATAAAATCCAAACATTAGCAAAAGAAGTTTATAGGAAGCCTAATTTTCTATACCTGGGCAGAGGACCTGCTTATCCTGTTGCATTGGAGGGAGCTCTTAAGTTGAAGGAAATATCATATATCCATGCAGAAGGTTATGCTGCTGGTGAAATGAAACACGGACCTATTGCTTTAGTTGAAGAAGGCTTTCCAGTTGTATTTGTGGCCTCCTCTGATCAATATCTTGAAAAAACTCTTTCTAATATGGAGGAAATTAAAGCAAGAGACGGTCTTATAATAACAGTTTCAGACAGTAAAGATGATAAACTTAAAAGACTCTCTGATAGATTCATATACGTGGAAGGTATTAACAGTTATCTAAATACAATTTTATTTACTATCCCCTTACAATTACTTGCATATTATGTGGCGCTTCTAAGAGGGTGTGATGTGGATCAACCAAGGAATCTTGCAAAAAGTGTTACTGTTGAATAAGTTAATTTTTAAAATAAAATAAAATTAGAGGGGTAGAGCCATGAAAGATTTCCCCTTAAGGGATTTAAATCCCGCGCAACAAGAAGCAGTAATTTATTGTGAAGGGCCCCTTCTTGTGCTTGCTGGTGCAGGAAGCGGAAAAACAAGGGTTATAACTTACAAGTATGCATATCTAACAAAAGTTTTAGGTGTTCCACCCTCTTGTATATTTACTGTGACCTTTACAAATAAGGCTGCTGATGAAATGAGGGAGCGCATAAGTAAGATATGTAATGGTAACTGGAAACATCATTGGATTGGAACATTTCATTCACTCTGTTTACGCATTCTGAGAAATCATATTGATCAAATTGGATATACTCGAGATTTCATTATCTATGATGAAGATGATCAGTCAGCATTAATAAAGAGAATACTGAAAGAATTCAATATGCATGAAGCTCTCTGTAAGTGTGTAGTATCAAAAATAAGCAATCTGAAATCTAATCTCATATCGGCAGAACAATATGCATCTCAAATAGAGGGCTACGAATTTGAGGAGAGATTAGGCAGAATTTATGCTAAATATCAAAATGAATTGAAAAGATACAATGCTCTTGATTTTGATGATTTAATATTGAAGGTAATAGACTTATTTAATGAAAGAGAGGATTTATTACACAAGTATGCAGAGCATTTCAAATATATTCTTGTAGATGAATTTCAAGATACGAACAAATCCCAATACGTTTTACTTCAACTCCTCTCTAAATATCACCAAAAGATATGCGCTGTAGGTGATGATGATCAAAGTATTTATAGATTTAGAGGGGCTAATGTTTATAATATTTTGAATTTTGAAAAAGATTTTCCTAAGGTAAAAATAGTTAAATTAGAACAGAATTATCGTTCCACGAAATATATAATAATGGCATCTTCTGCAATGATATCAAAAAATTTACTTAGGAAGCCAAAATCTCTATGGACTGAAAGAGATTGGGGTGAAAAAATATATTATTGTCAATTAATGAATGAAGAAGAAGAGGCAAAATACATTGCTAAAAATATAAAAGAATTATACCTAAAAGGTGATTATGAGTATAGAGATTTTGCAATTCTATATAGACTTACCCTTCAGGCAAGAGCAATAGAGGAAGCCTTGAGAATGGAGGGAATTCCCTATCAAGTAATAAGCGGAGTAAGTTTTTATCATCGAAAAGAGATTAAAGATGTAATATCTTATATGCGTTTTATGCTAAATAAGGAGGATAATATAAGCTTTTTGAGAATAATTAATACGCCACCAAGAGGCATAGGAGCGTCAGCTTTATCAAAAATTGAAACAGAAGCAAAGAAGAATTCATGTTCTTATTATGATGCTATAAAAATGATGGTAAAAGATGAGAGCCTTCAGGAGAATCTAAAGGAAAAATTATCAAGTTTCATTAATTTAATAGAGAATTTATCAAGGAAAGAATACAAAACCGCAGCTTTAATGATAAAGGAAATTTTGAATGCAACTGGTTATTTGGAAGAGATAGAAGAAGACAGAATACAAAATGTATTAGAACTTCTCTCTTCAGCAGAAAAGCTTACAGTAAGAGAGTTTCTCGATAAGATATCTTTGATTTCTTCTGTAGACACTTTGGAGAATAAAAAACAGTATGTATCTCTTCTTACTTTACATGCAGCAAAAGGTCTCGAATTTTCAGTTGTCTTCATTGCTGGTTGTGAAGAGGGAATTATACCCTACTTTAAAGCAAAAGAAGATCCTGCTGAGGTTCAAGAGGAAAGGAGACTATTTTATGTGGGAATGACAAGAGCTAAAGATATGCTTTTTCTAACGACTGCCAAGCATAGAAAGCTTTACTCTAAAGTTCAAAACCAAGAACCTTCCAGCTTTATCAAAGATATACCAGTAGATTATTGCACGTGCATAAGAAAAGATTACTCTACCTTTAGTACCGCAAAGCAAGAGAAAGAAACAATAAAGGTTAAACCACCTTTTATGATTGGGTGCAAAGTAAAACATCCTGTATGGGGCATTGGAGTAGTAAGAGACTGCTCAGGGGAGGGTGAAGATTTAAAGGTGGTAGTGAATTTCCCTGGCATAGGAGTAAAAAAGCTTGCACCAAAAATTGCAAATTTAGAGAGGGTATGATTATGAAAATATCAAAAGAAACAGTAAGTCACGTGGCACTTTTAAGTAGATTAGAACTTAAGGAAGGAGAAATAGAGCTTTATCAGAAACAATTAAGCAGGATATTAGAATATGTTGAAAAACTTAGTGAAGTAAATACCAATGATGTGGAACCTACATCCCATGTTTTGTTCCTAAACAATGTATTTAGAGAGGATAAGGTACAAGCCTCTCTGTCGAGAGAAGAAGCATTAAGGAATGCTCCAGATTCCACAGATAAGTTTTTTAGAGTACCTAAGATAATAGACTAACCTTTATAAATTTGGAGAAATAAATGTTAAGAAGTTTTCTAAGGGCTAAAATTCACATGGCAACAGTAACGGAGACTAATCTGTTTTATGAAGGTTCAATAAGCATAGATTTAGAATTATTGGAACTTGTAGGCATACTTCCCTATGAGAGGGTTTGGATAAGTAACATGAACAATGGTGAGAGATTTGACACATATGTAATTCCTGCTGAAAAAGGTTCAAGAATTATAGGTTTAAACGGGCCTGCTGCTAAAAAAGCAGCAGTAGGCGACAGAATAGTCATCTTTTCCTATGGTTACCTTAGAGAAGAGGAAATAGCCAAACATGAACCAAAAATAATAATTTTAAATGAAAGTAATGAACCCATTAAAATTTATAATCCTAAACCAGGATATTAGCCTCTATAAAATTTCTCAATTTATGCTAAAATTTCAGAATGGATGTAATAAGCAAAAAGGTTTCTTTACCTAAAATAGGTAGTGTAAAGATAATTTTTTATAGAGACAGAAGAAGAGCCACAAAAGATAAATCTTTCTTTTCTTTACCCTTTGAGGTTCAATTAGTTGATAAAACTGCTCAGGGTGAGATAATATATAGCCCTATTTTTCGTTCCTGTAGGATTCTATGGAGTTTTTCTCCCCCTGAAGAAAGAGAAAGGCAAGAAATTGAGAATTTTATAAAGGAATTTCTTTTTGGTACTTTAATGTCTGTTACAGAACCTCTAACATCTCAGGAAGTAGAGATTATTCTTAATAACTACAATGACTTTCTCAAAAACTCAATAAAATATAAAATTTCTGAACAAGGTAATTGCGAATTAATTATTCCTCTTGGAGGCAAAGAATCAAAACAAATAAAAATCATTCTAAGAAAAAAAGACACTGGAGATTATGTTATTAGCGATGATGGGCTTATTCTAAGGCAATTTAGACCCCATGAAAGGGGACAGAGAGAAAAAGTAATTTTTGCTGCTAAAAAATTAGGCATTGAAATAAGAGATGAAGATTTATTTTTAGAGACCCCCTCCATAGACTTGTCGGTAAACCTGTATAAATTTATCCAAATAGTATCAGCTGTGTATTTTTTCTACTTAATGTAAAATTGACTTGTTATCCTCTAAAATTTTAACATTCATAATATGAGTGACCGTCAGTTTGTTCACCTCCATCTTCATACAGAGTATAGTCTTTTAGATGGCGCTATAAGAATTGATGAGTTAGTCCAGCAGGCAAAAGCCTTCAGTATGCCTGCTGTGGCTATAACTGATCATGGAAACCTCTTTGGAGTTATAGAATTCTACAAAAAGTTTAAAAAAGCAGGTATAAAGCCTCTTATTGGGTGCGAAGTTTATATGGCACCTCAGAGTCGTTTTGATAGATCAAAGCCCAATAAAGATTTAGGAATTTCAGAGGAAGCCTCTTACCATTTGACATTACTTGTGGAGAATGAAGAGGGATATGAAAATCTCACAAAGTTGATAACCTCTGCCTATTTAGAGGGTTTTTATTATAAACCTCGTATTGATATGGAGATATTAAGCCACTATTCTAAAGGATTAATTGCCTTATCAGGATGTTTGAAGGGCGAAATTCCATATCATATTATCCAAGGAAACATTGAAAAAGCGGAAGAAACACTTAAAAAATTAAAGGATATATTTCAAGATAGATTCTATTTAGAAATTCAACCAAATAACATTCCAGAACAGGAAATAGCAAATAGGGAATTAATTCGGTTTTCTAAAAAATTCAAAATTCCTCTCGTTGCCACAAATGATTGCCATTACTTACGAAAATCAGATGCAAAAGCCCATGAAATACTTCTATGTATTCAAACAGGGAAAACTATAAAAGACGAAAAGAGAATGAAGTTTCAAACGGAAGAATTTTATTTTAAATCTCCTGAAGAGATGTTTTTAGCCTTTAATGAAATTCCTGAAGCAATTAAAAATACTTTGGTTATAGCTGAGAAATGTAATTTCCAATTTAATCTTGGAGAGTATAAAATTCCTACTTATCAAGTCCCATCTGGGTATACTCCTGAAAGTTACCTAAGAGAATTGGCAACAGAAGGTCTAAGAGAGAGATTCAAGGGCACTATTCCTGATGAATACATTAAGAGACTAGAAAGTGAATTGGCGGTCATAACAGAAATGGGTTTTGCTTCTTATTTTCTGATTGTATGGGATTTTATAAATTATGCGAGAAAAAATTCCATCCCAGTAGGACCTGGCAGAGGTTCTGCTGCTGGAAGTCTTGTTTCTTATGCTCTTCATATAACTGATATAGATCCTATTAAATATGGACTTTTGTTTGAGAGGTTTTTAAATCCTGAGAGAGTAAGCATGCCTGATATAGATGTAGATTTTTGTAAGGATCGTAGAGAAGAGGTGATTAAATATGTATCGGAAAAATACGGAAAGGATAAGGTTGCCCATATAATAACTTTTGGAACTATGGCAGCCAAAGCTGTAGTAAGAGATGTAGGAAGAGCAATGAATATTCCCTATGGAGAGGTAGATAAAATTGCAAAAATGATTCCTAATGCTTGTTCCTCTCTTGGCCAAGCCTTAGAATTAGAGCCAAAACTAAAGGAACTATACAAAAAAGATCCTACTATTAAGGAACTTTTTGATATTTCTCTGAGATTAGAAGGATTAGCCAGACACGCATCCCAACATGCTGCAGGTATAGTCATCTCTCCAGAACCCTTAGACAAATTCATGCCTCTTTATAAAAATCCTGGTGAAGACAGCATTATAACTCAGTTTGATATGAAAGCACTTGAGAACATAGGACTCTTGAAATTTGATTTCTTAGGACTTAAAACGCTTACAGTTATTAATGATATAGTGCAATACGCTAAAAAAAATAACAAAGAGATAAATCTTAATAATATTCCCCTTGATGATCCTGAAACTTATCAACTTTTATCTTTAGGACAAACAATTGGTGTTTTTCAGCTTGAAAGTAGAGGCATGAGAGAATTATTACAAAAAATGCAACCAGAGAGATTCGAAGACTTAATAGCTCTTGTAGCCTTATTTAGGCCAGGTCCCTTAGGAAGTGGAATGGTAGATGACTTTATAAAGAGAAAAAAGGGATTAATACCTATTGAATATGATTTACCAGAGCTTAAAGATATCCTTGATGAAACCTATGGGGTAATTCTATATCAGGAACAAGTCATGAAAATTGCCAATGTAATTGCTGGATTTACCATGGGACAGGCAGATGTATTAAGAAAAGCCATGGGTAAAAAAATAGAAGAATTAATGATTGAGCTTAAATCAGATTTTATAAAAGGGGCTTCCTCAAAAGGTGTACCTGAAGAAAAAGCAGAGTCTCTCTTTAACCTTATGGCTGCTTTTGGAAAATATGGCTTTAACAAATCCCATTCAGCAGCATATGCATATCTTTCTTACATTACGGCTTATTTGAGAGTACATTATCCCTTAGAATTTTTTGCTGCAAACCTCTCTAATGAAATGGGAGATACTAATAAAATATTAAAATTTTTAAACGAATGTAAAGCAATAGGAATAGAAATAAAAGGACCAGACATAAATGAAAGTGAACGATTTTTTACTATCACTGAGAATTCCATTAGATTTGGACTTGAGGCTGTAAAAGGAGTAGGAGGATCAGCCTTAGAGAGCATTATTAAGGAAAGACAAAAGGGCAGATTTAAATCTTTGGAAGATTTTCTAACACGGGTAGATACAAAAAAAGTAAACAAAAAAGTGGTGGAATCACTTATAAAAGCTGGAGCTTTTGACTCCCTCTATCCCAATTATTCCCCTCATGAGTCAAGAGCTAAGGCAATGAATGAGATGAATTCCAATAAAGGAAAAACTATATCAAAAGGATTATTTCATATAGAAGAGAAAATTGAAGCTTGGGATAAGGAAAAATTATTATCAGAAGAAAAAAATGCCCTTGGATTTTATCTAAGTGGACATCCCATAGAAAATTTAAGACCTTTATTGAAAAAGAAGAAGATCCTTTCAATCGGTGAAATAGTTGATATATGGGACGAAGAACTTTCAGAAGAAAAGGAAGATGCTCGTGAAGTAAGTATTGCTGGCATAGTGGAGAGAGTAAATAGTAAAGCAAAAGACAAGGGTGTAATAGGATATGTCACAATTGGAGATGAGACAGGAATTTTGGAGGTAGTCATTTATCCTGAACTTTTTAAGAAATTTAGAGAAATTTTAAGGGAGAATAATTTAGTAATAATCAAGGGAGTTTTAAGTAAAAATGGAGAATCAGCTAAGTTTTTTGCACGAGAGATTGAACAGATAAGAAAAGAAGATCTAAAGATAAGATATGAAATCATAGTGGAATGCCAAAACCAAGAGAAAGGGGAAGAGATACTTAGAAAAATTAGAGACTTACTTAGAAGAAGTGAAAATGGAGATACTAATCTATATATCTCTTTAGATTTTCCCGAATATTGTGTTACAATTTTAAGTCCCTTTCAGCCTTGTTCTGATTTGCCTTTTAAATTAAAAAACACAGAAGGATGTGAGGTAAGACTTTTATGAGATTCTATTTAGACTTTGAAAAACCCATTCAAGAATTAGAACTTAAAATTGAAGAATTAAAAAAGCTATCTGATGACAGCGACATTGATTTATCTCAAGAGATAAAAAAGATAAACAAAAAATTGAAGGATTTGCGAGTTGAAATTTTCTCGAATTTAACTCCTTGGCAAAAAACTCAGCTTGCAAGGCATCCAGAGAGACCCTACACCTTAGATTATGTCTCCATGATCTTTGATGAATTCATAGAGCTACATGGAGACAGAAGATTCGGTGATGATCCTGCCATAGTGGCAGGCATAGGAAAAATAGAAAAGCGTTCTTTTGCTTTAGTGGGGCATCAGAAGGGAAGGACTGTAAAAGAGAGAGTCTACAGAAATTTTGGCCAAGCTCATCCTGAAGGATATAGAAAAGCTCTGAGGATAATGAAATTAGCTGAAAAATTCTCTATCCCCATAATTACGATGATAGATACACCTGGTGCATATCCTGGCATTGGAGCAGAAGAGAGAGGTCAAGCAGAAGCTATAGCCACAAATCTAATGGAAATGTCGCTAATTAAATCACCCATAATAGCTGTGGTAATTGGAGAAGGAGGCAGTGGAGGAGCTTTAGCATTAAGTGTGTGCGATAAAATTCTAATGCTCGAATACTCCATATATTCGGTAATATCACCAGAAGGTTGTGCAGCTATATTATGGAAGAAAAATTCTGAAGTAACCATAGAGGAATATGCAAAGGCTGCTGAAGAATTAAAACTAACTGCTCAACATTTAAAGGATTTTAATATAATTGATGATATTATTCCTGAACCCTTAGGTGGTGCTCATAGAGATCCACAAGACATGGCAAAGAGAATAAAGGCGGCTATTTTGAATGCCTTTAGTGAATTACAAAATAAAGACATAGAAGACTTGCTAAAAGAAAGATACCAAAAATTCAGAAAAATAGGAAATTTTTGGGATACAAAAAATAACATTAAAAAGAAAAATTAATTTCAAGCATTATTCTCTCCTAAGGCTTAGATGAAAAGATGTTTTGCTTAACTTCTATTAAGACAAAAATTTAAATATACTAATTTTGCCAGCAATTAACATGGGCAGTCACAAAAGCTGCATAATAACAAAGTGGTTTTTTATCTTTAGCACCCCCCATGAAGGAGATTGCTTACTATACTTTCTTGCCTAGGCTATTCTTTAAAGGGGCAAGTTTATTAAGTTAATATTTTAAATCCCTCTCAATTTATTGGAACAGAAGGTAGACATGGGGAAGAAGGGACTTTATTTGGGAAGAACATTACTATTTAAGTTATAATAATTAATGCAATTTGAACCAAAGTGGATAGCTTGGGAAATTACAAGAAGATGTAATCTACACTGCATCCATTGTAGATCCTCTTCGGAGAAGATTGTTTTACAACATCCTGATCCATCTAAAGAGGAGTGTTTTAGAATTATTGATGATATTACCTCCTATGCTAAACCTGTTTTGGTTCTCACAGGAGGAGAACCCTTATTAAGGGATGATTTTTTTGAAATTGCGGAATATGGAGGTAAAAAAGGTTTAAGAGTTTGTGTTGCTACAAATGGAACTCTTGTAGATGAAGAAATATGTAAAAAATTAAAAAAGTTAGATATTAAAATGGTCTCCCTCAGTCTTGATGGACCTAATGAAAAAGTTCACGACGACTTCAGACAACAACCGGGGGCTTTCCAAGGAACTATAAAAGCAGCTAAATTATTTAGAAATTATGACATACCTTTTTTAATAAACTCTTCATTTACTAAAAGAAATCAGGACACAATCCCTGAAGTTTATAAATTAGCTAAGGAGTTAGGAGCTACTGCTTGGTATATGTTCATGATTGTACCTACTGGAAGAGCAGAGGAAATTTTAGATGAGCTTATAAATAAGGAAGATTACGAAAAAATATTAAATTGGCATTATGAAATGGAGTTGGAAGAAAAGGATATACTTGTTAGGCCTACCTGCGCACCTCAATACTATAGAGTAATCTTTGAGAGATCAAAACAGGATGGCACAAAGTTTGAAAGACGCTCTCTTAAATTCTCAACAGGTGGTGCAAAAGGATGCGTGGCTGGGCAGCTAATCTGCCTTATAAACGTAGACGGAGATGTAATGCCCTGTAGTTATTTTCCTTTACCTGCCGGAAACATAAAAAAACAGTCCTTTAGAGAAATTTGGGAAAATTCAGAGTTGTTTAGAAATCTGAGAAATTTTTCCTCTTACAAAAATCGGTGTGGTTTATGCGAATATGTTAATGTATGTGGTGGATGTAGGGCAAGAGCTTATTGCCTGCGAGATGATTATTTAGAAGAGGATCCTTACTGTAATTATATCCCAAGGAGACTACGTTGAACGATACTTTTTTAAAAGCCTGCAGAGGTATAAAAACTGACTATGTACCTGTTTGGTTTATGAGACAAGCAGGAAGATACATGCCAGAGTATCAGAAAATTAGACAGAAATATGATTTTCTAACTATGTGTAAGACTCCTGAAATTTCAGTAGAAATAACCTTGCAACCTGTAAGCATTTTAGGAGTTGATGCAGCAATTCTCTTTTCTGATATTTTAATACCCCTTGAAGGTATGGGAATTAAAATTCAATTTATAGAAGAAAAAGGACCTCGAGTATTACCTACCATAAGAAAAGCCTCTGATATAAATCTAATCAAGGAAATAGAACTAAGTGAAGTGGACTATGTCTTTCAAACAATAAAAATTCTAAAGAAAATACTTAAGGTACCTTTGATAGGATTTGCCGCATCTCCCTTTACTTTAGCTACTTACTTAATTGAGGGGGGTTCAACAAAGGAATTTGTTAATACAAAAAAATTTATGTTTTTAGAAGGAAAATCTTTTCATGATTTAATGCAACTTCTCACAAAAGCCATGAGCAAATATCTTGCGGAGCAGATAAAAGCTGGTGCTCATGCTGTTCAAATCTTTGATACCTGGGCTGGAATCTTATCACCTTTTGATTATGATATATTCGTGAAACCTTATATTAATGAACTAATTAATCATTTAAAAGAGGTTCCTGTTATCTATTATTGTTCCAATACAGCGGGGCTTTCCAGTAACTTAAAGGATATAAATGCTGATGTTTTGAGCATTGATTGGAGAATAGATATGAGACAGGCTGCTCATATCTTTAAAAATCAACCTCTACAGGGTAACTTAGATCCTTTGACTCTTCTTGGCAGCGAGGAAGAAGTTTTTCTAAGGGCAAAGAAAATTTTAATAGATGGTCAATTGGCAAAATCTCATATTTTTAATCTCGGCCATGGAGTAAATATAAACACCTCTGTTGATATGTTGAGAAGGCTTGTTGATTTTATACACGAATTTAGGATCAAGGAGGTGCCTAATGCTTAAGATAGGTGTTTTAGCCTCAGGAAGGGGATCCAATTTTCAAGCAATTATAGATGAAATTGAAAAGGGAACTCTTCCAGCAAAAATAGAAATTCTTATTGTGGATAATCCAAAGGCTTATGCAATTGAGAGAGCAAAAAAACATGGTATTCCCTATGTATTCATAAATCCTAAG
>CALLBR010000016.1 GCA_937998865.1 uncultured bacterium
GCGTACGATGAGATTGCTTCGGGTGCTAATGCACCCTCGCAATGACAGGAAAAAGCTCGCAATGACAAAAAAAGAAGGCATGGCAATGACAAAAACTTCGCAATGATAGGAAAAGGAGACTTCCAATTAAAGAAAGGGGTAATGCATTTATGCCTTCATGCTTCTCATGTTGTGTCTAACCATAGAAGGTTTGACAATTTAAGTTTTTTTATGATATACAAATAAATGATTGGGGAGTCGTCTAACGGCAGGACGGCAGACTCTGGATCTGCTTGTAGGGGTTCGAATCCTCTCTCCCCAGTGTATTGAGGTCCCATCGTCTAGCCCGGTCGAGGACGTAGCCCTCTCAAGGCTAAAACACGGGTTCGAATCCCGTTGGGACCGTTTAAACTTATTAATTATAATAATTTGATTATGAGAAGATTTTACCTTGCAATAATCATAATGCTTCTCCTCACTGCATCCTTAAGGGCGAATTCATTTGCTAATACTTTTGCCCTTTCAAAAGATACTTCCCTAGTAGGATCCCTTAGATATCATATAGTAAAAAAAGGTGAGTCTCTCATAGAATTAGCAAGACATTACAACTTGGGTTACAACGAAATAACAGCGGCAAATTTTGATGTTGATCCCTTTGTACCACCAGAAGGAAGCAGGATTGTCATTCCTACTTTTTGGATTCTTCCAGATGTACCCTCAGATTTTCAAGGTATTTTAATTAATCTCTCAGAAATGAGATTGTACTATTTCCATAACAAAACAAGAATTACCACTTTTCCAATTGGGATAGGCGATGACGGCATTGAAACTCCTGTGGGTAAGTTTAAGATTTCTCATAAGATTGTGAACCCGCCTTGGTATGTGCCTGAATCAATAAGAAAAGAAAGGCCTGAATTGCCGCCAGTGGTTCCGCCAGGTCCTGAAAATCCCTTAGGAAGTCATGCTATGCGATTATCAGGTCTTAGCTATTTAATTCATGGCACAAATAGACCATGGGCAATAGGAAGAAAAGTCACTCATGGCTGTATTAGACTCTATCCAGAAGATATTCCTAAATTGTTTGAAATGGTACCAGTAGGGACAGAAGTACTCATAGTAAGACAACCCATTAAAGTAGGGAAAATGGGAGATGACATTTATGTGGAAGTTCACTTAGATGATCAGATAGAAAACTTTGACTACCTTAAAAATGCCATGGAAATTTTAGCCAAAAAGGGCTATCTTAGGTATGTTGATACTTTTAAACTCTACAATGTAATCAGAATGAAAACAGGAGTTCCCACCTCCGTCACAACAAAAGAAAAAGAGCCACGGGTTATTACTTCTGACCCGTGGCTCTAAAATCTAAGGAAAATTACTTCTTTTGCTGAAGTTCAAAAGCTTTTCCTGCTTTCTGAGCTGCTGCTTCTGCTCTTGCTGCAGCATCCTCTGCTCTTTTTGCTGCTGCCTCTGCTTTCTTTGCAGCTTCATCTGCCTTGTTGCAACATTCATCTACTTTCTTTCCGAGTGCATCAACCTTTGACTCAAGAGCATTAACTTTGTTTTCAAGTTTTCCTATTCTGTCAACCAAAGGATCAATTTCTTGCTTTACATAATCTTTACTGGCACATCCAAAGGCAAAGGTAAACAGGGCGCATAAGGCAAGGACTAATAATTTTTTCATCATTATTCACCTCCTTTCGTTAGTTTTTCGAATTTAAATTACTTTAAGTTTATCGAATTTATTGGAAAAAATCAACAGTAATCTTCAATAAATTGAGTTCTCCAAAAAAGTTTTTACCTATTCCTTCCTTGCGAGCCCGCCTTTAGACTTCCGTGGCAATCTGTCATTGCGAGCACCCGAAGGGTGCGTGGCAACCCGTCATTGCGAGGACGCCTTTAGGCGTCCGTGGCAATCTGTCATTGCGAGGCTCACGAAGTGAGCCGTGGCAATCCGCCTTTCCCTTATGGGGGACGCGTACTACGAGATTGCTTCGTCGCTCACGCTCCTCGCAATGACAGGGTGGGGGGTCATTGGTAGGAGGACTTATGTATCTGTGGTAATCTCCTTACATTTTTTAGGTAAAAAAAAGGTGACTGGATTTGAATTGATTAGGACAAATGAGTGTAAATTATTAAAAAAGTTAAAATTAAAGAGAGAGGTGCCCTATGTTTGAAAGATTGATGAAAAACGAATATTTTAAGGAGGTTTTCTCTTTCCTAAAGGAAAAGAAACTCGCAGAAAACTCTTATCTGGTAGGCGGTTCTGTAAGAGATTTGCTTCTTCATAGAGAATTAAAGGATTTAGACTTTGCCATAGAAGGTGATTCTATAAAACTTGCTAAGGAATTTTCAAAAATTATAGATGGAACTTTTGTTCTTCTCGATGAAGATTTTGACATAGGAAGAATAGTAAAGAACGATATTACCATTGATTTCTCTAAATTAAGAGGAGATTCAATTGATAGCGATTTGAGTGATAGAGACTTCACTATTAATGCCATTGCCTTGAATTTGGCTTCTAAAAAAATATTAGATCCTTTTGAGGGTTTTAAAGATTTGGAATGCAAAATCATAAGAATGGTGAAAGAGGAAAATCTAAGAAATGATCCCTTAAGAATTCTTAGGGCTTATAGATTTCATGCTATATTAGGTTTTGAAATAGAGGAGGAAACTCGTAGTGCTTTAAGAAGAAACTCTCATCTAATTAAAAGTACTGCAAGAGAGAGAATCAAGGAAGAGCTTTGGAAAATTTTGTCTTTTGATGATTCTTCAAAGACAATGTCTATTATGATAGAAGATAATATCTTTGAGGCAATATTTAAGAGTTCAGAACTTTTACCATTAAAGCCTTCTTTATTCTCTCTTAGGATAGTTGAAGAAATCTTAAAAAATCCAAAAAAAGTATTTAGTAATTTTAAAAATCTAACCACAAGCTATGTAATTTGTATAAAATTCGCAAGCTTCTTTGATTTTCAGTCTACTTTCCTCATAAAGCAAATAAAACCCTCAAAAAAGGAGGAAAAATTAGTAGAAAAAATTGTTGAATCTGGAAAGAGAATAAAAAAAATAGAAAATCTTTTAGATAAAGTGAGTTTTATAAGAGATTTTGAAGATATACTTTATGCAGCTTTGATATATGGCTTAAGCAAGGATCCTCTTGCACTGGGCAGGGCTTGGTTTTATAGGGAGATAGAGGAATTTTATAGAAAAATTTACCTTAAGAACAAGAAAAAACTACCACTAATCAATGGAGAAGATATCCTTGCTTTAGGATTTGAACCTTCTGAATTGATTGGTGAGATAATCAAAAGAATTGAAATTCTCACTTTAGCAGGTAAAATTTCCACTAAAGCACAGGCATTAGAGAGTATAAAAAATCACTATCTCTCAAAAATATCTCCTCCATAAGAGTCAATTGCCACAAAAACTGGAAAGTCTTTTAGAAGCAATTTTTTGATTGATTCGGTTCCAAGGTCTGAGAAAGCTATTTCTTCCGCTGAGATTATGTGTTTACTAAGAAGAGCTCCTGCACCGCCCGTAGCAAGAAAGTAAATAGCTTTATAGTGCTTTATTGCCTCTTTTACTTCCTTTGAACGTTGACCTTTACCAATCATTCCTTTAAGTCCCATAGATAGCAGTAAAGGAGCGTAAGAGTCCATTCGTGAGGAGGTAGTAGGACCTGCTGAGCCAATGACTTTACCAGGGGGTGCTGGTGTAGGGCCTACATAATAAATAATTTGTCCTTTTAGATCAAAGGGGAGAGGAGCATTGATCTTTATTAATTCAAAGAGCCTTTTATGGGCAGCATCTCTTGCTGTGTAAACATAGCCATTAATAAAAACCATGTCACCAACTTTCAAGTCCTTTATTACTTCCTCAGTAAGTGGTGTTTCAATTTTAATCCTTTTCAAAGCTCTACCTCCTTATGTCTCGCAGCATGACATTGAATGTTTACTGCAACGGGTAAAGATGCAATGTGGCAAGGAGCATATTCAATATGCACAGCCAACGCTGTTGTTTTACCTCCTACTGCCATGGGGCCTATATGGAGAGAGTTTATTTCCTCTAAAAGCTCCCTTTCCAATTTTGCAAAGTTAGGATTTTCATTAGGTTTGCCTGCTTTCCTTAAAAGAGCCTTTTTTGCTAAAATTGCAGATTTTTCAAAATTTCCTCCTATGCCTACTCCCACTATTATAGGAGGACAAGGGTTACCTCCTGCTTTTTTAACTGTTTCAATAACAAAGGCTTTTACTGCCTCAATGCCCTCTGCAGGTTTTAACATTTTAATGGAGGACATATTTTCACTTCCAGCACCTTTTGGTGCAAGTACTATTTTTACCTTGTCTCCAGCTGTTAACTCAAAATGAACTATGGCAGGTGTATTGTCCTTGGTGTTTTTCCTTTCAAAAAGAGGATCATCTACTACACTTGCTCTGAGATAACCTTCTTTTACAGCAAGTCTAACACCTTCATTTAGGGCTTCCATTAGATCTCCATCTTCATAGATTGCTTCTGTCCCCCAATATACAAAAAGGACTGCTATTCCTGTGTCTTGACAAAGAGGGATTTTTTCCTCCAGGGCAATTTTTTGATTTTCAATTATTTGCCCCAGTATTTCCCTAGAGATGCCTTCTTCTTTTTCGTATGCCGCCTTTATGGCTTCTTGTACATCTCCAGGAAGTGATATTGCTGCTTCTTTATAAAGATTTTTTACAGTATTTACAATTTGTTCACGACTTATTTTTCTCATGGTTCAATTAAGTATTTCAATCCCTCCCCTCTTGATAATTTTTCAAAAGCTAATGACAACTCAGAAAGAGAAAATCTACCCGATATCAATTCTTTTAATTTAAGCTTTTTGGAAGATATTATCTTCACAGCCTCTTTTACATCAGCAGGTGTATAATGAAAAGCTCCTTTAAGGGTAATTTCATCATAGTGAAGTCTTCCGGCATCATAGCATACTTCTGTTCCAGCCTTTAGTCCTCCAAAGAGTAAAACTGTGCCACCCTTTCTGACAAAGTTTATAGATTTAAGCCAAACATCTTTCTGACCAGTACATTCCACTACTTTATCATAGCCTAAACCATCAGTAAAATCTAAAGGATTATCATGAGGATAATAAATTTTGTCGGCACCAAAACTTTCAGCTAAGTTGAGTTTATTTTTATTTCTTCCCATTATGGCTACCTCAATTCCTAAGCTTTTTAAAACTTGAAGGAAAAGCAAACCTACGGGTCCTGTTCCAATTATAAGAATTTTGTCTGACTTCATAGGAAGTAAAGTATTAACACCATGAACAATGCATGAAAGAGGCTCCAGGAAAGCAGCTTCTTCAAAATCAATATGTTCTGGTTTATGAAACATGTTATGCTTTACTATTCTACTTCCTACAGCTACGTATTGAGAAAAAGCTCCAAGCATCATATCTTTTTTGAGAATTTCACAAAGATTAAAAAGTCCTTTTTTACAGTATTGACATTCTCCACAAGGTGCTGTATGAACTAGCATTACAGCATCACCTTTTTTAAAGCCATTTACATTTTCTCCCACTTCTTCTATTACACCTGATAATTCATGGCCAAAAGGTCCTGGCATGTGGACAAGGGGATGTCCTCTTAAATAGGCTTTTAAATCTGTTCCACAGGTCAAGGCAGCCTTAACTTTTAGAAGGACTTCATTTTCCTTTATGGAGGGAATTGGTTGCTCAATAATTTCAATTTTATTGGTCTTAATTAGAAAGGCTGATTTCATTCTGATTCTTCCCTTTTTAGACTTTTTTCATAAAGCTCTTTTTTACTTATATTATAAAGTTCCGATACTATCTTAACTGCTTCTTTTCTGCCCTTTCCTTTTTTCATAAGGTCTCTAACCTCCTCTAATGCCTCTTCAAAACTGCTCTTTACTTTGGATGCACCTTCAACTACTATAACATACTCTCCTGCAATTTTTGACTCTTCAAGTTTTAATATGACATCCTCCAGATTGCCTCTTAGAACTTCTTCAAACATTTTTGTAAGTTCCCTTGCTATGCAAACTCTTCTATTTCCAAATATTTCAAGCATGTCATCAAGACTCTGCAGTATTCTGTGAGGTGCTTCATAGAAGACTATTGTTCTCTGCTCTTTACAAAGTTCAAGAAGTTTTTTCTTTCTATGCGATTGTTTAACAGGAAGGAAACCAATAAATGTAAATTCTTCAGTGCTGAGCCCTGAAATACTCAGGGCA
This sequence comes from uncultured bacterium, assembly GCA_937998865.1. Classification (GTDB taxonomy): domain Bacteria; phylum Nitrospirota; class Thermodesulfovibrionia; order Thermodesulfovibrionales; family Thermodesulfovibrionaceae; genus Thermodesulfovibrio. The sequence goes on from CALLBR010000016.1 coordinate 6,211, forward strand.
GTAATTAGAGCAGTTGGCCCTGGTATTGGTACTATATCAATACCTTCCTGAATAGCCCTTGCAATAACAACTGAACCGGGATCAGAAATTCCGGGAGTACCTGCATCAGTGATTAAAGCTACTGTTTTGCCTGTTTTTATTCTACTTATTATTTCTTCAGCTCTTACTTTTTCCTTTTCTGACCAGTAACTGATAAGGGGTTTCTTTATCCCATAATGATTTAAAAGTTTTAGACTATGTTCTGTGTCTTCACAGGCTATGTAGTCAACTTTCTTCAGAGTATCTATAGCTCTAAGAGTAATATCTTCAAGATTACCAATTGGTGTTGAGACAATGTATAGTTTGCCTTCTACCATTATTGGACCTCAAAATACTGTCTTAGGCGTTTATCTACTTTGATTATATCCTCCACATTTTCACCAGTTATATCCCAGGTGTATTCACCTTTTTTGTCACGATGAAGTTTAATCTTAGTTGGTTTTTTAGGTTTTGCATATTGAAGCGTCTTGTCTTTTGATACATAGATTTGGGGTTGAGGTTGGGACATCACTTCATGAGTTGATATGGAGAGAACTAAAAAAGTGATCCAAAATATAATTAAAAATTTTTTCATTTTCCAACCTCCCTTTTTATGTTTTTCCTAAAAATTCATTTACCGTATAGCAAAACATTATTTTATTATAAATAAATTCAAGGGGTAAAACTTAGTGTCTATTATCAACACTCCATAAGTGGTTAAGAATGCTTTCTCCACGCAAAGGTCGGGATTAAAAAGACGTAGGGATGAGATTTCTTCGGCTGCTAAAGCAACCTCACACTGACACCCACCCATCTGTCATTGCAAGCAACCAAAGGATGAAAAGCAATCTCTTTATGTCTCGTTGCCATGGTTGTAAAAGACTTGCAAGAAATTGAAAAATAAAATGGAGGATAGTTTTAAATATCCAGGGATTATGGTGATTGCTTATTCAAGATTCTAAATCTCTATAGGCAATTTAGACACTTACAAAATTCCATGAGTTTTTGTTAAAATAAAAAATCTCCCGATAACCGGGAGAATTTTATTTTTGAGGTTTTAAAATGAAAATAGAGGTCTTTGAAATCCCAGAAGAAGGATTAAATATTGAAATAGAAGAATCGCCTAATATAGAGGATTTAATTATCACAACTCCTTTTAGAGCAGTCATGCATGTTGAAAAAAAAGGAAGCGAAGTTTTCATCAAGGGGATTGTAAATGGCGAGATTGAACTTCAGTGCAGTAGATGTTTAAATTTTTTTAAAATGCCAATAAGGACAAGATTTGAAATAACCTACCATCCTATTGAAATTCTCAATAAAGAAGAGCTGGTTGAATTAAAGAGAGATGAAATGGAGGTAGATTTTTACAGAGATGGTTTAATTAACACTGAGGATATAATTCGTGACCAGATTTTACTAAATATACCGATGAAACCCCTATGCTCAGAAGATTGTAAAGGATTATGTCCTATCTGTGGAATAGATTTAAACGAAAAGGAATGTACTTGTAAAACAGAAGAAATAGACCCAAGATTTGCGGTATTACAATCACTTTTAAGGAGGATGAAGGCAAATGGCTAATCCAAGACATCGTCATACTCCCTCAAGAAGGGACAAAAGAAGAGCAAATTGGAAAGCAAGTGCTCCCAATCTTGCTTTTTGTTCAGAATGTAAAGAGCCTAAGCTTCCTCACCGAGTATGCCCTAATTGTGGCTCTTACAGAGGAAGAAAGTATTTAGAGGTAGAAGAGTAAACTAAAAAATGTTAAAGATTGCCGTTGATGCAATGGGAGGTGATTTTGCTCCTGAGGTTAATATTCTTGGCGCTTATGAAGTAGCAGCTGAGAATGAAATAGAAATAATCCTTGTGGGTGATGAAAATAAAATTAGAGAATTTATTCAAGAAAAGGGCAATTTAAAAGGTAAGATTTCTATAATTCACACTGATGACCATATTCTCATGGATGAAAATGTCTCTTCTGCCATCAGAAGAAGGAATACATCCATGAGAAAAGCAATAGAACTGGTCAGGGAAGGTAAGGCTCAGGCAGTTTTAAGTGCTGGTAATTCTGGAGCCATGATGGCTCTTAGTTTTCTTCTTTTAGGAAAACTTCCAAATGTGGAAAGACCAGCAATAGCAACAGTAATGCCTTATCTAAAAGGTTATTTTATCCTATTAGATGCAGGAGCAAATGTAGATTGTAAAGCCGAACATCTTGTTCAATTTGCTTACATGGGTGATGCTTACCACAAAGCTCTTTTTAACTCTAAATCTCCTCGTATAGCCCTCTTAAGTATAGGAGAGGAACAGACTAAAGGCAATGAGGCGACAAAAGAAGCATTTAAAATTCTCAAAAATAGTAGTTTAAATTTTATTGGAAATATTGAGGGTAAAGATATATTTTTTGGTTTAGCAGATGTAGTTGTATGTGATGGTTTTGTGGGAAATATTGTTCTTAAGGTAGGAGAGGGACTTGCTGAAGCCTTAATGAAAATGCTTAAAAGAGAGATTACTGAACTTATAACTGGTAGAATTGGTTACATGATGATAAAACCTGCCATAAAAAGTTTCAGAAAAAAAGTAGACTACTCAGAATATGGTGGTGCTCTTCTCTTAGGTATAAAGGGAACAAGTATCATATGTCATGGAAGATCCACCACAAAAGCCATAAGAAATGCCATTAAAGTTGCTGCTGAAATGGCAAGAAAAGAAATATACAAAACCATTCAACAAAGTTTGCAATCAAGGGAGGATATAAATGAGAGCAAGAATAGTAGCAACAGGCTCCTATGTTCCTGAGAAGGTGCTAACAAATTTTGATCTTGAAAAGATGGTAGATACCTCTGATGAGTGGATAACAGAAAGAACAGGCATTAAAGAAAGAAGGATAGCATCACCACAGCAGGCAACGAGCGATCTTGCCTATGAAGCCTCTATAAGCGCCCTAAAAAAAGCAGAATTAAAAGCAGAAGATATTGATTTAATAGTGGTTGCCACAGTTACCCCTGACATGCTTGTACCCTCAGCTGCTTGTATTCTTCAAATGAAATTAGGTGCAAAAAATGCTGTAGCTTTTGACATTAATGGTGCCTGTACAGGTTTTCTTTACGCTTTATCAGTGGCGGAGAAATTTATCAAAACAGGTGCATCAAAAAGAGCTCTTGTGATAGGTGCTGAGACTCTCTCAAGATTCACAGACTGGACAGACAGAAGCATATGTGTACTTTTAGCTGATGGTGCTGGTGCAGTAATTCTTGAACCAACCGATAAAGAGGAAGGTATAGAGGTCATTGACATTTTTTCTGATGGAACATTGTGGGATTTTATTCACATGCCAGCAGGAGGGTCTAAAATGCCAGTGGATGAAAGTGTATTAAAGGAGAGATTGAATTACATAAAAATGCGAGGTAATGAGACTTTTAAAGTAGCTGTAAAAACTTTAGAGGAAGTGGTGGATGCAACTTTGAAAAAAGGTGGTATAAAATCATCTCAACTAAGTCTCTTGGTGCCTCATCAAGCTAACATAAGAATTATTCAAGCCATGGCAAAAAGATTAGATCTTCCTCTGGACAAAGTAATGATAAATATTAATAAGTATGGAAACACCTCTGCTGCTTCAATTCCCATTGCTTTAGATGAAGCATATGAGTTAGGGAAGATTAAGAGAGGGGATTACATAATGCTTGCAGCTTTTGGAGCAGGACTTACTTGGGGTGCTGCTTTAATTAAATGGTAGATTTTATAATTTTTTCCCTTTTTGTTTTTTATACCTTTTAATATGCCAAATTCTTAAAAATCTCTCAATTTTATCTTTAAAAGTCCAAACTATGAGTGTTATCAATATGGCAACTCCTATGAGACTGAAAAATTTTTCGTAATCTTGATGTCTTAGATAGTTCCCACCAAGAGAAAGTAAAATGGTGCCAAGCAATCTCCCCACACCAGCAATCACAGCAAATTCTACTAAAGATAGTTTGCTTAATCCTAAAAAGTAGCTTAAATAGTCCTTAGGAAAACCAGGAATTAAGAATAGAAAAAAGACCAAAAAAGCTCCTTTATGATGTAAAAGATAATCAAATTTATTCAGAATAGTAGGATCAACTACTCTTTCCACAAAGGGTCTCCCCAAAAGCCTTCCTAAAATAAAAGCAAGTAAAGATCCTAAAGTGAGTCCTATAGTGGAAAGTATTGTTCCAATAAAGGTTCCGTAAAGATAGCCTCCCAAAAGTCCTGTTACTTCGCCGGGTAAAGGTGCAGCAACTACTTGAAAAGCCTGCAAAAGAATAAATCCCATAAATCCAAAGGGGCCTAAGGAATCAATAAAATTTTTTAATTTTTCGTCATTTAAAAAAAATTCAATTATCCCCAATTCATAGGATAAAAAAACCAAAAAAGCAATGAGCACTGCTAAAAAAGCTAATCTAAGCAGTGCTCTTAAAGTTACTTTATTTTTTATCAACCTTTAATTTCTCCAAAAAAGGGGATACTAAATCCATTGGTAAGGGGAAGAGTATGGTGGAATTTTTCTCAGAGGCAATCTCCTTTAAAGTTTGGAGATATCTTAGTTGAAGAGCTGCTGGTTCTGAAGCAATAATTCTTGCGGCTTCTGTAAGTTTTTCAGCTGCTTGAAGTTCTCCCTCAGCATGAATGATTTTTGCTCTTCTTTCTCTCTCTGCTTCAGCTTGTCTTGCCATTGCTCTTAGCATTTCTTGAGGAAGATCTACATTTTTAACCTCCACAGCAGTAACTTTAATTCCCCACGGTTCTGTTTGAGAGTCTATTACTTGTTGTAATTCTGCATTTATTTGTTCACGATTTGTAAGAAGATCCTGTAATTCACTTTGACCAAGTATGCTTCTTAAGGTAGTCTGAGCTATTTGGCTTGTAGCATAGTAAAAATCTTCAACAGCTGTAACAGCTTTAATGGGATCAATTGGTCTAAAGTAAACAACTGCATTTACTTTTACTGAAACATTATCTTTCGTAATTATATCTTGGGCAGGAACATCCATCGTAACGATTCTTAAGCTAACTTTAACCATCTTATCAATTACAGGCCAAATGAGGACAAGTCCGGGTCCTTTTACAGGTATAACTCTTCCAAGCCTAAAAACAACTCCTCTTTCATATTCTTTCAGTATCTTGATAGCACTACTTAAAATGTAAATAGCTAAAAAAACTATTACAATCAGAGTTAATAAAGATGTCTCAAAAAACATGATCACCTCCTATTTTTTATATCAATTTTAACATACTTTTTTGAAATTAAAAATCCTGATCTTTAAAAAACCTTAATTTTAGGTACTTTTCATGGGATGAATTATCACATTTCTCCCCTTTTCTACTTGAAAGTTTAAAAAGACGAGATTGCTTCGCTACGCTGTTGCTTCGCTCGCAATGACCTCTTCATTGTCATTGCGAGGCTCACGAAGTGAGCTGTGGCAATCTGTCATTGTGAGCACCCGAAGGGTGCGTGACAATCCGCTGTTGCAAGCAGCCGAAGGGTGCAAAGCAAGCCCTTTTATCCTTTTTTTCCCAAAAAAGTGGAAGACGAGATTGCTTCGCTACGCTGTTGCTTCGCTCGCAATGACAATGGAATAAGTCCTCGGCAATAACAATGGAATAAGTCCTCGCAATGAAAGAGGAGTCCAATAAATGGAAGGCTTTTCAATGACAAAGAAGGGAATGCAATAGAAGAGGAGGTATCAGAGGGATGAATGTTAACTGAATTTGTTGGTAATAGGGAATCTCCAATCTTTTTCAAGTGATACTGAAGAAATTTTTATTCCTGGAGGAGATTGTCTTCTTTTAAATTCAGCATTCTTAACCATTTTTAAAACTTTCTTCACTATGTCTTTTTCAAATCCATATTTAACAATTTCCTCCTCACCCATATATTTTTCAATATGTTTTTTAAGTATTTCATCAAGCAAATCATAGGGTGGAAGAGTGTCTTGATCAGTCTGATTTTGCTTTAGTTCTGCTGAAGGAGGCTTTGTGAAAACTCTTTCTGGAATTCTTCCCCTGGAAGCCCATCTGGCTAATTTATAAACTTGCGTCTTATAAACATCCTTAATTACAGCAAAGCCACCTGCCATATCTCCATAAAGAGTGGCATATCCTACTGCCATCTCTGATTTATTACCAGTTGTTAGAACAAGCCAGCCAAATTTATTCGAGAGCGCCATTAAAATGTTTCCTCTGATTCTGCTTTGAATATTCTCCTCTGTTACATCAAAAGGTAGATTCTTAAAGACCTTGGAAAGCCTTTGAAGATATTCTTCAAATATTTCAGTTATGGAAATCTCTATGAGCTCTATACCCAGATTGTCCACAAGTTTATAAACATCTTCTCTGCTTTCTTTTGATGTAAAAGGGGAAGGCATAAAAACTCCTGTCACTTTATCCTGTCCCAAGGCTTCAACTGCCACAACAGCTACAAAGGATGAATCAATCCCTCCACTTAGTCCCAGACATACATGTTTAAAACCGTTTTTTTCCACATAGTCTTTTAAACCTAAAACAAGAGCTCTAAAGATCTCTTCTTCTTCGCTTAAAAGGGAAAATTTTAAGCTTGAAGTTGAAGATGATAAATTTCTGCTTATCTTTTGTCTCTCTATAGGAATATTTATGATTTCTACATCTTTAAGATTTACCTCACATCTTATTTTTGACTTTCTCATCCTTGCTCTTGTTATTTCCTCTAAATCAATCTCCAAAAGGAGTAAATCTTCCTCAAAAGCCTTAGCTAATGCAATAATTTCACCAGATGGTGATATAAGCATGCTCCTTCCGTCAAAAACTTTCTCATCTTGTCCCCCCACTGTGTTTAAATAAGCAATGAAGACTCCCAGATCATAAGCTCTTATAGATAGCATTTTGAGTGTTCTATCAAATTTGCCTATTTGGAAAGGGGAGGCTGATATATTAATTATCAATTCAGCAGACTTGCAAGCCTGTAAAAGACTTGGCAAGGTAGAGTGGAATATATCTTCACCAATATTAAGTCCGAATAAGATTCCTCCATAGTTATATACAGGCGCTCTTTTACCTGACTTAAAATATCGCACTTCATCTATGAGGCTGTAATTTGGTATGTAGATTTTGTGGTAAATGTCTATTAACTTTTCCCTTGCTAAAATAGCTGCAGAGTTGTAAAGATCATCCTCTTTAGTGGGCAAACCTAAAATTAGGATGAAATTTCCTACTTTTTTAATGATTTTATCTAAGGAATTTTCTGCCCTTCTTATGAAGGAGGGATAAAATAACAAATCCTCAGGCATATATCCTGTTATAGCCAATTCTGGAAATACAACTATCTCTGCCTTTTCCTGAATAGCGCTTTCAGTAAAGCAAAGTATTTTATCCAAATTTCCTTCTATATCACCAACTGTAGGATTTATCTGACAGAGAGCTAATCTTAGAGGTTTCATACTATATGGTTGGGCAGCATTTTATAGCATCAAAAGCATAAAGTATTCTTTTCTCCTTAGGAAGCTTATTTACATCATAGGGAGTAAAATTAATAGATGGCAAAAGCTTAAGGAGTAACTCTTTTTTTGGAAAGTCTGAGGTTTCTTTTACTTCACCGGATAAAATATCAATAAGCCTGCCCTCTTCACCATTAGTAATAAAAGCGAAAGGAATTTGATAAGGTTCCACAACTCTACAAAAAGCAAGCATGAATCTCTGCCATGAGTCTATTGAGGTAGGCGTGCATTTTATAGCAAAAATTATCTTGTCCTCTAATCTTATTAACAAATCAACAGATGGATAAAATTTCTCTTCCTCTGAGATGATGATCTCATAAATCTTATTTATTTCCATGTCACTTAAAACATAGCCCTTATCTATTAGTTTGTCAATCATTAACCTTTGAAGATAACCAATGTTTTTTAGAAAGATTTCTTCCTCTTGTTTAATAATCTCTCCGATAAGGATTTCTCTTTCTTGTGGACTCTCTGGTTTTTTACCTAAGGGGATTTCCATTTTGTCCTCCTTTTGTTTTTGTCTCATTTTAAATAATAAATTTATTCGACCATAAAATTCAACAAAGCCCTATTTCAATTGGTAAGGAAAAAAACCTCTCAACAGGGGATTGCCATGACTCACTACTATAGCTTCGCAATGACAGAAGGGGATAAAAGGCAGTCTCGTAATGATGGAAAGGAGCAAGCTTGCAAGGAGTAATAGGAGATTGTCAGGTGATTACAAAAAGCCTTGCAATTAAAGTAGCGGAGAAGGAGGGGGAAGTTTTAATATTGAAAAATTTTTGGAAATTGTTAAAATATTTTATCATCACGGTAAACTAATGAAATGGAAGAGAGATTAAAAAGACTGGGATATAATCTGCCTCAGTCAGTGCAACCAGTGGGAGCATATGTGCCTGCTGTGAGAGTTGGTAATTTGTTATTTCTAAGCGGCATATTACCTTTTAGAGAGGGTAAAATAATAAAAAAAGGTAAGGTGGGAAGGGAAATAACCATAGAAGAAGCTTTTGATGAGAGTGTTCAGGTGGTACTTAATGCCTTAGCAATAGTGAAGGAAACCTTAGGAAGTCTTGATAGAGTAAAAAGATGCATAAAGATGACTGGATATATAGCTTCCTCAGAGAATTTTACAGATCAACCAAAGGTTCTTAATTGCGCTTCGGAGCTTTTATTAAAGATTTTTGGAGAGAGAGGAAAACACTGCAGAGTAGCTGTAGGTGTTTGTTCTCTACCACTTGACTCACCAATAGAAATGGATTTTATTTTTGAAGTTCAGTAGTCTTTCTATCTTTTGTCAATAACTCTCTTGATTTTCTCTCCCTTTTTTTCAAAGGATCGTTTTTCCACAAGTTTTATGTTTATAGGTAAACCTAGCTCTGAAGCGATTCTTTCTTTTATTTCACTTATTAACTCAGTTTGTTCTTTCATCATGTCAGAAAATATCTCTTCTGTGATCTCAAGCATAATTGTAATTTGATCAATTCCACCATGTCTTTCAAGAATAATTTGATAATTAGGTTGTCTTCCTTGAATGTCATGAAGTATAGCCTCGATTTGAGAGGGAAATATCTTTAAACCTCTTATAATTATCATGTCATCGGTTCTACCCATTATTCTGTCAATTCTTCTGAAGGTTCTTCCACAGGGACAATCACCCATTAAAAATCTTGTTAGGTCGCCAGTTCTAAATCTCAAAACAGGAAAAGCTTCTTTTGTAAGCGTGGTAATTACAAGCTCACCTACTTCTCCTTCCTTAACAGGTTCCAGTGTGTGGGGATCTATGATTTCAAAATAAAAATGGTCTTCCTGTGTATGAAGTCCTTTCTTATGTAGACATTCTCCTGCTACCCCTGGTCCTATAATTTCGCTTAATCCGTAATTATCTGTAGCAGTTATTTTAAGCTTTTCCTCTATTTCCTGACGCATTCTTTCTGACCATGGTTCTGCACCAAAAAGACCAAATTTAAGAGAAAGGGAATTAGGATTTATACCCATCTCTATCAATGTATTAGCGATTAACAATGCATAAGAGGGAGTTGATATTAAAGCAGTGGTTTTATAGTCCTGTAAGATCTTTATCTGTTTTTTTGGATTTTCAATGGAAACAGGAATTACTGATGCACCAATTTTTTCTGCACCATAATGAAAACCAAAAGCTCCTGTAAAAAGTCCATAATTAAAAGCTATTTGAATTACATCATCCTTTGTAATACCACCTGAGGTTAAGACCCTTGCAACAAGTTCTGTCCATATTTTCAAGTCATTTTTCGTGTATCCAACAACAATAGGCATGCCAGTTGTACCAGAAGATGTATGAATTCTTACTACTTCCCTCAGAGGAACAGCAAAGAGGCCATAGGGATAGTTTTCCCTTAAATCAGCCTTTGTAGTAAAGGGAATCTTGCTTATGTCTTCAAGACTGCCAAAACCATCAGGGTCTATTCCATTTTTATCAAATACTCTACGATAAAATGGAACATTTCTGTATACCCTGTGAATTGTTGACTGAAGTCTTTCAAGCTGAAGTTGAGAGAGTTCCTCCCTATCCATGCATTCTTTTTCTTTATCCCAAATCATATAAAACCTCCTTTAAATTCTTACCTCTGCATCAAGGTCTCTTCCAAGATAGGCTCTCTGAACATCTCTATTCATTAGTAAATCCTCTGCAGAGCCTTCAAGAATGATCCTACCTGTTTCAAGAACATAACCTCTGTCTGAGATTTTAAGAGCATTTTTTGCATTTTGTTCCACAAGAAGTACTGTAAGGGCAAATACTCTCTTTAACTCAACAATATAGCTAAAGACTTCTTTTATAATGTTTGGTGCAAGGCCCATGCTTGGTTCATCAAGGAGTAAAAGCTTTGGTTTTGACATTAAAGCTCGTCCTATAGCCAGCATTTGTTGTTCTCCTCCTGAAAGAGTTCCTGCAAGTTGTTTTCTTCTCTCTTTCAATTTTGGAAAGAGTTCATAAATTTTTTCGATACTCTCCTTAATTTCTCTTTTTGTCTTCATAGAGTATCTTGAATATGCTCCTAAAAGAATGTTTTCCTCCACAGAGAGAGTCTTAAAAACATGTCTGCCTTCTGGTACTTGAGCAATTCCTTCCTTCACAATTTTTTCTGGAGTTAGATTGGTTAAATCTTTGCCTTCCAAAGCAATTATCCCTGATGCAGGCTTGATAAGTCCTGATATTGTATTGAGAAGAGTGGTTTTTCCTGCTCCATTACTTCCTATGAGAGATACAATTTCTCCTTTGTTAAGATGAAGAGAGACTTTTTTAAGAGTATATAGTTTTCCGTAGTATACATCTAAATTTTTTATCTTAAGCATTCCCTAATCCTCACCCAAATAAGCTGATATAACAGAAGGATTTTTTTGTATCATTAGTGGTTCTCCTTCAGCAATCACCTCTCCAAAATTAAGAACTGTAATCATATCACTTATTCCCATTACAAGTTCCATGTCGTGCTCAACAAGGAGAATAGTAATAGCTTTTTCGTCTCTTATTTTCTGAATTAGCTGGCTTAAATTTTTAGTCTCTCTCATGTTAAGTCCCGCAGCTGGCTCGTCTAATAAAATTAAGTGAGGATCAGTGGCAAGTGCTCTTCCTAACTCAAGTAGTCTTTGTTCACCTACAGGAAGATTTTTTGCTAACTCATCTTTCTTGTTTAAAAGATTTACGTATTCAAGAATAGAGAAGCTTTGTATAATTAAATCTTTATCTATTCCTTTCAGTGTTATTCCTGATTTTAAAAAACCTTTTTGATTTTTCAGATACAAGCCAGTAAGTATGTTTTCAAAAACTTTTAAATTTCCGAAAATTTCAAGATTCTGAAAGGTTCTTGCAATTCCAAGGGCTGCTCTTTTATGGGGTGGTATACCCTTGATAGATATGTTTTTAAAGCGAATATCACCGCTGTCCATTTTTTCAATTCCGCTAATTATGTTAAGAAGAGTTGTTTTGCCAGCACCGTTAGGACCTATAAGGGCATGAATTTCTCCTTCCTTCACAGAGAAATTAATATTTTTAAGAGCTTTTATTCCACCAAAGCTTTTTGAAACATTATTTATCTCAAGAATCATTTTTTAATCCTTTTTTCCCATATTTCAATAAATAAGGGAACTATACCTTTTCTCATAAAGAGAAGACAAAATGTAAGTATAAGTCCGTAGATTAGAATATCAATTTCTTTGAATCCTCTTAATATTTCAGGTAGTATAGTTATGATTATGGCTCCAGCTATAGCACCCCAGATGTTTGTCATTCCTCCTATTACTACCACCATGAGAATCAAAATAGAATAGAACAGGGAAAATCCACTGGGACTAAGAAAGGTTACATAATGGGCATATAAAGCTCCTGCCAAAGAGGCATAAATAGAACTCAAGACAAAAACCTTTATTTTAAGCTTTGTTATGTTGATCCCGAGAGTAACCGATGCTAACTCACTGTCATGAATAGCTCTTAAGGCTTTTCCTGTTAAGGAATGGATAAGGTTTAATGAAAAAGTCATGGCTAAAATAATAAACATCCATATGAGATAAAAATACTCTACTGTAGATCTTAAGGTATAACCAAAGATACTAAAAGGTGGAATGTCTCCAAAACCTGATGGTCCTCCAGGTCCCCATTCATTGAGAATTATATGGATTATTTCACCAAAACCAAGAGTTGCTACCGCAAGATAATGTCCTTTCAATCTCAGTGAAGGAATTGCAAGAATTACAGCAATCAAAGAGGCTGTAAGTATGGAAATGAAAACACTTATAGGAACAGGTAAACCGAATTTTAAACTTAAGATAGCAGATACATAAGCACCAAGACCATAGAATCCTGCCTGTCCTAAGGATATCTGTCCTGCATACCCCATGAGAATGCTTAATCCCATTGCCACCAGAGCATTAATCCCTATAAAGATTCCTACAGTAAGTATATAATTGTCGGTGACAATCTGAGGGAAAAAAATTACAAAAATTCCGAGGAAAAACAATCCTATGGCATTGCCTTTAGACATCCTAAAATTTTCTTAACCTTAATATTTCAGTCTTTCCAAATATTCCAGCTGGTTTAACAAAAAGAATAAAGAGCATAATTAAAAGAGCAATAGCGTCTTTAAGACCAGAATGAATATAGCCTGCTGTTAGGGATTCAAGCATTCCAAGAGTAAATCCTCCCACGACTGCTCCTCTACTTTTTCCCAAGCCACCCATAATAGCTGCACAAAATCCTTTTACTGAAAGCATTGCACCCTTGTCATATTCCATAAGTGATATGGGAGTTATAGCAATTCCTCCTATGGCTCCAATTACAGCACTTATTAAAAAAGAAAGCATCACTACCTTTGAAACATTTATTCCCATCAATCTTGCTGCCTTCATATCAAGAGAACAAGCTTTCATTGCCCTACCAGTCATAGTTTTATTGAAGAATAGATAGAGCAAAACTATACAGAGGGCTGTAATTCCAATTACCCAAAGAGTTTGCTGTGTAATTATTGCTCCAAAGATTTCTATGGGTTCTCCCTCAGTGAAAGGTGCATAAGTGTAAGGGTCTTTACCAAATTTGAACATTAAAATCCCTCTAATAAGAATGGAAAAAGCAATGGTTACCATGATCATGAGGAGAAGATCACCTTTTTTTAGGAGTGGTTTGATGGTTAGTCTTTCCTGAATCAAGCCAATTATGGCAGCTGTTAGTAAAGTTAAGCAAAGGGATACACTAAAGGGTAATTGTAGGGAGTGCAGAAAAAACCACATCATTAATCCACCTAATACAACAAACTCTCCCTGGGCGAGATTTATTATAGAGGTAGAATTATATATTATGTTAAAACCAATACCTACGAGAGCATAAACAGAGCCAGTTGTCAGTCCTGCAAAAAGAAATTGAAGAAAAAGTGTCATATTCTATTTAAGTATTTCCCAATCTCCATTTTTTACAATGACCATCTCGAAAGCTTTCATATCAAGTCCACAATGGTCCTTCGGGGACATGTTGAAGATACCTCCTGTGCCTGGCCAATTTTTAATATGTGTCTCAATATAATCTCTTATCTTTTGCTTGTCTGGTCCAACCTTTTTCAATGCCTCAACGACCATCATGAAGGCATCATAGGCATGTCCTCCAAAGGTTCCAGGTTCTGATCTGTACTTACCTTCATAGTCAGATACATATTTTTTCAAAATTGGTTTTTGAGGATGTTTATCAGGAATTTTATCCCAAACTACGAGTCTTCCAAGGGGAGCAATTACTCCTTCAGCTGCTTTACCAGCAAGTTCGAGATTTTTCTTGCTTCCCCATCCATGACTTTGATAAAGAGGTATTCCCAATTTGAGAGCATGCCAATTTTTTGTAACTATTACCTGTCCTGGTCCTACTGACCAATTTATGATCGCCTGAGCTCCTGCAGATTTGATTTTCACTAATTGGGTAGTCATATCTGTATCTTTTGGTCCGTATCTTTCATCAGCCACCACTGTAATACCAAATTTAGGAGCCATTTCAATGAGAGCTTTTCTTCCTGCGTCCCCAAAGGCTGTTGTTATTGTTATTATTCCAACTTTTTTTATACCTTTATTTTTCATATGGTTGTAAATTGCTTCAACAGCACTTGTATCGTACTGAGCAGTTTTGAAAATCCAGTATCTTTCCTGAACAGGTTGAGTTATACTGGCACCAGCAGCTACTGAAATAAGAGGTGTTTTTGCTTGAGTCACTATGGGAATTATTGCCATAGATTCTCCTGTGGTGGAGGGTCCTATAATAGCTAAAACTTTATCTTTTTCAATAAGTTTTTTTGCAGCTAGAACTGCTTGAGTTTCGTCACTTTTTGAATCTTCTACTATGACTTCAAGGGGATGACCATTAATGCCTCCAGCTTTATTAATTTGTTCTGCCAGCATTATTATAGTATTCTTTTCAGGTTCACCAAGAAAAGAAGCAGCACCTGTCACTGATAAAATTGCACCAATTTTGTAAGGCTCTTTACAATAGGAGTCTTTTGGTGTAAAAATTAATGCTATCGCGATTGTAATAATTAATAAAGAGGCTTTCACTAAATTTTTCATTTTCCCTCCTTTTTTATTATTTTTGAGGCTTTATTTTTTCTATTAATTCCTCTATTTCTTCTCTCTTCAGAGGTCTTATTTGTCCAGGTTTTAGATTCCCTAATTTTATACCATCTATGGCTATTCTTATGAGTCTTATTACAGGATGTCCAACTCTTTGCAGCATTTTTCTGATTTGTCTCTTTCTTCCTTCATGAAGGGTAATTTTGATCCAAGAATTTGCCTTAAGTATCTTTACTAAGTTTACACTTACAGGCACGGCAATCTTGCCATCAATTTTTACTCCTTTTCTTAATTTTTCTATTTTATCTTCCTTTATAATTCCGTCCACTTTAACCAAGTAAGTCTTTTCTATCCTTGAGCTGGGATGCATTACTCGGTAAGCAAGTTCTCCGTCATTGGTAAGTAAAAGTAAACCCTCTGAATCGAAATCAAGCCTTCCAACAGGATAGACTCTGAATTTTATTCCTTTTAAATAGTCCTTCACAGTAGGTCTTCCCTGAGGATCTAATAGTGAAGTAATTACTTTTCGAGGTTTGTAAAAGGCAAAGTAGACTTTTGGCTCTGGTTTGATTAAAAGCTTCCCATCAACTTTTATGTAATCCTTCTCAGGGTCTGCCTTCTGTCCAATTACTGCAATTTGTCCATTAACTGTAACTCTACCTTCCAGTATGAGCTTTTCAGCATGTCTTCTCGAGGCAATTCCATAATCGGCAAGTATTTTCTGAAGTCTTTCAACCATTTTTAATCCATAATTTCAATGTATGCTCTTTGTCTTAATCCTCTTACCCAAAGCTTGTATTCTCTTTTGAATTTTGCATCTTCAAGAGTCTTTCTTGCATAGTTTTTAAGAGCTTCTGAATCTTTCTTAAAGCAGATACCATCAAGTTTAAAAATATATATACCATTAGATGTTATCATTGGTTCACTAATCTGATTAATTTCCATTTTTGAGAATAGTTCATTTAATTCTGGAGAAATCTCCTTTTTTTTAAGTAAACCTAAGGAACCACCATTTTTTCCAGTTAAATCTTCACTGTAGAGGGATGCCACTTTACTGAAGGACTCTCCTTGGACAAGTTTCATTAGAATTTCTTGCACCCTATTTTTTATTTCATTCTCATTGTCTCTATGTTTCACAAAAATTTGACTTACATAGTATCCCTCTTCTTCACAGGAGATTTCAGGATGTGAAGATATAAAATTTTTAATTTCTTCATCTGTAACAATAATTTTGCTTCTTATTAAGGAATTTAAGGCCCTGCCGATTGTTATTTGTTCTTTCATTAATTTTTTGTAATCTGTCAGAGTTAATCCTTCCTTTTTAAGACTTTCTTCAAATTGCTCATTAGTAAGATTATATTTTTTCTTAATGTCTTCAATAGCAGTATTTATCTCATCATCAGTTACAAAGATTCCATATTTTTCAGCTTCTTCAATCTGCAGCTTTGTGTCAATGATTTTTTCCAAAAACTCCTCTTCTCGTTTTTTTAAAAAATTATACTTTTCGTCAGGATTTAGGTTTTTAACCTCCTCTTTTAGGTTGAACTCCATGTATTTGTAAAGTTCACTCCAAGTTATAACTTCCTTATTGACAACTGCTATGACCCTATCCACAAAAAATCTTTCTTCTTCTGCTGTGGATATTTGAGTTAATGATAAGATTAGGAAAGAGAGAAACATTAGATAAAAAGCTCTTTTCATAATAAACTCCTTTAACATATTCTTGGTAGTTGTTCTCCTGGAAGCATATCTACTATTCTTGTTCCTCCTATTTGCGTTTTAAGTAAAACTTTGTTTCCTTCAGAAATTACCTCTCCAATTATAGCAGATTCTTTTCCAAAAGGGTGATTTCTCATTAATTCAACAATATTTTCTGCCATATCTGCCTTAACAATGGCAATGAAAATTCCTTCATTTGCTACATAGAGTGGGTCAAGGCCGAGAAGTTCACAAGCTCCTTTTACTGTGTCTAAAAGAGGAATCTCTTTTTCATATAGCAATATGTCTTTGTTACCCTCCAAAGCCAGTTCCTTTAGAGTTGTAGCCACTCCTCCTCGGGTTGGATCTCTCATTATTTTTACATAGGGAGCAAAATTATTAAGTACCTCTGCAATTATACCATTTAATGCTCTTGTGTCACTTAAAACAGGTGGTTCAAAGGTAAAACCATTTCTTTCACTCATAACAGCAATGCCGTGATTTCCAATGGAGCCACTTATTATAACTTTATCGCCAACTTCTATTTTTTGTGCAGAAAGTTCAATACCCTCAGGCACAATTCCTATTCCAGAGGTGTTTATAAATATTCCATCGCCTTTTCCTTTGTCTACCACCTTTGTATCACCGGCAACTATTTTTATATGGGCTTTTTTAGCTGCTTTTGATATGCTGTTTAGTACTCTTTCAAAGTGTTCCATTGGGAACCCCTCTTCTAAGATAAAACCTACCGTAAGATAGAGAGGTGTTGCTCCCACCACAGCAAGGTCATTTACAGTACCATTTATAGCAAGGTCACCTATGTCTCCACCAGGGAAAAATATGGGGGAAACAGTGTAGGAATCGGTTGTTATAGCTACTTTACCTGAATGATTAAGGGATACTATGGCAGAGTCCATCAAAGAGGGAAGATCAAAAATAGGTGCTATATATTTTTTTATTAGCTCATGCATAAGTTTACCGCCACTTCCATGTCCAAGGAGTATTCTATTCAATTTTCACCTCCCATTTAATTTCTTCTGGTTCACTTTCTTTTAAAGGACCCTCTGAGGTTATTTTATAGTAAACATCTCCTTTAATGTTGTTGATATTTAACTTTTCATCTAAAAATAGAGGAATCATGGTTTCACCAATAAAAGTGTAACCTTTATCATCCCATGTTTTTCTATAGATTCTATAACCCTTTATCCATCTCTCTGGGACTTCTTTCCATGAAATATAGACTCCTTGTTCATTTACTGAAAAGAAAACTTCCTTTGGCTTGGAAACAATAAAGTCTTCTAGAGGTACTCTTATTTCTATACCTTTGCTTTCCATATATCCTAAAGCAGACGACTTATAAGTAGTGATAAGATAGGGAATTTCTGATTTGGATGCCTCCTTATAAATATTTATGGCATTATAGTGAATTTTATCCAAAAAGAAATTTTTATCTGTAGAGCCAATTCTTTCTCTTTCACCCCGGGTATTTAACCTGTATATTTGATAAATTAATGAATTTCGTGCATCCCAGGAGAGCATGACTCCTTCCGAGGTAATTTTATAGCTAATATTTTCAACATGGGGTAGTTTCTCTGGAGTAATTTCCGCTTCCACAGGTTTACTGTAAATACCTTTTGGTTTTATGGCAAAAATTCTGTATTTATAGGTCTTACCAAAGGTAAAATCTTTATCTTCTAAAGAGCTTGTCTCTTTGCTGTAATACCCTATGATTTTCTTTTCTTCTTCAGTTTCCCTTTCAATAAGGAAACTTTCAATTTTTGATTTTGCTTTTTCAGGATAACTCCAACTAATGAAAATAGTGTCATAAGTTGCCGAGAGATTTAGTTTATCAATACTTTCTGGTGGAAGATAGTCTTCAAGGGTGGGATCCATCTTTTTCCCACAGGCAGTAAGAAACATGAAAGTTATGAACATCAAAAGCAGAGTTTTCCTATTCATTTTTCTTCCAAACTCTTTCTAAGCAACCTTATTTGCTCCTTTACGCTTTCTTTAGAGGTGCTTCCATAGGAAGATTTTCCATTAATTGAACCTAAGGGAGTCAATATACTATAGACTTCTTCATCAATTTTGTGGGAGAAATTTCGGAATTCTTCAAGGGTTAAATCTTTAAGCTCTTTACCTTTTTCAATGCAGTAAAGAACTATTTTGCCTGTTATTTCATGAGCTTGTCTGAAGGGAACTTCTTTTCTTACCAGATACTCAGCAAGATCTGTTGCTGTAATATAGCCTCTTTGTGCTTGGTGATTCATTCTTTCTTTGTTAAATTCTACAAGGGGTAGCATTTCATCTACTATTTTAAGACTCATGGTTACTGTGTCAATAGTATCAAAGACTGGCTCTTTGTCTTCCTGCATGTCTCTGTTATAGGTCAGTGGAAGTCCTTTCATTGTTGTAAGCAGAGAAATAAGATTTCCATAGACTCTTCCAGTTTTTCCTCTTATTAACTCCGCTGGATCTGGATTTTTTTTCTGAGGCATCATGCTTGAGCCAGTGGAGAATCTATCAGGAAGCTGAATGAAACTAAATTCATCAGTAGACCATAAAATTAATTCTTCGGCAAGTCTGCTTAAATGCATCATAATTACTGCTCCACAATACAAAACATCAAGAACAAAATCTCTGTCTGAGACAGCATCCATGCTATTAGGAATTACAATATCAAAATTAAGTTCTTTTGCTGTAAACTCTCTGTCTATGGGAAGGCTGCTTCCAGCCAAAGCACCAGAACCTAAGGGACATTGATTTATTCTCTTTAATGTTTCCTTTAGTCTTTGTTTGTCCCTTTCAAACATCCAGGCATAGGCAAGAAGGTGATGACTCAAAAGCACTGGCTGAGCTTTTTGCATATGAGTATACCCGGGCATGATTGTATTGATATGTTTTTCAGCCAGAGAAAGGAGAGTTTTTTGAAGCTTTCTGATTTTTTCTATGATTTCTTTAACTTTTTTTCTTAGATAAAGCCGAAGATCTGTTACTACTTGATCATTTCTTGATCGGGCTGTATGTAGTTTTGCCCCTGCTTGTCCAACTTTTTCAATAAGAGCTTTTTCAATGTTCATGTGGATGTCTTCAAGCTCTTCCTTAAACTGAAATTTACCATTCTTTATTTCTCTTTCAATTTCACTAAGCCCCTTTAAAATCTTTTCCAATTCCTTTTTATTGATAATTCCTTGCTTATGAAGCATTTTTGCGTGGGCAATACTACCTTCTATGTCTTCCTGCCATAGCCTTTTATCAAAAGATATAGATTGAGAGAATTCTTCCAAAGTTTTAGCTGTCTTTTCCTTAAATCTTCCTGCCCAGGGTTTTTTCATCACTCCTCTGCCTTTGCTTGTCTTTCTTTCTGTCTTTGCTCAATTATCTTTTGTGCTATATGAGAGGGGACTTCTTCATAATGTGAGAACTCCATAGAATAGATGCCTCTTCCTGATGTCATGCTGTGAAGTTGGTTAGCGTAAGTAAGCATCTCTGCCATGGGAACAAGCGCTATAATTTTCTGATTTCCTCCTGCTTGTGGTTCAACTCCTTGAACCTTTCCTCTTCTGGCATTAAGATCTCCAATTATTGTTCCCAAGGTTTCATCAGGCACAATTATTTCAGCCTTCATAATTGGTTCAAGTAACACAGGTTTTGCTTCCATAAAAGCTTTCTTTAAAGCTAAAGCACCAGCTATTTTGAAAGCCATCTCAGAGGAATCTACTGGATGATAAGAACCATCGTAAAGAGTTACTTTTATATCAATGATAGGATAGTATGCTAAGATACCCTCTTTCATTGTCTCAAGTATTCCTTTTTCAACAGCAGGACGGTATTGTTGGGGAATTACACCACCCACTATTTTGTCCACAAATTGATAGCCTTCTCCTCTTGGTAAGGGCTCTATCTGAATCCAGCAGTCACCATACTGTCCTCTTCCTCCAGACTGTTTTTTGTATTTACCCTGAGCAGAGGCAGAGGCCCTTATTGTCTCTCTGTAAGGAACTTTTGGTGCCATAAGATTCACTTCTACTCCAAATTTTCTCTTAAGTTTTTCAAGGGCAACTTCTATGTGAACCTGACCCATTCCGCTAAGGATCATGTCTTTTGATTCTTCATCTCTTGAGAATTTTAAAGTGGGATCTTCCTCCAGTAACTTATGTAGCCCAGCACTTACTTTTTCCTCATCACCTCTTGTTTTCGGCGCAATTGCATAGGAGATGATAGGCTCAGAAAATCTTACTTCTGGAAGCTGAATAGGGTTATTCTCATCACAAAGAGTATGACCTGTAAGAGTGTCTTTTAGCTTAACGGTTGCTACAATTTCACCGGGTCCTGCTTTCTGACAAGGTGTTTGAGATTTGCCAAGTATGTAATAAATTTGACCAATTCTCTCTTTTGTTCCTGTGTTTGGATTAAGCACATTAGAGTCAGCTTTGAGAACTCCTGAGAAAATTCTTATATAAGAGATTTTTCCAGCAAAGGGGTCAATGGTAGTTTTGAAAACATAGGCTGAAAGAGGCTCTCCCTCTGAAGGTTGTCTTTTAACTTCGCTTCCATCTTTAGGGTTGATACCTTTGATAGGATATATATTTGCCCTTTCTTTAGGATCAGGAAGGGTTAAGATAAGGCTATCTAATAAGGCTTCCACACCAACTCCAAGAAGTGCTGATCCTGCCAATACAGGGATGAATCTCCTTGCAAGGGAAGCATCATGTAAGCCTTTTCTTAATTCTTCCTCTGTTAATTCTCCGCCTTCAAGATATTTTTCAAGAAGGCTATCATCAAGTTCTGCAATTTTTTCAACAAATTTTTTCCTGTATTCTTCTACTCTTTCCATTAATTCAGAGGGAATGGATGATTCTTTTATCGATTTGCCATCCTGTTCATAGGCTTTAAGGGAGATGAGGTCTACGACTCCCTTAAGGCTAGGTCCCTCTCCAATTGGCAGAGTAAGAGGAATTGCTTCCTGCCCAAAAACTTTCTCAATTTCTGCTACTGCTCTATCAAAGGAGGAATTTTCTTTGTCAAGTTTGTTTACAAAAACAACTCTTGGAAGGTCATAGTCATCACAGTATTTCCATATTCTTTCAGTCTCTGCTTTTACTCCAGAAAGGGCACTGACGATTACAATTGCTCCATCACAGACTCTAAGAGCATTTTTTGTATCCTCCAGGAAGTTCACAAAACCAGGTGTATCTATAATATTTATTCTGTAATCTTTGTAATCACAATAGGCTACTTTACAACTAAGTGTCATATTTCTTGCAAGTTCCTCTGGTTCATAGTCGATTACTTTACCTGTTGTCTCTCCAGTAGTTACTCTGTCAATTTGCCCTGTTTTAAAAAGTATTTGTTCTGCAAGCTTGGTGTTGCCTGCACCTGCATGGGCTACTATTGCTACATTTCTAATCTTGGTGATGTCTCTGCTCATAAGAACCCCCTGTTAAGTTTTAATTTTTATTCAAAAACTCTTTTGTAAATGTAGTCAATGTTTCTTGTGTAATAGTTTAGCTCAAAAATGCTCTTAATTTCATCATCACTGAGATATTTTTTTACAGTTTCATCCTTGAGCAAAAGTTCCATAAAGGGTTTTTTCTCTCCCCAACTTTCCATTGCTTTAGATTGAACTATTTTATAAGCTTCTTCACGAGTAAGCCCTTTTTCTACTAAGGCTAGAAGTACTCTTTGAGAGTTGTATAGTCCATAGCTAAGTTCAATGTTTCTAAGCATTCTGTCAGGATAGACTCTTAAATCTTTAAGGATGTTATAAAGTCTATTAAGCATGTAATCTACGAGAATGCAACTATCAGGTATTATTACTCTTTCCACTGAGGAATGAGAGATGTCTCTGTCATGCCAAAGAGCAATATTTTCAAAGGATGCAAAGGCATTACTGCGAAGTAGTCTTGCAAGCCCGCTTAAGTTTTCACATCCTACAGGATTTCTTTTGTGAGGCATGGCAGAGGAACCTTTTTGACCTTCTGTGAAGGGCTCTTCTGCTTCTAAAACTTCTGTTCTCTGGAGATGCCTTATTTCAATAGCAATTTTCTCTATCATTGCTCCAATTAAGGCTAAAACACTCAAAAATTCAGCATGTCTGTCACGTTGCACAACCTGAGTAGCTACAGGTTCTGGTTTTAGATTCAGTTTTTTTAGAGCAATCTCTTCAATCTGAGGTGGAAGATTTGAAAATGTTCCTACGGCTCCTGAGATTTTACCTACAGAAATTCTATCTATTGCTGATTTTAGTCTTTCTATGTTTCTCCTTGTTTCTTCATACCATAATGCAAATCTTAATCCAAAGGATGTAGGCTCTGCATGAACACCATGACTACGCCCCATACATATTGTTTCTTTGTATTGAATGGCTTTCTCTTTGAGCAAAGATTTCATCTCTTCTAAATCCTTCATTATTAGTTCTGAGGCTTCTCTTATTTGAAGAGCTAAGGCTGTATCTACTACATCGGAAGAGGTAAGTCCCATATGAATATATCGAGAAGAGGGACCTACTTTCTCTGCCACTGCAGTTAAAAAGGCTATTACATCATGTTTTACTGTAGCTTCAATTTCATCAATTCTTTGGATATGGAAGTCAGCTTTTTCTTTTATTTCTTTCAATGCCTCCTGAGGAATCTTCCCAAGCTCTGCCCAAGCTTCACAAACAGCTATTTCTACTTGGAGCCATTTTCTGAATTTGTTTTCCATGCTCCATATTTGACCCATTTCTTTTCTTGTGTATCTTGGTATCATATTCTCCTCCTTTAGTAATTACTTTATGAACTTTTGTGGATATCCTCCCATATTATTCTCTCAGGTTTTATTATTGTTCCATTTCCAAAGCCTATTCCTAATATTTTGTCACTCTTATCTTTTACTTTAACCCAGCCAGCAGGAACAATACCCGAAGGTTTAATAGAATTACCATTAAGAAAGGGGCGGATCAAAGCGTCCTGAATCCTTATAGATGGTATAAAGTATAGGGCTTCATCAATTGAAAAAATACCACAGTTTTCATTTATTTTTTCTTTTGGAAGATTTAAAAAATCTTCCAGTGAAAGAGAGCCTTCAATTTTAAACTTTCCAATCCTTGTTCTCTTTAACTCCACTATGTGAGCACCAATTCCAAGTTTTTCACCTATATCGTTGCAGAGAGATCGTACATAGGTGCCTTTACTGCAAACTACTCGGAATGAAACAAAGGGCATTTTAAAGCTTTCTATGGTAATTGAATGAATAATTACCTTTTTTGGCTTTCTTTCCACTGTAATCCCTTTTCGTGCAAGTTCATAGAGGGGCTTGCCTTGAAATTTTATTGCTGAGTAAAGGGGTGGTATTTGCATAATTTCTCCCTTGAACTCTGTTAAAATTTTCTCCAATTCCTCTCTTTTCAAATCAAAATCTTCAACTATTTTTGTAACTTTACCTTCTGCATCATAGGTGTCAGTGGAAACTCCAAATCTTGCCTTAAAGACATATTCCTTTTCAAGCTCCATAAGAAAGGGAGTAATTTTTGTAGCTTCATTTGTACAAATAAGTAAAACTCCAGTAGCCATAGGGTCAAGGGTACCTGCGTGTCCAATCTTCTTAATCTTTAAGAAATTTTTTACTTTTGTAATGGTTTGTTGACTTGTAAGTCCCTTTGGTTTATCTAAAACTATAACTTTATTCATTTTTAAAAAATTTTAAAAGCTCCTAGTCCTTTAAGTTCAAAAATTACAAGCATATTGAATTCAGAAGTTTCTCTACCTTCTCTAAAAATAGGTTTTCTGGATATGTTTATGTTAGTAGCCCAACATTTTTCTGCGTATCTTATATTAAAAGAACTATCTCTTAATCCAGCACCCTTTCCATTATAGTTTATATTAAAATTGAAAGACCATTTTTCAGAGAGTTTTTTGAAAACACTCATGGAATAAGTTTTCACAGAGGACTCCTTATCTTGAGAGTCATATTGTCCCCTTAAGGTGGGTGACCATAGATAAGAGGGAGTTATTGTATCTTGTCTTGTATATCTCTGACTTATTGAAAGAGAGGTATTTTCATCAGGCGAGAAAATTAGCCAACTATTTAATTTTTCCAATCTTTTTTCCTTAGTGTTTGGATAAGTATCAAAACCAAAGCTAAATTTCCAGATGTTGGCTTTTGCTTCGATTAAAATTGGGTATAGTTTGTTCCATTCATTTTTAGCCCTAAAGTCATAGATTTGTACTAATCGTCCCTCAAAATACATATCCCTAAGCTTGATTTTACTGTATAATCCTGTTTTAATTAATGCAGTATCATCAATGAGTTCCGATTCTTTAAAAAAGGGCGGTTTTCCATTTACTGCAATGAAAAGGGTTTCTACAAAAGGTTCAATTATCTGATAAAAATTATCAGCTTTCTTGAAAAGCCTCATAAAAGCTTTTGCATTGTATCTGAGCATCTCCCTGTGAGAAACATCATGGTAGGGTTCAGTATTTTCAATGTTATAAAAAATTATGTTCCCACTCAAAGTTTGTTTAAATTTAATAGCATCTCCCATAGAATGAGTAAGCTGAGGATAAAACTCAAATCTCTGCCCTTTAAGTCCCTCCTCTTTGTAGTATTCTGCCATATTTGCATTAATATTTATGTTAAATGGACCTAATCTATAGGGATAGACCGTATAGCCAAGTTCTACTTTAACAGGCGGGCTCATTCCATCGTATTTTAAGTCTTTCCATCCTTGGCTTAGGAGATAAAATCTACCCCCCACTGCTAAGGTTGATATTTCTACTGATGATTGAATAAATCTATCATACTTTGCCTGTAAATCTTTTGAAAAATCTTTAAAAAGATAAGTTGAGTTGTAAGATCTTATATCAGCATATTCTCTATAAAAATCCTTCTTATTCACATAGTTCACATCTATTAAAAGATCCAGTCCCTTGAATTTTTGTAAATGTATGCCTCTTAATTCTTGATAATTTTTATTTGTAACTCTGTCATTTATCTGATATCCATACCACATTCCTTTAGTATCAAAGTCTAAATATCTGTATTCAATTCCCTTACCAATACCTGTTTTTGAAAAGTAATCAAGAAAAAAAGTGGTATCTTTATTACTGTCAATGACAAGATAATAAGCAGAGCTAAGTTGAAAACCTTTTGTATTGGAGTTACCAATTTTAAGAGGGAGAAAACCTGATTTTTTGGTATTACCCGCAGGACCCCAAAATATGGGAGAGAAAGCTATAGGAATGTTTTTTACCCTAAAGGTTGTCATTTTAGAAGTGAGAGTATCATCTACCACAAGATCAACAACCTGGCCTGTAAAACACCAAGGTTGAGATGTGTCTTTTTCAGGTTCACAGGTAGAAAAAGTGGCTTCTTTAGCTTTATATTTTATTTCACTGAGTCTCTCTATTTCTTCAGCAGTTATCCAAATATCTTGTTTTTTAATATGGATGGTAGCCTTTTTAAGGAAGCCTGTTTTCTTTTCCACATTAACTTTACCTTCCTCTGCCCAGGCTTCTATTTCCTCATCTTCAAAATGGATTTTCCCTTTAGCATAAATTTCACCTTTGTCTTCGTAATAGGTGGCAGTGAGAGCTGAAAGTTTGAAGGTCTCTCCTATTATAATTACATTTCCATAAGCTATGTAGGTCTTTTCTCTCTCTAAACTCTCTAAGGTATCGGCATTTATTTGTACTGCCTCTGAAAGGACAGGTACACATAGAATTAGAAAGGCTATGAAAAATATCATAAAAGTTCACCCATTTTTCTTAAAGAGGATTTTTCTCCCAGAGCTTCTTTAAGTTCTCCCACTAAATAGGAGGATCCAGTGCAAAGAAGAAAAAGATCATTATTTTCATTGCATAAAGAGAGAGCCTTTTTGAAGGCTTCAAAACAATCAGATAAAAATTGAATTTCTAAAGAGACTCCATTAATTCTCTTTAATAATTCCTCGTATTTAAGAGCTCTCTCATAATTAGGTACAGTAAAAATTATCTTCCTTGCATATTTTTCAAATTCTTTCAAGACTCCAAGAATGTCCTTGTCTTGCATTATACCAAGGACAACCACAGGTTTTTTTTGAGTGAGAATTTTAAGAGATTTTACCAAAGCTTTTATTGCTGAAGGATTGTGTCCTATGTCAAAAATTACTAAGGGTTCTTTATTAAATATTTCAAGCCTTCCAGGCATTTTGATGTTTTCCAATGCTTTCCTTACCAGGGATTCTTGCCATTGAGGATAAAGGGTCATGAAAGTTTTCAATGCTACTGAGGCATTTTCTATCTGATGTAATCCTATTAAAGAAAGTCTAAGTTTTTCTAAAGGAGAATGTAGAGGAGAGGGATAAAAATCAAAACAAACTCCTTCTAAATCTATGTTTCTATTCTTGCTGAAAAAATCTTTGCCATAAACAAATAAATTAGAATTTAAACTTTTTGCTCTTCTGTAGATTACCTCTTCAGCTTCTACCTCTTGAGATGAGGACACTACAGGAGTGTCTTTTTTTATTATGCCAGCTTTTTCTCCTGCAATTGCTGATAAAGTATTGCCCAAGAATTGCTGATGATCAAAGCCAATACTGGTTATGACTGAAATTTCGGGTTCTATTATATTTGTAGCATCAAGTCTTCCTCCCATTCCTGTTTCCACTACTGCATAATCGATTTTCATTTCTTTAAAATAAAGGAATGCAATGGCTGTTACATATTCAAAAAAGGTAAGATCTTCATCATAAGGTTTAATAAGTTCAATGAGTTTTGTAACAATTTCTTCTGAAATCTCATTATCATTTACAACAATTCTTTCTGTAAATCTTGTTAAATGAGGAGATGTAAATAATCCTACACTAAATCCATGGATTTTAAGTAAATTGTAGATAATTTTAGATACAGAACCCTTACCATTTGTTCCAGCTATATGGATAGATTTAAAATTTCTCTGAGGATTTCCTAATTTATTAAATAATGATTGGACTCTTTGAAGCCCTAATTTTATCCCCTTTGACCTTTTGCTGTATAACTCATTTAATAATTCATCATATTTCATTTCTTTTCGTCTGTTTCAGAAGAGTACTGATAAGAAGAGAACAATATATCAATAATCTTAGAAATTGTGTTTTTTAGTTCCTTTCTGTCAATGACTAAATCAACCATTCCATGTTCTAAGAGAAATTCAGCTCTTTGAAATCCTTCTGGCAATTGCTGTTTTATTGTTTCTTGAATAACTCTTGGTCCTGCAAAGCCTATAAGACTTCGAGGTTCAGCAATTATTATGTCTCCCAGCATGGCAAAGGAGGCAGTAACTCCACCAAAAGTAGGATCAGTAAGTATAGAGATATATAAAATGCCTTCCTTTTTAAGTCTTCCGATAGCTTGAGAAGTTTTTGCCATTTGCATAAGCGAAAACATACCTTCCTGCATTCTTGCG
The DNA here is from genome assembly GCA_937998865.1 of uncultured bacterium. Lineage (GTDB taxonomy): Bacteria > Nitrospirota > Thermodesulfovibrionia > Thermodesulfovibrionales > Thermodesulfovibrionaceae > Thermodesulfovibrio. The sequence continues at coordinate 33,891 of CALLBR010000016.1, forward strand.
CCACCAGAGGAGGAAATTATTATGAGAGGTACTTTTCTTTCCCAGGCTCTTTCAGCAGCTCTTGTAATTTTCTCTCCTACCACTGTGCCCATACTTCCACCCATAAAGGAAAAATCAAGTACTGCAATTACTACTTCCTTACCATTGATTTTTGCATCTCCATAAAGAGCTGCTTCTTTCATGCCAGACTTTTTCTCATTTTCTTGAATTCTCTCTGCATATGAAATAGTATCCTTAAAACCCAAGGGATCTGGGCTCGTAAGTTCAGGATCAAGTTCTATAAAAGTTCCGTTGTCAGTAAGTAAATTGATCCGCTCTCTGGCAGATATTCTAAAATGATAATTACATTTAGGGCAGACTTTAAAATTTTTTTCCAATTCCTTACGATAAATTATTTCCTTACAATTTTCACATTTTACCCACAATCCTTCAGGAATTTTTACTTTTTTTTCTATTTTAGGCTCTTTTCTTTTAAACCATGCCATTAAATTGCCTCTCTTAAAGATTTTATGAGATTATAAGCATTATGAGGGTTTTCGTGGAAAGCTTTAACAATTGCACTGCCCACAATTACTCCATCAGAATATTGTACTACATATTTTGCTTCTTCTGGCTTGCTAATTCCAAAGCCAATGCAAATAGGTTTTCCAAAACTTTTGACAAGCTTTATATGATTTTTGAAATCTTTATCAAGCCTAAGATGAGAACCTGTTATCCCCGTGATTGAAACATAATACACGAAACCTGTAGAGGCTTGAACAATTTTTTTAACTCTTAAGGGTGTTGAAGTGGGTGCTACAAGAAAAATCGTATCAATTTTATATTTTTTAGCATATTCTCTATATGGTTTGGATTCTTCCACGGTTAAATCAGGAAATATAACTCCTCCAACTCCTGCTTCTTGGGCTGCTTTAAAAAAATTCTCCAAACCAAAGCAGTAAACAGGATTTAGATAGGTCATAAGGACAAGGGGGGTACTTATTCTACATTCTCTGAGAAATTGCAGAATTTTCCTTAAGGTAGTGCTACTTTTTAATGCTCTCTCTGCAGCCCTCTGAATGGTGGGACCATCAGCAAGGGGATCAGTAAAGGGAACTCCCAACTCAATAATATCAGCACCAGCTTTTTGTAGTATTTGAAGCCTTTTTGCTGTTTCCTCAAGATTTGGATCTCCAGCCATGATATAAGGAATAAAAGCTTTTTTACCTTCTTTTAAAAGTTTATCCAAGGTTTCTTTTATTTGAAAACCCCTTTTCATTTTAAACTCTCTATTCCTTTTATTCTTGCTACTTCTTGCACGTCTTTGTCGCCTCTGCCGGATAGGTTTACAACAATTATTGACTCCTTTGACAAGGTAGGTGCTAATTTTATTGCCTCAGCTACGGCATGAGCTGATTCAAGAGCTGGGATTATTCCTTCAAGTCTGCTTAGTAACTCAAAAGCTTGTAATGCCTCATCATCCGTAGCATAGGTGTATTTTACTCTTCCTATGTCTCTTAGAAAAGCATGCTCTGGACCTACAGAGGCATAATCAAGACCTGCTGAAACAGAGTGGGTTGGAAGAATATTGCCATCTTCATTCTCCAGGACATAACTTAAGCATCCCTGAAAAATTCCCTTAGCACCTCCAGCAAATCTTGCTGCATGGAGTCCGCTTTCTATCCCCTTACCACCAGCCTCTACTCCTATCATTTGGACACTTTTATCATTAATAAATTCACTAAAAAGCCCAATTGAATTGCTTCCTCCACCAACGCAGGCTATTAAAAGGTCAGGTAGTCTACCTTCTTTTGAAAGTATTTGTTTTTTTGTCTCTTTTCCAATTATTTGTTGAAAAAATCTCACCAAAGATGGATATGGATGAGGACCAAAAACAGTGCCCATAACATAGTGAGTATTTTTCACATTTGTTGTCCAATCTCGTAATGCCTCATTAATGGCATCTTTTAGAGTTTTTGAGCCTGTATTAACGGGTATGACTTTTGCTCCCAGAAGATTCATACGAAAGACATTTAAAGCTTGCCTTCTTATATCTTCCTCTCCCATATAGATATCACAAGAAATTCCTACCAAAGCAGCTCCTGTGGCTGTTGCAACTCCATGCTGACCTGCACCAGTTTCAGCGATAATTCTATCTTTTTTCATTATTCTTTTGGTTAACAAGGCTTGACCAAGGGCATTATTTATTTTATGGGCTCCTGTATGGGCAAGATCCTCTCTTTTTAGATATATCTTTCCTCCGCCCAGATACTCTGTAAGTCTTTTTGCAAAATAAAGAGGAGTAGGTCTTCCAACGTAGTCTTTTAGAAGAGATTCAAATTCTAACATAAAGTTTTTATCTTTTTTTGCCAAAAAGAAGGCTTTTTCTAATTCTTCTAAGGCAGGCATTAAGGTTTCGGGGACAAATTGGCCACCATACTCTCCAAAATATCCTCTTTTATGAGCCATGAAAAATATTATAGCATAGAGGAATAACTTTGCCGATAGATTGATAAAATTCTTTTATTAAGAGGGAAAAGGATAACCTTCCAAATATGGCTTTTTCTAATGAGTTGACCTTTTAGATGAAAGTTCTTTAAAATTTATTTGTCTATCCTGAAGGATAGATTTCAAGCCATGAAGGCTCAATGCTTTCATGGCTTTATTTTTTTAGGTTTATGGTAGGCTCTAAGAGAAATATAATAATTCCATGTTTAGCACTTTCTGTTGTGTTTCATACTATGCTTTTTACCGTTGCTTTCGTCATGATTAAAAATAAAAAGGAGATCAGTCACATAGAAGTTTTTCTTTTTTCAGAAAATAAAGTATCTACAAATATTTATGTACCTTTAAAAAAGGCGGAAAAAAATGTAAGAAATTTTCTCCCCTTTTCTTCGGCTCAGGAAAGTGAAAAATTAATCCAGTATCAAAGGGAAAACTCTGATAAGAGGGCTAATATATCTGAAGTTATGCATTCTCATGAGTTTCAAATAGGTAATGATAGAATTACAAAAAATTTGGTTCCTTCTTCAGAAGGGGGTGAAGGAATAATTGATTCCACTTTTGGTAGTATAAATGGACCTAAATTTCTACAAAGGGAGACACCTATATATCCTCCTATGGCAAGAAGGCTGGGGAAAGAAGGAAAGGTTGTTCTTAAGCTTACTATAAATGAAAAGGGTGAACTTGTTGATATTGAGATTGTTGAATCAGCTCCCTATGGGTTTACCGAGTCTGCAATAGAAGCAGTAAAGAAATCTAAATTTTTACCAGCCATGAAAGATGGTAATCCCATTACTAGCAGAGCCATACTTCCCATAAAATTTGTCCTTAAAAACTAAAGGATTTCCATAGAACATTTATCATACAGGCAATTGTAATAGGCTAAAGTATTCTTTTCAATAGGCTCTAAGTTAATTCATGAATGATTTGATACCTCTTACATAATTTAGGTATAATTTATTTTTTGAATTTCATTTTTTTCTGGGGGAGAAAATGAGAATTATTGTTTGCGTAAAGCAAGTTCCAGATGTTACAGAGGTAAGAATTGATCCCAAGACAAACACACTCATAAGAGAGGGAGTTCCCAGTATTATGAATCCCTATGATCTTCATGCTATCGAGGCAGCTCTTCAAATACGAGAAAAGGTGGGTGGTAAGGTTACAACTATAACAATGGGACCACCTCAAGCTGAAGAGGTTCTTAGAGAAGCTATATCTATGGGAGTTGATGATGCTGTGTTGCTCACAGACAGAAGATTTGCAGGAGCTGATACATGGGCCACTGCATATACCCTTTCAAGAGCAGCTTCAAAAATTGGTTTTGACTTGATCATTTGTGGCAAACAAGCTATTGATGGAGATACCGCCCAGGTGGGTCCAGAAATGGCGGAATTTTTAGATATTCCCCATGTTTCTTATGTAAGAAAGATTGAAAATGTTAGTGATGCAGAAATTGTAATTGAAAGATTGATGGATGATTGTTATGAGAAAATTGCCCTTACCTTGCCAGCTTTGATCACAGTTGTCAAAGAGCTGAACATACCAAGGCCTCCCTCCATAAGGGGTAAAATGGCAGCTAAAAAGGCAAATATTCCAAGATGGAATGCAGATGATATTGAAGCAGAAGAGGATAAAATTGGTTTAAAGGGGTCTCCTACAATGGTAAAAAACATATTTGCTCCGCCACCAAGAGGCGAAAGAAGAATGCTTGAGGGAAGTCCAGAAGAGCAAGTGGATAGTCTTATAAGGGAGTTAAGGAGGTTAGGATGCTTATAAGAATAGACACAGAAAAGTGTACAGGTTGTAGAAATTGTATTAATGTTTGTCCCTTTGCAGCTATAATCATTAAGGATGAAAAGGCATTTATTACTGAAGCCTGTAGTCTCTGTGGTGCCTGTATTGAGTCTTGCCCTGAAAGGGCTATAATCGATGAGAGAGAAAGAGACGCAGAAAAGTCAAAAGATTTCAAAGGAGTATGGATATTTGCAGAACAATCCCGAGGTAAGATAGCTTCTGTTGCTTTTGAGCTTCTTGGAGTCGGTAAAAGACTTGCACAAGAGTTAAATAGTGAACTTTGTGCTGTCTTATTCGGACCCTCTGAAGAAGTAGAAGAATTAATAAAATGGGGAGCAGATAAAGTTTATTATGTGAATTCTCAAGATTATGCAGCCTTAGATGATGAACTCTATGCAAAAACTCTTGTGAGCCTAATTGAACAGTATAAACCAGAAATACTTCTTGCTGGTGCCACAGCAATTGGTAGATCTTTCATACCCAGAGTCGCTGCAAGACTTAGAGTTGGTTTGACAGCTGATTGCACTGGACTGGAGATAGACAAGGAAACAGGCAATTTACTTCAAATTCGTCCTGCCTTTGGTGGTAATATTATGGCAACCATAATCTCTCCTACTAGCCGACCTCAGATTGCTACAGTAAGACCCAGAGTCATGAAAAGAGGTGAATATATAGCTGACAAAAGGGGAGAGATAATAAATATTCCTCCGCTTTCCGTGAAGAAAAGAGTCAAGATTCTTGATAGAGTAGAAGACACCTCTTTCTGTAAGGTTAATCTTCAAGATGCCAAGGTAATTGTTTCTGGTGGTAGAGGACTTGGGTCAGCTGAAGGATTTAAAATGCTTTGGGAGCTTGCCTCTCTTTTAGGTGGTACAGTGGGAGCATCTCGAGCTGCTGTGGATGAAGGATGGATACCCTATTCTCATCAAGTAGGTCAGACTGGCAAAACAGTATGTCCAAGGCTATATATTGCCTGTGGTATTTCTGGAGCAGTTCAACATCTCGTAGGAATGCAGTCCAGTGAGATTATTGTGGCAATAAATAAAGATCCTAATGCACCTATTTTCAATGTTGCTACCTATGGCATAGTAGGTGACTTAAAGGTGATTATTCCGTTGATGATAAAAAAGTTAAAGGAAGGAGCAGGGCAATGATAGCTTTTGTTTTCCCTGGACAAGGTTCCCAATATGTGGGCATGGGGAAAAGTTTATATGAAGTTTCAAAAGATCTATTTAATGAGGCAAGGGAGATTTTGGGGTTTGACCTGGCAAAATTATGTTTTGAGGGACCAGAATCAGAACTAAATAAAACAGAGAATACACAACCAGCCATACTAACAGTATCCTATGCTTTATTGAGAGAAGTTCAAAAGATGGGATTAATTACTAATTATGTAGCAGGGCATTCCTTAGGTGAATATACAGCTTGCTTAGCAGCAGAAGTTTTTTCCTTTAAGGATGCCCTAAAGATAGTAAGAAAAAGAGGGGAATTAATGCAGAGTGCTCAACCTGAAGGCAGAGGAAGTATGTTTGCTATATTAGGCTTAGATGAGGAAACTTTAAAACAGATTTGTGATAGCATAGGAAATTTTTACGTAGATCTTGCAAATTTAAATTGTCCAGGTCAAATAGTCATCTCAGGAGAAAAAGAAGGAGTTTTGAAGGCAGGAGAGCTTGCAAAAGAAAGGGGTGCTAAAAAGGTTGTTCCTTTATCTGTAAGTATTCCTTCTCATTGTAAACTCATGAAAGAGGCTTCTGACAAATTTGCTGAATACCTCAAGGATTTCGCTTTTAATAACGCAAAAATTCCTATTGTAAGTAACATAGATGCAAGTGAAAGATTTGAAGCCTCTCAAATACTTGAGGCTTTGATCAAGCAGCTTTATAGCCCGGTAAAATGGCAAGACTGTGTAAGATATATGATTTCAAGAGGGGTTAGGATTTTTATAGAAATCGGTCCTGGCAAGGTACTCTCTGGTCTTATTAGAAGAATTGATGGAAGTGTGAAAGTATTGAATGTAGATAAATTAGAGGATGTAGAAAAAATCAAGGAGGAGATAAAATGAGAAAAAAAGTTGCTATAGTAGGCGCAGGAAATGTAGGAGCAACTCTTGCACTATTTGTTGTAAACAGCGGAATTGCTGATGTTATTCTTTTCGATATTGTAGAAGGAATGCCACAGGGCAAAGCACTTGATATTCTACAAAACACGGCTGTTTTGGGAGTAAAAAGTCGTATATTTGGCACTAACAATCTGGAAGATCTTGCAGGAGCTGATATGGTTGTTATTACAGCAGGACTTGCAAGAAAGCCAGGAATGAGAAGAAAGGATTTACTTATGGCTAATGCTGAGATTGTAGGGGGAATTGTCGATAAAATTGCTCCTCAATGTCCAAATGCATTTTATATTGTGGTTACAAATCCCATGGATGTTATGGCTTATGTAACCCTTGCAAAAGCAGGTATCAGTAGGCAGAGAGTTATTGGCATGGGCGGGATTCTTGACTCCTCAAGATTTAAAACTTTCATATCTTTGGAACTGGGAGTCTCACCCAAAGATATTGAAACTCTTGTTCTAGGAGGACATGGTTTATACATGGTTCCTCTGGTGAGATTTACAACTGTTAAGGGAATACCTCTTTCAAAGTGGCTTTCAAAGGAAAAAATAGAAGCTTTAGTAAACAGAACAAGAGAAGGTGGTGCTGAAATAGTGGCATTGCTAAAGACAGGCTCTGCTTATTATGCCCCAGCTCAATCAACTTTTGAAATGGTTAAAGCTATTATTCTCGATGAAAAAAGGATATTGCCCTGCTCAGCTTATCTGGATGGTGAATACGGTGTAAAAGATGTATTTAATGGAGTTCCAGTTGTTTTAGGTAAACAGGGAATTGAGAAAATAATTGAACTTGAATTAACAGAGGAAGAACGCCTGGCTTTTGAAAACTCTACGGAGGAGGTAAGAGGGATGATACAAATTCTCAAGGAGGAAGGAAAAATATGATGGAGAAAACTCTTGTAATAATCAAACCAGATGCAGTAAGCAAAAATCTCATTGGAGAGATAATTTCTCGTTTTGAAAGGAATGGGTTAAGAGTAGCTGCTCTTAAAAAAATTAAAATGACTAAAGATGAAGCAAAGGGATTCTACATAGTTCATAAGGAGAGGCCTTTTTATGAATCTCTTACGGATTTTATGTCAGAAGGACCAATAGTAGTAATGGTATTAGAAGGTGAAAATGCAATCCAAAAAGTAAGAAAAATAATGGGAGCAACCAATCCTGCTCAAGCTGAAGAGGGTACCATAAGAAGAGATTTTGCCGAGAATATAGAGAGAAATGCAGTTCATGGCTCTGATTCTGCTCAATCAGCAGCTTATGAAATTCCCTATTTCTTCTCAACTTTAGAGATACTTTAACATTTTATAAAATAAGGGGGATTAATCCCCCCTTATTTTATTTTTATTATCTATTTTAAAGGATTATCTAAAACAAGGATTGGATTTTTGATATTAAACCAGAGAGGAAAATTTACGCATATATTCACATATTTCGAAAATTCTTCTCTAAAGTTATCACTAAAAATGTCAAGATTAATATTTTTTTGAAGATCCTCTAACTTCCAAAAAACTACCTCCTCTATTTCATCTTTATTAAAATTGAAAGGACCATCATGAATGGTCCAATAGGTATATACGAGTTCGCTTTCATAGTTGTTTGAATGAACATAAGTATAGAGAAAATTTAGTGATTCCACTGTTATACCTAACTCTTCAAATATTTCTCTCTTAGCGGCAGATAGGATATCTTCACCAGGCATGATGTGACCTCCCACTGATGTATCCCATTTACCAGGAGCAACATCTTTATGAGAGGCTCTTTTCTGAAGAAGTAATTCACCTTTTGAATTGAAAACTAAAATATGGACAACCCTGTGTAACATTTGAGGATTTCCGTGTATAATACTTCTTGGTGCAATGGATATGATTCTTCCCTGTCTATCTACTATCTCAAGAAATTCTTCCATTATACCCCGCTTAGAAGATTTCAATGCCGGTGGTGGGATTTGAACCCACACGGGATTGCTCCCAGCGGATTTTGAGTCCGCCGCGTCTGCCGTTCCACCACACCGGCTACCAAAAAAATATCATAAAAAATTAAAAAAAATCAACATATTGTAAACACTCTGAAATACTTCTAAGGCTGTTCCAGAATTAGCCTAAAAACTTTACACCTAAAGCAAACTATCCTTATTCCATAAAATAAACATGCCCAACACCGCTAGATTTCCTATATAATTCCTCTTAAAATCCAAGTAACTCCATCAATAGTTTCCTTAGTCACTATATGCCTTTCCTATCTCTACGTCAACTACTCAATTCCTCCCCTTGCCAATAACACAATAAGACTACCTTCACATGTCTGCTTATCTTTATT
>CALLBR010000017.1 GCA_937998865.1 uncultured bacterium
CGTTCTCTTTTTGCTGTTGAAGACATAAAAAAAGGTGAGTTTTTTACAGAGAAAAATATAAGATCCATCAGACCAGGATATGGACTCCATCCTAAGTATCTAAAGCAAATTTTAGGTAAAAAAGCCCGAAAAGACATAGAAAAAGGCACTCCTTTAAGTTGGAATATGATAGAATAACTTATGTCTGTTAATGTTCAACAAATCATAAAAAATCTTGAGGCACGCAAAAATAGAAATGTCCAATATCTCCAAAAAAAAGCTCCTCAAATTCTTGAAGTTGCAAAAAGGCAATCAAATTTAGAATGCGGAATTTATATAGATCCCTCAAGTGGCAAAATAGATTTACAAATAGAGGGAAAAAGAATTTACAATGGTGATCCTCAAAAGATAACTATGGCACAAATAGAGGATTTCGAAAGATACGGATTTAAGTTTTATTTCATACCAGATATAAATACTCAATACAAAGACATAATGATGGACATGAGGCATTGGGATGAATTCTTAAATAAGGCAAGAGAAATGCCAAATGTAGATTACATAAAAAAGCCTATCCAGAAAGGAGACAAACTTGGCATTTTAATTTGTCTTGGCATAGGATTAGGATATCATCTTGAGATTATTTCAAAAAGATATGACATTAAACATTTGATAATAGTAGAGCAATATCCAGAGATCCTTAAAGCTTCTCTATATACCATAGATTGGCAAAGCATCATAGAGACTTACTCAAAGAACAATAAAACATTATTCATTTTCATTAAGGAAAATCCTGAAGAACTCGCAAAAGAGGTAGCTAATTATATACAATTTGCTTTAAATACTGCCATATGTTTCATCCTACCAGTTTATAAACCTATGGAAAACCCTTTTTATAAGGATTTTTTAGATGAATTCAATAAGAGAGTAAGCCAAATTTTTTCTGGTTGGGGTTTTTTCCAAGACGAATTTTGGTCCTTAGAACAAACTTTAGAAAATATTAAGAAAGAAATCCCTCTCTTTATGGAGTTCAAAAAGGTTTCCTCTGAAGCTACGGCTTTTATAATTGGTGCAGGTCCTTCCCTTGAAAATAGTTTTGATTTTCTTAAGAAAAATATTGACAAGGCAGTTGTATTTTCCTGTGGCAGTAGCATTGGCACACTCTATAGAGAAGGATTAAAACCTGATTTTCATGTGGAAATAGAAAGAACAGACACAACCTACGATGCTTTAGTTTTAGGTGCTGATAAAGAGTACTTGAAATCTATACCAGCTATTTTCAATAATCCCATTTATCCAGAAGTTTCAACTCTCTTTAATGAAAAAGGGATGTTTCTTAAGGAAAACGATGCAGGAGCCTATCTTTTCCCAGCTAAATATCCAAAACTAAAGTATAGCAATCCAACTGTAGTAAATGGAGGATTATCTCTTGCTCTTCATTTAGGTTTCAAAAAAATATATCTTTTTGGCACAGACATGGGATATAAAGACCCTAAAAAACATCACGCAAAGGGTAATGTGTCATTAGATAAAAATACCATATTTTTTAAAGAAGTTGAAGATAACACTATGCAAATTGAAGGAAACTTTGGAGGTAAAGTTTATACAAACTTTATTCTTAACTGGGCAAGAACATGGATAGAAGACGCTCTCAAAATTTTCCCAGATGTTAAAGTCTACAATACCTCTGATGGCGCTAAAATTAAAGGAACATTACCTATTAGAGAAAAGGAGATAAACCTTTCAAATTTTAACAAAGCAAAAGAAATAGAAGGAATTAAGTCTAACTTCTCAAAGGATTTCCTTAAAGACTTAGACATAATAAAGAATAGACTATCAATTCTTGAAGAGGAGATTAAAGCCTTTAGAGATTATACCTTTACAATGCTAAATTCTAAAATGAACAAGACGGAACAATTTATGGATAATCTACATAACATTTACAGCTGGATTCATTTAAGCAAAGTCAATGATGGAATGCTACATCTACTCTTTAGAGGCGGTTTTCTTCATTTGGAACATCTATTGTTGTTCTTATGTTATCAGAAGGAGTTAAGAGGCATAAATTTACTACCTCAAGCCATTGAAACCCTAAAAAATTATACTCTTGAAGCAGTAAGCATGATATTGAATTGCATTGAGAAATTTAAAACTTCCTAAAAATTATTGGTAACTACAAATATTCTTTACCTGTCTGAACTATTTTAATTTTCTCTGAAAGATGAGCCTTTTTTTCTTCAGCAAGGGCTTGTATGTAATTAATAAGATTCCCCACAGCCTGTAGCTCTTCCTTGCTTAAGGAATTAAATTCTTCTGGTTTAATTCCTGACAGCAAAGCTAAAGCCTCCTCAAAGCGATCTTCTTTTAAAGCAATTTCTATTTGAATGAGGAGGCTTCTAACCTTAGATTGCTCCTGCAAAGGTTCTTTTTTGTTCATTCTTTACTTCCTTTTCCTGCTTTTTTATATCTTCCCAGGCTGACTTTAGATTGCTAAGTATATTAATGCATTTTTCAATAATTTCCACATCATTGAATAGATTAGCCCTTACAAGCTCATTTGCTAAGGTTGTATAAATTATGCTTAAGTTTTCAGCAATCTCTCCACCTCTTTGTTTGTCTAAAATATCATTAAGATAATAGAGGATATCTGTTGCCTTTCCCAGTTCCTTTGCCTTCTTTGTTACTCTTTCTGGCTCATTAAGTCCCTTTAAAATAGAGTCTTTTGCAATATTAAGTGCCAATAGGGCCCTGTCATAAAGCATGGTTATGAGCTCTAATCCATCAGCTCCAATAACTTTGCTCTGAAGATATGAATCTACATATGTCATTTCTGTTTTCCTCCTGTCATTTGTGATAAAGATACCATAAAATCTTGAAGTCTCATGCTAATTTGATTCATCTGATTTATAAAAGCTTCAAGTTGTGCATATTCCTTCCGGAGTCTCTCTTCGTATCTGGAAAGGTAATTTTGAAGAACACTTATTTTTTGATTTATGATACTCATTTGACTTTCACCAATTTTCCTGTAAGTATCAAGAGAAGTTGCCCACCCATTAAGTTGAACAGAATAGGAATTTTTTAAATTTGAAATAATGTCCTTTAGTTTTTCAGGATTTGAATTTTTTAGATTATTGAGGGCTTCTGTATTTAGGGATATAGTGCCGTCTTTATCAGAATAGTTTACCAAACCAACATTAATTAAGGGATTAAGAAGTCTAACAAGCCCAGTTTTTATTGTTACAATGGTGCTGTCTCCTTGAAACTGAGCACCTTTTCCAGTAATTTGATTTATGATGGAGTTTATACCATTGTAGTTAGATACAAAATTATTTAAAAAACTGTCAATCTGCGAAAAATCCTCTTTTATTGTTATTGTGGCAGTACCTGTCTCTTTCACATTTATAGTAAGACCACTAATTAAATCTGTAAAAACATTGGAAGGAGAAGTTATCTCAGCTGTTGAATTTCCTATTTTAATGGCAGCATTCTGGGCATTCTGAAGAGTTTCAAGAGCACCTATGTTTTCATCATAAAGCTCGGAAGGAAGACCATTTACTTCAATTACGTTATCATTAGTTCCTGTTTCCTTTGATGATTTAGATGAATCTGCCTCTGTAAGAAGCAATCTATAATCAGAACCCGTGTAATAGACTGAAGCTTTAATATCATTTTGAGAAGAATTTATGCTATTTACAAAATCCTGCAAAGTCTGTCCTGCTGAATAATTTATCTCATAGGTTATAAAGTTTGAACTATCTTTCCAATATCTCAATGTCATGGTACCGGACAATGAAAAAGTCTCTTTTAAGGATGACAGACCTTTTGTGCTGGCCCGCATTTCTGTTTGGGAAAGTCGTATAACATTGATGGACATAGTAAGATTTGGAGCATTTTTTGTTGCTTCTGCTGATAAGACATTACTATTTGATGAGAGAGCTTTTTTGGTTGAAAAAATTTTATCTATATCACTACCTTCAATGAGAGTTTTCAAGCCGTTTAAGGCGCCAAAAAGATTAGAAAGGCTTGATACCTTCGTCTGAATCAAAGCCTTCTGCTGGTTTAAGACTTGAAGAGGCTGTTGCTTTATTTTCATTAGATTGGCTATTATTGATTCTGTATCTAGAGCCCCCGTTATGCCTGACATGAAAAGATCAGCCATTTATACCTCCTTAGAGTAAAAAACTCCCCTTAATTCTTCCATTCTTCTTAAGATCTCCACCATCCATTCTGGTGGAATCTGTCTTATTATTTCCTCTGTTCTCATATCAATAATCTTTGAAATAGGCATATCAAGCTCTCTGTCTATGTCTATCTGAAGATACTTTTCAAGCATGTTAAATTTGTGCCTTAATTCTTCCATCAATTTATTAAGCTCTTCCTGCGAAACAGATAGTTTTTGAATATCCTTGCTTAGGTCTTTTTTCACAAGATCCTTATTTTCAATCATTTTACTTATATTATCCTTCTGGGTAACTTGAAGGAGTTGTATATCTAATTCAGCCTTTCTATAAGGGTTAACAATTATAAATTCCTTTTCTAAGCCGTTTATTCTCATGAGATGAACTCCCTCTTAAAATTACCCCCTCCAAGAGGAGGGGGTTTTGCTGAATTTAATTATCTCAAAAGCTGTAGCACAAGCTGAGGTAAGGCATTTGCTTGAGCAAGCATTGCCACACCAGCCTGCATTCTAATTTGTAAGGTTGTAAAATTGCTCATCTCTTCAGCAAAGTCAGTGTTTCGTATAACATTTTCTGCCTCTTTTGTGTTGTCAAAGGAGGCTTTCTGTCCATCCCATATTGCCTGAAGGTTATTAATTACAGAACCAATCTGAGTACGGATTTTGTCAACCCTCTGAAGAGCAGTTTTAACAATATCTAAAGCAAGCTCTGCATTCTCATTTGATCTTACATCGAGAGAATAGAGATTTTTAAATTCTGCATTACCAGAAGGATTACCAGAAGTATCGGATATACCAAGTCCTTGATTAGAACCAGTAATTCCAGTGAAGTCATAGTTATATTTATCAGTTCCCATTATAACAAGTTTGCCTACCTGAATTGCTGAACCTGTTGCTAAGGCAGCGGCTGCAGATGCTGTTGCTGAGACATTCACAGTTGTTGAAGATAACCCTAAGAATTGAGCCATATTAACTGAAATTGTTCCACCATTAGCTGCAGCAGAAGCAGAAACCTCTAATCCAATGGTTTGACCTTCTGTTGTTAAAACTAACTTGTTGTTTTCTGCTTTTGCTGTAATAGCTATTTTGTTTGCTGAAGCTTTACTGTTTATCTCAGCTACAAGTCCTGAAAGTGTAAGAACCTGTCCTGCCCCAACAGTAATTGTAATATCTGCCGTATTATCACTACCTACATAAAACCTAATGGAAACACTTTGGTCTGTTCTAACCTGTATATCTGTCCAGTCTGCTGCTGCTACACTTTCATTTTTTGCTCTTGCTGATATTCCAGCGTTCTGTAACTCTTTAGATTCGTTTATTTTTTTTGCTATTTCATAAGCATCTACTGCAAAACTTAACCCTGATGAGACATCAATTCCATAAACCCTTGCAATATCCCCAGTATCCCACCTAAAATTCGAATTAGGTTGGACCGCTCCTGTTGATGTAGTATAGCCATTATTAACTGTTGCTGCAGATGCTGATGCTGCTTCAAAGTTTGTGGAATACTTTCCTGTAACCATATAGGAACCTAAGTCATTGGCTTTAACAGAACTTATGCCAACTGTAATTGTCTGGTCTGCCCTTGCTCCGTAATGGATTACTTTGTCAGAAAATGTTCCATCTAAAAGTTTAATTCCATTATACTCTGTGTCTGTTCCAATCTTTTGAATAGCATCAGTAAGATTGGAGATATCTCTCTGAAGGGCTAAACGGGCATTTGGATCATTAATGTCATTGGCTGCAGACTGGGCTTTTGTATAGATTGTCTGTAACTTTTCAAAAATCTGACCCACATTTGTTTCAGCAATTTGCAGAGCACTTATTCCTGTTTGGATGTTTCTGTTTCCTTGCTGAAGGGCTGCAGCAACTACTGAAAGCTGGTCTGCGATAAAAAGCCCTGCTGCATCATCAGCTGCAGAGAGAATTCTGTTACCTGTTGAAATCCTTAAAAGGGATTTGTTCATTGCCCTTTCGTTTCTTAAAAGGGCTGTGTGAGTTACTGCTGCTTCGGCGTTAAAATTAATTTTTAGTGCCATGCTTTAAACCTCCATGTTTTTTTATCTTCGGATGCCTCCTGCATCCAGACAGCTTTAGGTGAGTATTTGCAGCTTCACCTCCTTTCCACCCTGCTGTCTTAATTTTTTATATCGGAGAATTTAAATAAAAGTTTAGTGAAATTTTCAAAATAAATTTAATAATAAATTTAATAATTACTGACCTATGAATCTTGAAATTTTCCTAAAAATTTCCTTGGCTTTCCAGCACTTTGAGGGGGTCCCACAAGACCGTCTTCCTCAAGCATATCCATTATTCTTGCAGCTCTGTTGTATCCTATTTTAAATTTTCTCTGAATAAGAGATATTGAAATCTCTCCCACCTGTGAGGCATATTCTATTACCCTCTCATAAAGCTCATCTCTTTCAAAGACTTTTTCATTTTCATTCTCCTTTTTCTCAGAGGGTATCTGAATTGATTGAAAGAGGGAATAATCAGGTGAAGCCTGATTCCTTAGGTATTCTACTACTTTCTTAACCTCATCTTCGCTTACATAGGCTCCGTGAACTCTTATTATTTTAACTCCTGATAGCATAAAGAGCATATCTCCCATGCCAAGCAATTTTTCTGCTCCTTGAGAATCAAGAATAGTTCGGGAGTCAACCCTAGAGGAGACCTGAAAAGCAATTCTTGCTGGGAAATTAGCTTTAATTATCCCTGTTATTACATCTACACTTGGTCGCTGGGTGGCAACAACAAGATGAATACCAGCAGCCCTTGCCATTTGAGCAATTCTGGTAACAGCATGCTCTACTTCAGAAGGCGCTGTAAACATTAAATCTGCAAATTCATCAATAAAAACCACTACATAGGGAATTCTCTCATGAGGAGAAACTGCTTTATTAAAGCTTTCAATATTTCTGAATCCCTTTGCTGCAAAAAGCTTGTATCTTCGTTCCATCTCTACAATTATCTTTTTTAATGCTTCTGAAGCCTCCCTCGGATCTGTTACTACCGGTGCAATAAGATGTGGAATATTTTCATAAATGGAAAGCTCAAGGAGTTTAGGATCAATAAGGAGGAGTTTCACATCCTGCGGTGTTGCCTTAAAGAGAATACTTAGTATCATCGTATTTAAACATACACTTTTCCCTGAACCTGTTGCTCCAGCTACCAGAAGGTGGGGCATTTTTGCCAAATCAGCCACAAAAGGATTTCCGTATATATCTTTTCCTAAACATAAAGTAAGATAGGAGGAACTCTTATTAAATTTTTCTGATGCAATTATTTCACCAAGCCATACTATTTGGCGTTTTTTATTTGGAACTTCAATTCCAATTGTAGACTTGCCAGCTATGGGATAAACCCTTATACTTTGAGCTTTTAGGGCTAATGCTAAATCATCACTTAAGGTAAGTATTTTGCTCAGTTTTATTCCGCTGGCAGGTTCAAATTCATACATGGTTACTACAGGTCCAGGATGTACTTCCTTAATGGTGCCTTGAATTCCAAATTCTGAAAATCTCATCTCTATGCTGTGGGCAGACTCTATTATTTCATCTTTTGAGAGAGTGCTCTCACTTCTCTCCATCTTAAGAAGACTCAAAGGCGGAAGTCTAAAAACATCCTTTCCTGAATCTGAAGCCTTTGGTTTAGAAATTTCTCCCTGGATAATATCTAAAGTTTCCTCTTTTTGAGATTCTCCCTCAACCTTTCTTATTTGAGACTCTCCTTTTGAAACCTTTAAAATTTTTATTTCTTCTTGAGAAGGAGATTCCTTATAGATTAACTCTTTTTTCCTCATGATTATCTTTGGTTTTATAAGGATAACTGAAGCTAAAGCGATTGAAATCAAAAATATGTAAGTTCCTGCCAAAGAAATATAATTTTTAAAAAAATGAAAGGCAACCCATGATAAACCCTCAGGAAGTCTTTTATAGCTTTTTATGACATCTCTTAAAGGCTCCATCATTACAGCTAAGGAGAAAAGAAAAATCAATAGAAAGGGTATTTGAGAAAGGGAAATGGAGCTTCCGCGAAATACTCTGATAGCAAGCCATAGAAATCCCAGAGGGATCAAAAAGGTAGCTAATCCAAAGAGGCTTAGTAGTAAATCTGATAAATAAGAACCCACAATACCACCGTAATTATTAGGTTTCAATTTTGTATAGGTAAAAAAAGAAGGGTCTAATAGGTTATAGGAAAAAAGGGTTATGGAAAGATACACAGCAAGAGCTACTAAAAAAATTGATTTAAAAATATGAGTTGCCTTGAATTTATCTTTTTGATAGTTCTTTGAAGCATCAATAGAAAAATTTGTTCTCCTTTTAGGAGGTTTTCTATAGAATACTTTTGTTGCCATTAGTATCTAAGAAAATATAACAAAAAAATCACTCCTGCTAAAATCCAACGGTAGTATATGAAAAGATGGAGAGGATACTTTTTCAAAAAATTAAGTAAAAATTTTATGGCAACAACTCCTGTAATGGCAGCTGAGAAAAAACCTATTAAAAAAAGACTATAATCTTGAGAAAAACCCATTTTCATGGATTTATAAAAATCAAGAAATCCTGCTCCTAAAATAGCAGGAGTAGACAATAAAAAGGAAAATTTTGCTGCATAGGCTCTGTCAAGTCCTCTAAATAATCCAGCAGTAATTGTTATTCCTGAACGGGAGACACCAGGAATTAATGCAATAGCTTGAGCAATTCCTATTACAAAAGCGTCGGTTAATTTTACATTTTTTCTAATTTTTTTACCCACTTTCTCTGAAATTAGCATGAGAATTCCTACAAAAATTAAAGTAAAAACAATAATTAACGGATTTCTCAATGAACTCTCAATATAGTCATGAAAAGCAACTCCTGCTACACCAGCAGGAATGGAGCCTATTATTAGATAAGAGAGGATTTTTAGATCCTTAAAAAGGATATCAATCCAATCTCTCCAAAAACAGTAAAGCAATGAGAAAAGAGTCCCTAAATGAACAGCAATGTCAAAACTAAGAGAATCTAAAGTTCCACTCCAACCAAAAATCCAAGGTATAATTACCAAATGGGCAGTACTGCTTATTGGGAGAAATTCCGTAATTCCCTGTATGATCCCCAGCATGAGGGCTTTAAGTGTCTCTTCCAATAAATTAAAACCTCCCTTTTAAGAACTATCTGATTATTATAACACCTTTTATCATATTGCTGAAATTTTTAAGACTTAAAGAAAAACCAATTATTTCCAAATGCCTGTTATACTTTCTATAAAGATTTCAAGGGAAGCCCAAAGGGCATCTTCTCAAAGGCTAATTGCTTCCCAACCTCCTTGGTGCTTGCAATTATTGCCTCCCTATAACCCCTTCCTTGTCATTCCGAGGAAGAAATAGATCAGAGAAGGACTCCGTCTTTGCGAGGTTTTATAGGCATCAGAAGTAATCTCGCTGTATACCTTTTTCCATAAAATGTTTCATGGAGATTGCTCCGCAGTCCTTACGGACTCCTAGCAATGACAGAAGACAAGAAGACTGCTCGCCATGACAGAAGAGATATTTAATGCTCCCAATGAAGGAATAGAGAAAGACTGCTTAAAATCACGGAAGATTGAGAGGAATAGAAGCCTTTTTAAGAGGGCGCTATTATAATTGTGAAATTTTAAAATAGTGACTATATCATATTTTTTTGACAAAGTATTGAGTTTTATTTTAGAATTATTTTTATGAAACCCAAAATAAAATGGACACCTCAAAGACTGGCGATTCTTAAATATCTTGATGGTAATAAAGAGCATCCATCAGCAGAAGATATTTATGCTGCCCTTTCAAAAGATTTTCCTACCATGTCGGTGGCTACTGTTTACAATGTTTTAGAGTTTCTAAAAAGAACAAAAAGAGTTAGAGAGATTAACATTGATCAGGAAAAAAGACGCTTTGACCCTGAACCCTCAGAGCATCATCACGCCATATGCGTAAAATGTAAGAAGGTTTTTGATATTTACAAGGATATTGATATTTCTGATTTGGAGAAAAATCTCCTTGGATTTGATCTTCTTAATGCACATCTTCAAATACATGTCTTATGTCCTGAATGTAAAGATAAAAAGGATTTACAGATAGGCCAGAGAGAGTATCAGTGCAGTATATGTGGTTCAATTAGAACAGCAAAGCATAAACCTCAAAAATGTCCTTCTTGCGGAAGCAGAGGCTCCCTCAAGGAATTTAAACCTAAAAACCATTAATCAAAAAACAAATCAAAAAGGGAGGTGTCTCATGATAAGCAATGAGTTAATGAGCAAACTACAAAAAGCTGTTGCAAGAGAGCTTCAGGTAAGCATTCAGTATATGTGGCAACATGTTTTAGCAAAGGGAATTAAAGCAGAATCAGTAGGAGCTCTCTTCAAACAGTTTGCTATTAATGAAATGTTGCATGCTGAAAAGATCGCAGAGAGAATATCTTTCTATGGTGGTATTCCTACAACGCAACCAGATCCAATTACAATAGGCAAAAATCTCACAGAAATGCTCCAGATTGATAAAAAAGCTGAGGAAGAAGCAGTTGCCCTTTACAAAGAGATTATCAAACTTGCTGAAAAAGAAGAAGACTATGTAACAAGAAAACTTTTTGAGCAGATTTTGGAAGAAGAGGAGATTCATCTTGATAAATTTAGTTCCCTTCTTGAGGAGGAATAATGAAGCCAGTAGAGCTTAAAAATGGTATTTACTGGGTAGGAGCTATTGATTGGGCTGTAAGGGATTTTCATGGATATGAAACTCCCAATGGCACAACCTATAACAACTACCTTATCATTGATGATGAACCAACCCTTGTTGACGCAGTCCATAATGACTTTGTTCACATCTCCATAGAGAATATTTCAAGAATAATTGAACCTAAAAAAATAAAGAATGTTGTTATTAATCACATAGAAAATGACCATGCTGGTGGATTGGAACAAATATTGACAATAATTCCTGAGGCTACCCTTTATATGACTGTAAAGGCAAAAAAAGCTCTTGGGAAGTTTATAAATATTGAAAAATACAAGATAAAAACAGTAAAAACCGGTGATACCTTAAGAATAGGCAAAAGAACTCTCTATTTTATTGAAACTCCCATGATGCATTGGCCTGATTCAATGTTTACTTACCTTAAAGAGGATAAAGTTCTTATTAGCCAAGACGCCTTTGGGCAGCATTTAGCTACAGCGGAAAGATTTGATGACGAATTTGTAAACTGTTATTCTGTAGCTCAGTTAGAAGATGCTGTTGTTGACTATTATGCTAATATTCTCATGCCCTATGGAAATGTGATAAAGGCAAAAATTGAAGAGATTAAAAAATCCGGAATTGAAATTGAAATTATCGCACCAGATCATGGAATAATATGGCGTTCTCATATTGATAAGGTTTTAAATCTCTATAGTGAAATGGTTGATGCAAAAGCTCAGCTTGGTGCAGTAATTGTTTATGATACCATGTGGCACAGCACAGAACAGATGGTATATCCAATTGCTAAAGGTCTTGAAGATGAAGGAGTGCCTGTTAAGATATTTAAACTTAGAGCAACACCAAAAAGTGTAGCTGTTAAAGAAGCATGGAAATACAGAGGCTTGATTGTAGGTTCACCCACTTTAAATAATGGTATATTCCCCTCAGTAGCTGATTTTCTTACTTATATTAAAGGACTTAGATTGAAGAACAGACTATTTTCTGCCTTTGGAAGCTATGGTTGGTCAGGAGAGGCAGTAAAGGAAATCTTAGAAATTGGCAAGGTTATGAAACTTGAAGTCTTAGAACCAGGTATTAGAGTTTTATATAAACCTTCAGAGGAGGATTTAGACAAATGCTATGAATTTGGCATAGCCTTTGGCAAGGCTTTAAAAGAATATCATGCAAAAAAGGAGGTGTAAGAATGGAGAAAACTCTTAAAAATTTAATGGAAGCTTTTGCAGGTGAGTCTCAGGCAAATAGGAAATACTTAGCTTTTGCTAAAAAAGCCGAGGAAGAAGGTTATCCTGGAATAGCAAAACTTTTCAAAGCAGCTGCCGAGGCAGAAACGATTCATGCCATGAATCATCTTAAAGCAGCAGGAGAAATAAAAAGCACCAAGGAAAACTTAGAAGCAGCAATAAAGGGTGAGACTTACGAATTTGAAAGCATGTATCCACCAATGCTTCAAGATGCTGAAGCAGAAGGACAAGCTCAGGCAAAAAGAAGCTTTTATTATGCTAATGAAGTGGAAAAGGTACATGCGGAGCTTTTCAAAAAAGCCCTTGAAAATATTGATAAAAAACTTGATACTGATTACTATGTCTGCCAAGTATGTGGTCACACAGTAGAAGGTGAGCCTCCAGATAAATGTCCTGTTTGTGGTTCACCAAAAAAGATGTATAAAAAAATTGATTAAACCTAAAGCTCCCTCATTGTGAGGGAGCTTTTTGTCTCACATGAAAATTTTAGCCATACATGGTTCTCCAAGAAAAGGAAACTCAGAGCTTCTTCTAAAAGAAGCATTAAATCATATTGACTCAAATCTTCATGAGATAAAAATTATTAATCCTTCTAATTTGAATATTTCAGGATGTACTTCCTGCGATGGATGTAAACAGACAGGTCAATGCATTATCAGTGATGATATGGACGAAATTTATCCCCTTCTTAAGGATTCTCATAGATTAATTATTTCTTCTCCCATCTTTTTTTTTAGTGTGCCAGCTCAATTAAAAATGCTAATTGACCGATGTCAGTGTCTTTGGTATGAAAAGTATGTTCTTCATAAAACTAAGCAAAAGGATACAAAGAGAAAAGCTCTAATCCTCCTTGTAGGTGGCATGAAAAGAGGAGAGGTTGGTGTTACCTGTGCTGAGGCAACTCTCAAAGCCTTCTTAAGGACTATTGATGTAAAAGATCATAAAACCTTGTCCTATCTTGGCTACAATGAGCCCGGTGAAATATTGAAAAATCCTACAGTCTCTAGTGATATAAAATATGCTTTGGAAGAGATTATGAAAAATGATTGAATATGTTCAATTTTTCCCCACATTAAGATGCAATCAAAACTGCGAATTCTGCTTCAGCAGAGGACTTGAATATAATGAATTAGCAGAGAATAAAATTGAAGAGTTTGTCCTTCTTTTGCATAAAAACAGAATACAAAATCTAGATATCTTAGGTGGAGAGCCCTTTCTTTATGAAAATTTAAATCAATTAGTTGAAAAAGCTTTAGAAAAAAATATTAAAGTTACAATAAGTACAAACGGAACCCTTCTAAAGGAGCTTGAAATTTTTCTTAAAGACTTCAACAATGAACGAGTAAAGGTAGGAGTTTCAATTAATAACTTACCTAAGGAGGATTTACTGGAAATAGTAAAGAAATACAAACTCTGGATAAAAAGTGTGCTAAACCCTTCGTTGCCTCCAGATGAAAATCTATTAAATTTCACCAAAAACAACAGAATCAATTATTATTTAATTTATAAAGATGTCATAAATGGTGATGAAATAAGAAATTCTATGGCATTTTATGAGTTTATGGCTAAAATAGAATCTCTCAAGAGGTCCTTTCCTCAAGTTGAGCCCGTTTTTTGTAAAGGATTTATAGGAGCTACTTCAAATTATCGCTGTCCTGCTGGCAGTGAAAAAATAACCATTATGCCTGATGGCTCTGTATATCCCTGTTATCTACTGGCAAAATATAAAGAGTATAAAATTGGAGATTTTTTTGAAAGTTCATTATCAGAAATTTTGTCCTCTCGTAGACTTCAAATTTTTAAAACTTACTTTGGTAATATATGCCATAATAAGATATGTGATTATCATGAAAAATGTAGGGGTGGATGCATAGCCCATAGCATAATTCATTATGGAAGGCAAGATAAGCCTGATCCAAGATGTAATATAAAAGGAGGCAATTATGATACAACAATTAAAAAATCTTGGAGGGGATAAAATGAAAGAGATGTTAAGAATTAAAAACCTCCATGTATCTGTGGAAGGTAGAAAAGTTCTTAAAGGCATTGATTTTTCACTTAATTATGGTGAAATTGCTGTGCTCTTTGGACCTAACGGAGCTGGAAAAACAACTTTCATAATGACCTTGATGGGATTTCCAAGATACAAGGTAGAAAAAGGTAGCATAATTTTTAAAGGAATAGATGTAACCCATATGGATGTCTCAGAGAGAGCTAAACTTGGGATGGGCATATCTTTTCAAAGACCGCCAGTTGTAAGAGGTGTAAGCCTTAAAAAACTTCTACAAATACTTGGCAACGGAAGCAAAGAAGAGGAAATTATTGAATATGCCAAAAAACTTAACCTTCTAAACCATTTAGACAGGGACATAAATGATGGTTTTTCAGGTGGTGAAGTAAAAAGAGCAGAATTATTACAATTGCTAATACAAAAACCAGAGCTTCTTTTTATTGATGAACCTGAATCAGGCGTAGATCTTGAAAATATAGTCTTGATTGGAGAGATGACCAACCTTCTTCTTGGTAGAAGTAGGAGAATTAAAGACCCTAAAAATAGTGCTATAATTATCACTCACACGGGTTATATTCTTGATTATATAAACGCAGATAAGGGCTATATACTTTTAAATGGTAGACTTCAGTGTAGAGGAAATCCAAGAGATATTCTCTCAGAGATAAAGAAAAATGGTTACGGGAGGTGTGTCACATGCCAGTAAGCAAAAAATACATAAAGGAGATTCAAGAAAGAGCAAAAAAAGCAATTAATAAACCAGCTGTCTATGGAGAGGATATAGATTTAAACCAATTTCAAAAATTCATTGAAAGAGGCAAGATTGAAAGCCTTGAACTCTTACCAGAACTTGCAAAAGAAGCAGCTTTAATGGCGGGAGTTGATGTGGAAGAAAAAGAGAGATCTGGCTCCTATGTTCAAATGGATCATTCTGTTGTTTATAGGAAGTTAAGCAAAATCTACGAAGGAAAAGTAGAGCTAATGAGCACAAACGAGGCTGTCGAAACCTACGATTGGCTTGAAGATTACTTTTGGAAGATAGTACAACCTGACACAGACAAATACACTTCACAAGTTGCTTTGAATCCTACCCATGGATATTTTATAAGAATTCTTCCAGGTCAAAAGCTTGATTATCCCCTTCAGACTTGTCTTATGATTGCAGAGGGATACATAAGTCAGAATGTGCACAACATAATAATAGTTGAAGAAGGAGCAGAGCTTCATGTAATTACAGGTTGTACTCTCTCTAAATCTGATGCTACAGGAATTCATCTTGGTATATCAGAATTTTATGTTAAAAAAGGTGGAAAACTATTTTTCACCATGATTCACAATTGGGCAGAAAACTTTTATGTGAGACCAAGAACAGCAGTAGTAGTTGAAGAAGATGGTGTTTATGTAAACAACTATGCTTTACTTAAACCTGTAAAATCAATACAGTCAAGCCCTGTGGTTTATCTAAAAGGAGATAGAGCTTCAGCAAGATTCAACACTGTTATATACGGACTTAAAGACTCTCGAATTGATCTCGGCTCTAAAATTATTTTTGAAGGTAAGGATACAAAAGGTGAATCCCTGGCAAGAACTATAGCAGACCATGAAAGCGTTATATATTCAAGGGGTGATCTCATAGCAAAAACGCATGAATACTGTATGGGAAGACTTGACTGCAGAGGTATAATATTTTCAAAGAAAGCATCCATATATGCCATACCACAACTTATTTCCTATGGAGCTGATAAAGCCGATCTATCTCATGAAGCATCTATCGGACCGATCTCAGAGGAACAGGTAGAGTATCTAATGTCCAGAGGTATGACTAAAGACGAGGCAACTAGCCTAATTACAAGCGGATTCCTAAATCTTGATATTCCCTTCCTTCCAGAGATTATAGACAAACATATAAAGGAAGTAATAAGACTAACAGCTAAAGAATCTTTATGATTCCTCTAAAGAGGGTGGACTTATAGGCTGTCCACCCTCTATTAAATGACTTCCATCACAACTTTTAGAAGTATTATAGCTTGAGAGTTTTTCTCTACAAGTGGAAAAGGTTAAATTTAATGAAAGGCAAATCTCCCTAACAGCGAAGATTATTCTTTCCCTCTCTTGGTCTTCTAAGTAAATTGAATTTCCTATCCTTTTCCCTCTTCTTAGATACAAATCCTCAAGTACAGAGACCCTTTCAGGGAATCTCTCCTTTAGTCTCTTCCAGCTATCTGATCTTGGCTTAAAGGTACTTACAGTGACATGGGACACTCCAGCAGACTTAGCTAAAGACAGTATCTCCAGAGCCTCGTCTTCATTTATTTTAGGAATTATTGGATCAAACCTTAGGGCTGTGCGTATGCTCTCTTTATTTAACCTTTCTAAAGCTTTGAATCTTTCGAAGGGACTTGGCGCAAAAGGTTCAAGCTTTCGGTAATATTTAAGAGTTGTGATTGTAATTGTCACAACTGAAGGCATATTTTTAAGTAAATCTATATCTCTGCAAACTATGTCACTTTTGGTGATTATTAATACCTTCATGGACTCTTTTGCAAAAATTTTCAAACACTCTCTCGTGATGGCTTCTTTTCTTTCCATAGGTTGATAGGGATCTGAGGTATTGCAAAGAGATATAAGACTTCCCTTTGGAATATTTCTTATCTCTCTCCTAAGAACTTCAAGAAGTCTTGGTTTTTGGCGACATTTAAAAAAATCCTTTATGTAAGAGGATGCATAACAGTATATGCATGCATGGGCACAGCCTGTATAGGGATTAAGTGAATATTTGGGAGGACAACTACAGAGTTTATTTTTCCAAGGGTCAAATCTTTGTAAGTACATAATTTATTATGTCACAATATAATATAATTCGTTGGATATGAAGGAAACTCAACAAATTAAATCAATGTTTGACAAAATCGTTTTGCGATATGATCTTCTAAATAGATTACTCTCTTTTGGGCAGGATATCCATTGGAGAAAAAAAATGGCAAAAGAAGCTTTAAAAGATGGCTCTCAATTTGTCTTAGACCTTGCTGTGGGTACAGGAGATTCAGCTAAAGAACTCTTAAATAAAGGATCGAAAGTAATAGGAGTTGACATAAGTTTTGAGATGCTCAAAATTGCAAAGGGCAAGATTCAAAAAAACTTTTTTCCCCTCTGTGCTTCCGCATATGAGCTTCCTTTCAGAGAAAAAATTTTTGATGCAGTTACCTGTGCCTTTGGTATTAGAAACATGCATGCAACAGAAATAGCTCTGAGAGAGATTCATCGAGTTATAAAGGATAAGGGAAAAATAATCATACTTGAGTTCGCTCTGCCCAAGGGCTTTTTGAAGAAACCTTATTTGCTCTATTTAAAAAAGATTGTGCCCCTTTTCGCTTCTTTTCTCTCTTGTCGGTCTGCTTATGAATATCTGGGCTCTTCTATAGAGAAATTTTTTAAACCCGAGGAATTCTCTAAGCTTTTACAAAATTGCGGATTTAAAAACCTAAAGATTTATTCATTAAGTTTCGGTGCTGTTTATCTTTATGTGGGAGAGAAAATCTAAAAATTATTTTTCTTTTCAATCTCTTTTTTTCCTCTTCTCATAACACTCTGGACACATACCCAATTCCTCCTTTGTATAGCCTAACTTTTCTGCCCCTTTTCGATTTTATGCCCATAATTTTTCCTGTTCTGTATAAAACTAAGAAAATTAGATCAAGTACTTCTGTATAAGTATTGAGCTTTAGGTAAGCATTTTTGAGATTTTCTTCACTCTCTTTTATTTTTTCCAGAGTAAATTAAAAGTATCTTTCAAGGCTGTCTTTACTATAGATTTATAGATAAAGAAAAAAGAGATTAGCTTAAAAATATGCCTTATAAAGTTAAAAGCGTGGCAAAAAGAAAACTGAAACTCTCTAAATACCT
This sequence comes from uncultured bacterium, assembly GCA_937998865.1. Classification (GTDB taxonomy): domain Bacteria; phylum Nitrospirota; class Thermodesulfovibrionia; order Thermodesulfovibrionales; family Thermodesulfovibrionaceae; genus Thermodesulfovibrio. The sequence goes on from CALLBR010000017.1 coordinate 18,024, forward strand.
TGCCCATATCCATAGTTAAGTGGGAATATTTGCATCAAAGCCTTGAAGGATGTTCATACCTTTATAAGAGAGTGTATGAATTATGTCAATGATAGCAATAAACAAATAGGAAATACCAAGGAAATTTAAATATCCCTGCTCCCTTTTATCTTCTAAAATTAAAACAATAATAAAAATCATAGAGCCCATGATTATGCTGTAGAGCTCTGCAAGAGTATGAAATAGTAGATAATTATAAAGAGAGCTCAAGAATATTGCAGAAATATCAAATAAGAAAAAAAATCTTCATATTTTTAATTATATCAATAATAACATTGTGATAAAATATATTATGCTTCAAAAGGAGTGAGGAATGTTACCTTATCCAAACATTAGCCCAGAGATAGTTAAAATTGGTCCTCTCTCAATTCGCTGGTATGGCTTGATGTATCTTATTGGTTTTATTTCTTCTTATTTAATAGTAAAGAAGGAAATGAAAAGAAAAAGATTGAGGGTTGAGAAGGATTTCCTTGAAAATCTGTATTTTTACTTGATTTTAGGACTTCTAATTGGAGCAAGACTGGGTTATGTAGTTTTTTATAATTTATCCTATTATCTGGAGAATCCTTCTGAAATTTTTGCCATTTGGCATGGTGGCATGTCTTTTCACGGCGGCCTTCTTGGAGTAATTGTCTCAGCCTGGATTTTTTCAAAAATAAAAAAATTTGATTTTTTTACCCTTACTGACATGCTTGTTATATCTGCACCCATAGGTCTTGGATTAGGCAGAATAGGTAATTTCATCAATGGGGAACTTTATGGAAAAGTAACAAATGTACCCTGGGCAATGGTTTTTCCTGAAGGTGGACCCTTCCCAAGGCATCCTAGTCAACTTTATGAAGCAGCCTTTGAAGGAGTTTTATTATTCACTATTCTATGGTTTTTGAAAGACAAATTTAGTAATTCAGGGATTATCTCCTCTATATTCTTAATTCTCTATGGCATCTTTCGTTTCATCATAGAGTTTTTCAGAGAACCAGATCCTCAGATAGGTTATATTCTAGGTATATTTACAATGGGCCAAGTTTTATGTAGTATTATGATAATTATTGGTTTAGGCTTACTGCTCCATAGGAGTAAAAATGATAGAAATTTCTCAAGAATTAATAAAAAGACTTAATGAGCTAAAGAAGCATACCTTTTTTGAAATCTTAAATCTTGCGGGAAGAGTATTTATAATTGTTGATTACAATGAAAATGTTGTTATAGGAAAAAGAGGTTTCTTACCCCAAGAAAAGGAGCGAGGATTAATCCTGGTTTTCAATAGTAAAATGAATTTTACTTGGGATGAAAATGCACTTCATGCTACTTTATTTTTTGGAAATTCACCAGAAAAATGCTATATACCCATTGATTTTATTGCTGGAGTTTTTTCTCCTGATCTAAGAATTCAACTTACAGTACCAGTCTTAAAAAAATTAGAACAAATAGAAGATAACACCACAGCTAACTCTCAGGAGAAGGATAAAGAAAAAATAATTGATATCAAGAAACTGAGGAAAAAATGAGCTTAGAAAAGCCTCTTAAAGAATTACTAATTCATCAAATTAGACAAAGACTAAGCAAGATAAAGCAAGATTTAGAACCTCTTGCATCACCTCCTCCTGATTTGAAAATAAAAAGTTACGGAATAACAATTGGATACATGGACATATTGATAGAAAGAGAAATTGACAATGAAAGAATTAATAAATGGAAAAATCTTATAGAAGAGGGTAATAAATTAATTATTATAGTGTCGAAGGAAGAGAAACTAAAAATTACAGAAATCTTATGGAAAGAAGGGCTTGCTGAAAAAATAAGTATTGGAACATATGAGATAAACTTATTTTTGCCTTGATATGAAATCCTCTAAGCAAAGTTTTTGAATCTCTTCTGTGACAAATGTACCTCTTAACATCTTACCCTCCACCATATAAATAACCATCTCTGCTATATTTGTTGCGTGATCTGCTATCCTTTCAAGATATTTAGCTATGAACATTCTTTTAAGAGCAAGAGGAATTATATCAGGATTTTTTATCATTAACTCAAAAAGTTCATTATGATTATTTTTAAGAAGCTCATCTACTTTATCATCTCTTTTTATAATATCGTAGCATAAGTCTACATCTTCTTTCACAAAAGCATTTATAACATCTTCCACCATACTTTCAGTAATTTCAGCCATTTTAGGAATATTTACGAAAGGTTTTAGAAAAGGTTCTTGGTTTAATTCTATGGATCTTTCAGCGATATTTACAGCAAAGTCACCCATTCTTTCAAGGTCAGTGGATATTTTCATTGCTGTGGTTATAAATCTTAAGTCCTTTGCCATAGGTTGTCTGAGGGCTATTAATCTTATACATTCTTCATTTATATCCACTTCAAGACCATTTATAAGATTGTCTCTTGATATAACCTGTTTTGCCAATTCATTGTCTCTGTCAATGAGAGCTTTGACAGACTTTCTTATTCCCTCTTCCACAAGACATCCCAGTATAAGAATTTTTTCTTTTAATTTTCTTAATTCCTCATCTAATATCACCATGCAACCCTCCTTAATTTTCCTTAGGTTATTATACAGTTAAGATGTCCTTATTGACAAGCCACTGAATAAGAAATCATCCAAAAACTTAAATAAAAAAACTTCTTCGTATTGTAATTGATATTCAATATATTTATCAAACCGCATTAAAAAATTAAAATGACTCGTTCTTAACCAAATCTGCCTGTTATGTAGTCTTCTGTAAGTTTTTGGGAGGGTACAGTAAATATTTTTTGAGTGTTTGCAAACTCAATGAGCTCTCCCAAGTACATGAAACCTGTCCAGTCAGAAACTCTTGCTGCCTGTTGCATGTTATGGGTGACGATTATTATGGTTAATTTATCTTTAAGTTCCATAATTAATTCCTCTATTTTTGATGTAGATATAGGATCCAAGGCACTTGTAGGCTCATCAAACAGGAGAATTTCAGGTTCTATAGCTATAGCTCTTGCTATACATAATCGTTGCTGTTGCCCTCCCGAAAGACTATAGGCATTGGCATTAAGCCTATCTTTTACTTCATCCCAAAGGGCTGATGCTCTTAGTGCCCACTCTACTTTCTCCTGAATTAATTTTTTATCTTTTACTCCATTTACTCTTAATCCATAAGCTACATTTTCAAAAATGGATTTTGGAAACGGATTAGGTCTCTGAAAAACCATACCTATTCTTCTTCTAAGATCAAGAACATCTATTTTTGGACTTGCTATATTAATACCCTCAGGATGAAAAATAATGCTTCCTTCATATCTTGAACCTGGATAGAGATCATGCATTCTGTTGAAACATCTAAGTAAAGTAGTTTTACCACATCCGCTTGGTCCAATAAGAGCAGTTATTTTTTTTGTGGGAATTTTAAGATTAATGTTTTTTAAAGCTCTAAAATCTCCATAGTAGAAATTTAAATCCTTTACCTCCAGTTTTATTTCCCCTTCTGGTTTTTGAATAGTTTTTCCCATTTCTGAAACCCTCTCTGCAGAGAATGAAAAAAGATTTTTAAGGCTTTCTATCATAGAACCAATTACCATATGTATTTTCTCCTTACTTTTTGCCTTAAATAGTATGCTATGGCATTCATTAAGACTGTTAAAATAAGAAGTATAAATCCAGCAGCTGCAGCATTAACCTGAAAGGCTGCCTGCGGTCTTGAAACCCAGTTAAATATTTGAATGGGCAGAACAGTGAAGGGTGACATGAAAACTTCCCAAACTTTATCCAGTGATATAAAGGGAAAATCTGATGTAAAAGGAGAAGGTGGTAAAAAAGCTATAAAGGTAAGAGCACCAATTGTTATAAGAGGTGCGGTCTCTCCTATAGCACGAGAGGCAGCAATTATTAGTCCTGTGAGTATTCCACCAAAAGAATAGGGCAAAATGTGGTCTCTAACAGTATCCCATTTTGTTGCACCTACGGCGTAAGCTCCTTCTCTTATGTCACGGGGGATTCTTCTAATGGCTTCTCTTGTATTTACTACTATTACTGGCAACATGAGAATACTCAAAGTCAAACCAGCTGTTAAGATACTTTCTCCAAATTTAAATCTATATACAAAAATACCCAATGCTAATAATCCATAAATTATAGCAGGTACTGCAGCAAGATTATTTATGTTTAGTTCAATAATTGTCTCAATTTTACCTATAAAACCTCTTTTTGTTGCGTATTCTTCAAGATAAATTCCAGCTGGAATTCCTATCAGTAATGACCAAAAAATAGCTCCTGCCATCACAAGAAGAGTTCCAACCCAACCTGAAAGAATTCCGGCTTGATCAGGAAATCTTGAAGGAAAAGATGTATAAAAAGAAGTATCCTTAATTTTCTCAATGCCATCAATAAATAAATTAATTATTAAAGTAAACAGAAAAGAAATCACCATAAGAAAAGCTAAAAATCCAACGATAGGAAATACAATATCAGGTCTTGAATTAATTTTTCTACTCATCTCTAATAAACCTCTCTTATTCTTGATCTAAGCCAAAGTGCAATGGAATTGAAAATAAAAGCTATTAAAAATAAAGCTAAACCAACAGCAAAAATTGACAAATACTCAATGGAACCGAAAGGTAAATCACCCAAGGCTACTTGAACTATATAGCCTGTCATTGTTTGAACAGGCTCTCGTGGGTCTAAGGTAAGATTAGGATACATTCCAGCAGCAATAGCAACAACCATTGTTTCACCAATAGCCCTGGAAGCTCCTAATATAAATCCAGCTACAACTCCAGAAACAGCTGCAGGTAAAACAATTTTTAAAGCAGTTCTTAATTTTGTTGCACCTAAAGAATAAGAAGCCTCTCTAATTCTTTGAGGTACTCCTTTCATTGCGTCCTCAGCCATAGAGGCTGTGTAGGGAAGTATCATGAAACCAAGAACAATTCCTGGTGCTAAAGAGTTGAAACCATCTAAATTGGGAACAATTTTCTGTAAAAAGGGAGTAACAAACAGTAGTGTAAAATAACCAAAGACCACTGTAGGAATTGCCTCAAGAAACTCTATGATGGGTTTAGCAAACTCTCTAACCCTCACAGAGGCATATTCACTTAAATATATTGATATAAGTAAACCCAAGGGAACAGACACTACCATAGCAATTCCTGCAATTAGAAAGGTTCCTGATACAAGGGGCCAAATTCCGAATTTTTTAGTGGCAAAAACAGGTGTCCATTCTTTTTCAGTGAGAAATTCTTTTATTGAAACCTCTTTAAAGAATTCAATAGAATCAGATAAAAGCACATAGACTATTCCTACGGTTATAAAAATTGTAATAAAGCCGGCGGTGAAAAACACCGCCAGCATTAGTTTGTCTAAAAATTTCTTATAGGTTACACTGGAAAACAATTCTAATTTATCTCCTTAGTTAGTGTTTTGTCTCTCTCTTGAGGAGCTCTTCAACTGTAAGCCCAACTTCAGGTTCTCCACCAAAGACTGTTCCTGTCTGCATCTTTTTGAATCTCTCAAGAGCCATTTCATAGGCTTTTGTTGGAAGAGGAACTCCGCCTACTTGCTTTGTAATTTTTGAAGCGTTTTTAAGATAAAACTCAACAAATTCCTTTACTTCAGGTTTTTCCTTTGCTGATTTTTCATTTACATAAATGAAAAGTGGTCTTGAAAGAGGGTTATAAGTTCCATCCATTACAGTTTTTTCGGTTGGCATTACACACTTACCTGTTTTTGGATTGAGTACCGCTAGAGGCTTTACTTTCCCTTTATTTTCAATAACATATGTAAGTCCTACATAACCAAGCCCGCCTAAATCCCTTATTACTGCATTCATTATAACATTATCATCTTCACTAGCTACATAATCGCCTCTGCTTGACTTAGCTTTTCCCATCACTGCCTCTGTAAAATAATCAAAGGTTCCAGAATCAGCACCTGGTCCCGCAAGTCTAAGAGGCTTATCAGGCCAGCTTGGATCAATCTGATTCCATTTAGTTATCTTACCCTGCGCTTCAGGCTCCCACATTTTCTTTAGTTGTTCAACAGTAATGCAGTCATTTTTAATCCAATTGTTTTTAACATTTACAAAAACTGAAAGAGCATCATAGGCTACAGGTATTTCAATATACTTGATTCCAGCTTCTTTACAAGCATCCATTTCCTTTTTTAGAATTGGTCTTGATGCATTAGATATGTCTGTTTCACCTCTGCAAAACTTTTTAAACCCTCCTCCAGTGCCTGAAATTCCTACTGTCACTTTTACAGCACCTTTTTTAGCTTTCTGAAACTCTTCTGCCACACCCTCTGTAATAGGAAACACCGTAGAGGAACCATCAATCTTGATGATAGGCTGTCCATACGCAATAGACATGAGAGAGAAAATACCAATTACTGCAAGAAAAACTCCCAACAACTTTTGATAACTCATAGAAAACCTCCTTTAGATTTTTATTTTCTATGTTTTTAGTATAAAAACTCATTGTTACAGCAAATTTACGGAAATGTTAAAATTCTGTTACAAAGTAAAGATAATTTGGTAAAATATTTAAAAATTTTTTAAGGAGAGTGCCATGATTAAAAGATTATGTATTCTTTCACTTTTATTAGTCCTCCTCTTTCCTTGTACTTCTCTCTCTTCTGAAATGATTAATGGTGCAGGAGCTACTTTCCCATATCCTCTCTATTCAGCCTGGGCTTCAAATTATTACAAAGCAACCAATATAAAAGTTAATTATCAATCAATTGGTTCAGGTGGAGGTATTAGGCAAATTACAGAAAGAACCGTGCACTTTGGAGCTTCAGATATGGCACTTATGCCTGAGGAAATTGAAAAATCAAAGCTTCTTCAATTTCCTGCTGTTATTGGAGGAGTAGTTCCAGTAGTAAATCTTCCAAACATAGCTTCAGGTAGTTTGGTACTGGACGGGATTACCTTATGTGAAATATTTCTTGGTGAAATAAACAAATGGGATGATCCTAAATTAAAAGCTTTGAATCCTAACTTAAATCTTCCTTCTAAGCCAATAACTGTTATTTATCGCTCCGATGGTTCTGGTACTACAGCCATATTCACTCATTATCTCAGCAGTGCCTGTAAAAAATGGGCAGAAAAAGTAGGTTATGGCACATCTGTAAAATGGAAAGTAGGACTGGGAGGAAAAGGAAATGAGGGAGTTGCAAATTATGTTAAAAGAACTCCCTATTCTATAGGATATGTTGAATTTGCTTATGCAAAACAAAATAATTTGATTGTAACACAACTTAAAAATAAAGCAGGACAAATTGTTAAACCCGAAATTGATACCTTTGCAGAGGCAGCAGCCTCTGCGTCTTTAGAACCGAAAAATCATTTCTATGCTTGGTTAACAGATGCTGCAGGGAAAAAAGCTTGGCCTATTACAGGAGCCACTTACATACTTCTTGCAAGAGAAAAAAATGATATCAACAAATCAGTTATCAAATTCTTTGATTGGGCTTTTACTAATGGCGATGAAACAGCAAAAAAGCTTGATTATGTACCTTTGCCTAAAAATTTAAAAGAAAAAGTAAGAACTTACTGGAAAACATACATAAAATAACTTTAACAAATTTTCATTAAAGATACCTCAAAGGGCTCAGAGTTTTATTCCTTTTATTTTTACTCTGAGCTCAGAGGTTTAAATCAATTACTCCTTCTTTTTTTCATATGGAGAGAGATTTTTCTGTATAGTTGAAAAATATCTCCCTTTACAATATAATCAGCAACTCCCTTCATTATTTTCATTTTTCTTAAATAGCCCTCATCATAAGAGGAATAGAATAAAACAGGAATTTTCGATTTATCAGTAAATTCCTTGATCATCTCAAAAACCAAATCTCCTGACAAAGCAGGCATATTTACATCAAGAAGAACTAAGTCTGGTTCTGAATACTTAACATTCTTTGTGATTCCAAGCCAACCCAGATTTTCAATTACTAGGTATCCAGCTTTTTCAAGAAGCTTTTTAGTGGTTAATAAATCCTTTTCATCGTCATCTGCTAAGAGAATCTTTCCTCTTTTCATTGTTAATTCCTCCTTTCTTTAACTTATAGGTTTTGGAGTTTTCACTTAAGAAAGTGAATTTATTCTACTGTAGAGAGCATACTATTTTTTTGTTAAAGAGAGATTAAAAAAATATTAAATCTTCGTTAAACATTTCTGTTTTTCTTATTCCAAAATTTTTAGACATAATGAAGAGAGCCTCAAGAGGCAATCCTCTCAAGGCTCTTTTGGGGAGGAGGGGTGCTGCACTTTTAGGAAGTTCTTTTCTTTAAAAATAGGGAAATTTTTCTATAAATCTCAAAAACATCTCCTTCCACTATAAAGGATGCCAAGTTATCCTGTAACATCATTGAATTGATAAATTGATGAGGTTGTAAGGACGACAAAACAGGTATCTTAATTGATCGCTTTGCTTTCTTTAAAATTTTTTCCTTTTTCAATTTTCCTCCTATTTTCCTATTGTAAGTTTTTCTGCAAAATAATAAGGTAAGCCTCTGTCAATTATGGCATCAACAATTCTTTTAATATCATATTCCTTTCTTATAAATTGAACACTAACCCCTTCTTCTCTTATATCCACAAAACATATGCAAGTTCTTGGATCACCATCCTTTGGCTTTCCCACACTGCCTGCGTTTATAAAATATTTTCCTCCAATTTTTTTGAAATAGGGAATGTGAGTGTGTCCGTAGATCATTACATCTGCTCCAGCCTTTTGAGCCATTAAAAGGAAAAATTTATCATGCCTGTCCTCGTACCAATATAGATTATTTTTTATAGGAGTAGCATGAAAAATACTCACTCTTTTACCTTCTATTTTAAAATCAATTCTAAAGGGTAAATTTTTCATAAAATCTTTTGTCCTCTCAGTAGCATTTTTTTTGGTCCATTGGAAGGAAAGATGAGCCATTTCTGCCTGCAAAGAATCTTCATATCTACAACCACAGTGATCTCCGTTGATGGCAACCTTTTCATCATAATTTCCCTGAACTCCTTCGATCTTATGTTCTATCAAAAAGTCAACAACTTCATTAACAAAGGGTGCATAGCCACCAAGATCACCAAGGTGATAAATTTTTTGAACTCCTAATTCAATCAGTGAATTGTAAGCTGTTTTCAAAGCCTCTATGTTTCCATGAATATCGCCTAATATGCCTAATCTCAATCCCTAGGCTCCTTTAATTTTAAGCTATATGATAATTAAGATGTCTTTCCCACTCCTCTTTTGTTATTTCTCTCACAAATTGAATGGCTTCTTTCTTTGTCAATTTAGGGTTATTATATTTTAAACCTAAATATTCAGTCATGGCGTAATATAAATCAGTATTATCTGTGAAGTTTTTTAACTTTGTACCAAAGGACTCTTTTCCATTTATTACAGTAAGCTGATCTTCGGCTGTGTGATTTGTTGAGGTAAAACCAATATTTCCTCTTCTTACCTTTGCTGGCTTTTTTAGTTTATCTTCTTTTTCGTAATCATAAACACTTTTTCTTAGAATATTTCCCATTGTTGCCTCTGGCTCATACCAAATATCATTTACAATTAAAGTTCTTTTATTGTTCAATTTTGAGTATATTTCCTCTGCTTCCTCTGAAGAAATCTCCATTTTAGTATGAAACTCAAATATATCTTTAACTGTCTTTAAATCTTGATTTCTCATTTTTTTAATCATATATTCAAAGGATGCTGTGTTGGTGTATTTCATTAATGCTTCAGTAGCGTCATTGTACTCTGGTCCTGTACCATTGATACCAAATCCAGAATTTCCATGATCAGAGGTCAATATCATCACCACTTCAGGATTTTTACCAATAAAATCCTTAACAACTGCGATTGTTCTGTCTAATTCGTAACAATCCATCATAGCTCCGAAAGCATCATTAGCATGACAGGCATGATCTATTCTACCAGCTTCAATAAGAAGTACAAACCCTTTTTTATTCGTTGATAGCTTCTTTAAAGCCACTGCTGTCATTTCTGGCATGGAAGGTTGCTTATTGCCCAGTTCTTTATCATTCAATCTGTCTACAAAATAACTAATGTGAGAAGAATTGAAAACACCTAAAAGAGGAGCATTATAATCAACTTTTAATAAATCCTCTCTACTGCGTAAGATCCTATACCCTTTTGAGGAAAATTCTTCATATAGATTTCTACCATCTTTCCTTTTTTCTGGGTTAAAGTGTCTGTCACCTCCACCCATAGCTACTTCCAAGCTACTATTAAGTAAATCTATAGCTATGTTATCCTCATCATCTCTATTTTCATTATGACTATACCAAGCAGCTGGAGTAGCATGAGTAACTCTTGTAGTTGTAACAAACCCGCAGGAATATCCTTTTTTACTGGCTAACTCAAAAAGAGTAGTTAGTTTTCTTCCATCAGGCAACACAGCTAAATATCTATTGGCAGTTTTGGAACCTGTTGCCCAGGCTACAGAAGCAGGAGCAGAGTCAGTTACCACAGAAGATAAAGAAGAGGTATTTTGGAGAAAAATCCTTGTTTTATCATCTCTTAACAGTAAGGATAAATTACTCTCTTCCTTAAATTTTCTCTCAATAAACTCGTTCATGGCTTTCATTACTCCAAGAGGAAAACCGTCGCCTACTATAAATACAATCCCCTTTGCTTTAATCTTTTGGGTGTCTATGCTTGCAAAAACTTCCTCTGATGAAGCTATCAAGGAGATAAAGCTTGCTAAGGATGCTTTTAAAAAATCTCTTCTGTCCATTTTAATTACCTCCTTAATTACCTCCTTTTAGTGATTAAAAGCTGTTTTAAGCTTATTAAAGATAATCCTCACAGAAGATAAATTATTGTCCTGAATTATCATTGTATCTTTACCAATTTTGTAGATATTACCCCTCCAACTTAGCCTACAGCTAATGAAAGGTACAAACCAAATGATGGCAGTTATTAGGTCTTTTATGGGTATTAGCAAAACAGAAGTATTTAAAGGAGCTTTAATTAGCCTACTTGTATAAAAATCAAAAGATATTTTTACCAGAAGAGTCATTAGAAAAACTGTAAGGGACATTCTGGAAAAGTTATCCAAAAGGGGGATGAAAGAGGATAGAAAGAGGGGATTAGATAAAGGTTCTGTAAAATATTTTATTCCTCCTATCTTCCATCTTATCTTTGCCCATCTCGTATGTCTATTAAGAAATCTACTAAAACTCCAGTATTCATTTACATTTTTAACCATATAACTACTGAGAACAACTCCTTTGCCCTTTTCATGCATAAGCTTACCCAGCATATAATCTTCTGCCAGTATGTCCTTTATAGCATCAAATCCTCCGATTTCCTCAAAATCTCTTTTTCTCATGAGCATTGATTTGCCAATACTACAGGGTATTTTGAGAAATTGATCAAGTAAACATGTGGCAAGTATAACAAAGGAATTTAATTGAAGATTCTCCAGTTTTGCACCTATGCTTCTTCCTGAAACTCCCACTATTAGATTTGTTACAAGTCCGGTGTTTTCAGTCATGCAAGAAACTGTTTTTTTCAGATAATCCTTTTCTACATAAACATTACTATCACTTATAAGGAAGTAATCATATTTGGAGTTTCTATAGGCACTTATCATGTTTTTCACCTTTGGATTTAGTGCTCTTTCAGAGCCATCTACTATTATCCTTACTAAATGGGGATACTTATTTTTTATTTTCTCTGCTACTCTATAGGCAGGATCATTAATATCTTGCAGGGAAAAAATGACTTCATATTCAGGATAGTCTTGTTTGCAAAAGCTCTCAAGATTGTCAAAAAGATTATCATCAATACCTTTTAAAGGCTTAATTATGGATACAGGTGGAAGAAAGGAGGAATGAGAATTTTCACTTAGTTTCTTTCTTAATGCCAGAATTTGCAAAAAATAAATCGTTATGCTTACTAAAACTAATGCTAAAATTATCCATAAAAACATTTCTTTACCCCCTAAAAAGTGTTATGGCCACACCTTTGTTATGCTTTATGCATTTCTTTATTGAAATAATATCTTTTTCAGTTTTAAGAAGAGTTTTCCATGAATATAAGTGTATTGGCTTGTGAAAATCGCTATTGGCAATGTAAGGATATTTTTTAAGGCTTACTACATTAAAAACATCATCTCTATTTGCTATCTCCCAGGCATCTATATATTTCCCATAAATATGTCTGTTATTCCAAAGATATAGTGTATTCCTTATTTCACCCCTCATGTGGTGAGGATGGCAAGCCACTATAAGGGCATTTTGTTTTTTTGCTTCAAGAAATATATTTTCATAAGATTCACAGGCTGGGATAAAGTCTTTTATATCGAGAATTAGAAGGTGGGCAGATTTTTCAGAAGACAGATAATTTTTACTTATCTCAACTCCTGGAATAACGAGCATTTCATATTTATTCCAGGCTCTTTGAGCTTCATATTTTATGTTTTCCATATACTCATTGAAATTTTTCTCTGTAATTGTAAATCTAAATCTATGGGCAAATTTGCCTATTAAACTATCTCCATTAACTACATGGTCTGTTATGGCTATCACATCAAAACCAGCCTGACCGAAGATATCTACCACTTTTCTTAGCTCTAATGACCCATCGGAGTATTTAGTGTGAATGTGAAAATCACATAGAAGCATATAATTCATAATAAATATTAGGTGTTACAGTACAGTTAAAGAATTTTTAAATTTCTGTTAAATTTTCATATTTCACTATAACCTCTCTTTTCAAGACTTGATTAATTGTGCTTATTTGCTTTTCTCCTTTTCCTGAGGAAAAAATGATTCTTTCTTTGCAAGATAAATCTCTTTAATTCTTAGCTTTTTTAATCTATTAAAAGGACACCCCTTTTACTTGGCACCCATTTTTTATAGAGAGACAAGATTGGTTCTTCCTTCCTGTGGAAGGGCTCGCAGAGAAAGTATGGGTTTTTTATTTTTTCGATGGCTATCTCTGTTCTTTCCTTACAAGAAGATTTAGCGACGAAGAGATCTATTTTTAGTATAAAAAAAGATTGCCAAAAAGCCCTTCGAAATTTCTTCAATGAATGGGAAAGTGGTGGCATTAAAAACCCTTTCTCAGAAAAACACTATAAAACTTGAGATTTTATATTAAAGATTGCTACTATAAATAGATTTAAAATTATCAGGAGGTGAATTATGAAATTAGATTTATTGACCAGTAGTGCCTATGCTATGGGACCTGCCCCTCAGCAAGGTGGACAGGGTGACCCCATAATGAGTTTGATAGCCAGTCTTTTACCTTTAATTTTAATCATTGTTGTTTTCTATTTTCTCCTTATTAGACCTCAGCAAAAAAGAGCAAAAGAACACAGACAAATGCTTGAAAATCTAAAAAGAGGAGATAAAGTAATCACTGTTGGTGGTCTTTATGGAGTGGTAGATAGTGTAAATCCAAATACAGTGGTTCTTAAAGTAGCTGAAAATGTAAAGTTAAAGTTTTCCAAGCAGTCTATTGCTGCTTTGAGACCACCTACAGATGAGGATTAAGAAATCTCAATGAAAAGAGGTATATATCTTAGAATAGCTCTAATAACCCTTACGGTAATTATTGCATTTTTCTTTATGCTGCCAAATACTCCTATTTTCCCACACATGCCTGATTGGTGGAAGAAAAATTTTACCAACAGAGGAATAGTTTTAGGTCTTGATTTAAGAGGAGGTTCTCATCTGGTTTTTGAAGTAGATCTTAAGAGAGCAAGAGAAATAACCTTAGAAAGAATTGGGATGCATCTTCAGAGTCTTCTTGAAAAGAAGGGCTTAAAGCCATCTGTAAGTATCCAAGGGGAAAAGATATTTATTCAACCTGTAAGTGATGAAGCAAAAAAAATTATAAGTGAGAATTATCCAGATCTTTCTATATCAGTGCAAGATAAAAACATTGTTGCTTCCCTGCCAGAAAATGCCTTCAAAAAAGTAGAAGCCACATCAATTGAGCAGGCAATAGAAGTAATTCGTAATAGAATTGATCAGCTCGGTGTTGCAGAGCCAACTATTCATAAGCAGGGAGACAGTGAAATAGTAGTACAACTTCCTGGTGTTAAGGATCCTAAAAAAGCACTTGAAATAATAGGCAAAACAGCCCAATTAGAATTTAAACTTCTTGATGAAGAGACTCCCCTGTGGAAAGAGCTTCCCTCTCTAATAAAACCTCAAGAGGAAGAGAGTCTTTTATCTCAATGGAAGTCTAAACTACCAGAAGAGGATGAAATAGTCTTCCAAAAGATAACAAACAAAGAGACAGGAGAAGTATACAAAAGGCCATATATTGTTAAGAAAAACGTTCTGCTTACAGGAGATCTTTTAGCAGAAGCCCATGTAAGTATTGATCAAAGATTTAATGAGCCTTATGTATCCTTGAGATTTAATGAAGCTGGAGCAAAAATTTTTGAGGAAATTACAGGTAAATACGTAAAAAGAAGGCTAGCAATAATTCTTGATGGAAATCTCTATTCAGCACCTGTAATTCAGGAAAAAATTGAAGGTGGTAATGCCCAAATTTCAGGTAATTTTACTCTTGAGGAAGCAAGAGACTTAGCAATAGTTCTTAGAGCTGGAGCTCTTCCTGCACCTGTAAAACTTATCCAAAATGTAACAGTGGGACCTACTCTTGGAAAGGACTCTATTGAGGCTGGAAAGACAGCTATTTTGATAGCTGCAGCCATTGTATCTTTGTTTATGATAGTATATTATCGCCTAAGCGGTTTAATTGCTGATTTTGCTCTTCTTTTAAACATTATTCTTCTAATAGGTGCTTTAGCTGCTCTGAATGCAACTCTTACACTGCCTGGAATTGCTGGTATAGCTTTAGCAATTGGTATGGCTGTAGATTCAAATGTTCTTATGTTTGAAAGAATAAGGGAAGAGTTAAGATTAGGTAAAACACCCAAAGCAGCTATTGAGAGCGGATATAAAAAAGCCTTCTGGACCATCTTTGACTCTCATGTGACTACTCTTATAACAGCAGCAGTACTATTTCATTTTGGTTCTGGTCCCATAAAAGGTTTTGCTGTAACTCTTTCCTTAGGTGTGGCAATAAATCTTTTTACTGCCTTAATTGGAACAAAGACTATATTTGATTTCATATACATAGGAAAGGAGCGTAAAAGTCTCAGCATATGATACAAATTCTGGGTAAAACTAACATTGATTTCTTAGGTAAAAGAAATTTTGCTCTTGTCTTTTCAGTAGTAATGATAATTATTGGTATTTTCTCCATATTTCAGATTCAAGCAGGAAAAGCAAATCTTGGAGTAGATTTTGCAGGTGGCTTAAGCCTTCAGATTAGGTTTTCCCAGCCCATTACTATTGCAGAAGTAAGAACAGTTTTAGATAAGGCTGGTATTAAAGATGCTGATATACAGGATTTGCCTACAGAGAGAAAACTTTTAATTAAGCTTAAAAAACAACAGCAGGGTGCACAGGATTTAATTGAGAAAGCTTTGCAGGACAGTCTCTCTGCAAAGGAACCCCTCATAGAGTCCATAACTGAGATAGGTCCAAAAATCGGTGAAAGAACAAAAAGAGACGCTCTCTTGGCCATTTTAGCAGCTACTTTAGGAATTCTAATTTACATTGCTATTAGATTTAGATTTCATTTTGCTATTGGAGCTACTTTAGCTACTTTCCATGATGTAATGGCAGTGCTGGGAATTTTTTATCTTCTCAATAAAGAGATAAATTTAATTTTTATAAGTGCGCTTCTTACAATTGCTGGTTATTCTCTTACAGACACTGTTGTTGTTTTTGATAGAATTCGTGAAAATCTCGGTAAAGTAGCAAAAGGTTCTATGAGCTTAGAAACATTAATGAATAAAAGCATAAATGAGGTTTTATCAAGAACAATTATCACCTCCCTTACCACATTTATGGCAGCCTTAGCTCTCTTTTTATTTGGTGGAGAAGTTTTACATGACTTTGCTCTTGCCATGATGATCGGGATATTAGTAGGAACATACTCTTCCGTATTTGTAGCAAGTCCAGTGGTTTTGCTTCTTGGTAAGAATTCTTTGATAAAGAGATAAAATGGAATATACAGAATGGGTTGTTACAAAAACAAATCAGGATTATCTTCAATATATATCAAACACCCTTGGTATAACTGTTCCAATAGCTCAGGTTTTACTCTCCAGGGGACTTAGGGAAGTTGAAGAAATTTACTCCTTCCTTAATCCTCATTTGGACAGCATTGATCCCTTCGAGATTTTAGGAGTCTATGAAGCGACCCAGATAATAATTTCCGCCATAAAATCCAATAAAAAAATCTTAATTAACGGTGATTATGATGCCGATGGCTTAACCTCAACAGCTATTCTTTACGATATTTTAAGAAAAAAAGGTGCGCAAGTTTTCTATTACATACCTAATAGAATATTACATGGTTACGGTTTAAGCAAACAAAGCATTGAAGAGGCAAAGAGGGTCGGAGCAGAATTAATAATTACTGTGGATTGTGGGATAAGAGATTTTGATTCTGTAGATTATGCAAACAAAGAGGGCATAGGGGTAATTATTACAGATCATCATGAACCCTTAAGAGTCAATGAAAAAATAAAAATTCCTCAGGCTTTAGCTGTTATTAACCCTAAAATTGATGGCAAAATTACCTATAGCTGTCTTTCAGGTGTAGGCGTTGCTTTTATGCTTGCTATGGCATTGGACAGGGAAATGGCTTTGGAATATTTAGATCTTGTTGCCCTTGGAACCTATGCTGATATGGTTCCTCTTACTTTTGCAAATAGAGTTATTATGAAACATGGATGGAATTTTATAGAATCTCCAAAGAGAAACTCCCTTAGAGTCCTTAAGAGCATTGCAGGAATAAATTCAAATTATTTAAAAGGTTTTCATTTAAGCTTTTGTCTCATACCAAGAATTAATGCTCCTGGTAGAGTTGATGATGCTACTGATGTTGTAAGATTTTTAATTTCTGAGGATGATTCAGAATTAGACAAACTTAGTAAATGGCTAAATCAAATAAATTCTCTAAGACAAAAGATGGAAGAAAAAATAATGACTGAAGTGGAGGAAAAATTACAAAAGGATTTTAATGATGAACCTGTCATTGTTTTATGGGGACAGTGGCACCCGGGAGTAATTGGTACTGTAGCAAGCAAACTAATTGATAAATTTCAAAGGCCTATTTTTGTTTTCTCTAATAAGGAAGAGATAGCAAAGGGCTCAGCAAGAGCACCTTCAGGAATAGATTTACAAGAATTATTAATGGGATGCAAGGATATACTTCTAAGATTTGGTGGACATAAAGGAGCTGCTGGTATGTCTCTGAGAAGAGATGATTTAAACAATCTCAAAGAGCGTTTATGTAGCCTTGCTAAGGATTTAATAAAAAATAATAAAAATATCCTCTATTTAGATGTGGCAGTAGCTTTGAGGGAAGTAACAGAAAGAGTAGCAAAAGAGGTTGCCCTCCTTGAACCTTTTGGAGAAGGTAACAGAGAGCCCCTATTTGGAGCAAAGGAATTAACTGTGGTAAATTTAAGAAAAGTAGGAAACAATCATCTAAAAATGTTTTTGCGACAAAATGGAAATACTCTTGCAGCCATAGGTTTTGACATGGCAGAAGCGCAAATCTTAGAGGGCTCACTTGTTGATGCAGCTTTTATCCCTACTATTAATGAATGGGAGGGAGTAAGAAGTCTTCGGCTTCAACTTAAAGCACTAAGAAAGGCATACCCATGAGATTTACAGTCATAGATTTACTTACCAAGAAAAAAGAAGGCTCAAAGATCACCATGCTTACTGCCTATGATTATCCCTTTGCCAATATTGTTGATGAAGTGGGCATAGATATGATCCTGGTAGGAGACTCTCTATCAATGGTCTTTCAAGGAAATGACAGTACACTTCCAGTTACCATGGAGGAGATTATTTATCATACAAAAATTGTGTCTAAAGCTACAAAAAGAGCCATGGTGGTAGCAGATATGCCCTTTATGTCTTATCAAATAAGTAAAGAGGAAGCAGTAAGAAATGCTGGAAGACTTATAAAGGAAGCCTTTGCTCAAGCAGTAAAACTTGAGGGAGGAAGAGAAATTTTAAATCAAGTTAAAGCTATTACAGAAGCTGAAATTCCCGTAATAGGTCATATTGGACTTACTCCTCAAGCAATTCTAAGAATGGGAGGATATAAGCTCCAAGGAAAACATCCTGAACAGGCGAGGAGAATAAAAGAAGATGCTTTAATGCTTCAGGATGCCGGAGCTGTGGCTATTGTTTTAGAAGTGATTCCTTCAGAGCTTGCTAAGGAAATTACAGAAAGCCTTGAAATTCCCACCATAGGAATTGGTGCTGGTCCTTTCTGTGATGGACAAGTTTTGGTACTACATGATTTGCTCGGACTTTTTGAAAAATTTACACCTAAATTTGTAAAGAAATATGCAAATCTTAGAGAACAAATATTAAAAGCAGTAAATCAATTCAGAGAAGAGGTAGAAAAAGGATTATTTCCAGACAAAGAACACTCTTTTTAAGGGAGGTCAAAAGGTGTTATCACCAGAAAGACAATTTGAAATCATTAAAAGAGGTACAGTTGAAATAATTCTTGAGGAAGATCTCAAAAAAAAGATTGAAAAATCATATAGAGATGGGAAACCTTTAAGAATAAAAGTTGGCTTTGATCCAACAGCTCCAGATATTCATTTGGGACATACAGTTTTGCTTGAAAAGATGAGGCAATTTCAGGAATTAGGACACGAAGTAATATTTTTAATTGGTGATTTTACTGGAATGATCGGAGATCCCTCTGGAAAAACTGAAACAAGAAAACCTCTCACAAAAGAAGAAGTCTTAAAAAACGCTGAAACTTACAAAGAACAGGTTTTCAAAATACTCCATCCTGAAAAAACGATTATAAGATTTAACAGTGAATGGTTTGGCTCTATGACAGCCTTGGAAATGTGTAGACTTGCTGGTGCTGAGACAGTAGCAAGAATGCTTGAAAGAGAAGATTTTAAAAAGAGATTTACTGAGGGAAAGCCAATAACAATTCTTGAATTCCTTTACCCTCTTCTGCAAGCCTATGACTCTGTTTATCTTAAAGCAGATATAGAGCTCGGAGGTACGGATCAAAAGTTTAATCTTCTCATGGGAAGACAGCTTATGAAAATGTATGGGATGGAGGAACAGGTTCTCATAATGATGCCGTTGTTGGAGGGACTTGATGGAGTTCAAAAGATGTCAAAAAGCCTTGGAAATTATATAGGAATAAATGAGCCTCCCGATGAAATGTTTGGAAAAGTCATGTCAATAAACGATGAATTAATGATTAAATATTACGAACTTCTCAGTCATGTTCCTCTTGAAGAGTTAGAGGAACTCAAAAGAGGGATAGAGGAAGGAAAAGTAAATCCAAGAGATGCAAAGGAATCCTTAGCTTTTGAATTGGTCCAAAGATATCATGGAAGAGAAGCTGCTCAGAGAGCAAAGGATAGATTTATAAAACTATTCAGACAAAAAGATATTCCTGAGGATATGGAAACATTTGAGATTTCCTGGGAAGAAGGAGGACTTTGGATTCCGAAAATATTTAAAGAAAAGGGAATAACAAAGAGCACTTCAGAAGCAATCAGATTAATCAACCAAAAAGCAGTAAAGATTAACGATCATGTAATAACAGATATAGATACAAAACTTAAACCCGGACAATACACTATAAAAGTGGGAAAGAGAAGGTTTTTTAAACTCATCATAGTCCAATGAAAGGTTTTTTAAAAAAATCTCCCACCATTGCAATAGTTCTTAATGATAGGGATGTTTTAAGCCTTCCTAAGGAAGAGATAAAAGACGCTGATATTATAGAGTTAAGAATTGATCTTTTTGAAAACATTGAAAAAATAGAAGATATTTTTCATGAGGCTAAAGAGAGATTTAATTTACCTTTGATAGCCACAATTAGAATTCCCCAAGAGGGTGGTAAAAAAAATTTTGAAAATAGAGTAGATCTTTACAGAAAAGTATTAGCCTATGTGCAATTCATTGATGTAGAAATTTTTTCAGAGGATGCAAAAATTATAGGGGAGTTAGCAAAAAAAGCTAATAAAAATCTAATAACCTCCTATCATTCCTTCGAATATACTCCAGCCATAGAAAAACTCAGAGAAATACTAATAGCTGGGAAAAAATTGGGTGGAGATATTATAAAAATAGCCACCATGATTCAAAATGTTTCTGATCTGGAGACTCTTCTCCTCTTTACCTTGCAATATAAAGAGGAACACATAATTACCATAGGCATGGGTGACAAAGGAATTCCATCGAGAATTATTAATCCCCTTTTTGGTTCGTTAATAACATATGCTTCTTTACATAAGGCTTCAGCTCCGGGACAGATTCCTCTTAAAGAGATGGTAAAGGTTTTTCAGACCCTAAAGGTACTCTCTTGAGGTCTAATTTAATTAGAAAATCAGAATAAAAAATTAATGATGAGGCGATAGATTATTAAGGAATTTTCTGCTTTTAATAAGATATGAATAAAAATAGGCTGCTTTAGTTGGTATTCTCTTAAAAGTTTTAAAATCAACTCTGTAAAGTCCAAATCTTGCATCAAGTCCGTGAAGCCATTCATAATTGTCAATTAAAGACCAGTAGAAATAGCCCCTTACATCCATCCCTTGTGCTATGGCATTTTCTATTACATCAATGTGTGATTTAATGTATTTAATTTTTATGTTGTCATCCCTTGTGGCAATTCCATTTTCTGTAATGATTAGAGGAACATTAAGCCGAGATGCGTATTTTAGGACTTTCTTTAATCCCCTTGGGTATATTTCCCATCCCATATCTGTAAGACCATGTCCGTCTATGTCTCTATGTCGAAATTCAATGAATAGTTTCCGAAAAGGATTAAATCTCATATGAACTCTTGTATAATAATTTATGCCAAAAAAATCAATTTTTCCCTTTATGGGTACTTCTATTTCTATTCCTTTTCTAAAAGGAATGGGTAGAGTAATTTTCCCCTCTAAAAATCCATCAATTATTGAGTGATTGTAGAATCTTTTTGCAACTTTTGACAAAACTCTGTCAAAAGGATTCCATCTACACCAGGGTGCAAAAACAGCCATGTTGTGGGCAATACTTACCATGGAATTCTTATTAATTAAATGTAAAAGGTCATAGATATTGCTATGAGAAATTAGAATGTTTTTTAATGCTTTCATCCCCAAATTTAAATCTCTATATCCTGGAGGTATACAACCTTCTAAGTAACCACCTAATATGAGAAGATAAGGCTCATTAAAAGTAATCCAATAGTCAACTCCCTTTATATTTTCAATAAGTTTTTCTACGTATTCTGTAAATTTCTCTATAGATTTTCTCTTATGCCAGGGATATTTGGTTATAAACCATATGGGATGAGTAAAATGATGGATAGTAACCATTGGTGTTATGTTGTTTTCTCTCAATAAATCAATAATTTTTTGATAATGTTGAACTACTTCCTTATTCCAGTAATTTTCAGCAGGTTGAATTCTGCTCCACTCAATAGAGAATCTGTAGGCATTGACACCAAGATTTTTTATAAGTTTTATATCTTCCTTGTAGAGCTCATAATGATTGGTTACCTTTGGATTAAGTTCAAAGATACTGTCCCAGGTAGACCAATCAGCATAGGGAGAACCTTCCAGCTGAAAAGCAGAAGTAGCTACTCCCCAAAGAAAATCTTTATTCTGTTTTGTATCTCTGAGGTAATGAGATATAAACTGTTGTTCCTTTTCCAAATTCACTCTCAATTTCAATAGACCCTTTTAGAATATTTATAAGCTCTCTGGTTATGTATAGACCTAAGCCAGAGCTTTCAAAAAATTTTTCATTAATTGATTTTAAGGAACAGTAGGGATTAAAAAGATTATTTATTTTATCTTTAGGAATTCCTATTCCTGTATCTTGAATTTTTATGAGAATTTCTCTCTTTAATATTTCTAAGCCTATGAATATATAGCCTTCTTTAGTGAATTTTACTGAATTTGATGTTATATTCATAAGAATTTGTCTTATTTTTAAAGGATCAGAAAGCATAAAAAAGCTTTCACAGGTCAAGTGAGTTTTTAATTGTATGGGTTTGCTACCTATGAAAATTTTAGTTATTTCAATGATTTCATGAAAAATTTCCATAAGGTCAAATTCTTCTAAAATTAACTCTTCTTTTCCCCCTTGAATTTTACCAAGCTCAATAGCATTTAAGATGTAGTTTCTCATAAAAAGAGCTTGACAAATAATCAGAGAGATGTATTTTTTTATTTCCTCTATTTTTGTTTCATTAAGATTCATTTCAATCAGCTTGCCAAGACTAATTATAGAATTTACCGGCGATTTAAGTTCATGGCAAAGAATTGATAGGTAAGGAATTTTATCACTCTCCATTTCTTCTATCTTTGAATATTATGGACTTTTTATTAACTCTTGAGAGCCTTTTTGCTTCAGCTTTTACCTCTGAAGCCATTGATGCCAATTGAGCAAAAGAGCTAATACGCCTCTTTTCGGAGACTACAATCGCACAGGTAAGGGATAGAAGATTAAAAACCTCTTCTTCTTCTTTTCTATTTTTTGAAACATAATATCCCTTGATAAAGTCTTCGCCATGAAAACTCGGTAAGAATTCTTCGAAGGACCTTACTATGTTTTCACATACCACTTCAGAAATTCCAGAGGGACAAATAATTATAAAGTCGTCTCCTCCTATATGGCCAGCAAAGATTTCAGGAAAAATTTTCTCTGTTTCTTTTATGATTTCTCCAAGACTCGAGATTACCTTATCTCCCTTTTCAAAGCCGTAGTAGTCGTTATAAGGTTTAAAATGATTTATGTCAATATAGCATACCTCAAAAGAACAATTCTCTTTAATTCTTTTCTCTATCTCTCTCTGAATTGCCCAATTACCAGGCAAGCCTGTAAGAGGATTTGAATCCTTGGCTATAATTATTGCTCTTTGAGTAATTGTCTCAAGCAAAAGGTTTATAGGAACAATTCCATAGTATTCGCCTCTTTTGTTTACAATTATATCATCATATATATTTTTAATCTCTCTTTTTTGAACTATCATTGAAGCATCTTCAACACTTACTTGCTGGTCAAGTAAAAGAGATGGTTTTTCCATAACTTCCCATATGGATTTTCTGGAGTTAAGATGTATACCATAGCCATATCTTCCCAATATTGTATGCTCTAAAAATCTAATTCTGTGTATTTGTCCTATTACAACTTTTTCATCCACTACAGGAATAATACTCAATTTTTCATCTTTCATAAATCTTAGAAAAGCATCCATTATTTTAGAGGTCTTATTAATAGGTTCTACTTTAATAGCTATATCCCCTATTGATAAATCTAAAACAGACCTTTTAATCTCACATTCATGAATTTCTAATTTATCCATTAACATATAATTTTTGATGCTTATTTATTCTTTCTTGAGGTTTCCCTAAGTAGAATCCCTGCAGGAGGTCCGCTCCCAAACTTATTACTTCTCGTAATTGATTGGAATTTTCAATTCCCTCTGCAACTATCATGATATTTAAACTATGGCAAACTGAAGAGATAAATTCTATAAAAGACCTCGAAAAAAAGTTTTCCTCTATATTCTTAATGAAAAATCTATCTATTTTTACAATATTTGGCTCTATTATACTTAGTAACTTAGGACCACCAAAACCAGCTCCAAAGTCATCTAAAGCTATTTTATAACCTCTTTTTCTGTAATAGGAGACTGCTTTTAAAAAAAGTTCATAATTTTCAATAGCTGATTGTTCTGTAATCTCAAGCACTATCTTTTCCTTTGGAAAGCCAAATTCTTCAGCAAAGGTATCAGTTAATCCTATTTCATGCTCAGGATGACATAATGTTTCAGGGCATATGTTTATAAAAAGATAACTATCAATGCCCTCTTCAAATGCTCTTTTTAAGGCATTTCTTCTGCATATCATATCAAGGAGATATAGAGAGCCATCTTTTTTTGCTTCTAAAAAAAGCTCCTTTATGTTAAAACTTTTATACCTATGTCTTGTCAAAGCTTCATAACCAAATATTTTTCCCTCTCGGGCTGAAAATATAGGTTGAAAATGAATTGTAAGTTCAGAATATAGAAACTTTGGTTTGCTCATGGAAAAAGTTTTTTCTTTTTGTAACAAAGTTTAACCTCCCTTTGAAGCACTCTTTAAGATTATCACATGTCTTCGTTAAATAAAAGTTAAGATTTCATTAAGAGATTGTTAAAATTTTCAAAAGTCCCTCCACTCTTTTTGTGGCTTTCTCATTCATATACTTTCGTGATTTAGGGAAAGAGAATAAAATTTCCTAAAGATCTAATAAATAAAATAAAAGAAGTGATTGCTTAGGTTGTTCTTTAATTCTCCCATGGAAGCCTCCCAATAAGTTACCTAATGGTGACTTAATTTTTTTATAGCGTAACATTATAGTAACATTTTTTTAAAAAATCTTATATTTTCAATATACTTTGTTTGGTATAAAATTTGCTCTTAAATTTTTGATGTTCCTCATCTGTCAAATCTCTAAGACTTTTGGAGATTATTCAACGCTAAAAAAAGGAGGTGAGTAATTTTTTTAAAACTTTTTTATTTTCATTATTAAAATTTTAAGAAAGGAGGTTGAAGTATGGTAGAACAAAAGAAAGGGGTAAGTGAAGATTGGTTAGCCTTCTGGTTAGCTGTTATTATCTTTATTATCTCTCTATTCTCTTATGCAGGCATCGATCCCCTGGGTTGGGTAGTGAGCACAAAAGAGTGGACAGATTCAAGTAAAGCTATAGCTCCAACTGGGAAAATTTATCAATCTGTGAAAGGTGAGATTACAAAAATTGATGGAAACAAAATCACAATTAAAAAAGCTGATGGAAAAGAAGAGGCAATAACAGTTAAAGACGCTTCAATTTACAAGGTTGGCGATATCTATGAAAAGAAAGGACTCTCAGGCTTTGCCTCTCTAGTTCTAACCTATCTTTTTATGGCTGTTGTATTCTCTATAGGTGCCGCTTTAATGCGAGCAAATATAGTTAAATTTAACATAGGTTTCTTCTTTGTATTCTGGCTCAGTTATCTCTGTTGGTTTATTGGCCATTATGCCTATTTTGCAGCTACAGACCCAAAGAAAGCCGGAGTTCCTTGGTCACTAAAACTTACTGGTGAGGGTGGGTTTATATTTGCACTTTTGCTTGGCTTAATAATTGGTAATTTCTTCAGAGGCTTTGCAAAATTCATTAGTGAAGCATTAAAACCAGAGTTCTACATAAAAACAGCCATAGGTTTAATGGGTGCCTTGATTGGTTTGAAATCAGCAGAAGCCTTTGGACTTGCCTCTGCAGTTCTTTTCAGAGGTCTTTGCGCCATTATCGAAGCCTATCTAATTTATTGGGCAGTTGTCTATTTCATTGCAAGAAAATGGTTTAAATTCAGCAGAGAATGGGCAGCTCCACTTGCCTCTGGTATATCCATTTGTGGTGTATCTGCAGCCATTGCAACAGGTGGAGCCATTAAAGCAAGGCCTGTTGTCCCCATCATGGTTAGTTCTCTGGTAGTTATCTTTGCTGTTATAGAGCTTATTATTCTTCCTTTCTTTGCTCAGGCTTTTCTTTGGAAAGAACCTATGGTAGCTGGTGCTTGGATGGGACTTGCTGTTAAAACAGATGGTGCTGCCTTTGCATCCGGCGCAGTAGTTGATGCCCTTATTAGGGCAAAAGCAGAGACTGCTGCTGGAATAAAGTATGAACCTGGTTGGATGCTAATGGCAGCTTCTACAACAAAATTGTTCATTGATATATTTATCAGTATATGGGCTTTTATACTTGCTTATATATGGTGTGCTAAGATTGAATGCAGCCCAGGTGAGAGAGTTTCAGGAAAGGAAATTTGGAGAAGATTTCCAAAGTTTGTCATGGCTTATGCCATAACCTTTATAGTCATCCTTCTTATCTCAGCACCTCATGCTCCGAAGATTACGCCAGTTGATGCTCAAATTAAAAACATAAACAAAGAAATTGCAGCCTTAGAAAAACAGCTTGTTGTAGCCACTGATGAAGCTCAAAAAGCCCAGATTACAGCAAATATTGACTCAAAGAAAGCACAAATTAAAGAGCTTGAGACAAGCATCAAAGACTCAAAGAAGATAATATCTCAAACAAAAACTGCCACAGCTGGAACCAATTCCTTGAGAGTGCTCTTCTTTTTAATCACCTTCTTTACTATAGGAGTTATGTCTGACTTTAGAAAACTATGGGAAGAGGGAATTGGTAGATTAGCGTTAGTATATCTTATTTGTCTGTTCGGCTTCATTCTGTGGATCGGACTGTTAATATCTTATATTTTCTTCCACGGAGTAAAACCTCCGATAATAACTGGTTAAGGGAGGTGTAAAAATGGCTGAAGAACCTAAACTTTCAGAAGAACTTAAGAAAATGGAAGAAGAATATGAACCCTTGCTTCCTGTTGAAAAAAAGCTAATTTTATGGAGTATTGGACTTGGAATAGCCTTACTGTTTATTCTCGTCTGGGTAAGCTATACCTTTTTCCCAGCATCGCATGGCTAAAATAGATGGGGAGGCTAAGCCTCCCCATCTTTATTTTCGTTATTTGAATATTGCTTATTTCTAATAAAATTGATATAATGAATACAAAATTATGGAATTACCAAACCTAATACCTTATCCAGAGCCAATACCTGCACCACCAGAAATATTCATCATTCTTGAGCAAACATTCTTTCTTATCCATATTCTGCTTATAAACTCAATTTTAGGTTTAAGTATAATATTGAGTTATAAATGGGCTAAAGAAAAAGAGTTTTTTGAAAATAATAGACCTCTAGCTAAAAAGATTCCTTTGTTTTTTGCCTTAGGAATAAATATGGCTATTCCTGCCTTACTTTTTATTCAGGTTGTATACGGTAATCTCTTCTATACAAGCTCCATACTTATCGGTACTTTTTGGATTTTAATTATCCCTCTTCTCATATTAGCCTACTATAGCTCTTATTTTCACTATAGAAAATTTGGATTATCTTCCTATGCTAAGCATGCCTTACTTTTCATGATGTTAATTGTTTTATATATTGCATTTATTCTTGTAAATAATCTCTCAATTATGGAGATGCCCCAAACATGGAATGCCTATTTTTCAAATAGAGAAGGTACTATTATTCTATGGAATCTGAATAGTATTTATCCTCGATATCTCCATTTCATTATAGCATCCATTGCAATAGGTGGACTTGTATATAGTTTTTATTTCCGAAATAAAGTTGACAGAGACAATAAAGTTAGAGAAGGGCTAAAAATTTTCGCTTATGCCACAATGATTCAAATTGCAGTGGGTATTTGGTTTCTTCTTAGTCTTCCTAAAGGAGTGATGATTAAATTCATGGGAGAAAACACTATTGCAACTATAATTTTATTATCAGGAATAGCAACAGCCTTTATTTCTATTGTGGTATCTTTAAAAGGTAAATTAAAGGAATCTCTTATTTTTCTATCACTAACTTTAATTTCAATGATTATCAACAGATATCATTTAAGAGTATTTAATTTAGGAGAAAACTTTAGCCTTTCTCATCTTAAGGTATCGCCCCAATGGGATGTCTTTGCGCTGTTTTTATTTGTTTTGCTTACGGGAATAGTCATTATAATATATATGCTTAAAATTGCCTTTCAAAGCAAAATGAGGTAAAAAAGATGAATTACCCTATCTGGGAGCTTTACTATCTTAATTCAGGTACTCTTGTAGCAATGATATCAATTTTACATGTTTTTATTTCTCATTTTGCTGTAGGTGGAGGTATCTATCTATGGTTAACTGATTTAAAAAGTGTAAGACAAAACGATTTAGCTCTTAGACAATATGTACGTAGGCACCTATGGTTTTTCCTATTGCTTACTATGGTCTTAGGTGGAGTTTCCGGTGTAGGAATCTGGTTTATCATAGGTCTTTCAAATCCATGGGCGACTTCCATTTTGATTCACACTTTTGTTTTTGCTTGGGCAATAGAATGGGTATTTTTCCTTGTGGAGATCGTCTCTCTGTTGATTTATCATTATAAATTTGAGACTTTAACAGACAAAAATCGGCTAATAATTGCTTTTATATATGCTGCCTCTGCTTGGTTAAGTCTTTTTATTATAAATGGCATTATTACCTTTATGCTCACGCCAGGAGATTGGCTTAGTACTGGTAAATTTTGGGATGGATTTTTTAATCCTTCTCATCTGCCAAGTCTTTTATTTAGAACTGCTGTATGCATAATGTTTGCTGGTTTGTTTGGTTTTGTAACAGCAGTATATGAAAAAGATGAAAAATTAAAAAACACTCTTCTTAAATACTGCAATAAATGGCTTTACTCTGCTTTACCTTTTCTTTTATTCTCAGGAATTTGGTATTTCTTCTCTATTCCTGAAAATACAAGGTTTACAAATTTTATTCTCAATAAACAAACTTCTCAACCTTTAAGCATTTTTATAATAACCTCAATACTTATCTATCTCTTTGGATTAATTTTCATTCTGAGAACCAAAAAAATTTTTCAAAGATTTATAGTTTTCCTTTTCCTCCTATTAGGACTTTTTTGGATAGGTGGATTTGAGTATATGAGAGAATATGCAAGAAAACCATATATAATCCATGGTTATATGTATTCTACTTCCATATTAGTAGCCCATGAAGAAAGCCTTAACAGAGAGGGAATCCTAAAAAAGGCAAGATGGACTGAAGTAAGAGAAATCACTGAAGAGAATAAAATTGAAGCAGGCAAAGAACTTTTTAACCTTCAGTGCCTGAGCTGCCATACAATCAAAGGTATTAAAAACGATATAGTTGAGAAAACAAAAGGTCTAACCTATCTTGGTATATACTCACAAATTTATGGACAGGGTAAAATTCTTGATTACATGCCAAAATTTGTAGGAAATGAAAAGGAAATGGATGCCTTAGCAGCTTTTATTGCAAGCCTACATGATAAAAGGGAAGAAATTCTGGCTGAATTTAAACCTAAGGAAGAAGAGATTAAAATTCCTAATTTTAATCCTAAGGAAGATGAATATATCCTTCTTGCTTGGAGTATTCTTGGAGAAAAATGTATAACTGATGCAGACAGATGGTTTTCCTTTCTATATCCAGGTAGCACTTTCCAAGCTATTCTTATAAAAAGAGGAAAAAAGCCAGAGATTATGTCAGAAGGAATAGAGATTCACTATGAAGTTCAAAAAGGTTATGAAAATCCTTCAAAGCATGTTGATTTCTGGAAATTTGTTGAATCATTAAAGGGTAAAACATTACCTAAGGATATTGGCATTAGTGGAAAAGGATTAAAAGGAATCTTTGACTATGATAGTAATAAAAAAATATTTACTGCTGAAGGAATTCCCGTGTTGCCTTACAGAGACGATGGAGTCTTTAATCCCTATCCTCTCTTTGAAGTTAAGGCAATAGAGAAAAATACAGGAAAAGTATTGCAAAGTACAAAATTTGTAGCAGCTGTATCCACAGAGCTAAGATGCTTCCTTTGTCATGGTGGGAAACCAAGATGGAATGGTATTTCAGGCATATCAGATGAGACAGCTATCAATATTTTAAAAATTCATGATAGAAATCATGGCACAAAACTTCTTGAAAGCGCCTTAAAGGGAAAACCCATGATGTGTCAAAAATGTCATGAAGACTTCATTGTAAAATCAGAAGGCATAAAGGGACACAATAGTTTTTCAGCCTCTATGCATGGATGGCATGCTAATTATATTCCCTGGAAAGACGAAAAATCTTGCAATCTTTGTCATCCTAATGATAGCATGGGTAACACTCGATGTAATAGAGATATTCATGCAAAGTTAGGAATCGGCTGTACTCAATGTCATGGTAGGCTTGATGATCATGCTGCAGGAGTGCTTCTATCCCAAAAGGAAACTCGCACTGCTCACTTACTTTTAAAGAATCTTAAAACTGAACTACCTCTTCATGACATAAACCCCAGAAAACCTTGGATACAACAACCTGACTGTCTTAATTGTCATAGAGGCTTTCAGCAACCACAAAAAAATTCAAAAGCTTTTAATAATTGGACAAGGGATTTATCAGGACTTTACAGAGCAAGAAAAGACAATTCAAGTAAAATACCTTGCATAGCTTGTCATAGTTCGCCTCATGCCATATACCCTGCTTTTAATGATTTTGGTAGTAATAGAGATAACATTCAACCTCTTCAGTATCAAAGAATGCCTCTTGCTCTTTCCTCAGAAATGAAATGTGAAGTATGTCATAAAATAAAGATGGAAGGTTCTTTCCATCATGCAAATATTTACAGAAAATTCAGGAATATACACTTAATAAGCAAATGAGTTTTTACTTAACAATTCTGTAACATAAACTTACTTTTTTCAGTTATAATATTTTCACATGCAAAAACAAAGAGGTAAATTCAAAGACTTAATTTTCTTATCAATTACTGCTGTATCAGCCTTTGCAGTAATTGCCATTTCCATTGGTATATTCCTTGTTTTATTTAAGGAATCTTTGCCTTCTATGAATAAATTTGGTTTTGAAGGATTCATTTTCTCTACAGAATGGGATCCTGTTCAAGAGATATTTGGTGCAGCTCCTGCGCTTATAGGTACTTTAATAACATCTTTTTTCTCTTTAATTTTAGCAACACCAATTGCCATAGGAATTGCCATTTTCATAACAGAGATTGCGCCAAACTTTCTCAAGGGCATTATTGGTACAGCAATAGAGTTGCTTGCTGCAATTCCAAGTATAATTTACGGGATGTGGGGGCTTTTTACCTTAGCACCTATAATGTCTAATGATATAGAACCTTTTTTACAGTCAACCATAGGAAAGCTCCCCCTTTTAGGAAAACTCTTTGAGGGAACTCCTCTTGGAGTTGACCTTTTCACTGCAAGCATTATTTTAAGCATAATGATAATTCCTTTTACTGCATCCATTGCAAGGGACTCTTTTAATCTTACTCCTTCTGTTCTTAAGGAATCTGCTTATGCAATAGGTGCTACCAAATGGGAAGTTGTAAAAGATATAGTTCTACCTTATTCAAAACTTGGAGTTCTTGGTGGGATTGGACTCTCCTTAGGAAGAGCTTTAGGAGAGACTATGGCGGTTGCCTTTGTCCTCGGCAATCTCAATCAAATTCCTAAATCTTTATTGGATGCGGCTTCTACAGTAACTGTAAAACTAGCCAACGAGTTTACAGAAGCAGATAAAGATATCTATTTAAGCTCTCTTTACTATCTTGCCTTGCTCTTATTTCTAATGAGCTTTACTATACTTGCTCTTGCTAAAATATTTCTACTGAAAGCTGAAAGAAAATGATTCTGAATAAGAGAAAAATCATAAGTAGTATTGCCCTGTTTATATGTTTTCTCACTGCCTGTTGGGGAATATTTTGGCTTTCTTTTATTTTAGTTGATGTGATAAGACATGGCATTTCAAGCATAAATCTTAATCTCTTTTTAAAGGACCCGGCACCACCAGGAGAAGAAGGTGGGGGCTTAAGAAATGCCTTTGTTGGTCATCTTTTAATAACTCTCTTTGCAACACTCATAGGAGTACCAATAGGCGTTTTAGGTGGAACTTTTCTGGCAGAGTATGGTAGAAAATACAATTTTTCAAAAATTATTAGTACCCTTGCTGATATTATGGTAAGTGTACCTGCTATTATAATTGGTGCTTTCATATATGCCATAATCGTTAAACCCTTTGGACATTTTAGTGGCTGGGCAGGAGCTATTGCATTAGGAATAATTATGATACCTACAGTCCTAAGAACAACAGAAAACATGCTGTCTCTTATACCATGGACTTTGAGAGAAGCTGCTTTTGCTCTTGGAGCTCCTTATTATAAGGTAATTATTCAAGTTGTATACAGAGGTGCTGCCACAGGAATTCTCACTGGAATTATTCTTGCCATAGCCCGAGTCACGGGAGAAGCAGCTCCGCTTTTATTTACTGCTTTCAATAATAATTACTTTTCACTCAACATGTCTGAACCTATAGCCTCTTTAACTGTAACTATTTTCCAATATGCTATGGGTCCTTACGAAGAATGGCATGCTCAAGCATGGGGTGCTGCTTTAATAATCACTTTATTCATACTCTTTACCACAATCACCGGAAGATTACTCATAAAAAGGAAGTATAAGGAGTGACACCGGAAATAGAAATAAAAAATCTAAATTTTTACTACGCAGGTGGAATTAAGACACTTAAAGACATAAATATGACTATTTATAAAAGTCAGGTTACTGCCTTAATTGGTCCAAGTGGATGTGGAAAAACTACTTTACTTCGATGTTTTAATAGAATGCATGACTTATATGCAGGCAATCGATATGAAGGTGAAATAATATTTCAGGGGCGAAATATTTTATCAAAAGATACAGATCTAATTGAATTAAGAAGCAAAATAGGTATGGTATTCCAAAAACCAACTCCCTTTCCCATGAGTATTTTTGAAAATATTGCCTATGGATTAAAATTAAGGGGTATAAAAAAAAGAGGGGAATTAAGAGAGAGGGTTGAAAAAGCTTTAAAAGATGCTGCTCTCTGGGATGAGGTAAAGGATAAACTAAATACAAATGCCTTTGGATTAAGTGGTGGACAACAACAGCGACTATGTATTGCAAGAGCCTTAGCAGTAGAACCTGAAATAATACTTTTCGATGAACCTACAAGCGCTCTTGATCCCATATCAACTGGGAAAATAGAAGAATTAATAATTTCCCTTAAGGGAAGAGTAACTATAATAATTGTTACTCACAACATGCAACAAGCAGCAAGAATCTCTGATTGGACAGGCTTTATGATGTTAGGAGAATTAATAGAATATGACAAAACTGATAGAATATTTACAGTACCTTCCAATAAGCTCACAGAAGACTATATAACAGGAAGATTTGGTTAATCAGGATATTTAAAAGGATTCCCCCTTAATATTCTGTCAACTTTAGGAGGATTACCCTTCAGAAGGAAGCTTGCAAGCCCTCTTTCTTCTGTTTCAGAATTAAGGTATCTCCACTTACCATTCCAAGAGACATAAAGCCTTACAAATTCTCCTTCCATCTCTAATAAAACAGGTGTAAATTCAAGTTCCGCGGTATCAAAAGGTCTAATAGAGGCTATTATGTCTCTATAACCTTGTTCTGTAGAATTTTTTCTTATTCCTAAGTTATCTCTATTTTGATAGGCTATTCTTATTTCATTTACAACTTTGAAAGCCTCTGTTGCATATAAATACTCTGAAGATGGTTTTTTAACCTGTTTCTTCCCGCAGCTATAAAAAAAAGTACTGAAGAAAACTACTAATAATAAAATGACAAATTTTTTCATTTTTGCCTCCCTCTTAACCTTTTTATATCCTGTATTTTACAATTTCCTTCTCTTCCATTGCACTATACTCTTTTACTATTTCTATCCCTTCTTTTTTTATCACCATGGGAGCCTTTTGCCTTTTTGAATAATAGACACCTATTTTACAAGCTTTTTCTACATCTTCCTCTGAATACTCACCAGAAATAATCAAGACAGGTCCTTTAAAATCTAAGGGATATATAAGTAGTAAATCCTTTATTCCCAAAAGAATTTTACTTTCTTCCTCATTTTTTCCCACTATTACCTTACACTTCTGTGATAGCCTAAAATGTTTACCAATTTTTAAAAGTTCTACTTGCTCAATGGTGAGTTGATCATAAAAAAGCAAATCCTTAACTTTTTTGCAGAATTGAGGATCAGTAAGAAGACAACCACCTGCAGCTTGGGGAATGTCCTCTATACCAAAATTTTTACATAAAGAGAGCTGTTTTTTTCTTCCTCTTCCCCAGAAATCGTATAAAAGTTCTCTATTAACTATTCCCTCTAATTCAGGTTTTGTAGGAGGAAGCAACTTGGCTGAAAGGGGTCTAAGAATCAAACCTTTAAGTCCTGCCTCTTTTTCTATGTAAAAAATTATGTCTTTTTTTTGTGTCATTGGTCTTTGCCAGAGGACTTCTCCCGTGATAATAAAGGAAGCCTCATATTCTTTCATGAGATTCTTTGCCTCTTTAAGAAAAAGAATTTTACAGTCTATACAGGGATTTAGATTTTTTCCATATCCTTTTTTAGGATTTTTTAAAATAGGAAGGAATTTTTCTCTTATATCTAACTCTTTTAGACGAAATCCAAATTTCTCTGCAAAATATCTGTCTTTAGAATCAATAGGCTTGGTAAAACCAGTAAAAAAATTTAATGCCACTATTTCAATCCCAAAAGATTTTACAATTATAACTGCTAGAAGACTGTCAAGACCTCCAGAATAAAGAGCAATTGCTCTATGCATAGGGATGAGTTTTCCAGACTTCTATTATCTCTTCAGGTGAGGCTGTAGCAGTACCCACTTTTCCTACAACAATACCAGCTGCTACATTAGAAATTTTGGCTGCCTCTACTAAGGAGGAGCCTGAGATGTATGCCAAAGTCATTGTGGCAATAACTGTATCGCCTGCACCAGTGACATCAAAAACTTTTTTTGCTATAGTAGGAATATGTGTAATAATTACTTCCGAATCTCTCCTTTCAAAAAGACTCATTCCTTCTTCTCCTCTGGTAATGAGAACCGCGTCACAGGAGAGTTTCTTGAATAAATTATATCCTGCTTTCATCAGTGTTTTTTCATCTTTGATCTCTATCTCTGCTCCGTGAGAGGCTTCAGCAATATTGGGCGTAATTAATGAAACATTTTTATATAGTCTGAAATGTCCTATCTTCGGATCAACAGCTACAAAAATACCCTTTTTATTTTTATGAGTTACAAGTATTTTAAATAATTCCTCTGAAATTACACCTTTTCTATAGTCTGATACAACAACAGCATCAAAATTATGTAGTGACTCCTTTATCATTGATAAAAAGAGTTCTTTTGCCTTACCTTCAAGCCTTCTACGATCCTCTACATCAAATCTAACAATCTGCTGATTACCTCCTATTACTCTTGTTTTAACTGTGGTTCTCCTTGAATCCTCAAAAATATACTCTTGAGAAATTCCTTTCTCTAATAGTAAATCTCTCACAATGCGACCAGCTGAACCTTTTCCAATTATTCCTGAAAGGTAAGCTCTTCCTCCTAAGGCTATTATATTATTTGCCACATTTGCAGCACCGCCAAGCCTATAAGATTCCTCATAAACATCTACAACAGGAACTGGTGCTTCTGGAGATATCCTTATTACCTTACCAAAGATATAACGATCTAAGATAATATCCCCTATAACAAGAACTTTCTTATTTTTAAAATTTTCAAAAAGTTTTTCCAATTCACTTATTTTCATTCCTTTCCCTCAGTAATTTTATAATTTCCTCCAAGGTTGCTATACCTTGAGCTCCATCCACCATCCTTTTCCACCTATAGGAGGAGGTTTTAATCTCCTCTTCGCCTACAATTATTACCCATTGAACTCCCAGCTTATGAGCCTTCTTAAGTTGATTTTTAAGTGAAGTCTTTTCATAAGCTCTTTCTGCAATAAAGCCTTCTTTTCTTATCTCATTAATTACTAATTTCACCTCTCTGTCAAGCTCTTCTCCTACATAAGCCACATAAACTAAGGGACTTTTTGGTTTAAGACAAAGGCTATCCTTCGCTAATTCCACAATTCGTTCAACTCCCATAGCAAAACCTACTGCTGGAGTAGAGGGACCACCAAAAAATCCTACAAGTTCATCGTATCTTCCACCAGCCACTACTGCATTTTGCGCACCAAGCATGGAGGTTGTCACTTCAAAAACTGTTCCTGTATAGTAATCCAGTCCTCTTACAATGCGAGGATTAATAATATAGTCTATTTCATAATGCTTTAGTTCTTCTTGAAAGTCAAAAAAATGTCTTTTACATCCATCACATAAAAAATCTAACACCAAAGGTGCATCCCTTAAAATTTCTCTGCAACTGTTAACTTTGCAGTCTAAAACTCTTAATGGATTCTTCACAAATCTTCTCTGACAGTCAGAGCAAAAATCTTTAATTTTATCCCTTAAGAATTTAAACAAACTCTCTTTATATGAGATTCTGCATTTTCTACAACCTATGGAATTTATTTCAAAACTAAAATTTTTTAAATTGAGTGTGTCAAAAAATTGCTTAACTATCCAAAGTAATTCAGCCTCTATAGAGGGAGATGATATACCAAAACATTCTACACCGATTTGATGAAACTGTCGCTGTCTGCCTTTTTGAGGCCTCTCATATCTAAACATAGGACCAATATAATAAAGTTTTTGAGGGGAGGGGTTATTAAAAAGAGAATTTTGAATATAAGCTCTTACAACTGATGCTGTACCCTCTGGTCTAAGAGCAATTCTTCTACCTTTTTTATCATTAAAGATATACATTTCTTTTTCTACTATGTCTGTGTCTTCACCAATGCTTCTCAGAAAAAGTTCAGCCTGTTCTAAAAGAGGAGTTCTTATTTCATGAAAGTTATATAACTCCAATATTGTTCTTGCTTTTTGTTCAACATACTGCCACAGATGGACATGATGCGGAAGTATATCCTGCATTCCTCTTAAAACACTAAGCTTCACCTTCTTCTCCTTCTCTTTCCTTATCAAATTCAAGCATCCTCAAATGACTCTCTATGAGTCTCCTTATCTCTTCTTTGAAATGCCTTCTTATTCCTTTTAGATCCACTATGTCCTCATGGATTTTCACAACTTTTTCCTGAGCTTCTTTGATAATATTTTCTGCTTTTATTTCTGCTTCCTTTATTATGAGTTCTGCTTCTTTCTTAGCATTTGCTTGATAATCCTCTACAAGCTTTTGGGCAGTCATGAGGGTATCTCTTATAGATTGTTCAATTTTCCTATACTCTTCTATCTGATTTTCAAGAATCGCCACTTTTTCCTTTAACATGGCATTTTCCTTTAAAATTTCCTCTAATTCCTCTCTTATTATCTCTAAAAAAGAATAAACTTCCTCCATGTCAAAGCCTCTAAACTTTACCTTAAACTGCTTCTGTTGAATATCCAGGGGTGTGATTCTCATAAATTTCCTCCTTTAATTTTGTATCCCAGCTCAATGAGAGTTTGAATTAAAAATGTTTGAGTAAAATAAATCAAAAGCAAGACTACAATTGGAGATATATCAATTGGCAAACTAAAAGGCAATAATTTTCTCACAGGTTTTAAAACTGGCTCAGTTACTCGATAGAGAAATCTTACTAAGGGATTATAGGGATCAGCATTTACCCAACTTATTAAAGCTGCTGCTATGATTATGAAAGAATAGACTGTTAAGCAAATGTCTAAAACATTAGCTAAGGCAATAAGTAAATTCCCTAAGATGAACATCAACTATTCTCCTTTTTTTGAAAGTTCCTCAGCTCTTTTAGTAGCTGCCTGAACGGTTTTTAAAATGGCTTCTCTAAGACAATTTTCAGAAAGAATCTTTAAACCTGCCTCAGTAGTTCCTCCAGGAGAGGTTACCTTCTTTCTAATTCTGTCCGGTGGTAAGCCACTATCAAGAAGTTTGGCTGTTCCTATAAAGGTCTGAATTAAAAGCTCTGAAGCTATGTCCTCTGAAAACCCCATTTCTGTGGCTACATCAATAAATTGTTCTAAAATATAGCAGAAAAAGCCAGGTCCGCTTCCAGATAGGGCAGTAACAAAATTCATATAAGGTTCTGGTAGTGTAATTACTTTTCCTACAGACATGAATATATCCCTAACGGGTGCTACAATTTTCATCTCTAAGCAATCACAAAGTGCAAGCACTGTCATTGACTCACCCACTATGGCGGCAAGGTTTGGCATAGCTCTGATTAATTTGTCTGTTTTAAGGTAATTTTTTATTAAATTGAGAGGAATTCCTGCGGCTATTGAAACTACTGTATGTCTATCCGTTACACTATCCCTTATCTCGGAGAGAACTTCTATAATGTTTTGGGGTTTTACTGCCAAAACTATTATATCAACCATATTAACTAACTCTTTGTTAGAGGATGTGGTTTTTATACCATAACATTTCTCTAAATATCTCCTTCTTTCTTCAATAGGCTCAGAAACAATTAGTTCTCTTTTCCCTTCTTTTATTAACCCTCTTATGAGGGCTTCTGCCATATTTCCTCCACCGATAAAACCTATCATTTTAGGCTACCTCCTATCTTATTCTTTGCCCAAAAAGGGCTGTTCCTATTCTTACCATTGTTGCTCCTTCTTCAATAGCTATTTCAAAGTCATGAGACATTCCCATAGAAAGCTCTCTAAGGAATGGATACTTTTCTGATAAAGTATCTCTTAACTGTCTAAGCCTTCTAAAATAGGGTCTCACATCTTCAGGATTCTCAAAATAGGGCGGCATTGTCATAAGTCCTTCAATCTTTAAATGTTTCAAATTTACAATCGCATCAATGAAATTTTCTAATTCTTCCTCCTTTACGCCAAACTTAGAGTCTTCCTCTGAGAGTTTAACCTCTATAAGCACTCTTTGAATTTTATCTATTTTTTTCGCTTCATTGTCAATTTTTATGGCAAGCTTTTCAGAATCTAAAGAATGAATAAGAGTAAAAATTCTCAAAGCCTCCTTTACTTTATTTGTCTGAAGATGCCCAATCATATGCCACTGAAGATTGAATCCCTTGATTTGGGCTATCTTTTCCCTTGCTTCCTGAACCCTATTTTCACCAAAAATTCTCAATCCTAAATCAGCAGCTTCTATAATTTTTTCAATAGGTTGTCCTTTTGTTACAGCAATCAATTTAATGCTTTCTGGATTCCGCCCTACTCTTAAAGCAGCATAGGTAATCTTTTTAAAAATAGATGATATTCTTTCTGAAAGCATAATATAATACATTATACATGATTGCAAAGATGTTTGACAGATTGTCTTTAAGATGGAAACTAATACTTCTGCTTTTATTTCTAAATATTACTCTTATGTCTTCTCTGTATATCTTCTACACTCAAACTGAAAAAAGACTTCTTAAAGAAATTGAAAATCAAACTTCAGACTTAACTAAAGCCATACAAATAGGTGTAGAAGAAGTCACCAGGGGTGGTTCTAATAAACTTTCAGAATATTTAAATAAACTCAATACAAAAGGAATTAAAGAGGTATCAATTATCAGCAATACTCAAGAAATTATTGCCAGTACTAATCCTCAAAATATTGGGAAACCTATCACTCATAGAAAAAAGGAATTAATTATTAGAGCTGAACTGGGTGAACCTGTCTTTGAAGAAGAGAATGTTTACAATGTGATACTTCCTGTAATTGCAGGAAATGTTCAGTATGGCTATATTCATTTAAGGATAAATAAAGAGGATTTTTCCCAAATTCTTAAAACTAATGCCATTAAAAGAATGCTTACTACGCTTTTGATTTTTTCAATAGGAATAATACTTACTTATGTAATCTCAAAAAGATATACAAAGCCCATAGATGATCTAACAAAGGCAGCCCTAAAAGTGGCACAGGGTGATTTTACTTATCGCTTAAATATAAAGAGAAAAGACGAAATAGGTAAAATAGCTGAAAGCTTTAATTTTATGATTCAAAAGCTTGAAGAACATAAAATTATGCAACAAAGACTAAGAGAAGCAGAGCATCTCGCTGCCATTGGACAACTTAGCAGATCCATTGCCCATGAAATTAGAAATCCTCTTAACTTCATAAATTTAAGCATAGATCATCTCATAGAAAAATTAAAGAGAGAAAATGAAAAAGCAGAAGAATATTCTAAACTCCTCCATACCATGAAAGGAGAAATTTACAGAATAAACAATCTTGTAACTGAATACCTTGAGTATACGAGGCCTCTTAGATTAAATAAAAAATCATCAAGCATAGTAGAAATTATCGATGCAGTAGTCTCTCTAATTGAAAAAACGGCTGAGGAAGACAAAGTAGCAATTTATAAAGACTATGAGGTTGATTTCATTTTAAATGTTGATGTAGATTTAATGAAAAGTTGTCTTCTAAATGTAATAAAGAATTCACTACATGCCATGAAAGAATCAGAAATTAAGAATCTTTTTATTAAAACAGAACTTTTTGGAGACGAGCTTCTTTTAAGCATCTCTGATACAGGTAAAGGAGTACCAGAGGAACTTTTAGATAAAATTTTTGAGCCTTTTTTCTCCACTAAAAAAGGTGGTCTAGGTTTAGGACTTCCCTTAGCAAAAAAGGTCGTAGAAGAACATGGTGGCAGGATTGAATTTGTTAGTAGTCCGGGGAAGGGAAGTAAAGTAAAAATTTATTTACCCTTGTAAAAGGCTATGACAACTGTTTTGATAATAGATGATGAAACTCTTCAAAGAGAGATTCTAATGATGATTCTCTCAGAGGAAGGC
Source organism: uncultured bacterium (assembly GCA_937998865.1). GTDB lineage: Bacteria > Nitrospirota > Thermodesulfovibrionia > Thermodesulfovibrionales > Thermodesulfovibrionaceae > Thermodesulfovibrio. The sequence continues at coordinate 58,399 of CALLBR010000017.1, forward strand.
TACAATGTTTATTCAGTATCATCACTTACAGAGGCAAAAAAAGTAGTTAATGAAGTATCACCAGAAATTATACTTACTGATTTAAAACTGGGAAATGAAAATGGAATTGAAATCCTAAACCATATTTCTGATAAAGCTTTTCCTCCTGCTGTAATAGTTATTACAGCTTTTGGAACCATATCTTCTGCTGTAGAGGCAATAAAAAAGGGTGCTTTTGACTATCTAACAAAACCAATAGATAGAGAAGTTTTAATTCTAACGATAAAAAAAGCAGAAGAGAGAATAAATTTGATAAAAGAAAATCTGCGTCTTAGAGAGGAATTATATGGCCAATTCAAGATTGAAGGTATAATTGGCAAATCAAAGAAAATGCTTCAAGTAATTGACATTGTAAAAAAAGTAACTCCTACCTCTGCAACAGTTCTTATTTATGGTGAGTCTGGCACTGGAAAAGAGCTCATCGCAAAGGCAATACACTACAACTCACCTCGGAAAGACAAACCTTTTATAGCAATAAATTGCGCAGCCATACCTGAAAACCTAATAGAAAGTGAACTCTTTGGTTATGAATCTGGAGCTTTTACAGGTGCAATCACAAGAAAGATAGGGCTTATTGAAGCTGCTCATGGTGGAACATTATTTCTCGATGAAATTGCCGAGCTATCCTTGAACCTTCAATCAAAGCTATTAAGAGTTCTTCAAGACAAAGAAGTAAGAAGAATTGGAGGTAAAGATACAATAAAAGTAGATTTAAGGATTATTGCTGCAACCAACAAAGATCTCTCAGAAGAAGTTGAGAAGGGAAAATTTCGTGAAGATCTCTATTATAGATTAAAGGTAATAACAGTTCAAATACCGCTTTTAAGAGAGAGAAAAGAAGATATTCCAGAATTAGTGAGATTTTTCATAGAAAAATACTCAAAGGAATTTGGCAAAAGAGTTCTTGGTATTGATGAAAAAGCCTTACAGGCTCTATTTAACTATCATTGGCCAGGCAATATAAGACAACTGGAGACAGTTATAGAAAGAGCAATAATTATCTGCGAGGGGGAAAACATTACTCTTAAGGATATTCAGGATGAATTAAAAATTACCTATCCTAAAAATGTTTTGCATATAGACATACCTGATGAGGGATTAAATTACGAAGAATTAGAAAAAGAAATACTCAAAAAAGCTCTGATTAAATCGAATTTTGTCATCGCAAAGGCAGCAAGACTGCTTGGAATGAGTTATAAAACTTTCTGGTATAGGCTTGAAAAGTTTGGGCTCTCAGAAAATTTCCCCAAAAAGTAAAATTTCCCCAATTGGGAAAATTTGCAATAACTTTCCTTGGCTAAATTACTAATTATTTTTTTGGCATAAAATTTGTTTTTATCCATTTTTGCCTGAAACTGAAATCTAAGGACTCACAAAGAGAAAGGAGGTGAAAAGAGAAGATGAGGAAAATTATAGCATTAGTAATGGCAATGGTGTTTGCTCTTACAGTATCAGTTGCCTTTGCTCAACAGCCTGCTGCAAAGCCAGCTGAGCCTGCTAAGCCAGCTGAACCTGCCAAGAAGGCTGAGCCTGCTAAAAAAGAAAAAGTAAGACAAATTACTGGTGACATTACAGCCATTGATACCGTTGGCAAATCAATCACAGTAAAGAGCAAAAAGCAAGAACTCACAATCGCAGTAACAGATGAGCAAATTAAGGACGTAAAAGCAGGTGACAAGGTTGTAGTAAAATACACTGAGAAAGATGGCAAACTTTCAGCAAAAAGCGTAAAGAAAGTTGCAGCAAAGGCTGAGAAAAAAGGCGAAGTAAAGAAAGAAGAAAAGAAAGCTGAAAAACCTGCTGAAAAGAAACAGTAAGCTTTAGTGTCTTTTTAGGGTGGAGAAACTATTCTCCACCCTATTTATTATCTAAATTTCAATTCCTCTTTTTCTTAATTCTTCTAATTTCTTCTCTCTACAATTTTTACATCTAAACTCTGGCTTAGGATCATTTAGTCTGTCATAATTTTTTGTCTTAACCACTCTGTATCCTTCGCATATGACTCCACAATCAGCACAGACCACATTTTCTTTTATTTGCCACAGAGGATAAAAGGCTGGAATTTTGAAATGAGATTTAAATATTGCTTTGTCTACAAACCAGAAAACATTAGCCAGCAAAAACTGATTAAGCAAAAAGGCAGGTATAGTATGAATTTTAAAATAATCGCTTAACAAGAATTGTAAAAGGGCTCCTGCAATTCCAGAAAGAACAATCCATCTACCAAAAACATAAACAAACCATGTTTTCATGTTCAATCCTCCTTAGATTTAAGTTTATATACTTTTTTGGAGAATTCTTCAAAAAGTTTTGTGCATTTTTTAAGCTTTTCAATTGCCTCTTTTTTAAGGGGAGCATTCACAAAATCTCTTTTTTCTACTTTTTTAAACCATTTTTTTAATTTTTCAAGTTCTTCTTCATTTTCCTCAATCTCCGCAAAAATAAAGTTTTGTCTTTCAATCTCATTGGATATTTCCTCGAAAAAATCTTCACATTTGTTAATTATCTCTCTGTACTCTTTGTTTCTGGCATCTTTAAATACATTAATAATCTTTTTCTCGTCATCACTGTTTAAAATTTTTCCTTCCAGTAAAAAAACCTCTCCGCCATAATTTTCTATTATTTCACGAAGGCTTTGAGCTTTATCTAATATTTCCTTTGAATAAGGCAGAATCCAAACAGTCTGATAATTTATAGCACCAAGCTTTTTTAATTCTCTCCAAACAAAAACCCTTGCCCGAGAAGGATTTGAAGGCACTGTATATGAAATAAAAAGCCATTTCATTTAATTTTTAGTGTAACATTTTTCTTAATTTCATAAGAAATGGTATGGCTGCAAGCTGTAAAATCACTGAAAAAGATATTAAAGCCAAAATTGAGAAATCATACAAAGCACCTAATAGGATACTACCTAAAAACCAAAATAATCCATATCCTGTATTGAAGACTCCATAACCAACACCTCTCTTTTCTTTTGGCACTAAAAGACAAACAGCTGCCCTCATTATAGATTCTTGAGCGCCCATTCCTATTCCCCATAAAATCATACCTAAGAGGGAAGAATAAAACCCTCCTAAAAAACATAAAGGTGCAAATCCTGCTGAGACAATTATAGAGATAATCAGCACTGATAAACCCTTTCTATCAAATAAATATCCAAAAATTAAGGCTGCCAATGCATCAACTCCCATAGCTATAGCATAAAAAACTGGTATCCATTGCTCACTTACGGTGGCTACTTTTTTAAAATGATAGGCAATAAGAGGAAAATCAGCATATCCAGCACCATTTAAAGCAACAGCAAATAAATACAGCCAGTAGATCTTGCTTAAACCCTTTGTTTCAAGCTGAATCTTTGTTAACTCTAAATCCTTTGGAGACGGATAAAGAAACTTTGCAAAGAAAAGAATTGCCAGAGTAATTACTGCAGGTATAAGTAATACACCAAAGGCTTCTTTGTATCCTCCATGAAAATAAAAAACCCCAGCCACAATCAAAGGACCAATCATCGCACCAATCTGATCCATTGCTTCATGAAGACCAAATCCCCAACCACGACCAATCTGGACTGTAGCATGACTTAACATGGCATCCCTGGAAGGAGTTCTTATTGCCTTTCCAATTCTTTCTGCCATAATTAACAAGGCTGCCAGTTGCCACTGCCCAACTAAAGCAAGGGCTGGAACACTGAAAAGATTAATTACATAGCCAGTGATTGTTATGCTCCAGTATTTACCTGTTTTGTCAGCAAGCCAGCCTGAAAAGAGTCTTAAAGCATATCCTAAAAACTCACCAAGACCTGCTATGAATCCCACCACAGTAGCACTTGCTCCAAGAAATGCAAGATAGGGACCAGTTATACTTCTTGCTGCCTCATAAGTCATATCAGAAAAAAGACTTACAAAACCAAGTAAAACAATAAATAATGTTGCTGGCTTCATACTAAGTACTTTCTCCTTTACTTTTTTCTAAAAGTCTTATTTTACTAAAAGAACCGATCGATCACTATACTCCAAAACTCTTTGTGAAACACTTCCCAGTAAAATTTCTTTAACGAACCCTTTGCCATGAGAACCCATTAAAATTAGCGTAGCATTCTCCTCAGATGCCATCCTTATAATCTCTTTATAAGGCTTACCATGAATTAAATAGGATTTGACAGTAAAACCAATTTTTTCAATTTCTTTTTTTAAAGAGTCCAGTTTTTCCATATTGTCCTTTTTTTTCTCTTCTATCACATGAAGAATGACAACTTCTCTTGCTCCTGCATTATATAAAAAAGGTAAAAACCCTTTTGCCCTCTCTGAATGTTCTGACCAGTCAGTGGCATAAAGGATTTTTCTGAAAAGATTTAGACAGAATTGTTCAATGGGTTTACCTTCTATCATCTTAATTGTATGATATTTTACCACTAATAGGGAGAAAGGAGATTTTTTTATAACTCCATCAGTAGTAGAACCAATGAATAATTCTTCAATCTTGTGTCTTTTATGTCTTCCTGTCACAACAAGAGATACATTTTCAATCTGTGCCTCTTTAATAATCTCATTTACCACATTGCCAAAGGATATTTTTTCTTTTACTGCTAATCCCATTGATTTCAGATAATTTACGAATTCCTGCATTTTATTATTTGCTAAGCTTTTAATCTGTTCCATATCCACAGGAAGTCCAGATTCTTTTGCAAGGTAAATAGCATCTTCATCTATAACATAAAGCAATACAATATCTTTCAATCCCGCTGATTTTAGACATACAAGGCTTTTTAATATAGGGAAAGTAAACTCGTCAAATTTTGTGGGGAAAAGAATTTTTGAAAACATTTTAATACCTCCTCTTTTTATTTAGCTCCTAATAACCATGCAAAAAGTTTGTATAAAAAATAGGCAGTAAATCCTGAAACTATAAGGGAGACAAACCAATTTATAACTATTTCCTTTACAACTTTAATCTGAATATATTTAACTCCTCTTGCCAGTCCTGCACCGCCAATTGCTCCTACTATTGCTTGGTTCATAGATGTAGGATAACCTAACAAAGCAGCAATATATGCTGTAGTTGCTTGACCAAGTTGTGCTCCTATGGCACTGTTAATTTCAAGTTGAACAATATGAAGCCCTACTTTTTCAAGAAGGGGTCTACCCCATGTTAATGCACCTATGGCAACAACAACTCCACCTATGAATCCTGCAAATAAAAGAGATTTTAATACTCCACTTCCATATAGAACACTAACAGCAAGCCCACTGTTATTAGCTCCTAATGTAAAAGATGCATAGCAGCAGGCAATAATAAGAACAAATTTTTTGAATGTTTCTAATTTTTTTGCATTAACTCCTCCTATTGTTTTAGTAAAAATAAAACCTAGAATGCATCCTACTAATGGAGTTCCTACCCATGTAATTGCAAGAGGTAACATAGTATGCTTCCAAGAAATAGGAGCATCTATGGCTAAACCAACTCCCACAATTGAAAAACAGGCTAATTGAGCTGTGGATATGGGAAGTTTAAGCCAGGTATTAACAGCAGTAACTAAAGCTGCATTAAGCATCATTATCATTGCTCTGAAAGGGGTAAGATATTCCATTGGAATTATTCCAGAACCAACAGTTTTAATTACTCCGTGGCTCTGAAAAGTTGCTCCCAATAAAGCAAAAATTGCAATTAAAAGAGTGGCAGATTTAATGTTTAATATCTTTGCGCCATAGGCAGTTCCCATCACTGCACCAGTATAATGAGAGCCAATCGTCCATCCAAAAAACAAACCAGCCGTTATCATTCCAACAATATAAAAAATTTCCATCTTTTCACCTCCTAAATTTTATGTAACTATTGTTACATATATTTAAATAAAAAAACAAGCTAATTTTAGTAACTAGAGTTACATAATATTTTAGTGAAATAGATAATTTATTAAAATTTGTAAAATTTTTTGCATTAGAATTATAGACTAAAATTTGTAGCTATTGTAGTTATTACAAAAGTTTCCGTATTTTTTAAAAGAAGAGTCCCTTTTAATAAGCGATAATTAATCTGAAATTAATTATTTTTCTTATTTATTAAAAAGCTACCACCTTGAAAATTTTAAAAATCTTTGATTTTATTTTTACTTTAAGGTATAATTTTTTATGCAAATTATAAAAGATGCTAAAGGGCTTAAAAAATTTATTAGAAAACTTGAAAAAAGAAATATATCAGAAACTAAAATTCAAAAAACAGTAAACAATATTTTAAAGGAAGTTAAAAAAAAAGGTGATGAAGCCTTAATTAAATATAACAAACTCTTTGATAAACACACCCTACCTCTCAAAATCAACTTAGATGAAATCAAAGAAAACTCCAGAAAAATTTCAAAGAAAATTTTTGATGCCTTAAAATTTGCTGCAGATAGAATAAGAAATTTTCATGAAAAACAGCTTGAAAAATCATGGCAATACTCTGAAGATGATATTACTCTTGGTCAATTGATACGTCCTCTTGAAAGAATCGGTGCTTATGTTCCAGGAGGAAAAGCTTCTTATCCTTCAACAGTACTCATGAATATAATTCCAGCCCAAGTGGCAGGAGTTAAAGAAATTGTTGTAACCCTTCCTACTCCAATGGGAGAACTTAATTCAACAGTATGCGCTGCATTGGATATTTTGGGTATAGAAGAAGTATATCGCGTTGGTGGTGCTCAGGCAATAGGAGCCTTGGCTTACGGAACAGAAACAATCAAAAAAGTTGATAAAATTGTAGGACCCGGAAACATTTATGTTGCTATGGCAAAAAAACTTGTATTTGGAATTGTGGACATAGACATAATTGCTGGTCCTAGTGAAATTCTTATAATTGCAGATGAATCTGCAAATCCTACTTTTGTTGCATCAGATTTGCTTAGTCAAGCAGAGCATGATGAAATGGCATCAAGTATTCTTATTACAAATTCTGCAAATTTAGCCAGAGAAGTAAAGAGAGAAATTTCAAAACAACTGAAAAATCTACCTAAGGCATCTATAGCAATGGAATCCTTGAGGAATTTTGGAGCCATAATAATTGTGAACTCTATTGAAGAAGCTTGTACCATAGCAAACAAAATTGCACCAGAACATTTAGAGGTTATGACCAAAAATCCTGATGAAGTTTTACCTTTCCTTCATAATGCTGGAGCAATATTCTTAGGACAATGGACACCAGAACCCTTAGGTGACTATGTAGCAGGACCTAACCATACTTTGCCAACATCAGGAACTGCAAAATTTTTCTCTCCTTTAGGAGCTTATGACTTCTTAAAAAAAACCTCATTAATAAAATGTGGAATTAACAGTTTTAAAAAATTTGCACCCTATGTAGATATTCTTGCCACATTGGAAGGCTTAGAGGCTCATGCAAATACAGTAAAGATAAGAATGAATTCTATAAAAGATTGATAAATTTATACAATCTACTAAGAATTACATATCCTCCGCAGGGAATATCACTTTTGCTCACAAAAAAATCGCAACCATCTACTCTAAACTCACATTTTTCACAGAGAGAGGAAAAATTTCTCTCTACAACCTCTTCTTTTCTAATCTTAAAAATTTTTATTAAGCTTGTTAACTCTAAGGGAGTAACAAAATTTCTTAAGTAAAAATATCCTCCACATATTTCCTCTTCTTTTCCCGGTTTGTAATAGTTACAAAAATCCTTACAAATTAAAGAGGTATAAATATTTTCTTTCATCTTATAACCTCATCAAGCCATTTTAAATAATTTTCTGAACCTTTCTTGATTTTAATGGCTATAATTTCTGGAACGGTGTAAGAATGAAGAGATTTGACCCTCTTTTCCAATTTTTCAAAAAGATCTGAGGTAGTTTTAATGATCATGAGCACTTCTGTATCATCTTCAATTTTACCTTCCCAAGAATAGATGGAACGAACATTTTTTATAATATTGATACACCCTGCTATTTTTTCCTCTACAAGAGTTTTAGAAATCTTCACTGCTTCTTCTTCTTTTGGTACAGTTACAAAAACTACTAAATAATCTTTCATATTTTAATTATATAAAATTTTTGCAAAAAGTTGTATAATTAAAAAATTATAAAAATACAGGAGGTGCTATATGCCTTACTATGTTATTTTAAGCACTCTTACTGATGAAGGTAGGGAGACACTGAAGAAAAAACCTGAGAGAATATTAGAGGTAAATGAAGAAATTGAAAAAATGGGAATTAAAATAATCCATCAATTTGCTGTTCTTGGTCCCTATGATTTTGTTAACCTTGTTGAAGCTCCAGATAATATAACTGTTATGAAGCTGTCTGTTGAATTTGGCTCAAGAGGAACAGTTCAACTCATGACATTGCCTGCAATTTCTATAGAGGAGTTAGTAAATAATTTAAAGATTTAATTTTAAACAGAGAAAATTATTTTAACATATTCAGTAGTGCTTTTAAAGCTTGAAGGGTAGCTTCTTGTTTATTAAAGATTCTATCTCCTTTTAGATTCAATTCCTTTATTTCTACACTTCGTGAGTCAGCTACAGCAATATAAATCAACCCCTTAGGTTTTCCTTCCAATGTACTTGGACCAAGATTTCCTGTTGTGGCGATTGAATAATCTGAACCGATGATATCTTTTATTATTTTTGCCATAGCTTCAGCTACTTGAGCAGAAATAACACCTTCTTTTAAAATCTCCTCTGGAATTCCTAAAATTTTTTGCTTTATCTCCTTGGCATAAACTACAACACCACCTAAAAATATCTTACTTGCACCTGGAATATCAGTAATTGTAGAAGCTATGAGTCCACCTGTACAAGACTCTGCTGTTGCTAAGGTTTTGTTATTATGTGAGAGTGTTTTCAAAATTTCATAAGCGAGGATTTTCAAAGAGGATTTCATTTTCTCAATAAAAAAGGAGGGATATTGTCTCCCTCCTTACAGTATTAAAATTAACTATGTTCCTTTACGTTTCTCTCCGAGCTCTATGTAGCTTCCACCAAAATAAGTGTAGATTAAGTCTCCTGCATCAATAAGTTCTCTAATTGCCGCTTTTGTATCAGCATCTGGAATACCTTGCTGCCTAAAATGCTTTATTACATCAGCTTGTTTATACTTCTTTTTGCCTGCTGATTGTTCAATAAGTTGATAAATTGCTTTTTTGAGTTCCTCTTTCTCCATTAAAATCACACTCCTTTCCTGAAAATAGAAGGAGGGAATCCCCCTCCTTCTTATTTATTTAGTCCATTTGATTTGAGTTGTAGTTCTAAAGGTCTTAAATGCATATGTCCAGTCGTCAATGTGCTGGAATGTAAATGGTAAACCAGTAACAGCAAAGAATTTCTCCCAGCCGATTCTTTCAATCCATTCACCTACTCTCTCATGCTTCTTTGCACCTGCAACATAGGCATCAAATATCTTCTTTGTTGCCTTTACAACTTCAGGCCATCTTGGTGTATTATTAGGCAAATAAGCAACAGCAAGCTTTGAAAACATAGGTGGTTTTCTTAAGTTGCCAACCTTTCCTCCAACCACTATTGCAACACCGTCATTTTCAGGGTCTGCAATTGGAAGAGCTGGACAGACTGAGAAGCAGTTGCCGCAGTACATGCACTTATCAGCATTAATCTTTATGGATTTCTTTGCAGGGTCTGGAGTAATTGCTGCTGTAGGACATGATGCTATTGTTGTTGGAAGTTCGCAAAGGTTTTTGAAGTTGTCGTGGTCGATTCTTGGAAGTTTTCTATGAATTCCCACATAGGCAATATCAGAGCAGTGAACAGCACCACACATATTTGTGCAGCAGGCAACAGCAAATCTCACCTTGTTAGGAGTTTCCTTTGTGGTAAAGTAATCGACGAACTCATCCATTATAACTTTAACCAAAGCTGAAGCATCAACAGCTGCTGAGTGACAGTGAATCCATCCCTGTGTATGAACAATGTTACTTACTCTTGAACCAATTCCACCAATCATGTATTTCCTATCAGCAAGCTCATCCATTAAAGGCTTTACTTTGCTCTCATCAGATACAAGAAATTCTATATTATTTCTTGTTGTAAATCTAAAATAGCCATCACAATATTTTTCTGCAATATCAGCAATCTCCCTTAAAGTATCTGTACTTAAGAGTCTTGGTGAAGCAACTCTTACTGTCCAAATTTTATCTCCTGAATTAGCTATATGAACCATTAATCCAGGGCTTAAAATTTCATGAGTCTTCCAGTCTCCGTAGTTTTTCTGGATTACTGGTGGTAAAAAGTTTTTGTAATGAGGTGGTCCTATATCTGTTTTTCTTTGTTTTACATCGACTACATCAGGAATTACATAAGGCATAATTTCTTACCTCCTTTTATTTGTTAATTATTTTAAAAATTCTTCCCAAGGTTTTTTCTCAAAGTCTTCTTCTTTCCAGAACCAGAATGGGTCATTTCTTGGCTCTCTAACCAACTCTGGTGTTGGCTCAAGTCCACATACTTCAAGGAATTCTCTCATTCCACGACGAATTATAAGTTCACCAATCCTTTCTCTATTCTTTCCGTACTCATTCCACCAATCCCACATATTTCTAATCATATCCTTTAGTTCCTGATAAGGTGGCTTCAATTCCATAAAGGGAACAATAACCCAAGAAAGTGTAGCACCAATAACAAATGGTGCTTTAGCGCCTATGAGAATTACTGCGCCAAAGGGTGGTGTTGGCTTAAGAGCACCTGCAAGTTTTGTTATACAATGCATACAATGGAGACAATCAGCATTGTTTATGTTAAGTGTATTTCCGTCCCACGTTATACATTTTCCCGGACACATATTAACAATTTCTTCTTGAATATTCATTCCCTTCTTTGCGTAATCTTTGACTTTATCTTGATCAATAGCTATAGGTCCTTTCCATGTTCCAATTATGGAAAGATCTGCACGGGCAATTGAGGCATTACAGTCAACAGGGCATCCCACTGTTTTAATTTTAAACTTATAAGGGAATTGAGGTCTGTGCAATTCATCTTGAAATTCTTGGGTTAAATCATAAGTAATGTCAAGTGTATCAATCATAGACCATTCACATCTTGCTGGCCCAACGCAACAGCTTGGTGTTCTCATTGCAGAACCTGAACCACCCAAGTCAAATCCATTCATACTTAGAACGGTAGCAAGGGGCTCTAAGTTTTCCGTAACAGTTCCTAAAAGTATAATATCACCAGTAGAACCATGGAAGTTTGTTAAACCACTTCCATATTTGTCCCACAAATCACAGAAAAATTTCATTGTTTCAGAAGTATAAAAAAGTCCTGAAGTCTGGTTAACACGGACCGTGTGGAAATGGGCTACCCCAGGGAATTTATCCGCTAATTGAGAATATCTTCCAATAACTCCTCCACCGTATCCTCTAACGCCAACGATTCCACCGTGTTTCCAATAAGTAACTTTGTCTCTAAAACTTTTTTCTAATTGACCAAGCTCATCTGCAGCCATAGCACTCTTCGCAGCTGCTTTTTTAATTTCAGTAACGAAGCTGGGAAAGGGGCCCTTTTCAAGTTCATCCAATAAAGGTGTGTCATACTTCTTCGTCATAATTTCCTCCTACTTTTAAGTTTTTTTGAAATTATACCAAATTTTTTCATGTCTATCAACAGTAAAATAGTTATACCTCTTTGGTCAAATAAAAAAAATTTATGCTTACATTAAAGCTTTTAAATTAAAAATAAGCTAAAATATTTTAATGCAGATTAAATGGATAGAACTCAACGGATTTAAATCCTTTCCTGATAAAACCAAGATAGACATAAATGAAGGTATTACCTGTTTTGTGGGCCCAAATGGGGCAGGAAAAAGTAACATAGTCGATGCCTTTAGATGGATTCTTGGAGAACATAATCCGCGTACTTTAAGAGGCGAGAAAATGGAGGAAATAATCTTTCAAGGTTCTGATTCAAAAAAAGAAAAGGGGCTTGCTGAAGTTTCTATGCTTCTTACCATAGAGGAAAAACCTAATAATGGTAATGAGCCTCAATTTCGTGAAATAGAGATAAAGAGAAGATTTTACAGAACTGGTGAATCTTATTTTATCATAAATGGAAAAACTTCCAGGTTAAAAAACATAAAAGAAATATTTCTAACAGAAGGAGTTGACTTACGAACTTATGCCATAATTGATCAAACAAAAATAAGTGAACTTCTCTCCAAGGCTTCCCATAGAAAAGCTTTATTGGAAGAATGTGCTGGAATCTCTCTTTATAAAATGAAAAGAACAGAGTCTGAACTAAAGCTTGATGCTGCAAAAGAAAATTTACAGAGAATAGAAGATATTCTCAGTGAGTTAAAGAACCAATACTCTCTTCTTGAAAGACAAGCAAAAAGAGCAGAAAGATATAAAAAAATTTTAAGTGAAATGACAGATTTAGAATTGAAATTTGCAAAAAGTCAAAGTCTATCTCTACTTGAAGAATTGGAAAACTTAAAAAATGAATTAGAAGCCTTGGAGAATAAATATCAAGATCTTAAAAATCGAAATGTTATTATTACCCAAAAAATAGAAGAACAAAAAAATAAAATTATTGAAATAGATAATTACACCCGCAAAATAGAGGCAAAAAATAAACAAAAGGATTTAGAAATAGCAAAAGTAGAAAAAGAATTAGCATTATTCTGTCAGGAAGAAAAAAATAAAGAGGAAAGAGTGGAAAAATTAAAGGAAGAAAATGCGATGCTTTCAGATGAAATAGAAAAAGTGAAAGCAGAAATGAGAAAAAACTACAATTTAACTAAAGAGATGGAAAAATTTTTAGTTGATCTGAAAAAAGAAATACTTCTCTATGAAGAGAATCTCTTAGAATTCCATAGAAAGTTAGCAATACTAGAAAAGTCCCTGGAAAATGAAAGAAAAGCCCTTTTTAATCTTACTACTGAACTTGCAAACAAAAGAAATCTCTATAATTCTCTTATAAAATCATTTGAAAACAACCAAAATAGATTAATTTCACTACGATATAGGAAAGAAGAGATCAAGCATAAAATAGAGAGTATAGAAATAGAAAATGAAAAAGAAGAGAGATTAATTAAAGATCTTCACGAATCATTGCAAAGTCAAAACAATAATTTAAAAAACCTTCAAAACCAAATATTACTCTTAGAAAAAAACTTAGAAGAGGATAACAATAAACTAATTGAAAAAAAGAAAGAAGAAGCTACTATTAAAGGTAAAATTGAAGCCTTAACCTCAGCTATTGGCAGTGAGGAAGGAGAAGGAAAAGTTTTCTTTAAATGTATAGAAGTATCTTCTGAAGTGGAGGATTTGGTTGAAATATTTCTTGATGAAAAACTCAAAGCTACTGTAATAGAAAATATGGAGGTAATAAAACCCTCAGAAAAGAGAAGATATTTCTTTTTGAAAACTCTAACCCTTAAGCAAAAGAAAAATATTCCACCAGACCTTCAAAGTCTTAAAAACTTCATAAAGTTAAGGGAAGAAAATTTGAATATTGACATTTTTGAAAATATTGTTATTGTAGAAGACCTTAAGGAGGCAATGGAAAAAAGAGAGAAACTTCCTGATTTCACATTCATAACAAAGAAAGGCGAGGTTTTGTATCCTGATGGTTTTATAAAAACAGGAAAAGGTGAAGATTTGCTTAAAAAGAAAAGAATCTTGCAAAACCTCCTAAATCAGAAAGAAAAAGTCAGCAGTGAAATAGATTATCTTGAAAAAAATCTTTTACGCTTAAGATCTGAAGGAGAAAAATTAAAGGAATCCCTTGAAAAGGGGAAAAACTTAATAAATAAATTAAACAAAGAGATATTTATCAGGGAAGAGAAACAAAAAAATTCACAAAAAGAAATAGAAACTTTAAGACAGAAACTAAGTTTCATGGAAAAAGAAGAAAAGGCTATTAGGGAAGAAATAGAGAAAGAGAAAAAAAACATTGATAATCTTAAAATCCAGATTAATGATCTATCTATCCAAATAGAAGAAACAGAGGAAAAGATTGAAAAACTAAAAGAAGAACGTCTTAATATTCTAAAGGAAAATGAAGACAAAAAAGAAATTCTCTCTGCTAAAAAAATAGAACTATCTGCTCTTAAGGAGAGATTAAATAACAAAAATACAGAAATATTAAGAATTCAAGAGAACTTAAGGAAATACTCTCTTAAAAAGAGGCAAAACGATGAAGAAATTAAAAAAACCCTCTATAAATTAGAGAAACTTAAAAAGCTGCAGACCGACAAAAGGAATATAATACAAGTCCTTCAAGAGGATATTGAAAATTTAAATAGACAACAAAATCAATATATGGAAATTTTATCTCAAGAGAAAGAAAGACTCCTTCAACTTGAAAAAGAGTATTATGGATTAAATGAAGATTTACGAAATATTACCACGCTCATAGGGGAAAAAAATGTTCAAAAAAGAGAAGCCCATATAAAACTTGAAACTCTGTGGAATGAAATATACAATCTCTATGGAAAAGATATTCTTAAAGAAGAAATAGACCCTGTGGATGATGATAGCTTTGCAAAGGATAAAATTGAGGCATTAAAAACACAGCTTAAGAATTTAGGACCAGTAGATATAGAAATTTTGAAAGAATATGAAGAGGTTAAAAGAAGGTATGACTTTATGTTAGATCAACAAAGGGACATAAAAACTTCCATTGAAGAACTTGAAGAAGCCATTAGAAAAATTAACACTCTAACAAGAAAAAAACTGAAGGAAACCTTTGAATTCCTTAAAGAAAAGTTTAATTCCCTCTTTCAAGAACTTTTTGGTGGTGGTAAAGCTGTCATATCTCTTACCAAGGAAGATAATATTCTTGAATCAGAATTAGAGATAAATGTTCAACCTCCTGGGAAAAAAATGAGCAGCATAAATCTACTCTCAGGAGGAGAAAAAGCTCTCACTGCAATAGCTTTTATATTTGCTTGCCTTGCTATTAGACCTTCTCCCATATGTATATTGGATGAAGTAGACGCGCCCTTAGATGATATCAACACTATTAGATTGAGAAATTTAATTAAAAAAATGATACATAAAGCTCAATTCCTTATAATTACCCACAACAAACTCATGATGGAAGCAGCAGACTATATATACGGTGTTACAATGAAAGAGGAAGGAGTTTCCTCAATAATTTCCTTGGAATTAAAGGAAGCAGAAAATTATGTTTAAAGATATGAATTTACTTAAGGGAATAGAAATTTCTGATATTAAAGAAGATCTCATATGTTACAGTTATGATTCCTCCTATGCTAAGGGCAATATTCCTGAATTGGTAGCCTGGCCTAAAAACATAGAGGAAGTCTCAAAAATTACTAAATGGGCTACAAATAGAGGTTTAAAAATAGTTCCTAGAGGTGCAGGGACAGGAATGGCAGGTGGTGCTGTCCCAGTCTTTCCAAGAAGTATTGTAATAAGCCTGGAAAGAATGAGGCAAATAAAGGAAATCAACCCCAAAAACTTTACAGTTACTGTAGAGGCAGGCGTTATAAATGGAGAATTACAGAAAGAGCTTCAAATACATGGCCTTTTTTATCCTCCTGATCCTGCCTCCCTTGATTATTGTTCCATTGGAGGCAATGTATCAACCAATGCTGGAGGTCCCAGAGCAATAAAATACGGAGTTACAAGAAATTATGTAATGGAAATAGAGGTGGTTTTAGCAAATGGAAGCATCTTAACCTTAGGAGGCAAGACTGTTAAGAGAGTTGTAGGATATGAATTAAAGGAACTTTTTATCGGAGCAGAGGGAACTTTAGGAATAATCACTTCAGTAACTCTCAAAGTACTACCTGAACCTGAGGAAGTTATTACGCTTCTTCTTAACTTTCCTAATTTAAGCAAAGCAGGGGAATGTATACCAAACATAATGAGATTAGGAGTTATACCCAGAACATTAGAACTCCTGGATCAAAGTTGTATTAAACTTATTGAAAGTCATGCACCTATAGGATTGAAAAGAGATATTGAGGCAATGCTCCTTTTGGAGCTTGATGGGGAAATCAATTCTATAAAAAGACAGGCAGATTTAATTGTGGGAATTGTAAGAAAATTCGGTGGAGAAGTTCAAGTAGCAACAGACTATTATTCGCGGGAAAATCTCTGGAAAGCAAGAAGAAGCATATCACCATGCCTTCTTAAAATGTCTGATAGAGAGAAAATAAATATTGATATCTCTGTTCCCATTGATAATTTAGCTAAAACTTTAGAAAGTTTAAGAAAAATTTCTGAAGAAAGCGGTATTCCCATAATATGTTTTGGGCACGCTGGTGATGGAAATATCCATGTAAACATACTTTATGAGAAAAATCAAGAAGAAAGCAGAACAAAAGGGTTTGAACTTGTTAAAAAAATATTTGAAACTACCGTATCCCTTGGTGGTGCCATATCAGGTGAGCATGGAATTGGAATCACAAAAAAACCTTATATTAAGATGCAACTATCTCAAAAAAACATTGAATTTATGTATGCCATAAAAAAAGTCTTTGATCCAAAGGAACTGATGAATCCGGGTAAAATCTTTTAATCTCTCATTAATCTCTCTATTATTCCGTCAAGTTCATCTAAGGAACTATAAAAAATCTCTAATTTACCCCTTTTACCTTTGGGAATTATTTTTACTTTGTACCCTAAGTGACTTATAAGTTTATTCTCAAGTTCTTCAATCTCTGGGATTTTTTCCTTCTTAATTTTTACTTGACTTTTAATTATTTTTCTTACAAGTTCCTCTGTTTGCCTAACTGAAAGTGATTTCTTTATAACTATATGAGATGTTTCTATCTGTTTCTTTGGATCATCTAAGGACGCAATAGCCTTAGCATGTCCTAAGGTTAGAGATCCCTCTTTTAGATATGATTTTATTTCTTCAGGTAGTCTAAGTATTCTTAAATAATTTGCAATAGTAGCTCTATCTTTACCAACTCTTTGGGAAAGTTCTTCTTGTGTAAGCTTAAATTCTTTCATGAGTTTATCAAAAGCCATGGCAGTTTCCACAGGATCCAGGTCTTCTCTCTGAATATTTTCAATAAGTGCAATTTCAACTGCCTCAGCAGGAGATACATCCTTTATTATGGCGGGAATTTTCTCCAATCCTGCTTTTTTTGCTGCTCTCCATCTTCTCTCTCCAGCGATAATCCTGAAAGTACCATCGCCTACCCTGGAAAGTACAATAGGTTGAATTACTCCTTTTTCTTTAATTGAAAGGGCTAACTCCTCTAAAGACTTTTCATCAAAAGCAACTCTTGGTTGAGCTATCCCCGGAAGAATTCTATCAATATCTACCTCTAAGAGAGTTGCCCTCTTGTCTGTTGTTTCTGCTGAAGGTATTAAAGCTTCTAATCCTTTACCGAGCGCTTTCTTCATTTGCTAAAAACTCCATTGCAAAACTTAGATAGCTTTGAGCTCCTTTAGATTTAATATCATAAAATATAGCTGGTTTTCCATGACTGGGAGCTTCTGCCAGGGTAACATTTCTTGGAATTATAGTATTATAAACTTTTTTACCAAAAAATTTTCTTACTTCTTCTGCAACCATTCTGGAAAGAGCATTTCTTCCGTCATACATGGTTAGCAGAATCCCCTCTATTTGAAGATCATAATTTAATTTTCTAATAAGTTCCACAGTCCTCAAAAGCAATCCCAAACCCTCTAATGCATAATATTCGCATTGAACAGGAATAATTATAGAATTTGCTGCAACAATACAATTAACAGTAAGCAATCCCAAGGAGGGTGGAGCATCAATTAGGATATAATCAAAATCCTTTGCAATTGGTTTTAGGATATTTTTTAATAGAAACTCTCTATCCTTTTTTTCAATTAGCTCCACTTCTACACCCACAAGGTCTATTGTTGAGGGAATTAACCATAAATTTTCAAAATCTGTCTTAAGAAAAGGTGAATCAGAAATATACGAATTAGTATATAAATCATATAGACTCATTTTAAGATTTTTTCTATCAACTCCTAATCCTGTAGTGAGATTACCCTGGGGATCTGAGTCAACAAGAAGAATTTTTTTCTTCTCTATGGTAAGTGAAGCACCAAGATTAAGAGCAGTAGTAGTTTTGCCAACTCCACCTTTTTGATTTACTATTGTTATAATTTTACCCACTTTTTATTTTAACATTACTTAAAAAGGCTTTGCGTTTTTCATGAAATCAATCCATATAGGTAATGCAGCCCTTGCTCCCGCCTCTTTTGGTCCTATAGGTTTATGATTATCTCTTCCTACCCATACTCCCACTATTAATTCATCGTCAAATCCTACAAACCAAGCATCAGAAAAATCATTCGTTGTACCTGTCTTTCCATAGACATCTCTATTAAGCTCCTTTGCTCTCTGGGCTGTACCAGAATTTATAACTTCTTTAAGTAACTCCCGCATTTCTTCCACAATGTATTCCTCCAAGATTTCCTCAACCTCTGGCTTTTTCTCTTCCAAAACTGTACCGTAGGGATTGGTAATTTTTTCATAATAAATTGGTTTTATCCTTTTTCCAGTAGCAAAAACTGAGTATGCTGATGTTAACTCAATGGGTTTTACATCAGAAGCTCCAAGAGCAGTAGATAAATAGGGATGAATTTTAGTAGAGAGACCACATTTTTGGGCAAACTCCACAACCTTCTTAATACCTATTTGAGATGCAAGTCTTACTGTAGCAGAGTTTAAAGATAAAGCTAAGGCTTTACGAAGAGATACTTCTCCATGATATTCATTGTTGTAATTCTTAGGGCTCCATACTTGTCCTTTTACTGCTCCAGGAAAACTTAAGGGTGAATCAAGAATTGTATCATCAGGAGTAAATCCCTCTATTAATGCAACAGCATATACAAAGGGTTTAAAAGCACTACCAGGTTGACGAATTGAAAATACTCTATTGTATTGACTTTCCCAAAAGTCGTTTCCTCCCACTAAAGCTCTCACATAACCTGTTTTCAGTTCTATAGCAATCAAAGCTGCTTGAACAGGTGGCTTTACTCTTTTATGAATTTCATTGAGCCCTCTCTGGACAGCCTCTTCTGCTTTTTTCTGAAAAGCATAATTAATGGTGGAATAAATTCTTAAACCATCTTTATATAACGCCTCTCCAAATTTAGACTCCAGCTCAAGCCTTAAAGTTTCAACAAAATATGGAGCCTCAAACTTTCTCCAATGAGGATGCTCTGGCAAAGGCACATTAATGGCAAAAGCATACTCTTCTTTTGTAATAAAGCCCTCTTCAAGCATTCTCTTAAGGACTAAATTTCTTCTTTTAAGAGCTAAATCTGGCTTTTTAAAGGGATTAAAGGCTGAGGGAGCCTTGGGCATAGCAGCCAGAAGAGCAACTTCTGCAATGGTAAGATCCTTATAGGATTTACCAAAATAGGTCTCTGCTGCTGCTGCTATTCCATAAGCTCTATTACCAAAATAAGCTTGATTTAAATATAAACCTAAGATTTCATCTTTTGTATACTTCTTTTCAATCTGAATTGAAAGAATTGCCTCTCTAAGCTTCCTGGACAGACTTCTTTCAGGATTTAAATATAACATTTTTGCTAACTGTTGAGTTATTGTACTGCCACCCTCTACAACACCACCTGCTTTAATGTCTCGATAAAGGGCTCTAAGTATTCCAATTATGTCTACTCCCGGATGCTTATAAAATCTAATATCCTCAGCAGCAATAAAAGCTTTTTTTACAATATCAGGGATTTCGTGGTGAGGAACAAATTTCCTTCTCTCATAAAAAAATTCCGTAAGAACTTGTCCATCAGAGGAATAAACAATGGACGATTCAAAGGGCCTATATCTTTCAAGAGACTTCACATCGGGAAGTTCGGAAAAAATCCAAAAAACATAACCTATAAAAAAACCAATAAAAAAGAGAAATAGAAAAAATAAAATATATTTTATTTTAGTAATCATCTATAACCCGCAAGGTTATCTCTTCAGTTTTTTCATCCTCTATACAAAAGGCTTTCACCTTTAACGAAGGCTTTAAGCCTATAATTACATAATAAACCTTATAGATGGCTAACTCTATGTCTTTCCTAGAGGGAAATGCATTTCCATAGGGATGACTATGATATATGGCAATCATTTCTAAATTTTTTAATTTTATATCTTTCATAGCTCGAAGATGTTCTGAGGGATCCATAAAATAGCTAATTGAGGAATTATCAATATTTTTTATCTTATAAATTTCTGTAATGTGCTGCTTTCCTGCCAGTAAACCACAGGCTTCATAGGGTAAAGAAGCTATACAATGAATTATCATCTCCTCATATGTTTTCCGTAAAATAGTTAGCATTATTTACATGTTTTACAAGAGGGATTTTTAAGAAATATAACTTCTCTAAATTTCTGAGTTAAAGCATTGTATACGAGCATTCTGCCATGAAGAGTATCACCAAAACCAATCAAAATTTTAATTACCTCTATTGCCATAACAGAGCCTATCACTCCTGCCACAGGTGCTAAAACACCTCTATTAATATTATCATCTGTAGCATCTTCAAAAATACATCTGTAGCAGGGACCTTTTGGAGGAATAATATCAAAAATCTGTCCTTCTAATTCTGAAACTGCACCCATCACAAGAGGCTTGGAAAGCTTAATAGCATGATCATTTAAAAGGACTCTCGTGGTAAAATTATCAGGGCACGCTACGATTACATCAAAAGAAGAAACATAGGTAGAGACATTTTTTTTTGTTATTTCATCAGGATATGGCAAAATTTTTATTTCACTGTTAAGTTTTTTTAAATTTATAAATGCTGATATAGCTTTTGCCATTCCAAGATTTTCTTCCTTATGAAGAATCTGTCTTTGAAGATTACTCAATTCCACAATATCTGGATCAATTATACCAAGGTAGCCAATCCCTGAAGAGGCAAGATATAAAGCCACTATGCTTCCAAGTCCTCCTGCACCTACAATCAATATCTTTGATTTTTTTAGCTTTTTCTGTCCTTTTTCGCCGATCTCAGGGATTATGATTTGCCTTTGATATCTCAAAAGCTCAGGATTCCTGACCTTCAACTCTTATGAAAACACTCCTTGCTGCCACTACAGGAAGCTTATCAATTGTCTGAAGAGCTCTCAAAACATCTTTCTCTTTTGCCCTATGAGTAAGAATCACCAGTGGAACTGCTCCTGCCTTTGACCTTCCTTTTTGTATTACAGAAGCAATACTAATGTTATTTTCTCCAAAAACTCCTGAAATTTTTGATAAAACTCCAGGCCTATCGAGGGCGGTAAAACGAAAATAATACATACTTTCTATTTCCTCTACAGGCTTTATGCTTAATTTTTCTGAAAAGTCTATGGGAATAAAAACATTACCTTTTGCAATATCCACTATATCAGCCACAACAGCACTTCCTGTAGGAAGACTTCCAGCTCCTCTACCGTAATAAAGAGTAGCGCCCACATTATCACCTTCCACATATATGGCATTAAAGACTCCGTCAACCTTTGCAATTAAATAATTTTCTGGAATCATGGTAGGATGAACTCTTATCTCGATCTCACCATTAAGAATTTTTGCGATGGCAAGAAGTTTTATTCTATATCCGAATTCTTTTGCAAAAGCTATATCTTGAGCAGTTATCTTAGTTATACCTTCACAATAAACTTTTTTGAAATTTAAGGGAATTCCGTAAGCTAAAGAAGCGAGAATAGTTATTTTATGAGCACTATCAATTCCTTCTATATCAAGGGTAGGATCAGCCTCAGCATATCCTAAGTTTTGGGCTTCTCTGAGGGCATCCTGAAAATCAATCCCTTCGTCCGTCATTTTTGTTAATATATAATTTGTTGTGCCGTTGATTATTCCATAAATTGCCAACATTTTATTTGCTACAAGGCCTTCTCGCATAACCTTAATAATTGGGATACCGCCACCCACACTCGCCTCAAAACCCACATGAAGACCTTTCTGCTTTGCAAGATTAAAAATATCATTGCCCTCTTCAGCAAGCAAGGCTTTGTTTGCAGTTATTACATGCTTATTATTCTTTAGAGCTTCCATAATAAAATCTTTTGCTGGATGAATACCTCCTATAAGCTCTATAACTATGTCAATCTCAGGATCCCTTATAACTTCCCAAGCATCTTGTACAAGAACTCCTTCTGGAAGATTAATTTCTCTAGGTCTTTCTAAATCTCTATCAGCTACCCTTTTAAGAACAATATCTATACCTGTTCTCTTTTTTATCAATTCCCTTTGAGAGATAAGAATTTTAGCAGTGCCTGTGCCTACAGTACCGAACCCGATTATTCCAACTTTAATTTCTCTCATTCCTCCTCCCTATACAGCTTTCTTAGATTTTTTAATAAAAGGCACAAGGTTTAAAGCTTTCTTAATACCCTTAGTAGCTTGCCTGATCCTATGTTCATTCTCTACAAGGGCAAATCTTACAAAACCTTCTCCACCCTCACCAAAACCTATGCCAGGTGAAACCGCAACTTTTGCTTCATTAATTAGAAATTTTGAGAACTCCAAAGAGCCCATTTTTTTAAAGGGCTCTGGGATCTGCGCCCATACAAACATAGTTGCTTTGGGAGGATCAACTTTCCAACCAGCTTGATTTAATCCTCGAACTAACACATCTCTTCTACGCTCATAGGTTTTTCTTATCTCCTCTACGCAATCCTGCGGTCCCCTTAATGCTACTATAGAGGCAATCTGAATGGGTTGAAACATTCCATAATCAAGATAGCTTTTAATTTTAGTTAGAGCACCTACTATTTCTCTATTGCCAACACAAAAGCCCACTCTCCAACCTGCCATGGAATAACTTTTAGTCATAGAAAAAAACTCTACTCCCACATCCTTAGCTCCAGGTATTTGTAAAAAACTTGGCGCTTTATAGTCATCAAAAACAAGATCTGCATAAGCAAAATCATGGATTACGATTATATTATTTTCCTTTGCAAAATCAACAACTTTTCTAAAAAATTCTAAATCTTCCACAACAGCCGTTGTAGGATTATGGGGAAAATTTATTATTAATATTTTTGGACGAGGCCAGGAATTTTTATAGGCTTTCTCCAATTCTTCAAAGAAATCCATGCAAGGACAAACATTAAAAGTCCTCACATCTCCTCCTGCAATAATAGCTCCATAAGGATGAATAGGATAAGCAGGTGAGGGAGTTAAAACCACATCTCCTGGTTGAACAGCAGCTAATAAGAGATGACTTAAACCTTCCTTTGATCCTATGGTTACCACAGCCTCTGTCTCAGGATCTATGTCTACGTCAAATCTTCTTTTATACCACTCTGAAATAGCACATCTAAGTTGAGTAATACCTCTACTTGCTGAATAACGGTGATTTTTTGGATTTTTTGCAGCTTCACAGAGCTTTTCTACAATGTGTTTTGGTGTAGGAAGGTCAGGATTTCCCATGCCAAGATCTATTATATCTTCACCTTTTCTTCTTAATTCAGTTTTTAATTGGTTAACTACTGCAAAAACATAGGGAGGCAATCTTTTAATTCTTGGAAAATCAAACATTTTTATCTCCTCCATTTTTATTTAATCATTTGCTTTTTTTATTATTTCTGTCAACACTTCCTTTGAATATTTTTCTGTCATATCCCACACAACTGCAATATTATAAGCATTTTCAGCAATTCTGTTGATATCTTTTTCAGAGATTCCTGCTTCCCTTAAAGTTACCGGAGCTCCTATTTTTCTAAACCATTCTTTTAGTTTATTTATTCCTTCCTCAGCAGCCTTAGAATTGAAAATCTCCTTAGCAAATCTCTCAAACTGTTTAATATTCTTGTCTAAATACCACTTCATCCAAGCAGGAATTACTATGCTTAAACAGGCACCATGAGCAAGATCATAAAGAGCTCCAAGAGCATGAGCTATCATATGATTAGGAAACTCACCCCCTTTTATTCCTAATCTCGTAATACCATTTAAGGCAAGTGTAGCAGCCCACATAAATTCTGCCCGAGCATTATAGTTTTTAGGTTCCTGTAGGATAATTTCTGTATTTTCCATGAGAGTTTTGATAAGACTCTCAATTATTCTATTCTGAAGATTGGGACAATACTGACCGCTAAAATAATACTCAATAACATGGGCTATGGCATCTACCGCTGCGAAAGCTTGATATTGAGATGAAACAGTATAAGTAAGCTCTGGATTGAGAATGGAAACTTTTGGAAATAGATGCTCTGAAGATACTGACAATTTTTCGCTAGTTTCCTCCTTTGTTATAACAGCAAACCCATTCATTTCACTTCCTGTAGCTGCAAGGGTAAGGATTACATATATAGGCAAAGCCTTTTCTATAGTTTTACCTCTTTTAAAAAATTCCCATATATCTTCTGAAGTTTCTGCACCGAAGGCAATTGTTTTACCCTCATCGATGACAGACCCTCCACCCACTGCCAAAATTGCATCTACTTTATTTTTTTTGGCTTTCTCAATACCTTCCTTGGCATGAGATAGTACAGGATTTGGTTTTACGCCTCCATGTTCAATAAACTGGATTCCTTCTTTATGAAGGGCATGGATAACTCTATCATAAAGTCCTGTATTTTTGATAGAAGATTTACCGAAAAGGAAAAGTATTCTCTGAATGCCATCCTTTTTTAGAATTTTACCTATCTTATCCTCTGTCTTTTTGCCAAATATTATTCTTGTGGGATTAAAAAATTCAAAATTTTCCATATTTACCCTCCCTTAATGCTAAAAATATCTCTTTAGCCTTTGTGGAACTCCTTATGAGAGGTCCGCTTAACACTGCCTTAAACCCAAGTCCTAAAGCAATTTCAGCAAGCTCATCAAAATATTCTGGTTTTATATATTCTACTACAGGGAGAGCTTTTTTTGAAGGTTGAAGATATTGACCTATTGTAACTATATCACAATTAACTTCTCTAAGATTTAAAAGAGCTTCATAGATTTCCTCACTTTTTTCACCAAGCCCTACCATAAATCCAGATTTAGTTATTAGTTGAGGTTTTAATTCTTTTGCTAATCTGAGAACTTTTAATGAAAGCTCATAGTCTGCCTTCCTTACTGTTCCATAAAGTTGTTTAACTGTCTCAATATTATGGGCAAATACACTAATTTCTGTATTAACAACTCTCTCTATGGATTTTTTTTTACCCTTGAAATCAGGCACTAAGACTTCAATATGAGTATGGGGATTGTATTTTTTTATTACCTTAACTGTCTTACAGAAAAATTCTGCTCCACCATCAGATAAATCATCTCTTGTGGGAGAAGTGATAACAACATATGGAAGGGACATTTCTTTAACTGCTTTAGCAATCCTTTCCGGCTCTTCTTTGTCTAAAGGCTCAGGATTACCTTTTTCAGCATTACAGAATTGGCAACCTCTTGTGCATACAGATCCCATAATCATAAAAGTAGCTGTTGGCTGTCTGTAGCAAACACCTCTATTAGGGCAACGCAAGGTTTCACAAACAGTATTTATATTAAGATTTCTAAAATAATTTTGTAGTGATTTTATCTCTTTTAATTGAGATTTAACCCACTGGGGTAGGGGCATCTTGTAGGTTTTATGAAAGGGGGGACCTTTGTCCCCCCAGGTTTTAGACTTTTTCTACATTAACTGCTTTTGGTCCTCTGTCACCTTCAACAACATCAAATTTAACTTTGTCACCCTGTTTGAGAGTCTTAAATCCATCACCTTTAATTGAAGTATAATGGACAAAGACGTCTCCTCCGCCATCCTGCTGAATGAACCCGAATCCCTTTGACTCATTAAACCACTTAACACGTCCTTCAAAAGCCATACTTCTTAAAACCTCCTTTTAATCTCCCCACCTACGGCAGGTACTTAAAACTTCGCTTAATGCAAAGATACTCTTTTATAACATGCTACCTTGGAAAAAGTAAAGGAAAATTTTTACTCTTCTTTTTTTATCTCTTCCCATATAAGATCCATCTCTTGGAGAGACATGTCTTTTGGGGATTTTCCCTTTTCTTTTAAAATCTCCTCAATTTTTTTGAATCTCTTCTCAAACTTTCTATTTGTTTTTCTTAAGGCTGCTTCAGGATCTACTTTTAAGAAACGAGCAATATTTACAATGCTAAATAAAACATCTCCCAACTCTTCTTCTATTTTCTCACTCTGTCCTGATTTGATTGCTTCTTTAAGTTCCCTCATTTCTTCCTCAAGCTTCTCTAAAACACCATTAATACTGGGCCAATCAAAACCAACTTTTGCCACTCTTGACTGAATCTTATAAGCTCTAAGTAATGCTGGCATAGACAAAGGTATTCCTTCAAGTATTGATTTACTTAATTTACCTTCCTCCTTTTTTCTATCATCCCATTGGGATAATACTTCCTCTGGAGTTTTAAAATCTGCATCACCAAATACATGAGGATGTCTACTTATCATTTTTTTTGAAATAGTCTCAATAACATCCTCTATATTAAATCTTCCCTCATCCTTGGCAATTTTACTGTGAAAAATTATCTGCAAAAGTAAATCTCCTAATTCCTCCTTAATTCCCTTATAATCCTTATTTTCAATTGCTTCAATTAACTCGTAAGTCTCTTCAAGCAAGTATCTTTTAAGGGAATCATGGGTTTGCACTCTGTCCCAAGGACAACCATTTTCAGACCTAAGTTTTTCCATTATTTCAACAAGTTTTTTGAATTTTTCACTCAATTTCTTCCTCCAAGATTTTATAAAAACTATCTATAATTGCTGAATTATCCTGAAGAGAAAATATATCCTCCCCTCTTTCACTTAATTTTTTTAAATTTAAATCGAAATTCACATAAAAAACTTTTTCAAAATCTCTATTTATCTCCTCGATCTTATTTGTAGCCTGATTAATGATGAAAATATTCTTCTTCGGAGTAATACCTAACCTTTTTATGAGCTCCTTAATCCTTAAAGCTGCTTGAATACTATTTTTAGCAGGTGTTCCTACAATAAAAAGAAGATCAATTTTATCTAAGATTCCTCTACTTATATGTTCCATTCCTGCTTCATTGTCTACCACTATATACATATAATTTTCAGCAATTTCAGAAATAACTCTCTTTAGTACATTGTTAACAGCACAATAGCAACCTTTTCCTTCAGGCCTTCCCATTACAAGTAAATCAAATCCCTCCGATTCCTTAACGATTCTATTTATTTCAATCTCAAGCCATTCATCAAGAGACATTCCCTGAGGTTTTCTAAGGAGGGCATTATCTCTTATTTCAGCTAAAGTTTCTACTTCTTGTATCCCTAAAAGATCAGGAAGGCAGTAATTAGGATCTGCATCAACAGCAAGAATGGGCTTTAAAACTTTTTCTCTAAGATATCTTACTGTTAATGCTGCAAGAGTGCTTTTTCCTGTACCACCCTTACCTGCAAAAACTATATAATAACTCATTTTATCTCTTTAATTAACTTCAATAAATCTTCAAATTTGTCAATCATGAAATCAGCATTTCTTAGTAATTCTTTTTGCCGATATCCGTAAGTGACAGCAATAGTTTTAATCCCAGCAGCCTTTCCAGCTTCAATATCAATATTACTGTCTCCTACTATAATTGTTCTCTCCTTCATAGCCTGAAAGTATTCCATAGTTTTCAGTATAGGTAAAGCAGAAGGCTTTTGTTCCGGGAAATAATCATTCCCAGCAATAAAATCAAAATATTTTTTTAATCTTGTAGCCTCTAAAGTCTTCACAGTAAGTTCCGTTAGCTTATTAGAGATTATAGCTTTCTTTATACCATTTAGCTTCTCCAATGTTTCTATTACCCCTGGATAAGGTTTACTATGATCCGCTATGTGTTCTGAATAGTAACTTACAAAACAATCAAGAAGAGGAAATAGAAAATCCCTCGATAAATTTCTTTTCTCCAATACTTTTTCTATGAATTTTCTTACACCCTCACCAATAAGGCTTTTTACCTCATTTCTTGTAAATTCTGAAATTTTATGTTTTCTAAGACAGTGGTTAATAGCCTTTGTTATGTCGTCACAAGTATCTACTATTGTGCCATCTAAATCAAAAATAATAAGTTCTAATGACATATGTATCCCTACCTCAGACTAATCTTCTCTTTATTATAACCTAACTGTCATTAATTCCCAGCCTAAATTATACCTAAATTTTTATTGGTGATTGCATATCCCAAAATCATTAGTCCTTCTTTGGTCATTAAGAGCTGTCTTTAAAATATGGTAAAGCAATCTAAATTGATAGATAGGAGAGGAGATAACTTTTAGTACCTTTAAAATTCATGAAAAAATTTTTAAGAATTTTTGAATTTTATGGTATAATTTTTCAGCATGGCAAAAATAGATGCCTTCTTTAATTTGATGTTAGAAAACAAAGCAAGTGATCTTCATCTTATAGCCGGAAGTCAACCTGTCTTAAGAATAGACGGAGAACTTGTAAGAGTTAAATACAATGTTTTAGACAATATAGAATTAAGAAAGCTCCTTTATGAAATTACACCAGAGGAAAAAATCAAAGTTTTTGAAGAAACAGGAGATCTTGACTTTGCTCATGAAATTCCTGGTGTAGCTCGTTTTCGTGTTAATTATTTCATGCATAAAGAGGGTATTGGAGCAGCCTTTAGACATATCCCAAATGAGATAAAAACAATTGATGAATTAGGACTTCCTCAGGTATTAAAGAAGTTTTCCATGCTCAAAAAAGGCATTATCCTTTTAACAGGACCAACTGGTTCAGGTAAATCAACTACCTTAGCAGCTATGATTGATTATGCCAACACAAATAGAAAAGACAGAATAATAACAATAGAGGACCCTATAGAATTTATTCATCCAAACAAAGGATGTGTCATATCCTACAGAGAAGTAGGAACCCATACAGAATCCTTTGCAAAGGCTTTAAGAGCAGCTCTCAGAGAAGATCCTGACATAATATTAGTAGGTGAAATGAGAGATATTGAAACAATACAGCTTGCCTTGGAAGCTGCTGCAACAGGTCATCTTGTCTTAAGTACCCTTCATACTTCATCATCTATCAAAACTATCGATAGAATCATCGATGTTTTCCCTCCAGAGCAGCAAGCTCAAGTAAGAACCTCTCTCAGTGAATCATTACAAGCTGTAGTAGCTCAAACTTTACTTAAAAGAGCTGATAGAAGAGGTAGAGTTGCAGCATGTGAGGTATTAATAAACACCTATGCTGTAGCAAACCTAATAAGAGAAAATAAAACACATCAGATTTTATCTATCATGCAAACAAGCAAAAAGATAGGAATGCAAACATTGGATGATGCTCTCCTTGAGTTACTCCAGCAAGGCAAGATTTCTCCAGAGGATGCCTACGAAAGAGCAACAGACAAACAAAAGTTTATAAAATTCTTAAAAGAAGCTCCTGAAACGGTATTTGTATGAGAAAACAAGAAATAGACTTTATTTTAGAAAAAATATGTGAATTTCATGAAGAAATATCTGATATTGTATTTACAGTGGGAAGACCTATTCAAGTAATTTTATGGGGGGAGCTTAAACCTTTATATTTAAAGGAAATTCCCATTGAAAGCTTAACTCCTTTTCATACTGAAATCATAGCCTTAACCTTAATAGGTAATCAAAAAAGACTTGTGGATAGTTTAATTAATATAGGCTACTGCGACCTTGCTTATAGTATATCAAAAGCAAGATTCAGAGTAAATATTTTCTCTCAAAGAGGTAATTACTCTATTGTCATGCGTAAGTTACCAATTACAGTTCCAACAGTAGAAGAATTGAAACTTCCTGAAATAGTTAAAGAGATTGCAAAGGAAAGAATGGGACTTGTATTGATTACTGGTGCTACAGGTTCTGGAAAATCCTCCACATTAGCAGCAATTTTAAATATCATTAATCATTCTCGACCCTGTCACATAATTACTTTAGAAGATCCTGTAGAGTTTGTACATCCCCATATAAAAGCCACCTTTAATCAAAGAGAGATGGGGGTTGATTTCCACTCTTATGCTGATGGTCTAAGGGCTGCTCTTAGACAAGCACCTCATGTAATACTTGTGGGTGAGATAAGAGATAGAGAAACCCTTGAAATAGCTATGCAAGCAGCTGAAACAGGACATTTAGTTCTTAGTACAATGCATACTACTGATGCTGGACAAACAGTAGGAAGAGCAATTGGAATGTTTCCACCAGAGGATGAAAATTACATAAGATTAAGATTTTCTGATACATTAAAATGGGTTGTAAGCCAAAGACTTTTACCTAAGGTAGGAGGAGGAAGAATTGTTGCTACAGAGATTATGAGGAAAAATTTAAGAATCAGAGATCTCATAATTAATGGAGAAACTGCTGAAAAGACCTTTTATGACATAATTGAGACATCCTCGGCTGTAGGAATGCATACTTTTGATCAATCTATAATAGAGCTTTACAAAAAGGGACTTATCACAGAAGATACAGCTGTAGCTTATGCTTCAAGAAGAGCTACAATCATAAGAGAAATTGATAAAATAAAGGCTCAAAGGGGAGAGAAAACAACTGACATTGAAGGATTAAAGATTGATACAGAATACGAGAAAAAAATAAAAAGAGGTATATAATGCCTAAAGCTCTAATTTGTGAAAATGATCCGGATCTTCAGAAAAATTTATCATTAATTTTTAAAACTCTAAATATTGAATCTATTCTGCCTTTAAGTTTGGAAGAGGCAATTAACAACCTGGAATTAGAAGACATAGACATAATAGTTGTAAATGAAAAATTTGCTAATGAAAAACCTCAAGAAAATAGAATCATTCAATGGATTAACAGTTTACCCATGTATAGAAGAAGAGATATAATGCTTATTATTACAGGAGAAAATCTAAAAAGCGCAGATAGGTTAATAGCCTTTGCAAAAGGAGCAGACTTAGTAGTTAACTCGAAAGAATTAAATAATTTTCAAGCCTATTTCAAAAGAGCATACTTGGAATATCAATCTAAATACAAAACATATAAGGATTTACTGAACAAATAATTCTCTCTGCCTTAAAGCTTCAAATAATAAAATAGCAGCTGCTGCTGAAACATTCAAGGAGTTTATCTTCCCTTTCATGGGAATTTTTACTGTATAATCACAAAGAGATAAAACTGATTGTCTTATTCCTCTGCCTTCTGAACCTAATACAAAAGCTAGAGGTTGCTTAAAATCCATCTCCCAAAAAAGATTCTTACCTGAAGCTTCTGCTCCTATAACTAATATTCCCTCTTCTTTCATTTGCCTTATGGCATATTTAATGTTATTTATTTCCACTAAAGGTACATGCCATAAAGCACCAGCAGAAGCTTTCCAAAGGGAAGGAACCATTCCTACAGAACGCCTCTCTTGATAGATTACTGCATGAATGCCAGCTCCTTCAGCAACTCTTAATATAGATCCAAAATTTTGAGGATCTTCTAAGAGATCAAGGATAAGAAAAAAAGCTGGTTCTGCCTTTGCCCTGGGGATCTCCAAAGCTTTCTCTAAGGAAATTGGTTTTTTCTTTACTACCCTTGCGACTATGCCTTGATGATGGCCTTTAACAATCTTATCAAAAAAAGAATCTTCTACGATTTTGATGTTTACTGAGTTAATCTCTGCTAATTCTATAAGTTTTGATAATTTTTTTTCTCTATTCCTTGCGATGTAAAGCTCTTTTACCGTATCCTTGAGTTTTAAAGCTTCTTCAACTGGATTTATACCATAAATATATATTAAATTTTCACTTTCCATACTGTTCTGTCCGCTTTATCTTCAAGAATTATCCCTTTTTTAAGAAGTTCTTCTCTCAATTCATCAGCCTTTTTCCAATCCTTCTGCTTTCTTGCCAATGTTCTCTCTTGAATTGCTTTTTGTATTTCCTCTTCAGTAATATTTAATTTTCTGAGTCTCAATAAATCTCTATACCAATCAATGGGTTTCCTTTGAAATATATTTAAAACTCCACCCAGCTCTCTGAGTATTTTCTCTGAATTTTTAATAAGAGAGATCTCTTCTTCTGAAGAAGGTCTTTTATCAAGGAAACGATTTAATTCCTTTATAAATTCAAATAAAACGCCTATTGCTTTAGCAGTGTTAAAGTCATCATCCATGGCTTCTTCAAATTTTGTCCTTAAACTCTCATAATGGGTTTTAAAATCAGTAAGTTTGGATGAGGAATTACTTTTTAATGACTTCAGTTCCTCTATTCTCATGGAAGTGCTATAGAATCTGTCAAGCATCACCTCTGCTTCCTTTATGTATTCATGGTTAAACTCTATGGGGCTTCGATAATGACTGGAAAGAAGAAATAACCTCAAGGCTTCAGCATCATACAAATTAAGAAGGTCCCTAATGTTAAGGACATTCCCAAGTGACTTTGACATTTTTTCCTTATTTATAGTGACAAAGCCATTATGTATCCAATACTTTGCAAAAGGTTTACCTGTGTATGCCTCAGACTGAGCAATTTCATTTTCATGATGAGGAAAAATAAGATCAGCACCTCCACCATGAATATCAAGCGTTTCACCAATATGCTTAATGCTCATGGCAGTGCATTCAATATGCCAACCTGGTCTTCCTCTACCCCAGGGTGATTCCCACCAAGGCTCTCCAGGCTTGGAGGCTTTCCAAAGAGCAAAATCAAGAGGGCTTCTTTTTCTCTCATCTACCTCTATTCTTGCGCCATGAAGAAGATCTTCAATTTTCTTCTTGGATAATTTGCCGTACTCTTTGAAGTTTTCCACAGAAAAATAAACACTTTTTGATTCTCCCTCATTAACCTCGTAAGCATAGCCTTTATCAATAAGAGCTTTTATTATTTCAATCATTTCTCCTATGTGTTCCGTGGCTTTCGGTTCAAAATCAGCTCTTGTGATACCCAATTTATCCATATCTTTGTAATATTCACTGGTATATTTTTCTGCTATTTGCTGCCAGGAAACTCCTTCTCTATTTGCTCTGTTTATGATTTTGTCATCAATATCTGTAAAATTTCTTACAAACTTTACAGTATAGCCTTTATATCTTAAATATCTTACAATTACATCAAAAACAACAGCGCTTCTAGCATGTCCTATATGACAAAGATCATAAACAGTAACTCCGCAGGCATATATTCCAACTTTTTTATTCTCTATAGGGACAAATTCCTCTAATTTACCTGTAAGAGTATTGTAAACTTTCATTTTGCCTCCTTAAATTATAAGAATCTTTTTATTTTAACATGTTAAGCAAAGGTGAATTTATGAACTCTTAAATCTATTCACATCAGTATGAGGTATAAAAAGAGCTAATACATATTCATCCATGAAAGTTTTCGAGCGAGAAAGGTCTATGTATGTCATCACTTCAGCAATTTCCTCTGCTTTATTTCGAAATTCTTTACTCAGAAGACATAAAATTGAACCAGAAAGAGAAGTATTTCCAAGGAAATAGTACTTTTCAGAGTTTAATTTTGGAAGCATTCCAATTTCTATCGCTTTTTTTAAATCTAAAAACTCTCCAAATCCTCCAGCAATATAAACTTTTGATATCTCTGCCTCTGTGATTCCCACTTCTTTTAATGCTGTTGAGATACCTGCATAGATGGCTGCTTTTGCTCTGACAATATTGTCAATATCTGCCTGAGTAATGTAGCAATTCTCTGTAATATAAAATTTAATATCATCCTCAACAACAATATGTTTTGAAGTATTTGTCAAAATTCTGCCCTTGTTATCTATAATTCCAGCCTTAAAAAGCTCTGAAACAATATCAATCATTCCAGAACCGCAAATCCCTAAGGGAGGAATATTTCCTATAACTTTAATTTCGAAAGTATCTCTTTTTTGGTCATAGTAAAAAGCTTCTAAAGCTCCTTCTGTAGCTCTCATTCCACAGCTTATTCCACTTCCTTCAAAAGAGGGTCCAGCAGAGGTAGAGGCTGTAATTAACCAATCCTTGTTTCCTATGACAATCTCTCCATTTGTACCTATATCAATAAAAAGGCAAATTTCATCTTCTTTATAAATTCCTGAAGCAATAACTCCTGCTACAATATCACCTCCTACATAACCTGCCACTGAAGGCATTGTATAGATGGGTATGTTGCTTTTGAGATTAATTTTCCCATCTGAAGCTCTCCAAAGAGGATAATGATTTATCACTGGTACATAAGGCTCTTGTCTTATATATTTTGGGTTTAATCCCCAAAAAAGATGACACATGGTAGTATTGCCTGAGATTATAACATATAGAATTTGCCCTATTTTGTTTCTTAAAAGGAGGGTATTTATTAAGGCATTTATGTCATCTATTATGGATTTTCTTAAAATTTCAATGCCTTTCTGATTCTCCAGGGCATATATAATTCTCGTTATAACATCATCACCATAGTTAATCTGAGAATTATAACAGCTTGCCACATCTATGATTTTCCCTGTATCCATGTTAATTAGGGAAGCCACCACTGTGGTAGTGCCAATGTCCAAGGCTAACCCATAAATAGCCTCCTGAGACTGCAGAAAACTAATAATTTCCTCCTCATCTGGAGCAATGGCAATGCTAATGTTCCAGTTTTTCTCTCTTAAAAATTCAGATAAAATAGCCACATCTTTTCGCGTTATCTTGAGTTTTGATCCTATAGTATGAAGAATTCTATCAAAATCTGCACGAGCATCTTCAATTGTAGGTGGTTTAATATTAAGGTTTACTCTTTTCACTAAAGGGCTAAAAAAATAAGGGTTTTCAGAAAAAATTCTCTCTACAAGTTCTGTTCTTGCCCTTGCTATTCTTTCACTTATTGCAATAAGGTTAAAAGGTAGCTCTACAAGAATATCCTCCTCAGGATAACTTTTACAAGCAAGTACATACCCCTCTTTTTTCTCAGCTTCTTTTATACTAAAAGAAGACTCTGTTTTTACCTTTCCTTCTAAAACCTTTATCTTGCACCTTCCACAAATTCCCTTTCCTCCACAAGAAGCAGGAAGATAAATCTTATTTTCTTGCAAAACTTCAAGAATGCTTTTGCCTTTAGCTTCAAAAACTTCATTTTTATTTGTTTTTATCTTGAACATAACTTAAAATTATATCATGAAATTACTCTTTTACCGCATGGCTGGCTTAGGAGATAGTCTTCTTACCTTTCCTATTATTGAAATATTCAAAAACAAAGGATTCGAAATTACTGTATGGGGAAACACTGAATATTTTTCTCTCGCAAGAATAGCTGGTATATGTAAAGAAATAACCATTTATGAACCAAAAAAGCACTTCCCTTTCTCAGTGATCCTATCAAAGGAAAGGTCAGTGTTTCGTCATTTAAAAAATGCAATCTTTATTGATCCAATTCCTAAGGAGGGAAAATGGGTTGTTCATTACTATCTTGAGCAGCTAAATTTATTGGAAGAGAAATTTTCAAAGACTCTCAAAATTGATTTAAGGGAAGAAAAAATACCCCATCTTTGCATAATTCATCCTGGAAGTGGCTCAAAAAAGAAAAATCCTTCCTTAGACTTTTTTATAGACTTACAGAATTTAATCCAATCAAAGGGCTATAATACTCTTTTTGTTCTTGGTCCTGCAGAAAAGGAATTGTCTTATGTATTAAAGAATTACCAATTTTTTGACAATATCTTGGATTTAGCAAAAACTCTCATGAAAGCTTCCCTTTACGTAGGGCTTGACAGTGGAGTAAGCCATTTAAGTAGCTATCTGGGTATACCTTCTGTTATAATTTACGGTCCTACAGATCCAAAAATTTGGCATCCACTGGGTGAAAACTTTTGGACTTTAAGAGATGAAAAGTGTCCTCCCTGTTTTCCCCTATCATGCAAGGATAAAAAATGCCTGAGTAAGGACTTTTTAATCCCCCAAATTGAAGTCTTATTAGATAAAAATATCAAAGAGCTTAAAATTTCTCAAACTTAAATAATGGGCATGCAAAATCAACAGATATCCTTTTGCATTAAGGTAGTAAAGTTTTTCTGGTGAAATTACTGATAAGGCCTCTAAATTTGCCATGAGCATATTCCGAAATTGCATTTTCCCAAGTTTAGTTTCAATGTCAAGATTGAGTGGTTTAAGATATCCTGCCTTTAATATTTCTTGTGAAAATTCTTCCACATCGTGGAAATCTCTTGCCAGTTCTGTTAATTTAGCCTTAATTTTTGAAAAGAATTCGCCTTCTTTACCTTCCTCATCAAATAGTCTTTCTCCTTCCTGTGAAGTATACACTTCATCAAAAACAATAGTATAATCTTTGTCTTCTTTGATTAAACCAAAAGGATAGTATTTACATACATTAGGTATAACATCCACTTTCCAGTTTCCCTTCTCATCTAAGAAAACATTTCTTCCGTTTATGCCGATTACAGCAAAGGGAAAAACATTACCCTCTTGAGAGCCGAACATGACTGGATAATACATTGTGGCAGTTAAAATTTCTGAATAAGTAAGAGGAACAATCTCCACATCTTGCATAAAAGAATAATCATGAGGCATTTTTATCCTCAAATCACGATGGAAAAAGCTATCAAGAGCTACTGCTTTTTTAAAAGCTTTCATTAATCCAAACATTTTACCTCCTGCCAAAAATTTTATTAAATTATATCACAAAATTTGACTTTTAAAACTCCTTAGATTAACAATAAAAATGATGAATCAAACTCTTGAAATACCAATAAAGGGTATGACCTGTGCTGCTTGTGCCCAAGCAGTACAGAGAGCATTAAAAAAAGTTGAAGGCGTAAAAGCGGCAGAGGTAAATCTTCTTACAGAAATAGCAAGAATTCAAACAGAAAGTAATGTGGATATTAAGCGCCTTATAAGCATTGTAAGAGCCACAGGATATGACATAGGTAAAAAAAGTCTTTATCTTCAAATGGGAGAATTTGATGCTGAAATTGAAAAACTTCTTCAGGAAAAAATCTCTAACCTTCATGGTGTCATAGAAATAAAGGGAGACATAGTAAACAAAAATCTATTGATTGAATATGTTCCCACAATTATTGAAGAGGGTAAAATAATCTCTTTTATTAAAAGCCTTGGTTTAAAGAGTCAAAAATATTCAGACACTCTTAAAGAAGAGGAAGAAAAGCAAAAAGATTTTAAAAAACTAAAGAGAGATTTATATCTCAGTTTTTTGCTTACTTTGCCAGTTTTTTTAGGAAGCATGTTCCATTTCCCTTTTCTAAATGATGGATATGTTCAACTCCTTCTTACCAGTCCTGTTCAATTTATTATGGGGATGCGATTCCATCTTCTTGCCTTCCTTGCCTTAAGACACGGTACTGCCAATATGAATAGCTTAGTAAGCTTAGGGACAAATTCTGCGTATTTTTATAGCCTTATTACCTTAATTTTTGGATCAGGCTCACCCCTTTACTTTGAAACTTCGGCTGTAATAATTACTCTCATTCTCTTTGGGAGAACACTTGAGGAAAAGGCAAAGGCTAAAACTTCTGAAGCAATAAAGGAATTAATGCAAAGACAACCCAAAAAAGCCGTTGTACTAAGAAACGGCAAAGAGCTTGAGATAAAGATTGAAGAGGTTTTAGTAGATGATATAGTTATAGTTAAAGCATCGGAAAAAATTCCTGTTGACGGAGTCATTATAGAGGGTATGGGAACAATTGATGAGTCTATGATTACAGGAGAGCCAATTCCTGTTGATAAATCAGTAGGGGAAAGAGTAATTGGTGGTACCATACTGTTAAGTGGTTTAATAAAAATTGAAGCAAAGGCAGTAGGTAATGATGCCCTTTTAAGTCAAATAATTAAGCTTATAAAAGAAGCTCAAACTGGAAAACCTCCTGTTCAGAGGCTTGCTGACAAAATCTCAGCCCTATTTGTTCCTATGGTTTTAGCAGTAGCCCTTTTAACTTTCATAATCTGGATGATCCTAAAGAATGACTTTCCTATGGCTTTATCTAATAGCATAGCTGTACTAATAATTGCTTGTCCTTGTGCCTTGGGACTTGCCACTCCAACAGCCATAATGGTAGCAACGGGAAGAGCCGCGAAGGAAGGAATTGTAATGAGAAATGTGGAAAAAATAGAAGAAATAGGTAAGGTAGAGATAATATTTACTGATAAAACAGGCACATTAACTCAAGGAAAACCTGAAGTTAAAAGTGTTCAATATTTCGGCGATGATAGTAGAGAAATTTTAAAACTTACTTCTACTGCTGAGAAATATTCAGAGCATCCCCTTGCAAAGGCAATACTTAGACATTGTTTAAGAGAGGAAATCTTACCAGGAGAGCCTTTAGAGTTTGAAGTTATCGCTGGAGGAGGAGTTAAAGCCAAGGTTTTAGACTCTCAAGGCATGGCAAGAGAAATTTTAATTGGTAGTAATAAACTTATGTTAAAAAAAGGTATAACTCTACCTGATTTTTCATTTTTTGAGCCTGCTACAAAAGTATATGTTGCCGTAGACAATACAATTAAAGCTCTTTTTTTAATCACTGATCCTATCCGAGAGGAATCTCTCACCCTTGTAAAGGAACTTAAAAATCTAAACGTGGAATTAATTATCCTAACAGGAGACAATGAAAGCTCAGCGAAAGCAGTAGGAGATAAATTAGGAATAGAAAAAATCTATGCTGAAATGCTCCCCCAGGAAAAAGCAAAGATTGTAAGACAATACAGAGTAACCCACAGAAAAGTAACTATTATGGTAGGTGATGGAATCAATGATGCACCAGCTTTAGCTGAGGCAAATGTAGGTATAGCTATGGGAAGCGGAACAGATATAGCTATTAATACAGCTGATGTAATCCTCATGAAAGGCTCTCTTAGAGGAATTCCGATTCTTATCAAGTTAAGTAATATTACCTTGAGAACCATCAAAGAGAATCTCTTTTGGGCATTCATTTACAATATCATAGGAATTCCTGTAGCAGCAGGTATTCTCTATATTTTTGGTGGACCTTTGATGAATCCTATGCTTGCCTCTTTAGCTATGTCTTTAAGTTCTGTATCAGTAGTAAGCAATTCACTCCTGTTAAAAAGGAAGAAAATTTAAAAGAAAAAGAAGGATATTATAACTCCAAAGCTTACTACATAGATTATATTTACATTTCTTAAAAGAGCAATAAAACATAAGGTACTCATCAAACCTTTCAAGAAATTCCAATCAATGTTCCCGGCAAATTTCAGAGTAGCAAAAAGAAGAAGACCTGCAAAAGATGAGAGAAGCCCCTTTTTACCTCTTATAAATAATTGCAAATTTTTTATTTTACTGCTTATTTCAGAGGCAAAAAAAATCAGTAAAAAAGAGGGTGAAAAAACAGCTAAAGTAGCTACCATAGCTCCTATGAATCCTTTGATTAGATATCCTACAAAGGTAGCAGTAATAACAATGGGTCCTGGTGTTACCTGTCCTAAGGCAATTCCATCCATGAAAGTTTTATAGTCTATCCAACCAAGTCTATCTACAATTTCATGCAACATCAAAGGTAAAGAGGCATACCCACCACCAAAAGCAAAAAGATCTATCTTAACCATTGTTATTGCCAAAGTAAAAAGGGTATTGTCAAGAAGAAAAAGGCATAATAAAAAGACAAAAAAAAGCAAAATGAGGATAAAAAGGCCCTTTAAATTTCCTTTTCTTGAGGATGAGCTTTGAGGTAGACTTCCCTCTTTAAAAATTATTTGAGATA
Source organism: uncultured bacterium (assembly GCA_937998865.1). GTDB lineage: Bacteria > Nitrospirota > Thermodesulfovibrionia > Thermodesulfovibrionales > Thermodesulfovibrionaceae > Thermodesulfovibrio. The sequence goes on from CALLBR010000017.1 coordinate 97,974, forward strand.
AGAGAAAGCAAAGCAGTATTATGAGAAAGGGATTGACCTTTAAGGTAAATAAAATAAAAGCTAAAAAGGCAACAAAAAGTTCTTTAGGGGATCTATAAATAGGTTTTATAAAACTAACTGTAGCAAAGGCTACTATTGAAACTACTATGACCTGCAAAGCATTAAAAATTGAAAGGACTGTTGAGATAGAACGAGTTTTTTCATAAAAAAAAGACAGTATTAACATAAGGATAAAGGCAGGCATTCCAAAACCTATGTAACTTACTAGTCCACCTAAAAGACCTCTCTTTTTCATCCCTACATAGGCAGTCACCTGCATAGCTGTTGCACCAGGAATAGCCTGAGCAATAGCAACTCCTTCATCAAAGGTCTTATTGTCAAGCCATTTTTTTTCGTTAACAGACAAAGCCTTAATATAGGGAATCATAGCAGGACCACCAAAGGCTGTAAATCCAAGTTTTAGGAAAGAAAAAAATAAAACACTCAATTTAATCATTTTTGAACTCTTTCAGCATTGACCCCCTGCAATAGGAGGAAAAAGGCTTATCTCGTCTCCCTCTTTGACTTTTATGGAAAAATCAACTAAATTCACACCGTTTAAAATAACTATAAAGGGCTTTTTATTTAAATCTAAAGTCTCTATAATTTCCCCTACAGCGATAGGCTCCGTAAATTCAAGAATAAGATCCCCTTCTTCATTTTGAGGAAAAGCTCTCTTAGATTTGAGCCCGCCGAAAAGTTTTATTATAACTCTCATTCTTTGATTATTTCAACTTTTGATTATTTCAGCTCAGGATAACCAATTGGTTATCCTGAGCTAATTATAGTTACCAATTGAAAAGTTGGTCAAGTTCTTCGTCTTTAACCATAAAGACTACGTTATGGGGTGAAATTGGTTCTTTATAGAAAAATCTCGGTAATCTATCGTGTTGTTTGGTAAAACCTGCTCGGGCATTGAAATCTCTTTCAAATTTAAGAACCTTTTTCCCATACTCCATCACATCACTGTCTTTCATATTCCAACCATAGAAGGCATTAATCATGTCAATTAATGCTTGATTTGTCTCAGGTTGATCAAGTAATGCAAAGGCAATGAAAAGGCACATTCCTGTAGAATCTATGAAAGCTGTTGCAATCTGAAGATTTCTTGAAAGCTCCACTTGACCTTCAGGCTTAAGAGGGTCTACAAAACCACCGGTTTTAAGTACATTAAGTGCAATGGAATATCCTGCTGTATGATCTGCTCCCATGGGACTAGTAGCATAAGTAACTCCAATTCCTTGTACTGCACGGGGATCATAGGCAGGAATAGCCTGACCCTTTACTACTGGAACTCTCTCAACTCCAAAAGCTTTAGCAGTAAAGGCTGCACCGTTTCCTATGATTCTTCCAAGATAGGTTCCTTTTCCTATCTCATGAATTAAATTTATTACTCCATCAGCATCACCCCATTTGATAAGCCCTGCTTCCATGGCAACCCCTATTGCAGCACCTATTTCAATGGTATCAAGCCCATAGTTGTCACAGAGAAAATCCATCATGGCGATTTTATCTATGTCATCAATACCACAGTTTCCACCAAAAGCCCATACAGTCTCATATTCGGGCTGTTTTGTAAGATAGTTGCCATCTTTGTCATGATATATGCCTGAACATCTTATGACACATCCTCTATGGCAACCATGGGTAGGATTACCACCTCTCTGTTTTTCAAGCTCTGCTTGAACCTCACCACTTATTTTTCTTGCTCCTGCAAACTTACCATCCTTAAAGTTATAAGTAGGATAAGCTCCTACTTCATTTATTATGTTTGTAAGAACATTCGTTCCATAAGCAGGCAAACCTTGACCCGTTACAGGATGTTTCTGGAGCCCTGCAACAAAGCGTTTATTCGCATCTTTAAAAGCCTCAGGATCCTTTGGTTGCCTTGGCAATGTTCCGGTATCATCGAGGACAATAACCTTTACTCCTTTAGAAGCCAATACAGCTCCAACTCCTCCTCTGCCACAATGTCTTGTGGGTCTGCCTTCCATATCAGTTATAGCTACTGAAGCTGCTGACATTTTCATATCTCCTGCAGGTCCTATACTAATGCAGGCAATTTTATCACCATACTGACTTCTCATCTTTTGAACTAAATCATAATTAGATAGCATCTTAAGGGAATTATCCTTCTCGATTTTTACACCCTCTTTATTAATGAAAATCTTATAAGTATCATCTGTCTTTGGTTTTCCCTCAAGGACTATTGCTGCGATTCCCAGTTTTCCCATAACCTGTGCAGCCTGTCCGCCAGCATTTGCTTCTTTTATTCCTCCAGTAAGAGGACTTTTGCATCCTACAGAAATTCTTCCTGACATGGCAGCAGCAGTTCCACTTAGTAGTCCTCCTGCTATAACAAATTTATTATCAGCACTTAGAGGATGACAAAGGGGATCCACTTCCTTTGATATGATAGCGGAAGTTAAAGCTCTGCCACCAAATCCTTCATACTCACCTAATTCTTCAAATTTTGCTGAAGGTGTTTCATCGCTCATGTTAACTCTTAAAATTTTCATAAAAGCCTCCTTTTTTTATTTATATCATGCAATAAAACAATCCACCACACCACAGACAGGCTCCACAGGGAATAGGATTAGTAAAACAGTCATAAAGAAAATCCTCTAGTTCCATAAGATCACAAAGGGCAAAGTTACAATCATAACAATAGGGAAAATCATATTTTATTACAGAATCACCAAAACTTCTGTATGGAGTAGAGTTATAGATTTCTAAGGGATTTTTTTCCTTAATATTACCAAAAGACCAACGCTTTACAGCTTTTCTAAGCCCTCCTATATAACAAGTAAAATCATGCCATAGAAAATAACAAGGAGAAACCTCTCCATCAACACCTATAAACATACATTTTTCCTCAAAAAATTCACATTTTCTATGAGGCAAAGGACTTGTTCTTGGAACTTGAATTGATAAATTCAATTTCTTTGCTAATATTTCAACCTCCTCTAAAATTCTCTTTGTTTCATTGATTAATGCTTCATCTCTGTTAATTAGATTACTAAAATGAAGGGTTATTCCCTTTTCTAAGGCTTCTTCATACATGGAATTAAAAATTTTTAAAGGTTCACTGTCTTGAGGATAAAACTCTGGAAGGGCTTTCTTTTTCATCAGCTCTAGCCAGTCCTCTACAGTATAGCCTTTCTTTAATAATCTATTTAACCATTTTTTAAAAATTCTCACGGCTTCTTCATTGCTTGTCTCATAACAAACCAATTTTGAAGCCTCCTGGGAATATGGAATTAAGTGGCTAAGAATTACAAAATCTATTCCATACTTTGAGGCCTCTATTAATGTTGGCAAAATCTGATGAATATTGTATTTAGTGATGACAATTTCTATACCACTTTTCAATCCTTTATGACCATCCTTTTTAGCTTTATAAATTATCTCAAGGGCTTTTTTACCAATCTCAGGTTCATGAAGTCCCTTAATAGGAATTAGACTATCCATAGAGACACATATTCTATTTAAACCTGCCTGTAAAAGGCTTGATAGTCTTTTTTCATTAAGTAATAATGCATTTGTCTGAAAACCTATGCTCGAATTTTCTGGCATCTTTTCTCTGGCTAAAGCCACAAATCTCTCTGCTTCTTCATGCAAAAGAGGTTCTCCAATTCCATTTAGGACAATACTACTTAGATAAGGAAAAAGTGGCAGAAGATTTTTGTAAACTTCAAAATCCATGTCTCTTTCAGGCTCATGATAATTAGGGCTTTGTTTAGGACAAATTTCACATTTTAGATTACATTTCGTAGTTATTTCAACGGAAAGCCTTTTTGGTAAAAATATCATTCAAAAAATTATAAGACAAAAACTTATATGTTAGCAATAAAAATATTTAATAACTCTTTAAGTTTTTGCCTTTACTATTTTCAAATGTCACATATATGATAATCTCCTGTCAATGATAGAAAAAGAAAGGTCCCCTATTGACAGGAAAAGAGGGCATTGCAAGGCTAGGAGCCACAATAGATAAGTCATTGAATAAAATAAATTTTACATTTCAATGTAACAATAAAGTGTGACTTGGCTTCAGGAAAAACTCTTTTAGATTTCTTGACAAACTTTTCAATATTATTTTAGTTTAAATAATACGGGCGGATAGCTCAGATGGGAGAGCGCAGCCCTTACAAGGCTGAGGTCACAGGTTCGATACCTGTTCCGCCCATGGACTTTTGGGGTGGTAGTTCAGCACGGTTAGAACGCTTGCCTGTCACGCAAGAGGCCGCGGGTTCAAGTCCCGTCCACCCCGCCATAAAATTCTATTTTTCAAAAAACATTCTTCCATAAAATCTCCATGATAAATTGATTATAGTATTAATTTTTTCTCTCTATATTTAGAGGAAAATAGTATAAATTAAGACAGGTTAAGTAAAAATTTTTTCTCATGATTAAATTGATGGATGAAAATCTTACTTAGGTTTTTCAATAAGTTTTCATCAATTTTTAAATCACCATAATCTATCTTTGGCGGGATTTCTCTTTTAAAACCTAAGCCCAAATCTAAACATATTTGATCAGAAATCCTGATAGTATTACAAATTTCTGCATAAATTCTCTCTTTTCTATGGGGAAAAGGAAAGGTATGATGATACTCAATTACTTTTTTTATTTCTTCAGGATAGTTCCATTTCTCTGCAACAAAAGCTCCCATCTCAGCATGATTTACGCCTATTTTTTCATTTTCTATATCTATAGTTTCTCGTTCAGATTTTAAGATATATTCATGAATGTTTTGATAAATTTCACTATTAGCGTTATATAGAAAAATTTTACCAATATCATGAAGAATTCCAGAGGCCAAAAATAACTCTGGTGAAATATGACCTAATGCAGTAGCTAACAGACTTGAGAATAGACCAACTCCTAAACTATGTTCCCAAAGTCTCTTTTCAAATTCTCCAAAATTCTTATATAGATATATAACAGATGTTGCAAAAATTAAGGATTTGGCACTTTCAAGTCCAATCAAAAAAAGTGCATCTTTTACCGTTTTAATCTTTCTACTCATTCCATAGTAAGGAGAATTGGCAATTCTTAAAAATTTTGCTGTTAAACCTTTATCTTTTGCCAAATATTCCTCAATTTCTTCGATGGAAGTATGTTCGTTTTTTAATAAATTTATGAGTTTAATAATTACTTGGGAATGAGGAGAAATATCTATTGTCTTTATGTAAATTTCCTCTAATTTTTCTCTTTTTTCCATTATAATATGAAATTAATCTCCTTTGCCCCAAATTGTCTCCACAGAAGAGTATTTGATAGCTCTTTTTATTATACTTCCGAAGGGGATTTTATTTCCACCTTTAAGGGCAATGGCATACTGAAAATTACCAAGAAGACGAGAGTTTAAGTAGAGAGGCTTTAAGGTTTCAGCAACTATTGACATTATGGTATTTTTGTCGATATTTATTACTCTTTCATCAGATAATTTCATTTGAAAATGCTTTACTTCAACTCCTTCAAAAACTGTAGCAGGCAAAAGAGGTTCTGTAAAGAGATGAACCTCATCAAATCCTACTTTTTTTAAAGCATAATGCAGTGTCCAAAGCTTCCAGCGTGTAACATGATTAGGTGGATAATCACCATACCACCATTTGAATTTTCTGTAACCCTTTGCTAAATTTTCGAATTTATAGAAGGGAGGACAACTTAATATTAAGATCCCTCCATCTTTAAGGAATGAAAATATATCCTTTAGGAAACTCATGGGGTCCTCCACATGTTCTAATACTTCAAAGGCTGTTATAACATCATAGGGACCTCTGTAGTCCTGAGGAAGATCATTAAAAGAAAATGCCTCAACCACCTTTAATTTAAATTTATCTTTTGCAATTTTTACAGCCTTCTCTGATGCTTCCATTCCATAAGTTTCAAAACCTAATTTCTTTGCTATAAGCATGAAAAAACCTGTTGAACAACCTACATCAAAAAGTTTTCCCTTAGGAATTTGGGAGAGAATTGGAAGTAAAACATTTAATCTTGGAAGTTTCTCCCATTTTTCAATCTCTCTTTTCTCATCTTCCACATTTAAATAGGATTCATAGGGAATTCCTGTGAAACTTAAAAGATCTTCATACTCTCCTCTGTAGGCTTTTTCGTAACTCATTAATTTCATAGGATAACTGAATTGTAATCCACAGGAAGGGCACTCAAAAACTCTTGATCTATTAATTACCTCAAAAAGTTGGATTTCACCAGTAAAACCACAGAGAATACATTTCTTCGGTTTTTCATAATCTCTCTCAGTTAATAATTCAGCATCCTTAAGTGCAAGATATATAACCTTTGGTGGTATGTTTTCAAAACAGGGACTATAAAACTTTCTATTTATCTGAGCTTCTAAACAGGGCTCCTTAAGGGCATGAATCATACAGGGCGATGTGCAAGTCTGTCCCTTGTAATTTGCAGCTAGGGGAATTACTGTTGGATAATTTGATGAGGTGAATTCTGGATCAATGGGACCTGAAATTAAAACTGTTGGTTTTTCAAGTCCTGCTGCTATGTGAAGTGTTGCTGTATCTGCAGTTATAACTGAATCTGAAAGGGCTACTGAAGCAACTAAATAACGAATGTCCTTCATAAACACTGAAAGATTTGCTGCTCTTATTCCGTAAACATCTAAGGCTGTCTCTACAGTAATGTCTTCTTCAGGAAGGGAACATATTACAGGCACATACTCATCCCATATGAGATCTTCAATCTCTTTAAGAAGTTTTGGAGGAATTGTTCTATGGACTGAGGAAGCAAGATAGTGAAAAAGAAGAACTTTTTTGCCACCAGAGGCGTGACGGATTTTTTCAAAAACCTCTCTCATCTCACCTAAAACTGCCTCATCAATTAAAACATCAGGAGTCTCTTTTTCAGCTTTATAAATGTAAAGCTTCCAAAGATAATAATCAATCAAGGAGAGATTGTCAAACTGGGGGGTGTTTACCATCTCAATGACCTTTACAATATAATCAGCTTTTGACACCTCTTTAAAGGGAACTGGCATCGGCAGTAAGTTATCAATGTATGTTAAACCTTCTAATACTGGTCTTGCTTTACCTGAAACTGTTACATTTAAAGTCATTTCAGGATATTTCTTTTTAATCTCTCTTAAAGCAGGAGTCATGCAAAGGGCATCACCAATGGCTGCTTGGGCTATGACAAGAAGCGTTTTTCCCCTAAGTGGCTCTCCTCGGTAAAAGGGAGGAAGCACGCTGTAAGCCTCCTGAAAGACAGATTTAACATTTTCTGGAAGGAGATTGAAAACATCATCAGCAAAAAGAAATTTATCACCAGGCTTGATATGGAAATCATAACCATTAAAATTTAGCTCAATCTTAGTTTTTGCCTTCCAAACCTTCATTTTTTGATAGGCTCCTTAAAACTGTATTTTTCATCTTCAAGGACTATTTGAACGCCAACTTTTTTCTCTCTATTGATTATAAAAGGACACTTTAAATTGGCAGCAACTCCATCATTGTATTTTAGTAGGGATACATAAATCTCAAGATCCTTTTCATCCTTTGCCTGTAAAGCAGACACTATTTCATCGCTTAGTTCAAATCCATAGGTAGGGAAATATTGAAATGGTGAAATTATAAGCATTGCCACATCAGGATCATCTACAGAGATAAACCATTTTACAGGTTCTATTAAATCTTTTATTATAAATCTCTCAAAGGGAATTCCTGGGATACCGTAGGGAAAATAAATTATTTCCTTTTCTTCAATTTCAATTTCTCCTAATCTTTCTGATTTTATCTTGATCATTCTCTTTTCTCCTCTGAAGATTGAGAAATCAAATCATCAACCTTTAATTCCTTAGAAAATTTCAATGCTTCTATGTTGGTTTCTTTAAGCTTTTCATATAATTCCTCTCTAAAGATAACTATCCCTTTAGGAGCTTCAATGCCAATTTTTACCTGCGAACCATCAATATCAATTATTTTGATGACTACGCTGTCTCCAATTCTAATACTCTGGCCTGTTTTTCTTGTAAGGACTAACAAGCCTACCTCAGAAAATCAAAAAGATTACTACGGAAGAAATCTGTAAATGTAGTACGTAATGCCTGAAGCACTGACATTCTCTGATTAAGCTCTAAGACAACCTTTACTACATCTGCATCTTGATCATTTGACAAATTCTGCTTTGTATTAGTCTCCAATTCCAGATTGTAATCACTTATTGTTTCTGTTTTGTTGAGTCTTGCACCAATAATAGATTGTTGTCTGTAGAGCTTGTCTGCAATTTGGTCTAAGTATCCCACAGCTTTCTGAATTCTTCCTTGATCATTGTTTTCAAGGGCAACTTTTAGAAAATAAAGAGCTCTCAAATAGTAATTTTCATTCAAATAGTTGTTGTTGAAACTATAATAGTTAGAATCTGTCGGATCCGTTATATAGTTATAACCATTAATATTTCCCTCCAATTTCATAGCAGAAGAGGGAGAGACAGGATCATAAGCTAAAAGATTAAGATTGTCACCTGGTGAAGTATTTACTTCAATTCTAAGTTGATCAGACTTTCCATTTGGCACACTGTTTACTACAATTCTGTAATCTGGAGCAGCAGAAGTTCCCACATTTATAACCCATGCTTTTACATAACTGCCTGCCTGTAAATTTATGGCATCTCTTATATCGTTAAGTGAAGCTCCTGCTAAAATTGTAACATCTAAAGGTGCCTTTTCACTAAACTTTATTGAAAGAGTGCCTCCATTAGTTGTAAAGGAAGCTGTTGGATCAGTGATTGCTCCAGAAGAAGGTTGAGACATAAGGAGGGCAGACAAAGGATCTACATCATGAAGTATTCCTGTATCTGTTTGATTATAAGGAGTGAAAACTTGATTAGCAGTTCCAGAATAAGTGAAAAATTCTGTAGCTGGAAGATTTATAGGCACATCTAAGAAAAAGTTTATATCTACCTTCTGTAAGTTTGAATCTGACTGATAAATACCTGTTGCCTCATTGACAGGAGGAATATCAGCCTTATATCCAGCAAAAATAAACCTTCCTGAAACTTTTGTATTTATAGTATCAATACTTCTCTGTATCAAGGTGTCTACTTCCCTTGCCAATGCAAGTCTGTCTGTTGCAGAGAGAGTATCTGTAGAGCCTTGAACAGCTATCTGTTTTGCTTTAATTGTCATGTTTTTTAAGTCATTGATAGCAGTTTCAATAGAGGAGTTATAAATTTTTGCTGTATCAATTACTCTTAAGTATTCCTGAAGAGAGGAAAGTTCAGAATTATACTTTGTAATTCTTGATATAGCAATGGGATCGTCACTGGGCATAAGTATTTTTTTCCCAGTGCTAAGCTGTCTTTGTGCTCTGTACATGGCTTCAATCTGTTTATTAAGGTCAGTGAAAAAAGTATTATAGAAAAAACTGGTTGTTACTTTCATAATTACCTCACCATATCAAAAAGTGTTGTTAACAGTTCGTCTGCAACTCTTATTACTCGGGCAGAAGCTTCATACATTTTTTGATATTTAATAAGATTTATAGCTTCCTCATCAAGACTTACTCCTGAGAGATTTTGTCTTCTGTTCTGTAGTTCTTGCACTAAGGATTCTTGGAAATTCCTCTGAATTTTTGCACTATTCGATATAACTCCTACCTCTGATACAATGGCTCTATAGTAATCAATGGGTCTAGAATTTCCAATTATTGCTTTATCTAAAAGAGAATATATAGCTCTTGCATTTACATTATCCATGGGACCACTATTAGGACCGGTAGGATCCTGCCCAGCTGCTGCAATTTTTCTACTGTCTGTTATTGCCACATCAAAAAAAAGGGTAGTGTGCTGCTTAATTTGAAAATTAAAATCAAGGTTTGCTGTAGGATTTGTAAGTGTAACTTCCATTTCACTAAAGCTTAATCTATAATATATATCCGTTCCTACTGTCCAAGAAGTTATATTGGGAGTTATCGTTTGTGGAGGAGATTGACTGTTGTCTATGACAGTCCAGTTTGTGCCGTCAAACTGGATTTGATATGAATTATATGTGTTATTGTTAATGTTCATTAATTTTAGAGAAATATCACTGTAGGAACCAGAATTTATTGATAAATCATAAAGAGGATTAAAAAAATTATTACCTCTTGAACCATCCAATCCATATCCAAGCCTATGTTGAGCATTGATGGCTTCTGCAAAATCAAAAACCATCATATTAAGCTTATTCATATATTCTGGCAAAATCATGTCTCTTAAATCTAAATTTGCCTTTAGTTTTCCACCCTCAATACGCTCATTAACACTTACTAATCCCGAAGGTGTTTCTACAGTAAACTGTAAATTTTGATTACTGTCAAGTCCTACATTAAGATGATATACTTTTCCAGCATCTACGAGAGGCATCCCCTTAAGAAGAATAGTATATCTGCCTACATTGTCTTCAAAATAATTAATGTGAACAAAATCATTTAGTTGTTTCACTATAAATTCCCTTTGGTCTTTCATATCAAGAGCACCAGGATTAGAGGCAATTTTTTCATTAAGTTCGTTTAATTTGTCTAAAAGGCTGTTAATTTGATTAACCAAATTTTGAGAATCTACATAAAGTTCATTTCTTTCTGTCATAAGGGATCGATAATCCACATTTAGTCTTTTCACTAGGTATTGAGCTTTATCTAAGAGCAAATCTCTCTCGGCAGTTCCTGCAGGATTCTGACTTAACTCCTGCCAAGCATTAAAAAAATCATTTATAGTCTTGCTTAAGGCTATCTCAGAGGCTTCATTAAAAATGGTTTCTAATTTAAGAAGTCCATTATATGTCACATCCCAATAAAAGAAATGGGAGCTTTCTGATTTAAGCTGTTGTTCAAGAAATGAATCATAGAGCCTTCTTATATCTTCAATTCTTACGCCTCTACCAGTGGTGCCATAGGGACTTATGATGCCAGAACCTATGTTTGTAAACACTACATCCTGCCTTGTGTATCCTTCTGTTGCTGCATTTGCTACATTATGGGAGACAACCTGTAGAGCTTTTTGGTAATTCAGAACTCCTGTTTTTCCAATGTCAAAAATAGCAGATAAAGCCATTTATGCCTCCTTAGAAAGGCTATGCTTAGGTTTTATGCCGAAACTTTCAAAAAATTTTAATGCTGTTCCAATATGAATTAAAGAATGATCAATGAGCTGCTCGTTAATTTTTTGAATTTCTTCTATAGCAGAGAGAAATGATTTCATGATTCTATATGTTTCTATAAGAATTTCCATTTCTTCCTTTTGTCCGTCTTTAGAAAAAATTTCAATGATTTCTGATAAGGTTTTACCCTCTAATCCTTCTCTTTTTAAAAGCTTTTCTCTCTCCTTTTCCCAAAGAGAAATTTTAACTAATAAAGCCTCTTTTTCTCTTAAAATTCCCTCCAGGCCTTTGGAATCCAAAGAAACAATCGCATCTCTTTCCTTTGAAACTAAGGAATAAAGTTCTTTCAATAATTTCTTCTCTTCCTGTAAAATGTCTGCAAGCTCTTTATGCAAGCTTGTCAATTAAAGCCTCCTTAAGAATTTTCCCTGCAACTTCACTTCCTTTAACCTCATATGTGCCTGAATTTATAGCATTCTTTAATTCTTCCACCCTATCAGTTCTTATATCTGGTATATTACTTACCTCTACCATAAGTCTTGAGATCTGTTTTGCTGTCTCTGAAACTGTGACCTGATCTTTTGTTAACACCTCTTCGCTTCTTTCAGAAGCTTTGCCTTGAGTTTTTTCAGGCATCATTCCTGTATTAGGTGTAAGCCCCTCTATTCTTATAGGTCCTCCAATCATAAAAAACCTCCTTTTTTTTCTTTTTTAATAAATCGCCGATTTTTGGTAATTATTTAACACCATCAGAGGGTCTAAAGCTTTCCCATTCTTTCTTACCTCAAAATGAAGATGAGGACCTGTTGTCCTTCCTGTTGAACCTGATAAGGCAATTACTGTCTGAGAAGTAACAGTGTCTCCTACTTTTACAAGATTTTTTGAATTATGGGCATAAATTGTTTGAATCCCTCCCTCATGCTCTATAATTACACAATTACCATATCCCTTTGAATATCCTGAATATACAACCTTACCAGATAAAAGAGGTTTAATATTAGTACCTTCTGGAACAGCTATATCAATGCCATTATGATGACGCCTTTTGCCATCCAAGGGATCAATTCTAAAGCCAAATCTTGATGTTATGTCTCCCTTTACTGGAAGAGATAATTCATTTGGTTTAGAAAATTCACCTTCCTTTAGTTCTAATTCCATCTTCTTTTTTTGGGAGGATAAGTTTTCAGAAATTGGCTTTAACTCTATTTTTTCATTTTTTGAAATAGAGCTCATAAAATTAGGATTTTCTACTAAAAATTTTCCTATACCAATTTCTCTTTCAGCCATCATGGTGGCTATCTCAGGTATTAAAACAGTCATATAGGTTGAAATACTTCTATCTTGGGTAAGAGATGTTTCTTTCAACATTACCTTTAACATTTCTGTTAAGAAAAGTGTTTCAACCTTTTTTGAAATTTCCTTTTTTTGGGCTATAGATTCTCCTTCAAATTTTTGATAGGAAATTTTTGATATCATCTTTCCCTCACATTATTATTAATTCTGCTTTTAGGGCACCTGATGTTTTTAATGCTTGGAGAATTGAGATTAAGTCCTTAGGGGTAACTCCTAAGGCATTCAGAGCCTTTATTAATTCTCCCACTGTAGAACCTTTAACTTCTGTTAGAGAGGCTTGTTTTTCCTCTGTTTTCACTTCAGTTCTTGGAACTACTTCTGTAGTAGCTCCCCTGGGAGCTAACGGGAGGGGCTGACTTACCTCTGGAGTCTCTTTAATTGTGATGGTTAATCCTCCATGAGCCAGTGCTGTAGGAAGTATTTTTACATTTGAGCCTATTACAACAGTACCCGTTCTCTCATTTATCACAACTTTTGCAGGCACATCAGTTGTAACATCAATTTTTTCAACTTCTGCCATAAAATCTATTATATTACCTTTAAAAGAGGAGGGAACCAGAACAGATACACTGGAGGGATCTAGAGCTTTTGCAATATTTAATCTAAATTTCTCATTTATCCCTTCAGCAATATTTTTAGCTGTAGTTATATCAGGATAATTTAATAGAAGTTGCAATTCTTCCTTATCAACAAGATTAACCGCTATAGTCTTTTCCACTAATGCACCTTCAGGGATATAGCCCACATTTTGATGATTTTTCACTGTTTGAGCAGCTCTTCCTGCTGCTATAAATCCTCCTACCGAAACAGGTCCTTGAGCTAAAGCATATACATCACCATCTGGTCCCATAAGAGGTGTAAGAAGTAAAGTACCACCTTGAAGGGATTTAGCATCTCCAATGGAAGATACTTGCACATCTATTTTTGTGCCTGGTTTTACATTAGTAGGAAGTTTTGCAGTAACCATGACTGCTGCAACATTTTTTACCTTTCCTTTAAGATCCCTAACATTCACAGTTATTCCCATTCTACTTAGCATGTTGGCTATAGGTTGATAGAGATATGTTCCATCTTTATCACCTGTTCCATTTAGGCCTACAACAAGTCCATAACCAATAAGCTGATTTTCTCTTACTCCTGCCCAATTAGCTATATCTTTTATTCTCTCAGCATAGGCATTGCTCAATAAAAGAGAGACTAGAGTAAAAACTATTGTCAATCTCTTCATTTAAACCTCCCTTAAAAGGGCCAAATTTTATCAAGAAATCTTACAAGCCATCCTTGCGATTGTTTGTCACCAAGAGTGCCTTCACCCACAAGAAATATTTGAGCATCAGCCACATACTGGCTAAGAATCGTATTGTTTTGAGATATATCATCAGGCCTTATAATGCCTCTTAAAACAAGTATCTCTTTTTCATTGTTTACAAAAATCTCTTTTCTTGATTCAATTACAAGATTACCATTAGGAAGGACTTCCACTACCTTAGCTGTTATGGTACCTGTAATTCTTCCAGTTCTCTGCGTGTCACCATCTCCCTTAAAATCACTTTTAGCAGCACCTTTCACAGAAGGAGAGAATACATTTCCTGCCTTGTAAAATCCATTAATAATGGGGAGGTTTTGAATATTGAAGTCAGTATTCATCCCAAAAAATGTATCAAGACCATAATTTGTTGATGAGTCTCTGGAAGAAGAGGTAGAGGCTTTTTTCTGAGCAGAGGTTGTTTCGTTAATTATTATTGTTACAAGATCATTAATACGGCGTGCCTTTTTATCCTCAAAAAGGGAAGCTTTGCCTCTCCAAAGAGAGCCTTCTGATGCTACGAATTGTTGTGACTGTTCTGGATAATATTTAGGTGGCATTCCAGCATTTTTAACTTCTCTTACCTCTTTTAACTCAGAACAGGCATACCCCACAAGGGTGATAAGACTTAAAATGAAAATTTCTATCCTTTTCATAAAAGCACCCTCACTTTATTTTTATCTATGAGTTCTCCTGCAATTTCCTTGCCAGTTTGAAGGCATTGAACTTTTACAATTTCTCCTAGAGTTCCGTCAGATTTAAGAACACCCTCTGTCATTATTGTGACTTTACCAACATTAATAAATATATTTACAATACTCCCTTTCTTTACAGGGATTCCCCTATGAATATGATCCTCCTTTAAAATTAATCCTTGACAGATACTCCTCTTTATCACCCTTCCAATCAATTCTTCTCTGTTCAAAATTGCTCCCGAAGGTACTCTACTGGCAGGTTTTTTAATCTCTATTATATCTTCCTGCGTAATTACATCACCCCTCTTTAAATTTCTCTGAGACACATATACAGTTAAAAGTATCTCATAGTTAGCAATTGCTCTGTATTGAGTGTTTCCACAGTAAAAAGTAAATTCAATGGAACTTGGTCTCTTTATCTCTCTAATTTTTAAGCCCTTAGGAGTGCAGGTTTCAGTGGGTGAAAAACCTATGAATTTAACATCTTTTATGATCACCTCTTTTTTTATAAACGATCTTTCCATTTCCTCTTTTATGTAAACTTTTAGAAGATTTTCATCGAAAGCATAGAGATTTGATACTAAAATTGAAATTAAAAGTAAAATCTTTATCATGACACTTATCATTTATTACCTCTTGATTGCAGAGACTGTTTGCAACATTTCATCAGAAGTCTGTACAGCTTTTGAATTAATATCAAAGGCTCTTTGAGCAATTATTAAATTGGCTAACTCTTCTACAATATTAACATTAGACATCTCAAGGAATCCTTGAACAATTGTGCCTCTTCCTTCTGTTCCTGGGGCACCCGTGGTAGTAGCTCCAGAGGCATCTGTTTCAAGAAAAAGATTCTTCCCTATGGCTTTTAATCCGCCCGGATTTATAAATCTCGCAAGCTCTATCGTTCCAATTTCAACAGGAGCTACAGTACCTGGCTGAGTAACCGTCACTCTGCCATCTCCTCCCACTGTAATACCAGTGGCATCAGCTGGAACTGTTATTCCAGGTTCAAGAGGATATCCATCATTTGTAACAATTCTTCCATCTCTGTCTAATCGGAAATTACCAGCCCTTGTATAGGCAATGGTGCCATCAGGCAAGGTTACCTGAAAGAAACCTTCTCCATCAATAGCTAAATCAAGATTATTTCCTGTATTAATAAGATCTCCAGGAGTAAAAAACTTAGCCACTGCCACAGGTCTTACACCAAGTCCTATTTGAATTCCTGAAGGATACTGAGTTCCGTCATCTGAAGGAGCTCCAGGTTGAATCATAGTTTGATAGATCAAATCCTGAAATTCTGCTCTACTCTTTTTAAAACCAGTTGTATTAACATTTGCCAGATTATGGGAAATCACATCCACATTAAGTTGTTGGGCATACATTCCTGTGGCTGCTGTAAATAGAGACCTTAACATACTTTACCTCCTTAAATTCTGGCTATTTCACTTACTGCTCTTTGAGCAAGCTGGTCAAAATTAGTAGTAATTCTCTGAGCATATTCAAAATTTCTTATTGCCTGAATCATTTGTATCAATTCATTCATTGGATTCACATTAGAACTTTCAATCCATCCTTGAAGAATTTGACCTGTGGCTTCTGGTTTTTCCTCTCCCTCGTAAAGAGAATTACCCACATGTCTTATTCCCTCAAGATTGACAATTTTAATTTTTGAGACTAAATTTCCATCTACATAAATATTCCCATCTTTTCCTATTTCTATGGTATTACCATCAATCAAAATGGGGTTATTATTCTCATCAAGAACTCTAAAACCTGACTGGTTTACCAGATAATTTTCACTATCTCTTGTAAAGGAACCATCTCTGGTATAAAAAATTCTCTGTCCCCTTTGAACTGCAAAAAAACCATCTCCTTGAATGGCAAGATCAAAGGGATTTCCTGTTTTTCTCATATTACCTTGGGATAAATCTATATATTGAGCTCCAAAATAAGTTTGTTGCCTTGCATTTTCATATAAAGCTCTTGGTTCTTTAGGTTTCCCTGACAAAAGAGGGTATAGTTTGCTTGTAAAATTTTGCCTTTTATATCCTGTGGTGTTTATATTGGCAAGATTATTAGATACAGAGGAAAGCTCCATTTCTCTCATGGTCATACCTGTCATTGCTATATAAATTCCCTTGTACATAAAGCAACCTCCTAAACAAGGACTAAACATAAGATTAACAAAATGCATGCCATGAATAAGTGGGCAAAATTACTAGTTTTCTCCTTTAAAGAAAGACGAAAAATTTGATAGGTAGGAAAATTTTTCCTTCTTAAAGCACTGAGACTTTACACTTCAATGTCTAATTTATGATCCTGAGAATTTTTATCTTTAGAGAGGTTTTCTTCTTTTGATTCCTGTTCTTTCTTAAATTTTTTCTTTATTTTAATTTTTGCAAAAATTTTTCCTTCCTTTAAAGGTCTCATGTCTCTATAAGGACCTAAAGGATCTATTTTATCTTCTGCTACCATGGTTTAGCTTAAAAGGCTGTCTTTCTGTTTTTCAAACTGCAACTTAAATAATCCAACTAATTCATTTAAAGCCTCTTCTGAGAGATCTAAACTTTGATAGTCTACTGTAATGTTTAAAGGATGTTTTAGTCCTATGCCCAGGCTATTACAAATTTGATCAGCCACTCTAACTAAATTGGTAATATCTGCGTAAGCAAAATCCTCATATTCTGGAAAAGGATAAGTATGATGATATGTTATAACCATTTCGAGTTTCTCAGGTAACTTCCATTTTTTTGATATTAGAGAGCCAATAATGGTATGATCAAAACTTAAGGTTTCCTCTTCTAAATCTTTTATTGTTTTATTGCCCTCATAAATTTTTTCATAAAGGAGAGGATAAAATTCAGGCATTGAATTATTTATTATAGTTTTACCCACATCATGAATAAGTCCACATACTAAGGCTTCAGTTGGTTTAGCCAATTGAGTTATCATTGCCAAGAGACTTGAACATAAACCCACTCCAAGACTGTGTTCCCAAAGTTTTTGTTCAAAGGCTCCAAATTTTCTGTGAAGATCTCTTAAAGCTGTAGCTAAAATAAGGGATTTTAAAGTTTCAAAACCTATTAGCATGATTGCTTGTTTTATATCTTCAATTTTCCTGTCCTGACCATAAAAGGGTGAATTAGCTATTCTTAGTAATCTTGTGACAAAACCTTGATCACGAGATATAGTGTCTTCTAAAATACTAAGTGAAGCAAAATCGTCTTGAATCAAACTCATGACTTTCATAGCAATAGGAGGAAGAGTGGGAATATCTACGGTTTTTAAAATAATATTTTCTATAATGTTTTCTTCCATTACAACTCCTTATACGGCGTTTATAATCTCTCCTGCCATTTCTTCAAGAGAAACTATTTTATCAGCTATGCCTGCCTCCACAACTGCTCTGGGCATACCATATACTACACAAGTCTCTTCACTTTGTGCAAATACTCTGCCACCTGTTTCTTTTATTTTCTTACATCCATTTGCTCCATCATTTCCCATTCCTGTTAAAATTACTCCAAGACTTCTTCCAGGGAAACAATCTGCTACAGATAACATTAAAGCATCTACGCTGGGACGGTATATAAAATCCTCTTTGTCTTCTGAAATAGAAACAAGAGTCTCTATGCCTCTTCTTTTAAGCCTCATATGTCCTCTACCGGGTGCAATATAAACTATGCCGGGCTTTATAGCCTCTCCTTCTTCTGCCTCTTTTACAGACAGCTGACTTAGTTGATCCAGTCTTTCAGCAAAAGGTTTTGTAAAATTAGGTGGCATGTGTTGAGCAATAACAAGAGGCACAGGAAAATCCTTTGGTAATTTCGGGATTATTTCCTGAAGTGCCTTTGGTCCTCCAGTAGATGTTCCAATGGATACAATACCTACTTTTCTCTCTGTTGATATTCTTGTTTTAGGAAGTTCAATTTTTGAAGGCTCACTTTTTATCTCTGTCTTTCTAACCGATGGTTTTCTCTTTATAATACCTCTTTTACCAATAGTTTTTATTTTCTCTATTAGCATTCCCTTAATCTTTACAATATTCACAGAAAGTTCTGCAAGATTCTTAGGTATAAAATCTATTGCTCCTAATTCAAGAGCTTCCAATGTAACTTTTGCTCCCTCTGTGGTAAGAGAACTTACCATAATTACAGGCACTGGACATTTACTCATTATTTCCTTCAGTGCTGTTATGCCATCCATTCGTGGCATCTCTACATCCATTGTTACTATATCAGGTTTTAATTCCTGAATCATCTGAATAGCTTCCATCCCATCTCTTGCAGTTCCTATTACTTTTATCTCAGGATCTTCTTGAAGCATAGAGGTTAAAGCTCTTCTCATAAATGCAGAGTCATCTACTACTAAAACTTTTATCATCTTTGCTGCTCCTTAAAAACCAAATTCTTTAAGTAATTCATCTACATCTTCTTGAGACACTTTTTCCACTTCTTTAGGTACGGTTTTCTTTTCTTCAAACTTTAAACCAAAGGTTGTGATGAGTTTCAAAAGCTCTACCTCAAGATCGCCTACAAGATTTATTACCTTTTTAAGGACCTGTCCTGTAATATCCTGAAAAGACTGGGTTGTAAGAATTTCTGTTAGATCATCCTCTAAGGTATTTTTAAATTCTTTTAGAAATTTTACTGATTCCTCAGGTCCTTGCAATTCTCTTATATGGTTAGCTAAATCATCCATCTTAAGAATATATTTCTCAACTATTTCCATAGTTTTATTTGCTGCTTCTTCTGTTTTATTTATTACCATCTGGAGCTGATCAACTGCTCTTGGCATTTGTTCTGTTGCTAATTCTTTTATACGGGGATCAAGAGCCTCTCTAAAGCTTTTAAGTGAATCATGAAGTTTTCTTGCCACTTTGCCCACTTCTTTGTATAAATCACTCTGACTTTTCTGGATAATATTAGTCATTATTTGATCTGCTCTTTCATAGTCGCCTGATGAGACAGAATTCATAAAGTTTGTAATCTCTTCTAAAAGTAAATATTTTGGATCATCCTTTGAAAGTCCCTTTTCTTCATAGAATTTAATAGGATCTATTGTTTCTTTTACAGTAATTTCACCACCTACTGTGGCAACCTTTTTTAGTACTTCTAATTTATCTCCCTCTTCTATTACTTCTACTATCTCTTCTTCAAAAAGAGCTTGATCTTCTGAAGGAATTAATTTTTTTATATCTAACAATATTAATAATCTATCATCTATCCTCGCTACTCCCTCAATGTGATTATCTCCATGTTTTAGAAATTCTTCAGCAGGCTCAATACTTTTTTCATCAATGTTAACAACGCCTGTTATGTTATCTACTAAAGCTCCGAAAGTTATTCTACCTGTTGATATTACAACTACTTTATTTCCTTCCTGCTCTTCAGTAAGATTTAAAATCCTTTTTAAATTTATTATAGGAATAACTCTGCCTCTTAAATTAGTAACTCCTTCCACATAATAAGGCACTCCTGGCATTTTTGTAATCTGAGGAATTTTTATTATTTCTTGCACTTTAAGAATGGGAATAATGTACTCATTTTCATTTAAAAGAAATCCTATGCACTGCCTCATTTTTTATCTCCTTTCCTTTATTTTTATCCTTTTCCTGCAAACACTTTTCTTGAGATCAAAGCAAGATCAAGTATTAAAACAACCTTACCATCACCCGTTATAGTGGCTCCCATTATTCCACAGGCTTCAGAGTCAATGCCATTAATTGTTTTTATAACAATTTCCTCCTGCCCTAAAACTGCATCTACGGCTATACAGAATCTTCTCTCTCCAACACTTGCAACAAGGATGTATTTTTTATCCGTCTCAGTTGAACCATAAACTCCGAGAAGATCATTAAGAACAAAAACAGGTAAAACCTTTTCTCTTACTGTTAAAACTCTCTGTCCTGAGACTTCCTTTAATTGAGATACATGAACTCTTAGTGTTTCCTCTATCATTGATTGAGGAATAGCATATACTTCCTCAGCTACCTGTATCATCATGGCTTGAATTATGGCAAGAGTAAGAGGAAGGCTTATCCTAAAAGTAGTTCCTTTGTCTTTCTCTGTAAATATATCTACATAACCATTGAGTTTTGCCACGTTTGATTTAACTACGTCCATTCCTACGCCTCTTCCGCTTACTTCTGTGGACACATCCTTTGTAGAAAAACCAGGCAAGAAGATTAAATTTATTAAAACATCTTCAGACATCTTTTCTGCTTCCTCAAGGGTTATAAGGCCCTTTGTGATAGCTTTTGCTTTAACAGCCTCCACATCTATTCCTCTGCCATCATCAATAATATCAATAACTATCTGAGTTCCCTTCTGGTAAGCATCTATTAAAATCTTCCCTTTCTCTGGCTTGCCCTTTGAAATTCTTTCCTGAGGAAATTCTATACCATGATCTATAGAATTTCTTATTATATGAACCAGGGGATCACCAATGTTTTCAATTACTGACTTATCAACTTCTGTATCCTCTCCTTTTATTTCAAGTTCTAATTCTTTACCAAGTTGTCTTGCAAGATCTCTTACCATCCTTGGAAACTTAACAAAAACCTTCTGAAGAGGTTGCATTCTCATTTTCATTACAGCGAGCTGTAAATCAGAAGTGACCCTGTCAAGAAAAGAGATGGTCTCAATAAGGCTTTCTACATTTTCATCGCCACTGTATTTTGTCTCAAGCTTATTTGCAAGATTTAAAAGTCTATTACGAGCCAAAACAATTTCTCCAGCTAAATCCATAACTTTATCTATTCTTACAACATCAACTCTAAGGGTAGCTACTTCTTTTTCCTTTTCTCTTTCTTTTTGTGGCTGTGAAAAGGTTTCTTCTGTTTTTACTGTTTTTTCCTTTTCCTCAATTTGCCTCTCTTCTGTGGTCTCTTCAGAAGATTCTGTCTCCTCTTTAGGTTCTTCTCGCTTAGGCGCATACTCTTTTGAAAGAACACTGTCTAAGAGACTTAGAACTGGATTTATGTCTTCCTTAACTTCATCCTTTCTTTTTAGATGATCAACAAGTATTCTTAGAACATCGGTAGCCTTAAGAATTGCATCAGTAATCTCTGGAGAGATTTCCATCTCTCCTTCTCTTAATTTTTTTAAAATTGTCTCAGCTCTATGGGCTACCTCTACTATGTTTTGAAACCCTAAGAAACCTGCAGCACCTTTAAGGGTGTGCATTCCTCTGAATATCTCATTTATAATTTCTGCATCTTGTCCTCTTTGCTCAAGCTCTACAAATAAGGGATCAAGCCCTTCAAGTATTTCCTCTGCTTCCACAATAAATTCATTTATTATCTCATCCATCTCATCAGCCATTATTGACCCCCTTTAAGAGATGGTTTTTTTTGGGCAATTTTTTCAAGTTTCTCTTTTAAAACTTCCCCAGTGAACGGTTTTACAATATAATTATCTACTCCTGCCTTAATAGCTTCAATAACTTTTTCCTTTTCTGCCTCTGCAGTAACCATTAAGAAAGGTATATCCTTAAGTTGAGGATCGTTTCTTATATGCTTAAGAAGTTCAAGTCCCTCCATTACGGGCATATTCCAATCAGAGACCACAAGTCCATAATCGCCACTCTTTAATTTTTTTAAAGCCTCCTCTCCGTTTTCAGCTTCATCTATATTTTCAAACCCTAATTGTTTTAATAAATTTTTTACTATTCTTCGCATTGTTGGAAAATCATCTACCACAAGAACTTTTATTTTGAAATTAAACATTTTTTCCTCCTTATTCTTTTTTACCAAAAATTTTCCTAATAATTCTCTTCATGCTCTCAACAATTTGTTCTGCTGTGGCTGGTTTAACAAGATAATCATCTACACCAGCTTTGTAAGCTCTTTGCTTTTCTTCTTCATCTGCTTCTGTAGTCAACATTACAATGGGAATGTTTGAAATTTCAGGATTTGACCTTACTTGTTTAGTAAACTCTATACCATCCATATAGGGCATGTTCATATCAGTGAGGATAAGATTAACTTGTTCCATTCCTACTTTTTGAAGGCCCTCCATACCATTTTCAGCTGTAATTACTTCGTATCCCTTGCTTCTTAAAATAAGGGAAAGCATCTTTCTCGTTGTTTTATCATCATCTACTACGAGTACTTTCATCCCTTACCTCCACTTAAACTTTTTGATATACAATAACTTTATTTATAACTATAGGTCTAAAAGCTCTTGTTATGTTATGCAAGCTTTCTGAAGTACCTATGAACAAGTAACCCTTTGGCCGTAGAACATCATAAATTAATGAAACTACCTTTTTCTTTGCCTTATCATCAAAATAAATTAAAACATTTCTGCAAAAAACTATATCAATGCCTTTTAATTGTCTAACTTCTCTTTCCTCTATAAGATTTATATTCATAAATTTTACCAATGATTTTACATTTTCAGAAAGAAGATAAATGCCCCCTGAATCCTTGAAATACTTTGCCAGGTATTGAGGTGGTATATTCCTAGTAGAATACCCCACATACATGCCCCTTCTTGCAGACATTAAAACAGACTCACTAATATCAGAGGCATATATTTCTTTTCTTATGTTCATTAACTCTGATTTCTCAAGTAAAATCATGGCTATTGTATAAGGCTCTTCGCCTGTTGAGCACGCAGCAGACCAAATCTTTATGTCTTTTCTCCCCATTTGAGCATTCTCTTTAACTATCTGGGGTATAAGATTATTTGCTAAAACTTCAAATTGTTGAGGTTCTCTGAAGAAAAAAGTTTCATTAGTAGTTACTGCATCAAAAAGTCTGGCTATATCTGGTTTAGTAGCACTGTATTTCAAATAATAAAGATAATCATCGTAACTTCTCAAGTTCTTCTCTTTTATAACTCTGCTAAGCCTATTCTCAAGAAAATATTTTTTATTATCAGGAATATATATACCTGTTTTCTCGTAAATGAAATCCCTTAACTGCCTAAAAGTATCTTCACTTAGTGTCTGGGATGTTGCCGTTAAGGTGCTCATATTCTACTTAATACCTCCTCTATTTTCTCTCTTATCTCTTTATTAGGATGCTCCTTCTTAGAGTAGAGAATATCATAAATCTCCCTTCCTCCAAAGAGGCTTAATACCTCTATGGTGGCTATAACTACAGGAGGGAAAGAATCATCCAATAAAGGAGTTAATCTTTCAATTAAAATTTCAGGTTCACAACTTTTACTTAATGCCTTAACTGCATAATATCTGATCCAAGGATCCTCATCATTCAAACATTCAAATAAAAGATCAGAACAAAATTGGGCTTCACCAAGAGCAGATATAGCTGTCTTTTTTATTTCCCTGTTTTCTGAGGAAATAAACTCTGTAATTTTAGAAATTGCCTCTGGAGTTGCTAATTTACCAAGAGCCATTATAGCAGCTTTTCTTACATCAAGAGTGTCACATTGGAGAAGCATGTTAAGAATATCTAGAGAATAAGTAACATTTGCAACTGCGAGTTTTACCTCAGTACGGTAGAATTTTAAATTACTTATAAATCTATCCTGATCTATTTCTATCAAAGAAATAACAATGCTTTCTATGACATCAGGATAGGTTTCTTTCTGAATAAGTTCTAACAGAGGTTCAAAAGCCTCTCTTGCTCTAATCATGCCAAGAGCCTCTATGGCAGCTTTACGTACATTTACATCTACATCTTCCACACTACGAACAACCAGCGGTTGAACAGATTCTTTATCACCAATGTCACCAAGTGCCTTTGCTGAAGCTATTCTAATATCTCTTTTTATATCCTCAAGAAATCTTAATAAAATTGGTATAGCTTTCTTACTCCTAATTTTACCAAGGGTATTTATAACAAAAGCCTTTGCTCTGAATTTTAACTTGTCTTTTTCAAGTAATAATAATAATTCTTCTTCTGAGTCTATAGCAAGGAGAGTATCTTGAATTAAAGATATTCTCTCTTCATAATCAAAAAAAGAAGGATCAAGTTTTCCAGCTTCTTCAACCAGTAAAGGTACTGCTTCTTTTAAATTTGTTATTTTGACTCCTTTGAAGGCTAAGGCTTTCTCCTCCCATTCACCTTCTTTGATTAAACTTAGCAGTTCATCCTTTATATCTTTATCCTTGGGCAAAGCCTCAACTCTTATTAAGGCTTTTATTATTTCTCTTTTTTCATCCCTAGTGGCAATGGGATAATACTTTAATAAAGGTTCAATTACCTCTTGTGTCCCTATTTTTCCAAGGGTATCTATTGCTTCTGCCTTAACTAAAAGAGAATCTGTAGTGAGAAGAAGTTCTCCTATAGCCTTTGCAGCATCTGAGGAACGCAAAGAGGCTAAAGCCTGAAGAACATAAAAAGAAACCCATTCTTCATCATTAAGACATTCAATTAATGCTGAAATAGCCTTCTCATATCTTAATTCACCAAGTGCTCTTGCTGCAGCAGCTCTTACATTGGCATTGGGATCTTTCAAAAGAGGAATCACTTTTTCTCCATCAAAACCACTTTTAATGTCAGCTATAAGGTCAAGACCAAATTTTCTTACATCAGAATCTTTATCTTTTAGAAGTTGATAGATTAAAAAAGGAGCCTTACTTCCTATTTCTGTAAGAATAAGTAAGGCTGTATTTCTTATATAAGCCTCTTCTTCTCTTAAAAGAGGAATCACCATATAGGTTACTAATTCTCCTGGATTACTGCTAAATCTTTCCTCATCTAAGGATGTTCCAATGGCTATGAGTGCCTGTGTAGCAGCATCTTGCACTGCAGGGCTTTCATCTTTCAATGCCTTAATAAGAGGATATACAGCTCTTTCATCAAAAGAAGTTAGCTCCTCTGCGGCATATCTTCTTTCAGAAGGATCTTTATCATTCAGTAGTTTAAAAATAAGTTTTTTAATATTCTTTTTCATAAAAACCTCCCATAATCAATAAAAACCCAAACAGATACAAGTATTATAACAAATAAATCATATTCATCAACGGCTTTCCATAAAATTTTTTAATTTCAAAAGGGCTCTACCGTGTATCTGACTCACTCGGGAAAGAGATACATTGAGCAATTTGGCAATCTCTCGCATGTTTAACTCTTCATAATAATAAAGAGAGATAACAAGTTTTTCCTGTTCTGATAGTTTTTCTATTCCCTCAGCTAATTTATCTCTCAATTCCTTTATCTTTACCTCTTCAAATAAGTCGGTACTGGATGAAAGAATATTAAAAATATTTAATTTTTTACCATCCAATCCCTCTGTATAGTCATCTAAACTTACTACATCAGAAGCAGTTATGCTTTGATAAATTTCCAGAAGCTCCTTTTGAGAAAGGTTTAGTTTACTGGCTAATTCCTCATCAGTGGGTTCTTGTCCTTTCTCTTTTAAATCTCTATATGCCTTTTTTAGATTTTCTACCTTTTTTCTAAATTCCTTAGAGAAAACATCAACAGAACGAATTTCATCAAGAATCGATCCCCTTATACGATAATCTATGAAAGCAGAGAGAGGAACATTTAGGGAAGGATTATATTTGTTTAATCCCTCCAGCAGTCCTTTAATCCCTGCAGAAATAAGATCTTCCAGTTCCAAAAAAGATTGAACAGTAAAATAGTATCTTAAGGCATAATGTTTTATCTTTGGCAAAAACTCTTTAATTAGCTTTTCCTTTTCCTTTTCCGTATAAAACATGAGAAATTATCCTACTTGCATTGCCCTTTTTAGAAAAAATTGCATTCCTCCTTTCAACAAATTTACCTCCCTGTTTAAAATTTCCTTTGCAATATCTCTTAATTTTTTAGAAAAATCAGAGGTGGGAAACAAAGCTGTATAAGGCTTTTGCATGATGATAGCCTCTTTAATTTTTTCATCATAGGGAAGAGCACCGAGATAATCAAGAGTAATACCTAAAAATCTCTCAGTGACAAGAGAAATTTTTCTAAAAGTATCCTTCGCCTCCTTCAGGTTTCTAACTGAATTAATGATAATACGGAAATTCTTCTCTCCGTATTCTCTATACAGAACTTTTATAAGAGCATAGGCATCAGCTATAGAGGTGGGCTCTGAATTTAAAATTATCACATTATCATGGGCAGCTGAACAAAAAAAGGTTACATTGTCTGAAATGCCAGCACCGGTATCGATAAGAAAAATATCATAATCTATATCCAGATTTTCAAGCTCTGTTAATATTTTCATTTTTTGTTCTAAACTCAATTGAGTTAATTCTCTTATGCCAGAACTTGCAGGAATAATATCTACCCCCTGTGAGGAACTTACAATAATGTCTTTAATTGTTTTTTCACCACTTAAGAGATGTCTAATGTTATACTTGGGTGCAAGGCCAAACATTATATCAATATTACTTAATCCTATGTCAGCATCCATAAGAAGAACTCTTTTCTGCATGCTTTTAAAAATTAATGCAATATTTGTGACAAAGTTAGTTTTACCAACGCCACCCTTTCCACTTGATACAGCTATAATTCTTGGCACATTAGTTTTCACAGAAACCTCCTATTATTAGATTTGCAGCATTATAAGGAGGGTAAATAATTGCTTTTTCGTCATTATAACCACCTAAGGTTAAAAAGGTGATGGGTTTCCCTGAATAGAAATGAAGATTATATATATTGCCATAATTATGGGCAATGTCTATTTTTGAAAAAGCTATACAATCATAGGCTTTCGGGTCTAAATTCATGAGAGTATTTACTGAGGCAGATGTAGCCATAGATGTATCTAATACTAAGCATTTCCTTAAAGGTATATCCTTAATCAAATCTCTCAACAAGGAAGCATAGGTTATTTTGCCATCTCCAGGGGTGTCAATCAAAATTTTATTCCTGCCAATTTCCTTATGAACTATTTTGTATAAATCTTTTGGATCTTTAACTATTTTAGCTTCACATCTTAGCTTTATGGACATTTCCTTTATTTGGGCTACAGAACTTATTCTTTGGTCAAAGGATAGAAGCATTAATTTTTCATTTCTACTCTTTATGAGCTTACCTAATTTATAAAGAGAGGTGGTCTTACCTACACCGGGTAAGCCAAAGAATATGAAACCCTTATGGTTCTGAATTTCTCCCTCTGTTACCTTTATTTCTCTGGATAGAATTTCCCTAAGTTCATCAATATGGGAAACTCTCTCCAATAGAAGTACTGCTAAGTTATGTTCAATTCCGCTTTGTATCATAAGGCGGTAAAGACTCGATTTTGAATTATCATTCATCACTGGTAAAATTTTTGCAATACTATCTCTTAAAAGAGCCATCTCCATCTTTATTTTCTCTATTTCTAAATGTAAAGGTTTATGATTATCTTCTAAGGATATTTGATTAAAGGCGGTCTCTTTACTTTCATCTAAAGCTGCAGTTACCTCTATGGATGAAAAATTTGTTATAGGATCTCTCTTAGTGTTGCTAGATAGGATAACAGCCTCAGGACCTAATTCATTTTTTACCATTTCTAATACTTCTTTGAAAGTTTTACCTTGAAATTTTCTTATTTTCATCCCTACCCCCCATAAGTCATAATTTAACAGTAGCGATCATATAAATCTTCACTGCCGGAGCTAATTCTTGCGGTGCCAAAACAGGAAGTGATGGAATTGCTCTTTCCATAGCTCTCTTAATGAATCTTCTGATTGCCTGTGAACATATTAAAACAGGCTGATAGCCTTTTATTGTAGCTTCCTCAGAATATATTTTCACCTTTTCTATGACTTTTTCCATCAAAGCAGGATCAGGAGCAAAATTTATGCCTTGAGGGGTTGTCTGTAAGGCTTCAATAAGTATACGCTCTAAGGAAGGTTCCAATAGAATGGCTGAGATGGATCCGTCAGAATTTTGAACACTCTTTGTTATCTGTCTTGACAGTGATTGTCTTACATACTCTGTAAGTATATCAGGATCCTTAGTAACAGGAGCATACTCAGCAAGAGTTTCAAGTATTGTCTGCAGATCTTTAATTGAAACTCTCTCTCTCAAAAGATTTTGTAAAACCTTTTGTACCTGCGAAAGCGTAAGAAGATTAGGAACTAAGTCATCCACTACTTTAGGATGGGTTTTTGCAAGATTATCAAGGAGTCTTTGAGTTTCCTGTTTACCGAGAAGTTCATGGCCATAATTTTTAAGTACTTCTCTTAAATGAGTAACTATGACCGATGGAGCATCTACCACTGTGAACCCAAGCATTTGAGCACGAGATACATCCTTTTCCTCAATCCATAGAGCATCTACACCAAAGGCAGGATCCTTTGTGGGTATTCCCTCTATATCCTGACCAATTTTTGCTCCAATAGCAAGAAATTTACCCGGTATTATTTCTGCATTTGCTATCTCAACTCCCTTTATAAGAATGCTATACTGATTAGGTTTTAGCATTAGATTATCTCTTATATGAATAGAGGGCACAATATAACCCTTCTCCATAGCAATCTGTTTTCTCAAGGAACGTATTCTCTCAACCAGTGAACTCTCTCCTTCCACAAGAGGAATTAGACTGTAACCTATTTCAAGAGAAATGGGATCTACTTTCAAAAGACTTTCGAGTTGCTCCTGTATTGAAGGCGTTTTTTCTTCAGGAGGGGGAATTTGAGAAGTTTCTCTATCTTTTTTTTCCTTTGTTAACATAAGATAAGCTATAGCTGCTGATACTATGGCTATAAATATAAAAGGCAAATGTGGTAAGCCAGGTATTAAACCAAGTAAAAGAAGAACTCCAGAAGCTGTAGCAAGAGTTTTGGGATTTTTAAAAAGCTGTTGAAGAATATCTTGCCCAAGATTTGATTCAGTAGCTGCTCTACTTACCACAATACCAGCTGCTGTTGATGTAATGAGAGCAGGAATCTGAGCAGCCAAACCATCACCTATTGTTAGAATCACATAGGTTTGAACAGCATCAGAAACTGATAGTCCCTTCTGAAGCACACCAATGAGAATTCCACCTATGATGTTTATAATCATAATAATTATTGCTGCAATAGCATCTCCTCTTATAAATTTACTGGCGCCATCCATGGCTCCATAAAAATCCGCCTCTCTACTAATCTCCTCTCTTCTATGTCTTGCCTCTTTTTCATCAATAAGTCCTGCATTTAAATCTGCATCTATACTCATTTGTTTGCCGGGCATCGCATCTAAGGTAAAACGAGCTGATACTTCTGCTATGCGTCCTGCTCCCTTGGTTATTACTATAAAATTGATTATTACAAGAATTAAAAAAACAATTAGTCCTACTACAAAATTTCCACTTACTACAAACTCTCCAAAGGCTTTTATTACCTTTCCAGCTGCTTCAGTGCCTTCTTCTCCTCTTGTAAGGATTAATCTTGTAGAAGCAATATTAAGGGATAATCGCATGAGGGTAGCTATTAGCAAAACGGATGGAAAAACAGAAAAATCAAGGGGTTTTCTTACATAGGAAGCTACAAGTATTATTAATATTGAAAGAGTTATGCTCATAGTAAGAGACAAATCTAATAAAAAGGGTGGAATTGGAACAATCATAAAAATGAGAATGATTACGATTCCTACTGCCACAAAAACATCACTTTTTATGTAAGACAGGATATTCATGCAATCCTTCTTCCTTTAAGTTTATATACCTGTGCTAAAATTTCAGCAATAGCCCTATAGAGCATTTCAGGAATCTCTCCATTTAGTGGAATTCTATAGAGAGCTCTTGCAAGAGGTTTGTTTTCATAAATGGGAACTCCTGAAGCTCGAGCAATCTCCTTTATCCTTTCAGCAAGAAGATTAGCTCCCTTTGCCACAACTTGGGGTGCTCTCATGTTTTTTGAGTCATACTTAAGGCATACAGCTAAATGAAGAGGGTTTGTTATGACAACATCAGCCTTAGGAACCTCCTGCATCATTCTTTTCCTTGCCATTTCTCTTTGCAAACTTCTAAGTCGAGCTCTCACCATAGGTGAGCCTTCTGTCTCCTTAAATTCTTCCTTAACCTCTTGCTTGGTCATTCTTAAATTCCTCTCATACTGCCATCTTTGATAAGCAAAATCTATACCGGCAAAAAAAGTAAGCATAATCAATGAGGCTAATACAAGCTCGTATACCTTATCAAAAGAAAGGGAAGCAATAGCTCTTATATCCATATCTATTAAAAGAGGTAAAATATTGACATCTTTCTTCAAAATCAAATAGATGATGATCCCCAGAGCGGTCAATTTCATAATACCTTTGATTGTCTCAAAAATAGCATTTAAGGAGAAAATTCTCCTAATACCCTTAAGGGGGCTTATTTTTGAGAGATCTGGTACAAGAGGTGCTCCTGTAAAGAGAAATCCTGTTTGAATAAAGTGAGTGAGTAAAACCATAAAAAGCAATAATCCTCCTATAGGCAAAAAGTTTATTAAAAACCATTTTATCTCTTCTTTAGCAAAAGCAATAATAGCTCCTTGAGCAAAATGAGGGGTTTTCACCCTTACGAAGGCTTCTTTCAGATGTTCAATAAAAGAAATCAAAAGAGTACCTGAGAAAACAATATATAGAAAAATCATCCAAGACCCTATGATTCCCGTTAACTCTCTACTTCGTGGAACTTCTCCTTTTTGTCGGGCTTTCTCCCGCCTTCGGGGAGTTGCTTGTTCTGTTCTTTCCTGCAGTTCCTCAGGCATTCTCTTACCTCAACAATCCCGCCAAAGCTTCTTTCAGATTTAAAAAAGCCTTTGAAAGCACCATGGTAAAAATAGGAATATCTAACCACATAACTGCAATCCCTGTGGCAAGCAAGAGTGGAAATCCCACAAAGAAAACATTTGCCTGAGGCATTATTCTTGAAAGAAAGCCCAAGCCTATGTTCATTAATACTTGTACAAGAAGCACAGGAGCAGAAATCTTAAAAGCAAGAGGAAACATAAGATAGGAAAACTCTAAAATGTTTCCTGCTAAGGAAAATTTAGTTGGATAATCAAAGCTTTTTATCATTAATTCTACAAGGGTTAAATGCAAATCAAGAGAAAAGAAAAGAGCTATGGTAAACATTTCATAAAAAAGAGTAATTGGTCCCATTAGCTCTCCAAACTGAGGATTAAAAATATTTGCCACAGCAAAACCTATTTGAAGGCTCATCCAATGAGAGGCAATTTCCACTGCAGCCACAATAATTCTTATCATAATACCAATGCTTAAGCCAAAAATTATGGCATTAAAAAGTGAGAGAAGAAAATTTTGTTCCTTGATTGTTAAATATGGCATTATTGCTAAGGATATAGCTAAAGCTAAAAAAAACCTAAAAGCTAAAGATACTGTTCTACTGCCTATATAGGGAATAAAAAAAAGAATAATGGAGACTCTAATAAAGACAGGTATAAAGTTATATAAATTGGTTGTAAGAAGATCTAAGTAGTTCATTTTACATAGAGTGGAAGATTTTCAAAGATACCTCTTGTGAATTTAGTCATTATATTGACCATCCAAGGAATTGTAAGAAGCAAAGTCAAGAAAACTGCTATAACCTTGGGGACAAAACTTATGGTCATTTCCTGAAGCTGGGTAACAGCTTGGAAAAGACCTATGAGAAGTCCTACTAAAAGACTTACAAGCAAAACAGGACCACCTACAAGAAGTATTGTTTCAAAAGTTTGTTTTGAAATATAATTTAAAAACTCCACTGTCATTTAAAACCTCCTGCTAAAGAGCCAATTATTAATTGCCAACCATCTACTAAAACAAAAAGTAAAAGCTTAAAGGGCATAGAGATCATCACAGGTGGTAACATGAACATTCCCATGGAAAGCAATATACTTGCCACAACAATATCAATGACTAGAAAAGGTAAAAAAATTAAAAAACCTATTTCAAAGGCTCTTTTTAGTTCACCAAGAGCAAAGGCAGGAACTACTATTTTCATGGGCAAATCCATGGGGCTGGAGGGTTTAATTTCTGACTTAGAAAGCTTAAGAAACAATGCTAAATCCTTTTGTCTTGTCTGTTTAAGCATGAACTCTTTCAAGGGTATAGAGGCTTTATTTATCGCCTCTTCCATGGTAATCTCTTTTTTTGCAAAAGGTAAATAAGCCTCATTGTAAACTTTATCAACAGTGGGTGACATAATGAAAAGCGTCAAAAAAAGAGCAATCCCTATAATAACCTGATTGGGAGGAACAGCAGGTGTTCCTAAAGCTTGCCTAAGAAGGGATAGAACAATAACAATGCGTGTAAAAGATGTCATCATTATCAAAACTGCTGGCAAAAAACTTAAAAGAGTTATAAAAAGAAGTAAATCTATGGCTGATGAAAAACCAAAAAGTCCTCCTCCTGTAGGTGCTGGAGGAGCTCCATAGGAAAGAGACGGAATTAAAGGTAAAAGTATAAATAAACTGATCCTTAGGATTCCCTTCAAAAAGGACTTTTTTTCTGTTTCAGAGGTACTAAAAAGAGCTTCAATTTTTAAAGAATCCAACTTTGTTATTAAATTAATTCCATTTTCAGTTATACCTATGAGCAAATACTCATCAAAAGCCTTGATCACTCCTATGCCTTTTTTATAACCAAGGGGTTGGTAATATATGATTTGAATAAAACCTTTGCTAGGATTAATTTTATGCTTCATTATCCTCAGAAGGAAGTATAGAGTTCCTATTACAATTAAGAGAGATATTGTAACTTTCAAATATTCCATAGTATTACCTATCCAAGCTGTTTTACTCTTTCTTGAGGGCTTATTATGTCTGTAATTCTTATGCCAAATTTTTCATTTACTACCACCACTTCACCTCTTCCAATGAGTTTCCCATTAACATAAACATCCATTGGTTCGCCCGCTAATTTTTCTAAGGCCACAACTGAACCCTGCGTTAGTTGAAGAAGTTCTTGAACTAAAATTCTTGTTTTTCCTATCATCACTGTAAGTTCAAGAGGTATATCAAGTATAAAATCTATATCGCGTACTTTAGGTTTTTCTGCAGTTACTTCAAATTCATCTATCTTAGGTGCTTTAGCTTCCTGTTGAGTTTTCATAGCTTTTTCCATCTCAAGAGCTTTTTCCATATCGAGCTCTTCTTCAGGTATTTCTTCTAAATTTTGCTCTTCCTGCTTGTCTTTTTCTTCCATTTTATGCCTCCCCTTTGATTTTTACGGCGTAATTTCCTCTAAAAGTACCAAACTTTCCCTTGAATTTAGGGATTCCTTCCACTAAGATATCCACATCTTCGTCTATTCTTCTCTGAAGTGCTATTATGTCACCTTTTTTTAGGTCAAGGAGGGTATTAAAATCTATCTTAGTTTTGCCCAGTATAGCTTCAATCTCAACGGAGGTTCTTTTGATTTGTTCTTTTATCTTTCCAATCCATTTTAAATCTATCTCATCTCTATCTACCATAAAGGCACTATAAAGTTTTTCCTTAATGGGCTCAACACTTGAGTAGGGAATACAAACCATAATTTTACATTCTCTTGTTTCTATCTCCAGAGTAAATTCAGTCTCAATAACAACATCAACAGGAGTTACTATGGTAACAAACTGAGGATTCATCTCTGTTCTTACATACTGAGTTTTTATAGGGAAAACTGGCCTCCAGGCATCTTCCATGCTTTCAAGAAACATCATCAGGACTTTATGGATTATTCTTTGTTCTATTGGTGTAAATTCTCTTCCTTCTGGCTTGTAATATCCTTTTCCAGAACCTCCAAAATAAAACTCTATGAGAGTGAAAATCATAGGAGCATCAAAAACTACAAGGCTAAATCCTCTTAGAGGCTCAAGTTTAATAATATTTAGACTAGAAGGAAAAGGCACTGAGCGAAGGAAATCATAAAACTTAGTTATGCTCACATTTACATTGACTACATCTACTATTTTTCTTATATCTGAAGCTAAACTAACCCTGAAGTTCCTTGCTAGTCTCTCGTTAATAATATCAAGAGAAGGCATTTTGCCACGAACAATTTTCTCCTGAGAGGTAAAATCATATACTCTGATACCAGAGGGAGCTTCAGCAGTTTCAGTCTCAACCTCTCCGCCTTCAATTCCTCTTAACAGCGCATCTATTTCGTCTTGAGATAGGATATCGTCTACCATGGCTTTATTGCATTACAAAATCTGTTAAATATACATTAATAACTGTTCCCTCTCCAAGAATTTGACTAGCTCTTTGTTTGATCTCATCTTTTATTATTATCTTTCCTTCCGCAGTAATTAACTCATCGGATGTCTTGCTGGTCAATAAGGTTATAATGGCATCTCTAAGTTGAGGGGTTCTATTTTTAGCCTTTTCCATAAGTTTTGCCTCAGACAATTCTATCTGAATTGATACTTTTAAATATTTTGTACCGGCACCATCCATTAAATTAACCACAAAGGGTTCTAAAGAAAAGTTTACTCCTGCCACTTCGTGTGTTTTTGAGGAAGCTTCACCTTTTTGTCCTTCCTTGGGTTTATTAAGTAATAAAAAATAGGCACCAGCTGCTCCACCCAATAAAACCACCAAGGCTATAATTATAATAATTAAAAACTTTCCCTTTTTCTTCTTTGATACCTCTTCCTGAGCTTCAGTATTACCATTTTCAACTTTTTCTTTTGCCATAGGATCCTCCTTTAAGGGTTTTTAAAAATTTTAGCATATAATATGCCAGAGTTTAGACTCGATTTTTTTAGTAAAAATTAACAGGAAAGTGTTAGGTAAAATTTTTTAAATGACAATTTTTTGACAAAATTTTTATTTTTTTGACAGTCCTCTCTTGAGCTCTCTTATTTTTTCAAAAGGATTAAGAGAAAGAACAATAGAAGTGCCTACTAAAATTGCGTCTACCCCTGCTTTAAGCAATATCTCCACCTGGAATCCATTACTTATTCCACTTTCACTAACAACAATTTTATCCTTAGGTATCAATTCCTTTAATCTCAAAGTATTTTCAATTTCTGTATTCATGGTTTTTAGATTTCTATTGTTTATTCCAATAATAGAGGCATCTGATTCTATGGCTTTTTCAAGATCCTCTTCATCATGTACTTCAAATAAAACTTCTAAGCCCAATTCAGTGGCTTTTCTATATAAATTCTTAGCCTCATCTAAGGTTAGTATTCCTGCTATGAGGAGTAAAGCATCAGCTCCAAGCATTTTTGTTTCATAAACTTGATATTCATCAAAAATAAAATCTTTTCTTAGGATCGGAATTTCAGGATATCTATTTTTTATCTTCAATAAATACTGAGGACTACCTAAAAAATAGTCTTCCTCTGTAATTACTGAAAGGGCATCTGCTCCGCTCTTTACATAGATGTGAGACATTTCCAAAACATCGAAATTTCTTAGTAAACCCTTAGTGGGAGAAGCTCTCTTAATTTCTGCAATTAATTTTATTGGCTCTTCTTCCTTTCTTTTTATTGCTTCTGAAAAACTTCCCTGTCTACCTTCTCCCTTTAGGTTCTCCATCTCCTTAAGGACTTTTTCAAGGGGAAGGCTTTTCTTTTTCTCCTCCACTCTTACTTTTTTTTGCTTAACTATTTTACTTAAAATATTCATTTCCGTATCTTTTTCTGAGTTTGTATACAAAAACCAATATTTCTGCTACAGCTTTATATAGATCAACAGGGACTTCATCATATAGATCAAGTTTTGATAAAACCTCTACTAAAGCTTCATCTTCTCTAAGAGGTATGCCATGCTCTCTTGCAATTTCAATTATTTTTTCAGCCACATATCCTCTACCTTTTGCAATTACCTTTGGTGCTTTGTCTTTTTCTGCCTCATATCTTAATGCTACTGCTTTTTTACTCTCTTCTTTCATACCTTTATGTTTATTTGGCCTTCTTTGATGTTCCAATCTTTAATAAGATCTTCTAATTTTTCCAGGTACTTTATTCCGCTAAGATAGAGTCCTCCTTGGCTAAAACATTCCTTTAAGACTTTCTCGTTCTTCCTTATTAAATCAAGAAAGGAAGGTGTACCTGAAAAAGTTACAAAAAAATTATTTCTTATTTTTGTAACTATGAAGGATAGCGATTCACCTTCCCTAAAATTTAAGTTTATAAAAACAGAGTAATAGTCTTTCCCCTGTCTCTTAAGAGACTTATATGCAAAATTCCCACCTTCTATTTCATTCCAGAGAAGTGGTAAAAAAGTGAAAAAACTTTGATAAGTTTTCGACAAAATTTGATATCCCTCAATTTGTTCTATGACTTTATTTGCTTTTGAAGAAATCTCCTCCCTTCCTAAACCTTGGGCTTCTTTTGAAATACTAATGAGAAGTGCCTTTAAATCATTTTTTATGTTTTCTGCAGATGATCCGGAAATCAAAATATCCTTTAATTTTGCCTCGTAAGAAACTCCTGTATTCAAAAGAGCTCTCTTAAGTTTTTCAGGAGTGAGTTGTTCATTAAGTTCTATTAAGAAATTTTTTAATTTAGAGATCTGAACCCTTTGATAATCATTCTTCTCCATCAGATTTATTAATTCATGAAGATTTTCCATTATGCTTTTACTTGAAAAAAGTATCGTTAAAACTTTCTGTAAAAGAAGGCTTTTTTGTGATTCAGATAAATTTTCTGTAGGAGTAGATAAAAGAAGCTTAGAAATATCAGTATAGGACTTACTTAATAGAGGAGTAGATTTAGAAGAATTTGAAAAGAGGCTTTCT
This sequence comes from uncultured bacterium, assembly GCA_937998865.1. GTDB lineage: Bacteria > Nitrospirota > Thermodesulfovibrionia > Thermodesulfovibrionales > Thermodesulfovibrionaceae > Thermodesulfovibrio. Next base: position 135,035 of record CALLBR010000017.1, read on the forward strand.
ATTAATTCCAAAATTTTATTAGATAATTGAATTTCAAAGCTTCTTAAAGATTTGCTTTGCCATTGACCTTCAGCACTAATTAAAACCCTTAAAGGAATAGTGCCATCTGGCAAAGGATTTTCTACTTTTACCAGTACACTGTCTCCTTTATTTAGAGGAAAATCTCTTAGTAATTGTGCAGTTATTACTCTGTCTTTAAGTCTTATTTGAATACTTCCTGTAGGAAATATATCCATTATCTCTGCCTGAAGAATTTCACCAATGACTAACTTAATGGGTTCTGCCTGTTTACCCTTAAATATATAGATTTCACCAGTAGGCTCAATTACAGGCTTGATCATTTTATTACATCAAGCGGAAGGTAGGGTTTTAAGGCTTCAGGAACAATCACAGAACCATCTTTTTGTTGATAGTTTTCAAGAATTGCCACTAAAGTCCTCCCGATAGCTAAGCCTGATCCATTTAAGGTATGGACAAATTCTGTGCCTTTTTTCCCTCTTCTTCGAAATCTTATGTTTGCTCTTCTTGCCTGAAAATCCTCAAAATTTGAGCAGGAGGATATTTCTCTGTATCTACCTTGAGCTGGTAACCATACTTCTATGTCATAAGTCTTGGCAGAACCAAAGCCTAAATCACCGGTGCAAAGAGCTACCACTCTATAAGGAAGTCCAAGTTTCTGTAAAATCTCTTCTGCATCCTCTGTAAGCCTCTCCAATTCCTCATAGGAGTCTTCCGGTTTAACAAATTTTACAAGTTCTACTTTATTGAATTGATGTTGCCTTACAAGCCCTCTTACATCTTTCCCATGAGAACCTGCTTCCTTACGAAAACAAGGAGTATAGGAGACATAATAGATAGGAAGATCATCCTCTGAAAGAATCTCATCTCTGTGAAGATTGGTGAGAGGAACCTCTGCCGTAGGAATAAGATAAAATTCAGGGTCTAATGTTTTAAATAAATCTTCTTCAAATTTTGGTAACTGTCCTGTTCCTGTCATGGATGCTTTGTTAACTAAGAGGGGTGGAAAGATCTCCACATAGCCTTTCTTAATGTGATGATCAAGCATAAAGTTAATTAAGGCTCTTTCAAGACGAGCACCTAAGCCTCGCATGACAGCAAAACGGCTTCCAGCAATTTTACTTGCTCTTTCAAAATCTATTATTCCAAGCAACTCACCAATGTCCCAATGATTCAAAGGAGTAAAATCAAATTCTCTTGGCTTCCCCCAACGCCTCACTTCTACATTTTCGTTTTCATCTTTTCCTAAAGGAACTGATTCATGGGGAATGTTAGGAAGTAAAAGCATAAAATTTTGAACTTTTTCTTCAATTTCTCTCAGTTTCTCTTCGCAAAAGGCTAGATCTTCACCAAGTTGGCGCATTTGAATTCTTAATTTCTCTATCTCTTCGAGCCTTTCTTCCTTTTTTAATTGTGCAATTTCTTGAGAAACCGAATTTCTTAATGCTCTCTTTTGCTCAATGTCTCTCAAAAGAATAAGTCTTTCTCTTTCTAAATCTAAAAAGGCTTCAAAATTTATTTCATAGCCTCTCTTTTTTAATGCTTCTTGTACTTTTTCAGGATAGGCTCTGACAAATTTTATATCAAGCATATTTTCTCCTATATGTCTAGATTTCTTACTTCAAGAGCGTGTTTGACGATGAATTCTTTTCGAGGCTCTACTTCATCACCCATAAGGATGGTAAATATCTCATTGGCTGCTTGAGCATCTTGCATAGTTACTTGAAGAAGTGTTCTTCTTTCCGGATCCATGGTGGTTTCCCATAATTGATCAGGATTCATTTCTCCCAGTCCTTTATATCGCTGGATTGTTAATCCTTTTTTTATGGAATCCCTTATCTTTTCATAAATATTCCAGAGGGAACTGTCTCTAAATTTCTCGTTTCTTATACTTAAGGAAAACTCTCTTTGTCTTTCAGGAATACCTATAAGTTCTGATAATTTTTCGAATATACTCTTAAGAAAACTATACTCCCTTAGTGATGCAATAGGGCTATCCATTTGCTGATAGGATGAAATCAATAATTTTTCTATGTTAGAGGGCGAGAATCCTTTTCTTTCAAAATCCTCCATAAGTCTACCATAATCAAAAATTAGTTTTAAAAATTCTTTTTTCTTTTCCTCCTCTAAATCAATGGTCACTTCTTCTTCTGCTATATCCCTTAGAAATGTGTAAAATTCCTCTTCAGATTGAATATATCTTTCCCATTTTCCCCTCTTTATTCTGTATAAAGGAGGTTGAGCTATATAGAGATGTCCCTTTTCAATGAGAGGAAGCATTTGTCTGTAGAAAAAGGTAAGTAATAGAGTTCTTATGTGAGCTCCATCCACATCAGCGTCAGTCATTAAAATTATCTTATGATATCTTATGGTTTGAAGTTCAAAATTTTCTTTACCTATTCCACCCCCAATGGCTGTAATAAGAGTTTTTATCTCTTCTGAGGTTAGCATTTTATCTATTCTGGCTTTTTCCACATTTAAAATTTTACCCCTTAGAGGAAGAACAGCTTGATATCGTCTGTCTCTTGCCTGTTTTGCAGAACCTCCGGCACTGTCACCCTCCACAATAAATAGCTCTGCTTGTGTGGGATCTTTTTCAGTACAATCAGCTAACTTCCCTGGTAAAGTAGTATCCTCAAGAATGCCTTTGCGGCGAGTTAATTCTTTTGCTCTCTTTGCAGCTTCCCGAGCACGTGCAGCATCTTTTGCTTTTTCTATAATTTTTCTTGCATAATTTGGATTTTCTTCAAGCCAACGACTTAATCCCTCATTTAAAATAGCCTCCACAATCCCCTTTACTTCGCTGTTTCCAAGTTTCATCTTTGTCTGTCCTTCAAATTGCGGCTCAGGAATTTTTGTACTTACTATAGCTACAATTCCTTCTCTTACATCTTCACCTGAGAGTGATTCTTTTCCTTCTTTTATTAGACCTTTTTCAATTGCGTAACTATTTATAGTTCTTGTAAGAGCTGATTTGAAACCAACAAGATGGGTACCTCCCTCTCTTGTATTTATATTATTTACAAAGGTTAGAATCTCTTCAGCAAAGGTTTCATTGTACTGGATTGCTATTTCCACTATTATGCCATCTTTCTGGCCAAAAACATATATAGGCTTAGGATTTATTACTCTTTTATTTTTATTTAAATCCTCTACAAAGGAGATAATTCCTCCTTCAGCAATGTATTCCTCCACATTACCACTTCTTTCATCAATCAATATAATTTTTAAGCCTTTGTTCAGATAAGACAGTTCTTTAAATCTATGAGCAAGAATATCTTTTGAAAATTCAGTAACTTCAAAAATTTCAGGATCTGGTTTAAAAGTTATTTTTGTGCCTGTCTCATGAGTGATACCAACTTCTTGAACTGGTGTAGTAGGAATACCTCTTGAATACCTTTGTTTTACTACCTTACCATTTCTTTTAACCTCTACTTCCATCCACTCAGATAAGGCATTAACTACGCTTATACCCACACCATGAAGTCCTCCTGAGACTTTATATGCCTTTGATTCAAACTTTCCTCCTGCATGAAGCTCTGTGAGAACTATCTCCAAAGCTGTTCTGCCTTCAGGGTCTTCAGGATGTCGCCCAGTAGGGATGCCTCTTCCGTTGTCAATAACAGTACAACTTCCGTCTATATTTAATTTAACCTCTATTTTGTTACAGAAGCCTGCCAAGGCTTCATCCACACTGTTATCTATAACTTCATATACAAGATGATGAAGTCCTTCAATTCCTGTGGAGCCAATATACATAGCAGGCCTTTTTCTTACTCCTTCAAGGCCTTTCAAAATTTTGATATCTTCTGCCTTATAGGTCTGCTCTTTGTTAACCATTTTTCACCTTATAATAATTTAAAAGGCATAACTATACTTTCGTATTTGAATTCTTCAGAAGGTTCGGCATCGGTAATATAAACAGCTCTATCAGGTGAACTCATGGTAAGTTTACCTCTGTCAGAACTAAGCTCATCAAGGGCTTCTATTAAATATTTTGCATTAAAGCCTATCTCAATAGGCGAAGATTGATAATCTATTGGTAATTCATCCTTAGCCTCTCCAAGCTCAGGATCAGAGGCTGAGATAATTACTAAATCCTCTGCAAAGTCCATCTTCACAGCGCTCTGATTCTCTCTGCTTAAAATGGAAACCCTTTTTAAAGCAGAGATCATCAATTTTTTATCAAAAATAGCCACTTTATCATTATGTTTAGGAATTACTAATTCATAATCAGGATAATTCCCCTCTATCATTCTTGTAAGAAAAACTATACCATTTATCTCAAACATTACATGAGTTTTACCAATATTAAAAACTACCGATTCTGCCTCTGTTAGAAATTTTCTTAATTCATTTAATGATTTTTTTGATAAAATTACTTTTATCTCTTGGGAAGTATTAACTCCTTCCAATTTTGCCCTAAATAGGGCTAACCTATGGCCGTCGGTACCTACCACTCTGAATTCCTTTCCCTCCTTTATATGAAAAAGCAATCCATTTAAAACATAACGAGCATCTGCCTCTCCAGCAGCATAAATTGTTTTCTCTATGGCAGTTAATAAAAAATCTCTTGATAGTTTTATACTTATAGAATCTCCAATTTGGGGCCATACTGGAAATTCATCAGGTTCCAAGGTAGACAATTTAAAAGTAGTTCTGCCACTTTTTATTAAAATCCATTTGTCTAATAATTGAATCTCAATTTCCTCTTCTAATTCCTTAACAATCTCATAAAATTTTTTTGCATTAATACATACTTTTCCAGAACTTAAAACCTCCATTTCCACAGGTTGTTTTACTGCTGTTTCTAAGTCAGTAGCCATTATATATCCTTTATTAGCGTTAGTTTCTAATAAAAAATGATTTAAAATAGGCATAATTCCCTTTTTCTCAACAATATTTTGAATTTTTGAAAGTTTTTGCTGTATTATCTCTTTTTTGACCCTTATGTGCATATTTTCCTCCTAAACTTATTTCCCTGTAATTTTCTTTATAATGTTATCTATTAATCTGCTTAAATTTTCATCTTTTTGTCTTTCTCTCTCAATTTGTTTACAAGCATAAATTACAGTGGCATGATCTTTACCTCCGAAGGCATTACCTATTTCTGCAAGAGAGAGATTTGTAACTTTTTTAGTAATATACATGGCAATTTTTCTTGCATGAGATATTTCTTTTGTTCTCTTCTTAGATTTAATGTCTTGCACTTTAATTCCTAATGTCTCCGATACTAATTTCTGAACCACCTCAATTGTAATAGGCTTATTATCATCAGGAAGTAAATCTTTTAAAACTTGTCTTGCCACCTCTAAATTTATAGGACTTTTTGTTAAAGATACATAGGCGCAAAGTTTAATCAGAGAGCCCTCTAACTCTCTTACATTTGACTTTACTCGAGAAGCTATAAAATTAGCAACATCTTCTGGTAAAACTATTCCCTCTCTTTCTGCCTTTTTGTATAAAATAGCTAATCTTGTCTCCATTTCTGGGGGTTGAATATCAGCTATCAATCCCATTCCAAATCTTGAACGAAGACGATCAGTAATATCAGAAATTTCCATAGGAGGTCTATCACTGGATACTACTATTTGTTTTTGCTTTGAGTAAAGCTCATTGAATGTATGAAAAAATTCCTCTTGGGTGGAGTCTTTTCCTGCAATAAATTGAATGTCATCTACTAAAAAAATATCCACATTTCTGTATTTAGCCCTAAATTCAGGCATTTTTTCATGTCTAATAGCAGAGATAAATTCTCCTGTAAATTGTTCTGAAGAAATATAGCAAACATTTAAATTAGGATTGTTATCTAAAATAAAGTTACCTATAGCATTTATCAAATGAGTTTTTCCTAAACCAACTCCTCCATAAATAAAGAGAGGATTATAGGCAAAGCCAGGATTTTCTGCTACTCTAAAAGCTGCTGCATGAGCAAATTGATTTGAGGGACCTACCACAAAAGAATCAAAGGTATATTTTGGATTTAAATTTCCCCTCTTTACCTTTAGAGGTTTATCTTCAGTGTTAAGCTGCGGCTGTTCTTTCCCACTTAATTCATAATAAACTTCAAAGTCTTTACCTGTTATTTCCTTAAGTGTATCCTTTATCAATAGAGGAAAATTATCTTCTATCCAATCTTGAAAAAATCTATTTGGAATTTCAAGAAATATTTCAGAATCCTTTATTGTAACTATTTTAATAGGAGAAAACCATAGATTAAAAATAGATTCTCCTACTTTATGTTTTATTGTTTCTAAAATTTTTTGCCAAATTTTATTTAATTCTTCCATTTTTTCAACAACTTTTAAACATTTGTTAAAAACTTTTGTGTTAATTCTTTGTTAAAGTTAAAAATCCTTATTTTTCAATTAGATAAAAATAGAGACTTAAAATTTAACCATCTCATTATATACCATAATTAACAAACTGAGCAATAAAATGTTGAAAACTTGTAATAAAGTTAAAATTTTTCACATAAAAAAATTAGTTATACCTTCCAAGGCAAAATTTGTAAAAAAATTTAAAAAATTTTTCACACTATAACTCCTCATAAAAAAGTCAGATTTTCAAAAACTAACAAAAATTGTAATACTACTAATACTTCTAAAAAAATAAAAACTAATTTAAAGCTTTAGAATTAAACTTTTTCAAATAAGCTTCAATAAAAATATCAATTTCACCATCTAATACTTGTTCTACATTAAAAGCCTCTATTTCTGTTCGATGGTCTTTAATTAACCTGTAAGGATGTAAGATATAAGACCTTATTTGGTTGCCCCAGCCAATATTTTTTTTATTTCCTACTAATGCTTTAATTTTCTCTTCTTTTTCTTTCTCCATTAAAGCAAAAAGTTTAGATCGCAATATTTTCATAGCTAATTCTCTATTCCTATGTTGAGACCTCTCTGTCTGACAAGTAACTACTATTCCTGTAGGAATATGAGTAATTCTCACTGCAGAAGAAACTTTATTTACATGTTGACCACCAGCCCCTGATGCTCTAAAAGTATCTATTCTTAAATCATCTTCCTTAATATCTAACTGAATATTATCCTCAATCTCAGGACATACATGAACAGCAGCAAAAGATGTATGTCTTCTTTTGTTAGCATCAAAAGGAGATACTCTTACAAGTCTGTGAACTCCAGCTTCGGCTTTAAGATAGCCATATGCATATGAACCCTCTACAGTAAAGGTAATATCTTTTATTCCTGCTTCCTCGCCTGCCTGCAAGTCAATAATTTGGACATTATATCCCTTTTTTTCTGCCCATCTTAAGTACATACGCATAAGCATTTCAGCCCAATCTTGACTCTCCGTTCCCCCAGCTCCAGGATGAATTGATACTATAGCATTACTTTTATCATGCTCCCCCTTTAGAAGGAGCTTAAGTTCCAAAGTCTCAATTTGCTTTTTTATTTTATCTGTGTCTTTTTCTAAATCTCTTAAAAGTAAATAGCCCTCTTCTTCCGATTCAGCAATTTCAAAGGCTTGTTCTAAGTATAGAAAACGCTCTGTTATCTCTTCAATAGGCTCTAAAATCTCTAGAATTTTATTTTTTTCTTTTTGTAAATCTTTTGTTTTGTCTAAATCTCTCCATACTTCTTCTCTTTGTAATTCTATATCTAATTCCTCTAATCTTTTCTTTAAACCATCTATTTCAAAGGCAGTCTCTAAGTGAATATATTTTTTCTTTTAAATTTTTCAAGTCAGTCTTTAAATCCTCAGATATAACCATCTTTTACCTCCTATATTAATATTGCCAATTATAAAAATCAATGAAATTACAATACATAAATAGGCAAAAATGTTGCCATATTTTGTATAAAAAGTTATTTTGTTATTAATTCCTACATTTTCAATCAAATAAGTTCTCTCAAATAACTTTGTATTTTTTATAATTCTTCCTCTACTATCTATAAAACCTGATATACCTGAATTTGCTGATCTTATTAAAGGTTTTCTATTTTCTATTGCACGAAAAACTGCCATTGAAAAATGTTGATAAGGACCAGAAGTATTTCCAAACCAACCATCATTTGTAATATTTACTATAAAATTTCCACCTTTTTGATAAAATTTTCTTACTTGTTCGGGAAAAATACTTTCATAACAAATTAAAGTAGCAAACCTTCCAAAGTGAGTTATTGCTACATTGTAACTTTTACCCGGCTGGTAATCACCGAGGCCAACTGTTAATTTTTCTACAAAAAATAAAATTCTCCTTAATGGTACATATTCCCCAAAAGGTACTAAATGTATTTTATCATAATAATAAGCAATTACTCCATGTGGATCTAATAATAATGCACTATTTGTATATTTACCTTTTTCTCTTTCCATTATACTTCCAAGGAGTAGATAGATTTTTTCTTGCCTAACAAAATTTATAAGTTCTTCTGTAAAATATCTATTTTTTTCAAAAATAAAAGGTAAGGCAGTTTCAGGCCAAACAATCAATTCAGGTCCGTATTTTTTGCTCTCAATGGTAAGTGTTTTATAAATACCTAAGATTTCCTGAATTTTTTTAAAATCCCATTTTTCATTTTGAGGTATATTTCCTTGAATAATTGCTACTTTAAAGTTATGGTAAGATTCATTTTCTTTTAATTTTTTTAATCCATAAAAGATTGAAAAGGAAAAAACAATTAAAACTAAAAAAGTGCTTAATACGATTGTATACATAGGTAAAAGAGGGTGAGTAAGCTTTCGTTTTTTAAAAATTAGAATATCAAAAATAATACAATTAAAAAGAAGCACTAGGAAAGAAACTCCATAAATTCCTGTGATATCAGCAATTTGGGATATGAGTAAAAATTTATATTGGCTATATCCTATCAATGCCCAGGGAAAGCCAGTAAAAAGATAACTTCTTAAAACTTCAAAGGAAATCCAAATAAAAGGAGCATATAAGGAAGTGGGAATATTGTTTCTAAGTAAATTTTTGAAAAACAAGGCAAAGCCCAAAGGATAAAGGGCAAGATAAGCTGACAAAAGAGCCACAACTACATAACTTAAAATTAGAGGTACTGAACCGTAAAAATAAAGAGAATGATAAATCCAGTAAACATTTCCTAAAAAATAAAGAAAGCCAAATATAAAGCTACCTCTAATAACAGTCTTGTAGTCTTTTGCATTGTAAAGAAAGAAAAAAAAGGGTACAAAACTTATCCAGGCAAAGAAGTATAAATCAATAGGAGAAAAGCTTAAGATGAGAAAAATTGCTGATAAAAAACAAAAGAGGTATTTTTTTATAACTTTGATAAGATGTTCTGGAAATTCTTCTATAAATTCTGGTAAAAGCATTAGATATTTATGTTATCATAATTGATAATGTTATGGTTAATATCTGTGTGATCCCTGCTCGATATGGTTCTACAAGATTCCCGGGTAAACCGCTTGCTATCCTTAAAGATAAACCTATTATTCAGCATGTTTATGAAAAAGCAAAATCCTCAAGATTACTCAAAGATGTCTTTGTAGCTACTGATGATATAAGAATTGTCAAAGTTGTAGAATCCTTCGGGGGAAAAGCTATAATGACTTCAAAAAAGCATCCATCTGGAACTGACAGAATTGCTGAGGCAGTAGCTTCTCTTCGTAAAGAAGGATATAATTTGAATGAAAATTCAATTATTATAAATCTTCAAGGAGATGAGCCTTTAGTTAATCCTAAAATGATTGATAAATTAATAGAAATAATGGAAGGAGAAATTAATTCAATAGGAACATTGGCAAAGAGAATTGAAAAAGAGGAAGATTTTTATAATCCAAACATTGTGAAAGTAGTTTTTGACAAAAAAGGATATGCTCTTTATTTTTCAAGAAGTCCAATTCCTTTTGACAGGGATAAATTTTTAAAGGGTGCTTCTAATATTAATTTCATGTATAAACACATAGGAATTTATGGTTATTCCCTTAAAATTCTTTGTGAATTTGTAAAACTTCCTCCATCAATTCTTGAAAAAGTTGAATCTTTAGAGCAATTAAGAGCCCTTGAAAATGGTATTAGGATAAAAGTAGGTTTAACTGAATATGATTCCTTTGGAATTGATACACCTCAAGATTTGGAGGTAGCTGAAAAATGCCTAAATACATTTTTATAACAGGTGGAGTTGTATCTGCCTTAGGAAAAGGTATAGCAGCTGCAGCTATAGGTGCTCTTTTAGAAGCAAAGGGATTTAAAGTTACTATACAGAAGCTTGATCCTTATATAAATGTAGATCCAGGAACATTAAGTCCCTTTGAACATGGAGAGGTTTATGTAACTGATGATGGTTGTGAGACTGATTTAGATTTAGGTCATTATGAAAGATTTACTAATTTGATTACCTCCAATGTTAATAATTACACTTCTGGAAAAATTTACTTCAATGTTATCTCTAAGGAGAGAAGAGGAGACTATCTGGGACATACTGTTCAAGTAGTTCCCCATGTGACAGATGAAATAAAAGAGGCAATTAAATCAGCTGCAAAAAATAATGAATATGACATAGTAATTGTAGAGGTAGGAGGTACGGTAGGAGATATTGAAGGGTTACCCTTTTTAGAGGGAATAAGGCAATTTAGATATGATGTGGGAAGAGAGAATGTTCTATATATTCATCTCACACTTGTACCTTACATAAAGAGTGCTGGGGAACTCAAAACAAAACCAACTCAACACAGTGTAAACAGTTTAAGATCCATAGGAATTCAACCTGATATTCTTTTATGTAGAGCTGACAGACCTATTCCTCCCTCCTTAAAGAAAAAGATAGCCCTACACTGTAATCTTGATTTTGATTCTGTTATTTCTGCCCATGATGTAGAGACTGTCTATGAAGTACCAATTAATTTCAAAAATGAAGGATTAGATCTTCTTATTGAAAAGAAACTCTTTTTACCTCATAGATTAGAAGATTTATCGCCTTGGGAAGAGGTTGTAAGGAAGATTAAAAATCCTAAAAGCGAGGTTAATATTGCTGTGGTTGGGAAATATATAGGACTAAGGGATTCTTATAAAAGTCTAACAGAAGCCTTAATTCATGGAGGAATAGCAAATGAAGCAAAGGTAAACATCCTTTGGGTAAACTCAGAGGATATTGAAAAGGATGGTCCCAGGATTCATCTAAAGGATGCCCATGGAATTCTAATTCCTGGGGGTTTTGGCAGTAGAGGCATAGAGGGTAAAATTGAAGCCATAAGATATGCAAGAGAGAATAAAGTACCATTATTTGGAATATGCCTTGGAATGCAATGCGCTGTAATTGAACTCAGTAGAAACATAGCAGGGCTTCGTGCTCATTCCACAGAGTTTGATCCCTCTACAGAACATCCAGTTATTTATCTAATGGAAAAATGGTTTAATCCCAGAACAGGAAAGTATGAAATTCGCTCTATTGACTCTCAGAAGGGTGGAACAATGAGACTGGGTGCTTATCCCTGTGTTATTAAAGCTGGCACAAAAGCCTTTGAAGCTTATAAGGTAAAAGAAATATCAGAAAGACATAGGCATAGATATGAGTTTAATAATAAATATATTCCCATTTTAGAAGAGAAAGGTGTTGTATTTAGTGGCACTTCTCCTGATGTTCAGCTTGTGGAAATAATAGAATTCGTAGATCATCCTTGGTTTTTAGGTTGTCAATTTCATCCTGAGTTTAAATCAAAACCCTTTAAACCCCACCCTCTCTTTAGAGAATTTATAAAAGCCTCTTTAAGGGAAAAACACACTCTCTTTAGTTCTTTTGAATAGAAAAAGGCGAGGAAAATCCTCGCCTTTTTGAAAAAAGATACTAATTATGGGTTAATCTACAATCTGTTTATGTCCGTATTTGTCAAAAACTGCTTTTTCCTTAACAGTAATAGCAATTTTATAAAGAACAGTGATTACAAGAGCTCCAACTGACCAAACACCAGCTGCCACAAGAAATTCATTAAGAGCAATCCAAGCCTCTGTTACTTTATCAAAGGGATTTGGAATAAATCCGCTAACTACAAAGGCAAAACCTTTATCCATCCATATGGAGAAGAAAATACAAAGAGCTCCTATTAGTTTTGTTACATTCCATTTACGTAAAGGAGGAAATATGAATATTAATAAACCTGTAAAAGCTAAGAGTGTAGAGATTGCCATCCAGGAAACCATTCCAGTATGACCTTCATAACCCACATAGAGATATTTCAGAGCAGCCATATGATCTGGTATTTGGCTATAAAAGGCTGTGAAGAATTCCAGTCCAATAAAGAAGAGATGAATTATTAAAGCATAGGTGGCTATCTCAGCAAGTTTATTAATTGCTTGCTGACCAGGATCAAATTTTGAGACTTTTCTGATTATCATGCTAAGTATAATGAGTAAGGAAGGACCAGCAGCAAAGGCTGTTGCCAAGAAGTGAGCTGCCTGAAGTGCAGTCATCCAGTGAGGTCTTCCTGGTAAACCAGCATATAAGAAAGCTGTAACTGTATGGATTGAGGGTGCCCAAAGTATTGCCCAATAGATAAATGGTTTTATCCATTTGGGTGGAGGAGCACTCTTTTTCTCTGCGTGTAAAATTGTCCACCCACATAAAAGATTAAGAGATAGGTAGGTTATAAGCACTACCATATCCCAGAATATAATTGAGTGAGGTGTTGGATGAAGTATGACATTCCAAACACGAGAAGGCTGTCCCATAATGACAAAAACAGAGAGCATTGCAATAAGCACGCAACCAACAGCTAAGAATTCTCCAATTACTGCTATTCTTCCAAAGATTTTATAGTTATGGAAATAGTAGGGAAGAACAACTAATACAGCTGAAGCAGCAACTCCTACAAAGAAGGTAAGCTGACCAACATGAAATCCCCAAGATACATCTCTACTAAGGCCAGTTGTAAGTGCTGCACCTACATGATGCTCTCTCATCCAGCATATAAATCCTATAATTATCATGGTTATAAGAAAAGATAACCAAATCCAGTATCTTGGTCTGCCTTTTAACGCTAAATCAAGCATTTTTACCTCCCCTTAAATTATGTAGAAAACCATAGGTTGTGTACCAAGTTCTACTTTTCGACGAATAATTATGTTTTCAGCCAGCACTTTTCTTATCTCGGAATTAGGTTCATAGAGGTCTCCAAATATGATTTTACCCTCTGAAGCTTCAACACAATATGGAAGAAGTCCTCTGTCGATTCTTTCATTACAGAAGGTACATTTTTCAACTACTCCTAACATTCTTGTGGGATACTCAGGATTTAATTCTTTTATGTAGTCTCTTGGTGGAAGAAAATTATAATTTCTTGCTCCATAAGGGCAACCAGCCATACAGAATTTGCATCCAATGCAGCGATGCATATCCTGCATTGTTATCCCATCTTCTCTTTTAAAAGTTGCCTTAACAGGACAAACTCGAATACAGGGAGCGTTGTCACAGTGATTACAAAGGAGAAGGAATTTTCTCTCTTTTACCTCCTTTGATATGTAATGTTCAGCGGTTCCTGGGAAGGAATGTTCATAGTCTTCTGTCCATATCCATTTTACCTCATGAAGAGGATTCATAATCTCTGGAACATTATGTGCTTTGTGGCAGGCTTTGATTACTTTATCAAAATCTTCCTGAGTTTTAAATTTTCTGGTATCAATAGCCATAGCCCATCTTTTACCTTTCAAGGCTTTTAAGTCTTTAAGAACCTGAGGTCCTTGTTTCTTTTCCAGTGCTTCAATGGAGAGAGACCCTCCAAGTCCTATGAGGGACGCAAAGGCTGAAATTTTTAGAAAATCTCTTCTCGTAATCATTTTAACCCTCCCACCTTAGGCTCAATATGGCAATCCCAGCAATAGGGTTTAACGTTAACATAATTATGGCATTCATCACAGAATTTTTCTTTATTAGAATGGCATTTCAAGCAGTTATTTTGAAGGCTTATGGTGTACTCTTTACCATCAGAGGCAATGTATACTCTTTTACCCTCTCTTGAAGCATAGTCTTTCCAGGAATAGAGAAGTTTAATATGTGCTTCCCTCATGTATTGCTTAGATTCAATGCATTGTTTCTTTTCCATTTTCTGGATTTCAGGAGTATCAATACTTGGTTGAGGTTTTACATAATCTCTTCCAATACTCATAGTAAAGGGTAGAGTCACAATTATTACAAAAACTATTAAACCAAGAATTATTTTCCATCCATCATACATTTTACTGTTCCTCCTTTCCTGGCAGTGGCTCCATCCTTAAGTTCATTGTTCTCTCTTTTTCTCCCTTCATTATCATTGCATTAGCTACAAGTTCAGTGACTCCAGAAACTCTCACCCCAGGTACCCAATAATCCATTAGCGGAGGCAAGGTAGCTCTGTCAATTGCGCATATATTAGCTAACATATTTACTCCAAACTTTTCATGGACATATTTTACTGCATTGGCTCTTGGAAATCCTCCTCTCATTCTCAATTCCATTATTTCTCCAGCATTTAATCCAGAGCCACCACCGCAACAGAATGTTTGCTCTCTTATTGTTTCATCAGGCATTTCATAGAAATGATTACAAACATTTCTGATAATATATCTTGGTTCTTCAAAAATTCCCATGCCACGAGAGGTATTGCAAGAATCATGGAAAGTGACAATTAGATTATCATTTCTCGATTTGTCAAATTTTAAAACTCCGTGTCTTATTAAATCCGCCGTAAACTCACTTATATGGACGATTTTATTTGATTTAGCATTTTCAAATTTTGTACCGGTTATGGGAGATACAGGCTCTTCCAGAAAATCTACAGGACCATACCAGGTATTATGAAATTGGTGCCATACTCTCCACATATGGCCGCATTCTCCACCAATTATCCATTTTACTTTTAATCTCTTAGCCTCTTCATAGATCTTTGTATGGAGTCTCTTTGCCATTTCTAAGGAAGTAAAGAAACCAAAGTTTCCGCCCTCTGATGCAAAGGTACTCCAAGTATAGTCAAGACCAATCTCATGGAAAAGCATCATATATCCCATAGCATTATAAATTCCAGGGTCTGCAAACAAGTCTCCTGAAGGAGTTACAAATAATATTTCTGCACCTTTTTTATTTATGGGAGGGTCAATTTTGATTCCAGTAATTTCTTCAATGTCATTACACATAAATTCAAGAGTGGATTTCATAGTATGGGGTTCAATTCCAAGATGATTACCTGTTCTGTAGCAGTTTGCAACAGGTCCTGATATCCAATCTGTATTTAGACCTAAAAGATTCAGTAGCTCTCTTCCTATTATTGTTATCTCAGCTGTATCGATTCCGTAGGGGCAGAATAATGAGCAGCGCCTACATTCAGTACACTGATAGAAATAATACCAGAGTTCTTTCAATACATCAATATCTAAATCTCTTGCTCCAGCCTTTCTACCAAAAAGTTTTCCTCCAGCTGTAAAATATTTTCTATAAACAGATCGTAAAAGTTCTGCTCTTAGTACAGGCATGTTTTTTGGATCACCAGTACCAATAAAGAAGTGACATTTGTCAGAGCAAGCTCCACATCTTACGCAAATATCCATGAAAACATGGAAAGATCTAAACCTCTCAAGTCTTTGCTTAATACCCTCCAGTACAATATTTTTCCAGTCCTCCGGAAGCTTCCAGTCTTCTTCCGTTACATGGAAGTCTCTTGCATTAGGGAATCCCACATAATCTAAATTCTTACCCTTTGCGCCATAGCAATAATAGCCAGGCTTGAATTCTACTGGCAAAGTATCCATCCACCATTTAGATGGCATTTTCTTTAAATTAACATTTGAAATTAATTCATCTGGTCTTGGAAGTCCCATGGCCTCACTCCTTTTCTACTGGTATTCCAGCTTTTTTCATTTTTTCTCTAAATTCATTTTCATATTCTTCATAATGACGATGTTTAACTGGATAATCCCATGGATTCACATGCCTCTCCATCCTATTGTTATTGGCAAGATTTCTTGTGGGGCTCAAAAATACACCACCCATGTGCATAAGCTTACTAAAGGGGAAGTAGGCAAATAGAATACTAACAAGGAAAAGATGAATGTAAAATAAGCTTCCTACTCCCTCAGGAATAGTTGGTTTAAGATAGGCTAATCCCAAGGTAAGTTCTTTTATAGCAGTAATATCAACCCTTGAAAAATATCTCATTAAAATACCTGTTGCTACTATTCCAAGGATAAGAAATAAGGGGAAATAATCTGAAGGAAGAGAGATATATTTAACCTGAGGGTTAAAAATTCTTCTTCCAAGAAGGTAAAGTGCAGCAGCTGCTATAATAATATCTGTCATATAGAGCATAGGAAGACCTATCTGCCAGAAGGAGTCTACGGAGTCAATAATAGAGATACAAGTGGGCGTCTGTGCCATGAAAAACCTTAAATGTCTAATTAGGATAATCAGGAAGGAATAGTGAAAAGCTAAAGCTCCAATCCAGAGCCATTTGTTTGAGCCCACATAAAGTCTGCCATTAATTATTTCAGCTTTTGTATTTCTAAAGAGAGATCTGAAGAAGGCTATCTCGAAAAACATTCTTAAAGCAACACCCCAACCTGTGACTGGATTATCAACTTTGCTATACTTAATCCAAGGAAGTGAAAATTGTTGACCTGCTGTTGTGGGAATCCTGAAAGGAACTGGAGATTTTCCCCATTTCACAACTCTGCGGATAAAGCCTATCAAGAAAATAACAAAGGCTAAATAGGGAAAAACAACAGCAAAGAGGCTCTCTAATCCCAAAATTTCTGTACCAATATAGGCAAAAAGGATTAAACCTAAAACAATTATAAAAGCTAATCCTATACCCATCTCACCCTACCTCACTTTATAAATTTTTAATTTGTCTCTAATGGTTTGTCTTGAATCTCTGATATAATGTTCCATTTTTTAAGAATCCACCAAGTTCTGTCGATAAGCTCCTTTGACTTCAAATCATATATCTTCTCTCTATACTTCATGAAAATATCAAAAGCCACCAGTACAAGAGAATCAACTCTTGTTAAAAAATCTAATAATTGAAGGGGTTCTACTTCTTTTTCCAGCTCATCTTGAAGGGCTTTTTTAATAAGGAATATGAACCCTATTGCCTGAGATGGAGTGAAATCTTGAACTGCTCTTATGCGAACAATTTCTTCTAAGGGAGAAATAAAACTTTCAATAGGTTCTTCCTTGATTATGTTGTCTATTATTTTTTCAATAGATTGATAAATATTGTATCCAATGGGATTTGTAAATTGTTTGGCACTTTCTTTAAAAAAACTCTGGCTTTCCTCAGGATATGTTGCTATTGTTAATTCAAAGGATTTGCTAACTATTTCCTTCCTTTTCTTTGAAAGGAGGTCTCTAATAGACATTTTTTTCTCCTGAAAATATTTTTTTTATCCCCCCTTTCGATAGAAAAAAAGGGGCAGAAGTTTGCCCCTTTTTAGAATAATTTACACGCATCCTGTTGGTTTTGGAAGACCAGCATATCTACAGGCTTGCTTTGCTGGTCCATCTGGAAATAAGGAGTAGAGATATTTAGTATTTCCTTTTTCAGGTCCGAACATTTTTGCCATTTCTTTTACAAGAATTTTAATCATGGGTGCAATCTGATATTTCTGATAATAATCTCTTAAAAAGTTAATAACTTCCCAATGTTGTTCTGTAAGAGTGATGCCATCCTGTTGTGCCAGGTACTCTGCAAGCTCTGGTGACCAATCATCAAGGTTCTGAATGTAGCCATCCTCATCCAACTCAATCTGCTTTCCCTTAAACTCAATAAATGCC
Source organism: uncultured bacterium (assembly GCA_937998865.1). Lineage (GTDB taxonomy): Bacteria > Nitrospirota > Thermodesulfovibrionia > Thermodesulfovibrionales > Thermodesulfovibrionaceae > Thermodesulfovibrio. The sequence goes on from CALLBR010000017.1 coordinate 152,782, forward strand.
ATTTTTCTACCTCCTTTAGATTTTTTGAAAAATATTTTAACTACTTTAATAAAAGAACTTCAAGGGTAACTCAACTTTAAAGTATGCATAAACTTTAAGTCAAATAAATTTAGTTTATAAATTTATAAAAATTTTTCAGCCTTTCCTGCTTTCAGCCGCAAAATTCTGCCCTTTTTGTAGACAGGGATAATTATATTTTTAATCTCTTCGGATACATATATGTTCCTTTTTGTTTTATTTATGAGTATAGCAGTGAGAGCTTTTATGTCATCCCTTTCATGTTTAAGAAGATTTTCTAATTCAGCATCTTCAATTTTTATGTACTTTGATAGATCCACTTTGTTAGATAGTTTGATCATAGCTCTGAGGACACTTTCAAGGAAGCTTTCTTCCTCTTTTTGAGACCATAGAATTGGTATTATGTCTTGGAAAAGCTCAGGATCAGCCATAATTATCTCGCCTATTAATTCAGCAGATCTCCATCCTATTCCTCCTGATTCATCAGTCATAGACCAAAGAAGTTTTCTTATGGTGTTTCTAAGAGGTTCAATATTTTGAACTAAAACATAGGCTTTTGCAACTTTGCCCATGGCATCTATGGCTTTCCAAGAAATTTCCTTTTCTTTATCATAGGAAAGAGAAATTAACCAAGAGAAAATATTCTGATTATGAATAGAGGCTTTTTCTATAGTTTCCAAATCCATCTTTTCCAATAAAGAGATGAAATCTTTTTTGTTAATGTTAATTTTTTCATGAGATTTTGTTTTCGAATCTGCCGTTAATTTTTTAATGAAAAAAAGCCGTCCCTGGAAAGGATAAGTTTTCATATAAATATACTGATGGGTTCTTAGGTCATAATCTCTCTCTCTTATGTCATAGTTAACACCTAAATCAATATTTTCAATCCCTTCAGGTGATGCAAGAAATAGAGCATCTGTAAGAGCTTCTCCTTGATTATGTCCTGTGGGTTCACAGACATATAAAGCTCCGCAAGGACAGGTACCAAAAATAATATCTCCGAAATCAGTATGTTTTTCTTCTGGAGGATTAATTACTCTGCCACAAAAAAGGCATGTGGGCAATTCTCTTTTAGGCATTTTAATTCTCCTTATATTGTCTTGCCTTTTTTAACATTCCCGTTATCCACTCCTCTGTACCCAAAGCGTGAATATGAACATAAGTTCCCAAGGTATTTTTATAAACAACGCCGTCTAAACTTTCCATAATTCCCTCTCCTCTAAGCATTTTAAAAGTAAAGTTATTAGGCATTTCTAACATACTATTATGAAGGTAATGGCTAAATTCTTCATGATTAATCACTTTTGAATAGTGAAATTCATGACCTCTTAATTCTGTTCCTAAAGTATAGAAGGGGTTATTTTGAATAATCTTGGCTATTACATAGCCATGAGCTTGAGGTTTTCTAAACATTTTTAATCTAAAGGGAAAAATGTCTACCATGGGGAATTCCCCTTCTTCTGTGGCTAAACTTTTACATAAATACATGAATCCACCACATTCTGCGTAGATAGGCAACCCCTTGTCTGCTTGGTCTTTAATTTCTCTCATTAGTTCCATATTATTGCTTAAATATTTTACATTTGTCTCAGGGAAACCTCCTCCTATGTAAAGAGCGTCAATTTCTGGTAGTTTTTTGTCTTCAAGGGAGTTTATAAATACTAGATATGCACCATGTTTTTTTAATTCTTCCAAATTTTCTTCATAGTAAAACTGAAAAACTTTATCTCTTATAATTCCGATTTTTAATCCCTTTCCAATAGGCGGGATTTCCTTATTTTGTGGATTGTATTCTAAAGTCGGCGCATTTTTTACTATCTGTAAAATTTTATCTTCCTCTAAGTATTCTGAAGCTTTCTGTATGAATTCCTTAGCTTCTTCAATCCTTTCATGTTCTTGATAAGGAAGAAGTCCCATGTGTCTTTCAGGCATCTTTATATTTTTAAATCTTGGAATTGCTCCTACTATTTGTATGGAGCAATATTTTTTAATGGAATCTTTAATTATTTTTTCATGCCTTGCATTGGCAATCTGATTTAGCACTACCCCTTTAATCTCTAACTCTCTGTCAAAATTAAGGAATCCATTAATTAAAGCAGCCACTGAGCGGGTAATTTTAGTGCAATCTACTACTAAGATAATAGGACTTTTTAGTAATTTAGCAAGCTCTGCAGAACTGACAGAGCCTTCTGCATCTAAGCCATCAAAAAGCCCTCTGTTACCTTCTATAACAGCTACCTTTCCTTTTGCTCTACTTATAAAAGAGTGAATTATTTTATCTTTAGGCATCATAAAGGTATCAAGATTGTAACAAGGATTATTAGAGAAGAGATTTAGCCAACCGCTGTCTATATAGTCAGGACCTTTTTTAAAAGTGATAACATTTAAGCCCAGTTTTTTTAAAATTGAAATAATAGCTAAGGTAACCGTGGTTTTCCCGGAACCACCTCTGACACCTGCTATAAAAATTCTTGGAAACATTTGACAGAAGCCTCTTAGCTAAAGTATCATGAAAATCTATGTATTTTCAAGAAATAATTTTCACATTAAACAAATATTGGGCTAATAGAGGTTGTATAATTCTTCAACCTTATGATTTAGAGGTAGGTGCAGGAACATTTCATACTGCCACTTTTTTCAGGGTTTTAGGTCCTGATAAGTGGAATACAGCCTATGTTCAACCTTGTAGGCGTCCCACTGATGGAAGGTATGGAGAAAATCCAAATAGATTGGGGCAATACTATCAATACCAAGTTATTCTGAAGCCCTCTCCAGATAATTCTCAGGAGGTTTATATAAACAGTCTTATAGCCCTTGGTATAGATCCTAAGAAGCATGATATAAGATTTGTTGAAGATGACTGGGAAAGTCCTACCCTTGGTGCATGGGGACTTGGTTGGGAGGTTTGGCTTGATGGAATGGAGATCACTCAGTTTACCTATTTTCAGCAAGTAGGCGGTATTGATCTAAAACCTGTATCTGTAGAGATTACCTATGGACTTGAGAGAATTGCTATGTATTTGCAGGAAGTGGAAAATGTTTTTGATATAAGATGGAATGAAACATTTACCTATGGTGATATTCATAGACAGAGTGAAATTGAGTTTTCCTACTTTAATTTTGATTATTCAGACCCAAATATTATAAAAAAACATTTTGAGGAATACGAAAAGGAATCGAAGAGATTAATCAATTTAGGACTCATTTTCCCAGCCTACGAATGCTGCCTTAAGTGTTCTCATTTGTTTAACCTTCTTGATGCTCGGGGAGTTCTTTCTGTGGCAGAGAGAACTAACTATATTGCTAAAGTAAGAGCTATTGCTAAAGCCTGCGCAGAGGCATACATATCCAAGAGATACGGGGAAAAAAATGGGTAAGCTTCTCTTTGAAATGGGTGTTGAAGAGATTCCTGCAAGATTTTTACCTTTTGCAAAGGAACAGATTGAGAAACTCTTCCCTGAAATAATATCTGAATATAGATTAGTCTTGTACTCCCTTAAGATTTTCATGACTCCAAGAAGGATAGCTTTTATTGCCCACTTGTCTGGACAGCAGCATGCAGAAGAAAAATTGATTTGGGGGCCTCCAGCACATATTTCCTTTGATGAAGAGGGAAAACCTAAGGAACCAGCTATTGCCTTTGCTAAATCTCAAGGAACAGATTTAAAGGATTTGATGATAAAGCCTAAAGGGAAAGGTAATTATGTTTGTGCCATATTAAAAGAGAAAGGGAAGGAAACAGAGGAAATTTTACCTGAAATTCTAAAGAATTTTATTTTTTCCCTTACTTTTCCCAAGATGATGCGATGGGGTAATGGTGACCTTAGATTCGTAAGACCTATTAGGTGGCTTTTAGCTCTCTATGACAACAAAATTATTCCTTTTGAAATAAACGGCATAAATGCAAGAGATTGCACTTACGGCCATAGATTTCTCTCTGAAAAACCTCTAATTATAAATTCCATTGATGATTATGAGAGGACTTTAGAGAGAAATTTTGTCATTGTTGATCAAGACAAAAGAAAAATTCTAATACTTGATCAGGTACATGCCCTTGCTAAAAATGTAAAGGGGCAAATAGTGCTTGATAGGGATTTATTGGAAGAAGTAGTTTATCTTGTGGAGTTTCCTCACGCTGTTTTATGTAGTTTTTCAGAGAATTATTTAGCATTACCCAAGGAGTTACTCATAACAGTAATGAAGGATCATCAGAGATATTTTGCTATAAGTGATGAGGAAGGTAATCTTAAGAATTATTTTGTTGTAATTAGCAATACTGAGGGAAAAAATGATTTGAATATAAGAAAGGGTGCCGAGAGAGTCATAAAAGCCAGATTTGAAGATGCCAAATTTTACTTTACAGAGGATCTTAAAAAAGGCATTCATCGTCTTTTAGAACTTACAAAAGGAATCATCTATCATAAAAAACTGGGTAGTCTCTACGATAAAACTTTAAGAATCTGTAATGTAGCCACTAAGCTTAGCGAGATTTTAATGCCTCATAAAGTTGAGTTAATAAAATTAGCAGCAACTTATTGTAAAATAGACCTTGCAAGCGGTGTGGTTGGAGAATTTCCTGAACTTCAAGGAATCATGGGCGGTTATTATGCTGAACATGCACAACTTCCCCCAGAGGTTTGTCAGGCCATAAAACAACATTATCTGCCAAGGAGTTTTTCTGATGAGATACCCACTGAAGACATGGCAGCTATATTAAGCATTGCTGACAAGCTTGATCATATCTTTTCATTTTTCTATCTTGGACAGATACCTTCAGGTACAGAAGATCCCTTTGGATTAAGAAGAGCTGCCAATGGAATCATAGCTATACTTCTTAAGAGGAAATATCCTATAAATTTAGAGACTCTTTTAAACATCTATGAAGAATTTCCATCAGAACAACTAAAGCAGAAGGTTTTGGATTTTTTAATTCAGAGATTAGAAAGTTTCTATGAGGGTGCGGGTTTTAATATAAATTTAATTAAAACAGTAAGTCATTTAATGGTAAGTCTACCTCTTTATGAAATTGAGGCAAGACTTGAGGCAGTTAGAAAATTTAAGGATAGTGAAAACTTTGAAAGATTTTTCCTTGCTATAAAAAGAGTTGCAAATATAATAAAAAATTATGAAAAATCCCCTTTTAATACCTCGCTTTTTATGACTAATGAAGAAAAGGAACTCTATTCTAAAATGGAAGAGGTAAAGGGAAATCTAAAGGAACACCTCAAAAAAGGTGAATTCTTATTAGCACTAAAATACTTAGACAATCTAACACCCACTATAAACAAATTTTTTGATAACGTCCTTGTAATGGATAAAGATGAAAGGATAAAAACAAATAGAATGGCTCTCTTACAGGAACTTTATAACATACTTAGGTCAGTGGCAGACATTTCTAAAATAATGTAAAAAAAGCCATATAAATTGCTCAAACTACTTCCCAATTTTTGAATCAGTTTTTCCATAGAAAGTCCTTTCGGGAAGGATAAAAGCAATTTCTCAAAGATTTATTGTATTATAATTAGAGAAGAATGAAAAAATCACTCTCAGTTATTTCTCAAATCTTTAAGGGAGGCTTGAAATGAGAGCAAGATATCTCCTCTTTTATTTGTTTTGTCTTTTTTTAATTATGGGTTGTGCTGAAAGAAAGATATACCTACCCCATGGAAAAGATGCTAAGGATTTTCAAAAAGAAGTAATAAGTGAAGACAAAAAAGCTATTGAAGAATCTAAAATAGAGGTAGACGAACAGATGAGCTCTTTGGAGCTGCAGGAGACCATAAAAAAACTCAATGAAGAGATAGGAGATATTTATTTTGATTTTGACAGATATGACATAAGAAGTGATGCTATTCCCATCCTAAAAAAAGTTGCTTTTTACTTACAGAAGTATCCGAAATTAAAAGTAATAATTGAAGGACATTGTGATGAAAGAGGAACAAATGAATACAATTTTGCTTTGGGTCAAAAAAGGGCTTACTCTGCTAAGCAATATTTAATGACATTGGGAATTAGCTCCACAAAAATAGAGGTTGTAAGTTATGGGGAAGAAAAACCTCTCTGCACAGAACAAAATGAAAATTGTTGGCAGAAAAACAGAAGAGCCCATTTTGTATTTATAGAGGAGGGAAGATGAAGATTAAAGGAATCATGGGAGGATTATTATTTTTATTCCTTTCAGGTTGTGTAACAACGGGGGAAATGGAACTAATAAGAAGCGATATGGCAAAGCTTTATGCAGAAAATAGTCAATTAAAACAAGAGGTTAAAGAGTTAAGGACAAGAATAGATAAGATGTCATCAGATTTAAACACAGCCACGGCTTTAAAAGAAGGACACCTAACTCTACTTGCCCAGACGCAGGATTATATAAAAGAGCTTCAAATGCTAAAAGGAAGATTTGAGGAAAATTCAATCAATAATGATAAGAAATTTAAAGAGTTAAACGATAAAATTTTAGAATTGCAGAAGAAAATAGCGCAACCTTCTCAGCCTCTTTCATCAAAAGAACTAATGTTATCAAAGGAATTAGAGGGAAGAAAAGATTCTTCTGAAGGTTTGAAAAATCCTAAGGAACTCTATGACGAAGCTCATTTAGCTCTAAAGGAGAAAAAATATAATGTAGCCAGAGCTAAATTGGAAGAGATAATTAAGAATTATCCAAATTTTGAACTCCTTCCAAATAGTTATTTTTGGGTAGCTGAAACTTACTATAATGAAAAAAATTTTGAAGAAGCTATTCTATCCTATGAGGAATTTCTCAAAAGATATCCAAAACATGAGAAAGCTCCAGGTGCTCTTCTTAAGGAAGGGATGGCTTTCTTAGAATTAAAGGATAAAAAGACTGCAAAAGTTGTTTTTGAAAGAGTAATAGAGAAATATCCAAAATCACCAGAGGCAGAGGTAGCTCAGAAAAAAATAGCAGAAATTCTTAAAAGTCAAAATACCAGCACTAAGCCTAAGAGAACAAAATCCAATCGATGAAGGATAATTATAACAGAAACATAGATTATTTAAGAATTTCCGTTATTGACAGATGTAATCTAAGATGTATCTATTGTATGCCCGCGGAGGGGATTAGCAATTTATTGCCTCATAGTGAAATATTAACTTATGAAGAGATACTTAAAATTGTCCAAATAGGTGTAGATTTAGGGATAAGGAAAATACGAATAACTGGTGGAGAACCCCTGCTTAGGAGGGGGATTGTAAATTTCATAGAAAACCTTTCAAAAATAGAAGAAATAAGAGATATAGGGCTTACTACAAACGGTGTTTTACTGAAGAACTTTGCAAAGGATTTGTACAAGGCGGGCTTAAAGAGAGTTAATGTAAGTCTTGATTCACTCTCAGAGGATAAATTTAGGTATATAACAAGAATAGGGAATCTAAGGGATGTTATAAAAGGAATTGAGGAAGCCTACAGCTTAGGTCTTAAGCCTGTAAAGATAAATGTTGTTGTGATGAAAGGTATAAATGACGATGAAATATTAAATTTTGCTCTTTGGAGTAAGGAGGTAGAATATCAGATTAGATTTATAGAGTTTATGCCTATTGGTCCTAATTCTTGGAGAAAGGAATTATTTATTTCAAAGGATGAAATAAAGACAATCATAGAAAAGGAATTTGGAAAACTCTTACCCCTTACCATGAAAAAATCAGGTCCTGCAGAATATTTTATGCTTGAGGGAGCAAAAGGGCTCTTAGGCTTTATAAGTCCTATGACTTCTCATATATGTGTAAGATGTAATAGATTAAGACTAACTGCTGAGGGAAAATTAAGACCTTGTCTGTTTTCAGACAAGGAGGTTGATTTGAAGCAAATATTAAGAAGCGGGGCCTCAGAGGAAGTGCTAAGAGAGAAAATCATAAATACAATTCTCCAAAAACCTCAAGGTATGGCAGAAAGACCTCAAAGACCTATGTCAACTATAGGAGGATGATTTTTATTTGAAAATTCCTGTATCTGTAGCCATTATTACTCAGAATGAAGAGAAAAACATTGAAGAAGCCCTTGAATCAGTTAAAGATTTTGAAGAAATTATAGTAGTTGACTCTTTTAGTGAAGACAGAACTATTGAAATATGTAAAAAATATACTGATAAAATTTTCCAAAAGCAATGGAGCGGTTTTGCTAAGCAAAAGCAGTATGCCATTGACAAAGCAACTTTTACATGGGTTTTAGTGCTTGATGCTGACGAGAGACTAACAGAGGCTTTGAAAGCGGAAATAATCGAAAAGTTAAAACATGATGATGCAGTAGGATATTTTATTCCAAGAAAAAACTTTTTCCTTGGTAAATGGATAAAACATAGTGGTTGGTGGCCTGATTACACCTTGAGATTTTTTAGAAAAGACAGAGGCAAAATGGAGGAAAGAGCTGTTCATGAGAGAATTACTATAGAGGGTAAAACAGGTTACTTCAGAGAACCTTTGTTGCACTTTACTTACCGGAGTATAGAGGGATTTATAGATAAAATGCAGAGATACTCTACCCTTTCTGCAATAGATATTGTGCAAAAAAATCCTTCAAAGAGGAAGATATTCACAAAGATGATTTTTACTCCCTTTTTTACATTCTTTAAAATGTTTATTTTAAGATTAGGATTTCTTGATGGCATTAGAGGTTTTATTCTTGCTATTTTTTATAGTTTTTACTCCTTTCTAAAATATGCAAAAGCATGGGAGAAAATTTGGAAATAGAGAGAAAGTTTAAACTAAGATTTCAAAGCTCTTTTGTGGATGATTTGGCTGTTTTTTGGAGACTTGTAAAGGAATACAGAATTAGACTTCTCATGGCGCTCCTATGTAGTTTTGCTATTTCAGGAATAAATGGTGCAATTGCTTGGTCTGTTAAACCTGCCATGGATGAAATATTTGTGAAAAAATCCTCAGAGTTTTTATATTTAATGCCCTTCGGAGTTGTGATTTTATTTACTCTAAGGGGGATATTTACCTTCTTCAACAATTACTTAATGAGCTCTATTGGAGCTAAAATTGTTAAAAGTGTTAGAGACGCTGTTTATGAGAAAATTTTAAAACTTCCCATGTCATTTTTCTGTAAGGATAATTCTGGCAACATAATTTCTAAGGTTCTAAATGATGTAGATTTACTAAAAGGCACTGTTTCATATACTATAAAAGATTTTTTTGTTGAAGGACTCACTGTAATTGTTCTGGCAGCAGTAGCCTTCTATCGACGATGGGATTTAGCTTTGCTTAGTTTTGTTGTGCTTCCTCTTATGATCTATGCCATAGCCAAGATTGGTATGAAATTAAAAAGTCTTGGGATGAAAACTCGATTGAGAATTGCTAAAGTGACCACCCTTTTACATGAAACCTTGAATGGTATAAAGATAATAAAGGCTTTTACTATGCAAAAGGACATGGCAAACAGGTATAAAAATGCCTTAAAAGAACACTACAGAAATGTAATGAGAGAAGTGAGAACTGAAGAGTTTTCAAATCTTTTAACGGAAACCATAGCAGGTCTTGGAATAGCTCTGATTATTTTTTATGGTGGTTATCTTGTGGTAAATGAAAAAATCTCTTCTGGTGATTTCTTTTCCTTTGCAACAGCTGTTATGCTCATGTATACACCTTTAAGAAGACTGAGTCGTGTTAATGCCTCCTTTCAGCGAGGTCGAAATGTAATAGAACGTTTAAGGGAAATTCTCTTTGTGGAGGAAGAGCCTGAAAGAGGCACAAAGAAACAAATAGAGGGTAATATTATCTTTCAGAATGTCTCTTTCAAGTATCCACTTGCAAAAGATTATGCCTTAAAAAATATAAATTTTGAAATAAAAGCTGGACAGACAGTTGCTATTGTAGGTCCTTCTGGAGCAGGCAAAAGTACCATAGCAGATCTTATTGCAGGCTTTTGGTATCCTACAGAGGGTGACATATTAATTGACGGAGTGAGCATCAAGGATCTTTCCCTTCATAGTTTGCGTTCTCAAATAGCTCTTGTAACTCAAGATATTGTTTTATTCAATGATTCTGTCGTTAATAACATTCGATTTGGAAATATATCTTCCACAATCCAAGAAGTTGAAAAGGCAGCAAAGATGGCAGATGCCCATGATTTCATAATTAAGTTGCCACAGGGTTATGACTCCATGGTAGGCGAAAAGGGAGTATTGCTTTCTGGAGGTCAGAAACAAAGAATTACTATAGCAAGGGCTATACTGAGAGAGCCAAAAATTCTAATCTTTGATGAGGCTACAGCCTCTCTTGACACAGAGTCAGAGGAAAAAATACAAAGAGCCCTAGAAGAAATGAGAAAAGGCAGAACCACAATTGTCATTGCTCACAGGCTTTCTACCATAAAGAGAGCTGACAAGATTATTGTGATGGATAAAGGACAAATAATAGAAATGGGTTCTCATGAAGAACTTCTTGCGAAAGGAGGCCTTTATAGGGAATTTTGGAATTTACAATTTAATGAGTCTTCATTTTCTTAAATCTTCTATGAAACCAGTAATACTGCTCGGGATACTGTCTGATCAAATTTTCAAGAAGAGAATTATACTTTTCAATAAGGCTTATCATTTCATCTTCTTCTGCAATTTTATTTTTACTCAATGGAAGTTCAGGATAGACTTTTAGGAGAAAATATTTTTTTTCCCTTACAATAAAAATAGGAACAATTGGAGAACCTCTACGTTTAGCTATAACAAAAGGACCTTTTTGGCACTGTACATAATATCCAAAAAATTTTGCATACACACCAGGTCTTGCCTGATCAGCAAGAATAAAGACAATCTTATCCTCCTTAAGAGCCTTTATTATTTGTTTTGGAACTTCTCTATCGGAGTAGAAAGGGATGGGATGAATATTGTAAGATTTAATCAAGTTATAGAGAAATCCCTTAGGTAAATATTTACCCTCTTTAAAAAGAACTGCTACAGGATATCCTTTCTCTGCAAGCCATGCAAGCATGACAGGTATATTACTTAAGTGTCCACTTAAAGCAATTACACCTTTACCTTTTTGCATAGCATTTTCAAGATACTCAAGCCCACAAGCCTTAACCAAAGGTATTAAAGAGTCTCTGTGAACGATATTATAGGAAATTTCAAGTATCATTAAAGCTATCTCAGCGAAGAAATTTTTTAGTAAATTCCCTAGGTTCTTTTCCGGGAATTCCTTATGATAGGAGATTTTTAAGTTTTCAAAGGCTACGGATTTTCTCTTCAATGGTAGACAATAAAAAAGATTGGCTATAAGTTTAGCTACCTTAGGCAACTGGTTTTTCTGTAATACTTTCCCTAAGCCTAAAAAAACTCTTAATAAAAGATTAAAAAGTGTTTTTTTTATTATTCTTTCCACGAATCCTCCAAAAAATAATTATAAAATTTAATGTCTTTAAATTCAAAAAGAGATTTTTCAAGAAGGACTTTTTTGACAAGGAAGACGCTTTTTTCTCTATTGCTTCCTTAGATAAGTGCCATTAAAACTCTTTTCTTTAAAAACTTGCTCTTTACTAAGGCTAAAAAATTAACCTAAAATTTTAAAGATTTATTTAAGCAAATTCTCTTGTGGGGGTTTGATTTTTTGCTCTCTTCCTATAAAATAATACAGAATTACTCCCAAAAGAGGAATGAAGATAACCAGTAAAAGCCAAATTATCTTGTTATTGCCGCTGAATTCACTTTTGAGGATATCTATAAGAGCCCAAATCCAAACTACCAAAAACCCTATACCTAAAAGTGCAAAAAAGAAAAATAGGGGACCAATAAATGAAAAGAAAATATCAATACCATTCATATTTTACCTCCCTCTATAAAATTTTTACTAATTAGGCTATATACTAAAATTAACTGATTAAATTTCAATTCCTCTGCAATAAAGTAGAGGAAATTAATCTTTTCAGATGATCAAACAATATATCATAAGTTAGAGGTTTAGGTAAAGAGGGACTAAAAAGACAGTTCTTTTACCAAAAATATGGACATATTCTTAGAACTTTTAAAGCTAATGGTTCAAAGCAGGCATTTTTTTAAATAGGTGATAACTAATTTTCAAATTTTATTTTGATTGATATAAAATATGGCTTATGAATGTGTTGGCAGTTATAATTGTTTCCTTTCT
>CALLBR010000018.1 GCA_937998865.1 uncultured bacterium
GATTAATCCTTTAGCATGACTAGCAAAATAGCTTACTAAACTTACAATTAGACCTCCAAAAATAAAATAAAAAACATATTTTAATTCCATTTTGTATTTTATCAAAAAATTTTTGTTTTTTTCTCTCTCATGGAATGAATATAATGCTGAGGCATATGATGCTAAATTTAGTGATAAGAAAGAATATAAACCAAAATAACCTACTACAAGTAAACAAAATTACCGCTAGAGTATTTATTGAGAAATAGAATTAAGCTGCTCTTGAAAGTGCCTTTGTCTCAATGTCACTGTCTAGAGGCAGAAGAAGTATAGGAGTATCAGGATTTTTTCCAGCTACTTCTTTGACTTCCTCTAATACTCTATCTGATTCGGGATCATGAGCGGCTGCTATACCAGCAAGAATTAATTAACCTATCTACATTCCCTTTTCAATTCATCTATTAAATTACAAATTTTTTCTGATAGATGTTCTATTTCTTTTAAGAGATTTTCGGCTTTTGCTTTTTCGCCAGCATAGAAAGCCTTTAGAGCCTCTTTTCCTAATTTATGAATTTTAGCATGTGGTTCATCAATTGACTTGAAAGAACTGAGATTGCCGCATTTTTCCTGTCCTTCGCTAAAATACCACTTACCAAACCGACAATTATGATGATCAGGAAGTTTATCAGGATCAAGCCTTTCGTCACCTTTTAAGCAAGCAGCAATTTTGCCTAAAAATAATCTATGGTCAGTTTTTGCCATATCAAGGATAATTAATTCAGTGCCTTTTGTTTTAAAATTCGATGTGGAAACTCTTAAATTTTCTGATAGCTCTGTTAGTTCATTTGCTTGATGGAGAACTTCTACTGCCAATTTCTCTACTTCATTTGAAATATTTTGAGTTTGTTCAATGTTTTTTGCTATTTCTTCAGCTGCAGCAGATTGCTCATCTACGGCTGTAGCTATTTGGGTTATCTGGTCTTTTACTTTTTGAACAGCCTCTACAATCTCTTTTAATGCCTCGCCCATCATATTAACAGCATCAGTTGATTTTGAGACTTCCTCTGCAGCCATATTCATTATATTTGCAGTGTTTTTTGAGTCAGCTTGTATAACCTGAATTTTATTTGAAATTTCCTCAGTAGCCTTTATTGTTTTCTCAGCAAGTTTCCTTACTTCATCAGCCACTACTGCAAAGCCTCTTCCTTGCTCTCCTGCCCGAGCTGCCTCAATGGCTGCATTAAGGGCAAGAAGGTTTGTCTGGTCTGCTATGTCTTTTATTACTGTGGTAATATCACTTATTTCCAAAACACGTTGATTTAATTTTTCAACCATTTTAGCTAATTCTTCTGTGGATTTGTTAACATTTTTTATTATTTTTACTGAATTATCAGCAATCTCTTTACCCTCAAAGGCTATTTTCATAGCGTTTTCTGAAGCTTCAGCAGCTCCTTGAGCATTCCTTGCTATATCTGTTATGGTTTGACTCATCTCTTCAGAGGCAGTAGCCACTTGTTGAGACCTGGAGGCTTGCTCTCTTGCACTTTCTGTGGTTTTTTCTGATGTTCTTCTTAATACAACCACTGAATCAACTAAGTTATTAAGTGCAGATAAAATTTCATTTATGAGTTTATTAAAGGAATCAACTAATTTCTTTGTTTTTATAAATAATACTGCTATTTCATCTTTACCTTTATAGTCTTGCAATTCTATTCTTAAATCGCCCTCTGAGGCTTTATCTATTGCCTCAACAGCTTTTGTGAGAGGTCCTACCATATTTTTAACAAATAGAGTTGTGATGACTACGAAGAATAGGGACACTATCACTGTTGCACCTATGAGAGTCATTAAAAGATTAGAGAGGGTTTTTTCCATGTCTTTCCATGAGATTAGTCCAGCTGTGGCTCCTAATACTTTTCCCTCTGAATCTACTATAGGCGTATAGATTACGTTGTATTTTTGACCTTTTATTTTTATAACATCATATAAAGCTTCCTGGGATTTCATCTTTTTTAATATTTCTTCGCTAAGAGTAAGATCTGAGGCTTCCTTTAATGTTGAAAAATTTACCTTGTTACCCATAAAAAATATTACATCCACATTGGCAATTCCTTTTAAATAATTAGCTGTCTGCTCCTTGAAATAACTTCCAACTTTTAAAGTACCTATCACCTTACCTCCAGACTTTAGGGGATAAACGGAATCAAAAGCTATTTCACCAGATGTGGGAGATATATTAGCACCCATAGTAGATTCACCTGCTAAGGCTTTCTGTATCATGATTACTTTTGACTTATCATCTCCTTTTTTCTGAGGATTATGTCCTCTCATTAAGACAATACCCTTATCATCTGTTACTTCAAGACTACTTATTGTGCTATCTTTTTCAAAAATAGATTTGAATTCAGATACCAAGATTTTTTCGAGGGAAGCGTAATTCTTTTTCTCTGTTGCCTCAATGAGATCTGGTCTTCTTGATAAAATGTCAGCATATATTACTACTCTTTCTATTATGTTTTTATTTAGAGCCATGATAGTTTGAGAGGCTGTCTGAGTCTGCGACTGAAATTTGCTCATAAGATTTGATTTTATCAATAAATAGGAAACAAAGGACAAGATTAGAGCTGTTACTATTATGGCTAAAACTGATAGGGCAATAAGCTTCTCTTTAATTTTTAAATTACTCAGTATCATGATAGCCTCCTTTTTTGAAAAAATATATAAAATAATACAAAAAAACTAAGAGAAATTCAAGCATCCAGATAATTATATCTCTAAGCTATGACTTAACTTTCAATTAATTACTAATAATTACTAATTCCTAATTTAGGAGTTTCTTCATGATAGGTTTGCTCTGCGTAGGGAGGACTTTTTTTTTGAGAAAAGGGATAACCTTAGTCTTTTCCTTTGAAGGGCAGGTAATAAGAATAATAAAATTCGTGGCAATCATAAGAAAGAGTCTCGAAATAAAGAAAAGACAGCGGGTCTTTCAATTAAAATAAAAAAATCCTTCCAATACTAGAGTAAAAAAGTAGAGGTTCTAAATATTTTAAAATTTTCAAATTTCATTTTTAAAATTAAGGAGGAAGTTTTAAAAATCAGAATTGTTAATGTTATAATTCTCAAATGGAAATTCACTTAATTTTTCTCTATCTTGCCATTTTACTCTTTTTTGCTAGGATTTCGGGTGATGTCTTTGCTAAACTTGGGATTCCCTCTGTAATTGGTGAAATATTTGTAGGAATTATTCTTGGTCAGAGTGTACTTGGGATTATTCCATTAAGTGATGTTATGAGGCTTCTTGCAGAGTTAGGGATAATACTGCTCCTTTTTCATATTGGACTTGAGGCAGACTTAAAACAACTAACGAGGGTAGGTTTCTCAGCTGCAGCTGTTGCAATTACAGGTGCTCTTGCACCTATGATTACAGGATTTTTAGTATCTTACTATATTTTTAATTTTTCAACTATTACTTCTCTATTTATAGGAGGAACTCTCACAGCAACAAGCATTGGTGTTACTGTGAGAGTTCTTGAGGACATTGGGAAAATGAGAGAAAAATTTGCTCAAGTTGTACTTGCTGCTGCTGTGCTTGATGATATTTTTGGAGTTGTAGTTCTTGCAGCACTTTACGAATTTTCTAAAACTCTCCAGATAAATGTTAATGCTACTCTTATTTTGGTTCTTTATATAGGAACCTTTTTCCTCTTTGCGCCAATTGTAGGGAAAATATTTGCCTATTTAGTAAGCAGTCTTTCAAAAAAGCTTGATACACTTGATTTTGTACCTCCTGTAGTAGTAGCTATAATTTTACTCTTTGCCTATGCAGCTCATGAAATAGGCTCTCCAGAGATTCTTGGTGCTTTCACAGCAGGAATTGCCTTCTCGAGAAGATTTACCATCCCTTTTGCAGCAGCTTTTCAAGCAGATAAAGCAATTATTTATAAAATAGAAGAATCCATAAATCCTTTAATATGGTTGTTTACTCCCATATTTTTTGTATATGTAGGTTTACAAATTAATTTGAAAGCCATAGATTTTACCTCAGCTAATTTCTGGATTCTTAGTGTTTTGTTATTCATTATTGCTGTATTGACAAAATTATCAGCGGGATTTGTAATTAGAGGCACTCTCAAGGAGAGATTAAGTGTGGGAATGGCTATGCTTCCAAGAGGAGAAGTAGGCCTTATCTTTGCTGAATTTGGGAGATTAAGTGGTATTTATGATAACACTCTCTATGCAGTCATCATTTTTGTAGTTGCTTTGACCACCCTATTTGCGCCCATAGGGCTTAAGAAAATTTGGTCTCAAAAAGAAGTAGAGATTTAAAATTCAACTACCGGTAATCTGCAAAGAGATTCCTTTATTTTTTCATCTGGATAGTCAAAATCACAAAGTTTGCCAGATAAATATGCCTCATAGGATGGTAGATCAAGGAATCCTATACCACTTAGATTAAAGAGAATCACTCTTTCCTTTGCCTCTTCCTTTGCTTTTAATGCTTCATCAATTGCTACTTTTATGGCATGGGCACTTTCAGGTGCTGGGATAATTCCCTCAGTTCTTGCAAAAAGCAGAGCTGCTTCAAAAACAGCTGTTTGTCCCACTGCTGTAGCTTCTATTAATCCAGCATTATATAGTTGACTCACAAGGGGGGAATCTCCGTGATATCTAAGCCCGCCTGCATGTATTCCTGGAGGAACAAAATCATGACCTAAGGTGTACATCATCAAAAGAGGCGTAAGCCCTGCTGTGTCTCCATAGTCGTATCTAAATTCTCCCTTTGTAAGGGTAGGGCATGAAGAAGGCTCAACAGCAATAACTCTTAGATCTTTCCCATTGATTTTATCATGAAGAAAGGGAAAACTTATTCCTCCAAGATTGCTTCCTCCACCACAACAACCAATTACTACATCAGGGTAATCTCCCACAAGCTCAAGCTGTTTCTTGCATTCAAGTCCAATTATTGTTTGATGTAACAAAACATGATTTAGAACAGAACCAAGGGCATAATTGGTATCTTTATTCATAACTGCATCTTCCACAGCTTCTGAAATGGCGATTCCAAGTGTGCCTGGATGTTCAGGATTTTCAAGAAGAATTTTTCTACCTGCTTCTGTTTTATCGGAAGGAGACGGATAAACCTTAGCCCCCCAGGTTTCCATCATTATTCTTCTGTAAGGCTTCTGATGATAGCTTACTCTTACCATATAGACTGTAATCTCTATTCCCATAAGAGTGCCAGCTAAGGCAAGAGCAGATCCCCACTGACCTGCACCAGTCTCTGTGGCTATTCTCCTTATGCCTTCCTTTTTATTGTAATAAGCCTGAGGTATTGATGTGTTAGTTTTATGACTACCAGCAGGACCTACCCCTTCATGCTTAAAATATATTTTTGCAGGAGTATTTAAGGCTTTCTCTAAGGCAATAGCTCTGTAGAGAGGAGTGGGACGAAAGCTGGCATAAATATTTAGGACC
Organism: uncultured bacterium; assembly: GCA_937998865.1. Classification (GTDB taxonomy): domain Bacteria; phylum Nitrospirota; class Thermodesulfovibrionia; order Thermodesulfovibrionales; family Thermodesulfovibrionaceae; genus Thermodesulfovibrio. The sequence goes on from CALLBR010000018.1 coordinate 5,458, forward strand.
TCCTCTGGAATATCTATCCATCTTTCAGTACTTATTTCCTGTTCTATTAGAGCCATGGGAAATATTAGTTTTAAGTCATCGGGAGAGACTGGTTTTTTTGTTTTTGGATTTAATGGTGGAGGCGGAAGCTTTGGCATATCAGCCTGTATGTTATACCACTTTTTTGGTAGCTCCTTTTCTGAAAGTAAAATTCTGCGCATAATAATCCCCCTTTAGTTGTTTTGTTAATTATTATGAGCCTTTAAGGTCTAAATTTGCAAGGTTATTCACAATATGACAAGTTTTACAAAACAACCTCTAAGTTTTTAGAAAAAATTTTTTGACTTCCTTAAAAGAGATTCACTTACATTCTGAGGTTTCAAAGAGAGGACAAAATCCCTCTTCCTTTTCCTTAATAGCATTTTTTGCCAGAAGGTATCCTTTAATGTTTTCTGCTCCAATAATAAATTTTTTCTCAGAACCTTCGTTACAGTATAAAACAGGTACTGACTTTATGTTTAAAGCCTTCAAGAGTCCTGAAATTTTATCTGCTTCTATTTTGTGAACTGGGATTGACATTTGCTCACAAAACTGGATTACCTCTTTGCAGTGAGGGCAGTCTTTTGAGTAGACAAGAACATAATTTTGTTTGGCTGAGGGGAAGTCTGATATGTGAGGATTTACCAAATAGGTTATTAAAAATAGAGATGCAAAACAAAAAAAAGCAAAGACAAGCTCCTTACGGCCCATTACAAACCTTAAAAGGGAAGACAAAAGAAGAATTGCAAACACCACTAAGCAAAAAATACAAAATTCCCTTATAACGAAAGCTTGAAAGGATAAAAGATATCCCTCAGTAGACAAAGCAGATATCAAAATTAAAGAGTGTAAGAGATCAAACTTTTTGGTAAGAGAAAAAAACAATAAAGTGGCAAATAATCCCATACCAATTAAAAGTAAGAGAATATCTCCGCCTTTTACAAAACTTTCTACAATCCTGCATCCCTCTGTTTGACAAATGCTTTTTCCGAAAAATTTAAGCATAAATTCAAGAAAGACAAGCACAAAACCAATCAAATAGAGAAAAGTTAGAATTTTTGGCATTTTAAGGAATTTCATAAATGAATTATAGCATAAGTTTTGATTAATTTAATATTACAAATTTCAGTTTATCTTAAAAAAAGGAGTAGAGAGTGGACTTTTAAGACAAAAAGTGCCGAGGAAATCTCGATTCTTTATCCCTTAAAAATTTTAAGTCTTGAGATTATTTCTACTTTCCTATGAAAGGGATCGAAATTTCATTTTGGTTAGGGATAGTTTTAGATGCCTAAAGGTTTCTTGGCAATAATTAATGGTTTGATGGAATAATCAGTTGTTCCATGATTAATTATTCGATATATTATCTTGAATAATTAGGAGTTTTTTGCTAAAGTTAGATATACCAATGATAAATAAGAAAATTAAAATTTAGGAGTGAGAGAAAAGATAAATGGAGGATAAAGATGAAAGTGCTGTGTTTTTTTATTTTATTTATAATCTTTTTTATAGGACTTGGTAATTCCTACTGTCAAGACAAGGACTATGATTTTACAAGAATTTCTATTACTTTGGAGGAAAAAAAAGAGGTTGTGCCTGATATCCTAAAGATGACCCTTTCAGTAAACAGTTTTACTTTGAAAGAGGTTGATTCTATAAATATGCTTGGTGCCTTAGACAAGGCTGTAAGAGCCCTAAATCTCAAATATAGCGGTGGAAAATATGCAGTTGAAAAAAATTGTTGGTGGGAAAAGGATAGAAGGAGATGCTCTGGTTATAAGGGGAATATAAATTACTCTTTTGAACTTAAAGAAGGAGCAGAACAAAATAAAATCTTTGATCTTTTGGATAAATTTAAAGAACAATATGGTGAGAAAATAAACTATTCGGTGTCAAATACTACATGGGTTATTTCAGATAAAAAAGCGGAAGAAATAGAAATGCAACTTAAGCTTTTAATTATTGATAAGGGAATGAATTTTGCAAAAAAAGTTGAAGAAAAAATGGGGAAAAAATGTACAATTTCAAACATTAGTTATGATATTAAAAGACCCTTTTGGGATTCTCCTGTTTTTTTAAAATCAGCACATACAGTGGAAAAATTCTCTGTAGAGGCTCCTGAGCCTAAAAGGGAAGATATTGAAATCTCTGTAAAGGCTAATCTAAGTCTCATATGCAAATAATTTTTTGAAAAGGACATAAATTTTGAAAAATCAAAGTTAGATTTCCATTTAAAAATGTTATAATTTGTATACTTATGAGTATAAATAGATTTCAATCTATAGAGAAAAATTTAAGGAGGATTAGAAAATGAAGAGATTATCATTAATCACTCTTTTAGTGAGCCTTGTTTTTTTATTTACCTCTACAAGTGGATCAAATATGAATATCTATCAAGGATCAAATTCCTGCAGCATGCCTTTTGTAAAGGATATTTTATATGCATCTTCAGTAAATTGTTCTGAATGGAGTATTCAACTAAATGGTTGTTACGAGAGAGTTTGCTGTTGTGACAGCAGTGGTAGGCATTTCTGTGAAAGATGTTGTCCAGATAAGGAGGGAAAATGTATTCCCTCAAAAGTTAGCTGTTAAGTTATAAATTAACAAACAGGCAAATAATCAAAATAATTGAAGTATTGAGTGATTATTTTCTTTTTATTTTCAGATAGTCAGAATTTTTGGTATTAGACGATAGTTACCATTGAATAAAGAATCAAGAAAAGAGATATGATTTGAGCTTTGAATATGATATTGTCACCAGTCATAGAGGTTCTATTAAGACAGATTTATTTCACCGGCGTTCAAGCTTTATCAATTGTCATTTTCTCAGGATTATTCATAGGTCTTATAATAGTCCTTCAAATTATGTCTATAACTGGTTCAGGTTCAAGTAGCATAATGGGTAAGATACTTTTGGTTATTGTTTTAAAAGAAATAGGTCCACTTTTTACAGCCCTTATAATTCTTACGAGAAGTGGTTCTGCAATAGTTACAGAACTTGCTACTATGAAATTAGGTAGAGAAATTTATTATATTGAAGCTATGGGTATTAAGCCAGAAGTATATCTTATAAAACCTCGTCTATACGGGGTTACCTTTTCTGCTTTGGTGCTATGTGTTTATTTTCAGCTTGCAGCCCTCTTTGGGGGAGTCTTTATAGCAAGTTTTATGACAGGTGTCTCCTTTTCAGAAAACATGAATGCTATTTTTGATCAATTTTATCTGAAAGATGTGGCAATAGCTTTTTTGAAATCTTTGATGTTCGGTTTTACTGTCTCTTTAATTTGTATATGGCACGGTATTTCTGTGAAAAAAAGTACCACTGAGATTCCTCAGAGAACTACAAAAGCTCTAACAGGAGGAATATTCTCTATTTTTTTAATTGATGTTATAATTGACTTCATTACAAAAATGATTTAAATGATTAGTGCTATAGGAATAACAGGAGATTTAATCAGAGATAAGATGAATTTTAACATTCAAAAAGGACAGAAGGCATTTTTTGTTTTTGAAGAAGAAGCACAGGGAGAGGAATTTTTGGATTTGCTAATAGGGATGAAAAGTCCAAAGAGCGGAGAGCTCTTTTTTATGGGCCAAAATCTTAGACATATAAGGAAAGACAAACTTTTTGAAATAAGAAAAAAAATTGCCATTGTTTTTAAAACAGGCGGTTTGATAAATAACATAAGAACATTAGAAAATATTCTTCTTCCAGCTCTCTATCATAGAATTGCAGATAAAGAAAATCTATATAGAGAAGCAATAAAACTCTTAGAAACCTTTGAATTCAAAGGAGACTACATGTGTAAGATAGAGGAACTAACTAATTTAGAGAGGAGAATTATAGCTTTAGTGAGAGGTTTACTAATTAAACCAGAGATTATGATTTTAGAATATCCCTTTCAGGGAATTAGTGAAGAGCAAAGGGAATGGCTTTTGAGTAAGATTGAAAAAATAAGCAAGAATCTAACTCTTATCAGTATTTTAAGCTCCCAGAGGGAATATCATTTTTTTAAAGGCAAGGTGAATTGAAAAATGGAAATCAAACAAAAAGATCCACGCTTTATATTTCTTAGAGGAAAAATTGTTATTTTTATTATAGTTGCCTTAGCAGGTGCTTTAGCATTTCTCTATTTTGCAGGAAAGCAAAGAGGTTTATTTACAAAAACAGAGAATTTTTATTGTGTTGTTTCTAAGGCTACGGGAGTTTATACAGGTATGTCCATTAGATTATCAGGCTTTAAAATAGGAAGAGTCCAGAATATGGAACTAATGGATAATGGGTTTGTAAGAATAACTCTTTCTGTTGAGGATAAACACACTAAATGGTTTAGAGAAGGAACAGTGGCAATTCTTACTAAGGAGGGATTCATAGGTGAATCCTACATCGAAATCTTACCAGGACAAGGTGCCCTCATAAAACCTAATCAAACAATTAAATTTTTTAGGCAATCAGGCATTGAAGAGATTGCTGCAGAGCTTAAAGGTGAAATATCTGAGATTTTGAAAGGAATAAAAGAGACTATAAACTATGTTAATGAGCCTCAAGGTGACATCAAGAAAAGCATTCATAATATAGAGAAAATATCCAGAAATTTAATAGAAACAACCAATAAACTTAATCTCTTACTTGAGGATATGAAGGATAAAACTCCTTCTATCCTTGCTAAATCAGAAAATACAATTGAAGAACTCACGGAACTTATTAAATCCCTTCAAAATGTTGCCAAGCAGTTAAATGCATTAACCACAAATTTCAATGAGATAACAAAGAAGGATTTAACTTTAATAATTGAGCAAACAAAAAGAAGCATGGAAGATTTGGATGAAATCCTAAAGAGCATAAAGGGACTTTGGCCCATAAGAGAGGGGATCAAAAAGCATGAGATAAAACCTTTGGAGGCAGATAGTTATGAGAAATAGAAAAAAATTGCTTTTTTTATTTCTTTTGTTTTTACTTCTAATCCTTCAAGGATGCTACAGAGCACCAATGGAAGAACCTTATAGAGTAAAGGAAATTGAGAGTTTAATAAAAAGAGCAAAGGTAGCCTCTGAAAAAGGCAATTTTAAAATGGCACTGAGTCTTTATGAAGAAGCTTTGAAAAAATCTCGCATAATTCAAGATGATAATTCTACTGTAGTGATTCTTCTTAGCTTATCAAGGATTTATACTTCCTTAGATAAAATTGATTACGCTAAAAAATTTCTTAGTTCTGCCGAGGAGTTATCAAAGAAAACATATCTACCAGAAGGTCTATCTGAAGAAATAATTTTTGAAAAGGCAAGAATAGGATTTTTACTAAATGAAAACTCTGAAGCTTTATTACATAAATTGATTTATTCAGAATCTCCATACATGAGAATAAAATCTTTAAATCTTTTAGCACGATTCAAGATGAGAGAAGGGGCTAATGAAGAAGCTGAAGAGCTTCTTAATAAAGCATTGTCTATGAATAATGAAATTTCAAAAATTGAGCAAGCTAATACTCTTAGGCTTCTTGGAGAACTTAATACGAAAAAGAATAAAAATAAAGCATTGATTTATTTATTAAGAGCTTTGTCAATTGATAAAGAGCTTGCCTTGCCAGAAAAAATAGCCTTAGATATGGAGATTCTTGCAAGACTTTACAGAGATATGGAGGATAAAGAAAAGGCAAAGGATTATTTTTTAAGAGCTTTTGAAATATGGAAGTGCCTTGAAAGAGAGGAAAATCAGATAAGAATCATGAGAGAGTTAGAAATTTTATGACTTATATGGCAGTATTAAACATTAATTTAGCGAGAAGCTAAATAATAGAATTTTAATAATTGAATTTTTATAAGGTTAGTGGAAGGAAAAAGGAGGAGATGAAGATGGATATTTTTTTAGAAATATTAGGAAAACTTAGGGGAGATTTTGTAGATATTTTTCTTGAAGAACGAATAACGAATCAGTTTCAAATGGAGGAGAATAAAGTTCAAAAAACTTCAACAGTATTTGAAAAAGGCTTGGGAGTAAGGGTTATTAGAGATGGGAAAATATCTTACGCTTTTACAAACGATTTTTCAAAAAAGGGAATTGATGAACTTTTGACTTTATTGATGAATAAGAATTCCTCAGGAAAAACTTTTAATATAAAAAAACTTATCAAACATCAACATGATAAGAGTTTTTTAATAAAAATTGAGCCTCATGAAGTGCCCTTAAGTAAAAAATTTGAGCTTTTAAGAAAGGCAAATTATGTAGCTTGGGCAGAGAGTGAAAAAATTAAGCAAGTCAAAACTCTCTACAGTGACTCTATTCAAATAGTTAAAATTGCAAATTCAGAGGGATTTTTTACTGAGGAGCAGAGAACTTATACTTTATTTTTAATTCAAGTGGTTGCCCATGAAGATGGAGTCATTCAAACTGGTTATGAATCATTGGGAGGCTTAAAGGGATTTGAATTTTTTCAAGAGAATAACTTAGAGGAAGTGGCTAAAAAAACTGCTCAAAGAGCTTTGATGATGCTCAAAGCAAAAAGAATTAAGGGTGGAAGAATGCCTGTTATAATCTCCTCAGAGGCAGGAGGAACTATGATTCACGAGGCAATTGGACATGGTCTGGAGGCAGATCTTGTTTATGAAGGTTTGTCAATTTATAGTAATAAGTTAGGACAGAAAGTGGCATCCGATCTTATCACTGTAATTGATGACCCAACTCTACCTAATATGCGAGGCTCATATATTTTTGATGACGAAGGAACTCCATCTCAGAGAACTGTCTTGGTGGAAAAGGGAGTTTTAGTAAATTATCTTTATGACAAATACAATGCTATGAAAGAAGGTAAAAAATCAACAGGAAATGGAAGAAGACAGTCCTATGAATATTATCCTATTCCAAGGATGAGCAACACCTTCATTGCTCCCGGAAATCATAAGCCTGAGGAAATCCTTCGTTCTGTTGAAAAAGGCTTTTTCGTAAAGAAAATGGGAGGAGGTCAAGTAAATACTGTTACAGGAGAATTTGTTTTTGAGGTTCAAGAAGGTTATACCATTGAGAAAGGAAACATATCTGACCCTGTCAGAGGAGCACTTCTTATTGGTACTGGCCAGGAAATATTGCAAAACATTGACATGGTAGGGAATGATTTAGGATTTTCCATCGGAACCTGTGGTAAGAATTCTCAAGGTGTACCTGTTACTGATGGAATGCCTACTGTTAGAATTCCTGAAATTGTTGTGGGTGGAGAAGCTTAGAGAGTGTTTTTAATTTTCCTTTATTGTGTCAATTTTGACACAGGCTATTTCTTATAAATTCCCAATTCAATTACCTTTTTTAAATGGCATGTTTTTTGATTTCTTCTTTCGAGTATATGCCATTTCAAAAAACAATAAAAAGAGAGGTTTCCTTTTCAGGAATAGGAATTCATACAGGTAAAAAGATCCATATTAAGCTTATTCCCGCAGCAAGAGATACAGGAATAGTTTTTTACAGGAAAGATAGAAGATTATCAATTAAAGCAAAATTTCCCTTTGTCATTGACACTACCTTTGCAACTACTTTGGGAATTGATGGAGTTAGAGTCAGAACTGTTGAACATCTTCTTGCAACGCTTTATGCTTTTGGTATTACAAACCTTTTAATTGAAATTGATGGTTCAGAAGTGCCAGTTCTTGATGGTAGCGCATTAGAATATGTTAAACCCATACTTAAAGTGGGTATTTCCAAGCAAAGCAAAATGATACCTATACTCAAAATAACTAAGCCCCTTATTTATGAAGAATCGCATTCAAGAATAATTGCAAAACCTTACAGAGGATTTAAGATTAGCTATAAGATTTTTTATGAACATCCTCTAATAATGGAACAGTCCCTTACTTTGGATATTAATGAGCAAAGTTTTATAAAAGAAATAGCTCCTGCAAGAACCTTTGGTTTCTTAAAGGATATTCAGTATCTCCTCAAAAATGGTTTAGCAAAGGGAGGTTCTTTAGAGAATGCTGTTGTATTGGATGAAAAAGGTCTTGTGGGTAGTGCCCTTAGATTTAGAGACGAATTTGTTAGGCATAAAATTTTAGATGCAATCGGAGACTTATCTCTCATTGGTTATCCCCTTGAGGGACATTTTATTTTTGAGAAAGGAGGCCATACTTCCCATATTAAATTTCTTAGAGTTATAATGGAGTCTGGTTATTTTGAGTTACAAGAAGAGCCTTATTTTAATTTTCATCTTAATCCTAAGATGTCTCAGATCTTTGGATAAATTTTCCTTAAGAAGTAAAAATTCTCTTCCTATCTTCATTATGTTACAATTTTAATATGATAGATACTCTTGAAATTTTGTATGAACTTAAAGAATCCTTTGAACCTTTCTAGGCGGAGAGATTAGCAAAGGTTATAGGAAAGATTCATAAAGAATTGGCAGATAAAGTTGAAAAATTTCTCTCCTAAAAAGATTTATTTCTGTGGATAACTTTTTTAATCTATATTTTCAATACTAAAAGAATGGATAATCTTTGCAGAACCCTCCAGTGTTGCCTTTACTGAACAATATTTTTCCATTGATAATTCTACAGCCCTTTTAACTGCTTCTTCCGAGAGATTTTTCCCTTTTATAACAAATTCAATTTCAATTTCTGTAAATCTTTTTGGATAATTCTCAGACTGCTTACCTTTAATATTTATTGTTAGTCCCCTTAAATCTTGTTTTTTCTTTTTTAGAATTGAAACAATATCCATTCCACTACATCCACCAAGTCCAACAAGTAGTAGTTCCATTGGTCTCATTCCAGAGTTAAATCCACCATAATCAGGGCTTGCATCCATTACAATTGTATGACCAGTGCCTGATTGACCTATGAAATGCATATCTTCTGCCCATTTTACTTTTGCTGTTATCATAGAAACCTCCAGATATTTTCTTAAATTTTACATTAAAATATAAAATTATGGCTACTGTTTATCTCCTTCTTGGTTCAAATTTAGGTGATAGAGCTAATAATATAGAAAATGCCTTAGAAGAATTAAATAAAATAGGAATAATAATTTTAAAAAAATCCTCCCTTTATGAGACAAAACCATGGGGATACACTGAACAGCCCGATTTTCTAAATTTAGCCATTGAATGTTCTACTAATCTTACGCCCTTTGATTTACTTAGGGAGATAAAAAAAATAGAGATAAAATTAGGGAGGGAAAATACTATAAAATACGGTCCGAGAATTATTGATATAGATATCATTCTATACGATAACTTAATTTTAAAAAGTGATACTCTAACCATACCTCATCCACTCATGCATAAGAGAGAATTTGTTTTAAAGCCATTATGTGAGATTGCTCCCTATCTTATTCATCCTGAATTTAAAGTATCTTTAAAGGAATTACTTAATCAAATTATTTAATGAAACTTTTAAAGCTCCTTTCAATGGTTGCATTGCATATTATCGCTTTATAAGTCTATTTTAAAATTTAATGGTTTTATTCTTGACTTTTTGGTTTTAAAATTGTCAAAATTTTACAATTTTAAAAAAACTCTTTAGGAGGTTAAAATGAGCGATATTTATGTAATCGGTCATAAGGCACCAGACACAGACACAGTTTGTTCTGCAATTGTTTATGCAGGTATTAAGGGTTACAAAGCAGCTACTGCCGGACCTATCAATGAAGAAACAGAATTTGCACTTAAGCAGTTTGGCGTATCTGCTCCAGAAGTGCTTGAAAATGCAACAGGGAAAACACTTGTTTTGGTTGATCATAATGAAGAAAAACAGAGAGTTGATGGAGCAGAAAAGATTCTGGCAGTAATTGATCATCATAAGATGAATTTCAATTATCCAGATCCAATTTTTGTTCATATTGAGCCAGTGGGAAGTACTGCTACAGTTATCGCAAAAATGTTCCCTTCAGAAGTAAAGGCAAATAAAACTTATGCAGGATTGCTTTTATCTGCTATTCTTTCTGATACTGTTATATTTAAATCTCCCACAACTACCGAGGAGGATAAAAAGATTGCTCAAGAATTGGCTGCAGTGGCAGGAATTTCTGATATAACAAAATATGGTGTTGAACTCAAAAAAGCTAAAGCAAGTATAAAAGGAAAACCAATTGCTGATGTTGTTCATGTAGATTTCAAAGACTATGATTTCAAAGGATTAAAAGTAGGAATTGGTCAAACTGAAGTGGTTGACATAGAAGAGGTTTATGAGCGAAAGGACGAGTTCGTTAAGTACCTTACAGATTTAAAAGCAAGTAAAGGGTATGATATGGTTATTTTTATGGCTACAGATATTGTTAAAGAGGGCACAGAACTTTTCTATGCAGGAGACGCAGCAAAACTAGAAAAAGCCTTTAATGTAAAGATTTCAGGACCTTCTGTATGGCTTCCAGGAGTACTATCTCGTAAAAAACAAGTTGCACCACCTGTTGAAAAGGTATACTTAGAAGGTTAAAATAAAAGAGGGGGTTTAAACCCCCTCTTTATGATTGAGAATGTCAAGAATCAAAAAATACTGAATATTATTAATCATCTAAAAACTTGCCTTCAAGGTAAAGAAAAGGCTATAATCCTATCTTTAATTGCCATATTCTCTAAAGGACACTTATTAATTGAAGATTTACCAGGGCTTGGGAAAACATCTCTTGCTATAGGTTTATCAAAAGCTCTCAATCTTACTTTTGGAAGAATTCAATGTACAAACGATTTGCTTCCTTCAGACATAACTGGATTGAATGTTTTTAATAAGAATACCGGAGAGTTTGAATTTAAGCCAGGTCCAATTTTTAATAATATAGTTTTAGTAGATGAGATAAATAGAGCAACCCCAAAAACTCAATCTTCCCTTCTGGAGGCAATGGCTGAAGAACAGGTAACGATTGATGGTGTCACTCATAAATTACCTAAACCTTTCTTTGTCATTGCCACTCAAAATCCTATTGAATTCTACGGTACATTTCCTTTACCAGAAGGTCAATTAGACAGGTTTATGTTGAAAATAAATATTGGATATCCTACCCAAAAAGCTGAAAGTGAAATACTCATGAGAGGGAGTTCAAGGGAGGATTTATATAAACTTAAACCAATCATGGATAAAGAGGAAATCTTGATGATACAGAGCCAAATAAGGAATATTTACATATCGGAAAAAATAATTAATTGGATTATTAGTTTTATAGATGCCACAAGAAAAGATCCAAAAATTATTTTGGGCCTTTCCACAAGAGCTGGTTTAGCTATTTCCTATACAGCAAAGACCAATGCTTTTTTCAAGGGAAGAGACTATGTTATTCCAGAAGATGTAAAAGAGATTCTACCTTTTGTAACTCCTCATAGGATAATATTAAAAAATGATGCATTATCAAAAGAAGAGGTGATATTATCAATTATCGAAAAAATTCCAGTGCCTCCGTAAAGATAACCTCAGCTGGTTGGATATTTATCACTATTACTTTGATAATTGGTTTTTCCGCTGTTAATACGGGGAATAATTTACTTTTCATAGTTTTATCATTTTTATTGAGCTTAATGGCTGTTAGTGGTTTAATTTCAATTTATAATCTTTTAAATATAAAGCTTAAAATTGTGAGCTATGATGATATTTTTGCAAATTTTCCCGCAAAGATTAATTTTGAAATTGAAAAAAAATTTTTTCTTCCTTCTTTGTTGATCAGAATAGAACTGTTCAATAGTATTATTTTAATTCCCTACTTAGATGATAGGAAAATATTTAGTTTAACTGTCAATTTCTCTCATCGGGGCAAAATATCTATTGATAAAGTCAATGTTTCCTCTTATTTTCCCTTTTATTTTTTTAAAAGAATTCTAACTTTACCCCTTTATCAAGAAATCATAGTCTTCCCAAAGCCCATCAGATGTGATCTCTCTTTTTATTTTTCAGAAGGACAAAGAATTACAGATTCAAAAATAGCTATGGGAAAAGCTTATGAAGGAGATATATCAGGTATAAAAAACTATAATCCCACAGAGCCCCTAAAATATATTCATTGGAAAGCTTCTGCTAAAAGTCATGATTTAATGAGTAAAGATTTTTCTCCCTTTAAAAGAAATCCTGTTATGGTAAAATTATCAGATTTTTCAGGAAATTTGGAGGAGAAACTCGGCAAAGTAACTTTCACTATCATGGAGCTTCATAAAAGAGGAATACCCGTAGGACTTTCTTTGGAAAATGAGACTTTTAAACCAGACACTGGAAAAACTCATTTAAGGAGAATGCTTAATGCGTTGGCTCTCTACTGATTCTCTAAAAGTTGATCATCTTCTTTTTTTTACCAGTTTCTTGATTTTAATAATTACTTTCCTTGGAATTGTGAGTAACATATCAATCATTTTTATGGTGATTTTTTTAGCTCTTATATTTCTGGCTTTTTTAGTCCACTTTAGGGGCATGAAACTTAATAAGTGGATTATAAATCTTTTATCAATAATCTTTGTTATACTACCCTTTGTGAATTTTTCTCTGGAAGATATAGTTATTCCCTCTGTTGAAGCCCTTGCCTTAATAAGTGCAGTAAGATTTCTAAGTCAAAAAACACCTCGAGAGTACTTTCAAATATACCTGTTAGCTTTATTACTTTTTAGCGCATCCACCTTGTTTAGTTTTTCTTGGACTTTTCTTTTACGTTTTTTTTTAGTTTTTGCCCTCTCTTTATTTTCAGTATTTTTAATAACTTATTTAAAAGATACTTCCCAGCAATATGTGGATAAGTTTTTTCTGAAGAGTGTTTTTAAATATATGTTATTAATCATTGCTTTTTGTATTCCCATGAGTGTAATTTTCTTTCTTTTTTTACCAAGAACTCCCTATCCTCTCTTTAGTTTCGGTTTTACAGGTTCAAAGACAGGCTTTTCTTCATTAGTGAATTTAGGAGATGTTTCATCAATACAAGAAGATAGGTCTGTTGTTATGAGGGTCTATATAGAAAGTATACCTCAAGAAGCATTGTATTGGAGAATTATATCCTTTGATAACTTTAATGGTAAAAATTGGACAAGAAAAGAAAAAATAAGCTTTCCTGAATATTTAACTATATCCGGGAAAAGAAAGACATACTCTGTCCTTCTAGAACCTTCTTATGAAAATTATTTACCCCTCTTGGACTTTCCTTCCAAAATTTATCTGCAAAATGTTACTCTAGAGTATCCAGCAGTTTACAAAACAGCTACTCCTATTTCACAACCCTTAAAATACATGGCTGACTCATACATTGAATATGAATATTATGAGAGTGCTGTCAGCGAAAATTATCTTCAGCTACCTCCTAATATTTCAGATAAAACTAAAAAGCTTGTGGCAGAAGTAACTTCAAAAGCAAAAGACGATGAGGAAATTATAAACTCTATCATGGAGTTTTTAAAAAATTACGAATACTCCCTTAAAGAATTACCTAGAGGCAATAATCCCATAGAGGACTTTATTTTTAATACAAAAAGAGGTAATTGTGAATATTTTGCCAGTACTATGGCTTTAATGTTAAGGATTAAGGGTATTCCTGCCAGGGTAGTGGGAGGCTTTAAAGGAGGTAGCTATAATCCTTTAGGCGGCTATTATGTGATCCGAGCTTCCGATGCCCATTTATGGGTAGAAGCTTGGCTTAATGGCTTTTGGAAAAGATATGATCCATCCTCTGGTAGAATTGTAAGGTATAAAGAATCTTTTGTCTTCAATTTTTTAGATTATTTTTGGAACAAATTCATAATAGCCTATGATTTCAAAACTCAGCTTCATTTAATTAGTAATTTAAAATCACCCCCAATACCTTTCAAAAGGAAAATTCTTTTCTATGTCTTACTTTGTTTTATTGGGATAATTTCCACTATTACTTTTGTGATTTATCAAAAAAATAGAACTCCTTTAAAAAAATTTTTAAAACTTATGGAAAAAGCTGGATATAAAAGACAACAAAATAAGGGATTAATGGAATTTGTATCTGAGATTTCTGATGAAAACTTAAAAAACCTTGCTATGAATTTTATCGAAATATACATGAAAATTTATTTCAAAGATAAGGATTTTGATAAAATCCATATAGAAAAATTAAACTTCCTATTGAGGGAATTAAATGCACATATTAAAAGTAGAAGAAGTAAAAATAAAGGAGATAATTGAATTTTTACAAGGTGATGGAATAATCATTTATCCTACAGAAACTCTTTACGGAATAGGAGTTAAATTTGATAATAAAAAACTTCTTAAAAAAATATTCGAACTTAAAAAACGCCCCTTAGAAAAGGTTTTTCCCCTTATAGTTAACCTAAAAAATATAAATATGGTAGTAAGTTATTTACCTCCATTAGCTGAAAGCTTAATAAAGCAGTATTGGCCTGGACCATTAACACTACTTCTGCCAGCAAAACTTGATTTACCTGCAGAGATAGTTTTAAATAACAAAGTAGCTGTTAGAATGCCTGGAGAATCCTTTGCTTTAGATTTGATTCAAGCATCACCTTTTCCCATCACTGCTACCTCTGCTAATATATCAGGAATGCCACCTGCTAAGGATGTGGCAAAAGTAATAGAATATTTTCAACATTCAAAGGACAACATATTGCTAATAAACGGAGGAAAACTTAAGGGTGTACCATCAACAATTTTAGATGTAACCACTAAACCTCCTAAAATACTAAGGCAGGGTGTTTTAGAGGTTAATTTATCTTTTGATTGAAAGTACTTCTGAGACTTGAGATATTTTATTTATAATATCTGACAGATGTTGTCTATCTTTTACTTCTATGGTTAAATCAATTATTGCTCTTTTGTCTGAGGTGGAATTAGCTTTGAGGGCCGTAATATTTACATGGGCAGCTGATAATAATCCGGTAAGATTTGCCAATATTCCAGGCTTGTCAATACACTCTATACTAATTCTTGTTTGAGCTTTCGAAGTCTCATCAGCAGTCCAAAAAACCTCTATTAGCCTGTCTTTTTGTAAATTTTTTATATTTTCACAATCTTTTCTATGGACTGTTATTCCCTTACCTCTAGTTATAAAACCAATAATGTCATCACCTGGTACTGGTGTACAACATTTAGCAATGTGATATAAGACTTCATCTACACCTTTGAGAGAGATAAATTGCTTATTATCTCTTCTGCTTATAGTTTTTTTTGTTAGAATACTCTCCTGTTTTTCACTCTCAGGAATGAGTCTGTTAATAACTTGATGAACAGAAATTTTACCATGTCCTAATAGGAAGTAAAGATCTTCTAAAGATTGAACGCTAAATATTTGAATTATGCTTTCTATTTTTTCAGATTTTAAAAGGGATAAGGAAAAGCCTTGCTTTTTGATTTCCGCTTCTAGAAGCTGTTTACCAATGTTTATAGCTTGTTGTCTTTCTTCAAGTCTGAGAAAATGTTTTATCCTATTCCTTGCTCTTTGAGTTATAACAAATTGTAGCCAATCTTTTCGAGGTTTTTGGTGAGGACTTGTAATTATTTCAACAACATCTCCACTTTGGAGTTGATAATTAAGTGGCACTATTCTGCCGTTTACTTTTGCTCCTGAACAATGAGCTCCCACTTCAGAATGAATTGAATAGGCAAAATCCACTGGAGTTGATCCTACAGGGAGTTCTTTAACATCCCCCTTAGGTGTGAAAACATAGATTGTATCAGGAATAACTTCTGCTTTTACAGCGTCTAATAACTCTTTCGGATCAGATATTTCTTTTATTAAATCTCTTAACCAAGAGACAATTTTGGTTTCTTTCTCATCAAGCTCTTTTTTCTCTTTGTATCTCCAATGAGCTGCAATTCCTTCTTCAGCAATTATGTCCATTTCTTCTGTTCTTATTTGAAATTCTACTCTTTCTCCTTTTGGTCCTATAACAGTTGTATGGAGAGATTGATAGTAGTTCGATTTTGGTAAACTTATAAAATCTTTGAATCTCCCTGGTATAAGAGTCCACAAAGAATGAATTATTCCAAGAATATCATAACAATGGGGAATAGTATCTGTTATAATTCTTATGCCAATTACATCATAAACTTGTTCAAAAGGAATTTTCTGTTTTATCATCTTCTGATAAATTCCATAATAGTGTTTAACTCTTCCAAAAGCCCTGAAGGGAATATTCATCTCTTTAATTTTCTCAGATAAAATTTCAATTACATGGTTAATGTAGCTACTCTGTTCTTCTTTTCTCTTAGCAACTTTCTTTTCAAGTTCTATGTAGGCTTCAGGATGGAGCACTTTAAATGAAAGGTCTTCAAATTCATTTCTCATCCATCCAATACCAAGTCTATTAGCAAGAGGTGCATATATTTCTAAAGTTTCCAGAGCTATTCTTTTTTGCTTTTCAGGAGATAAAAACTCAATAGTTCTCATATTATGAAGTCTGTCTGCAAATTTTATAAGTATTACTCTAATATCCTTGGACATGGCTAAAAACATTTTTCTGAAGCTTTCAGCCTTTGCTTCTTCCACAGAGGAAAAGCTAATTTTACTCAATTTAGTTACAGCATCTACAAGAAAGGCTACCTCGGGAGAAAACATTTCACTAATATCATCAAGAGTCATTTCTGCATCCTCTACAGTGTCATGGAGTAGACCAGCAGCAATGGCGGCGGAATCTAATTTCATATCTGCTAAAATATTAGCCACAGCTAAGGGATGGTAGATGAAAGGAATTCCTTCTTTTCTTATTTGATCGCAATGAGCTTCTCTTGAGAAAATATAGGCTCTTTTTATAAGTTCAATATTTGCTTTTGGCCTATATTTTAGAACTTTATCTATAAGTTCTTCTATAGTTAGCATGTTTAAATATCTCCTTTTTTTAGTTTAATATATTTATGATGGAGAAGCTACTTATTTTTGGAGGAACATCCTTAAAGGGTGAAGTAACAATAAGTGGTGCAAAGAATGCAGTATTGCCTATCATGGCAGCAACCATTCTTTCATCAGGTGTTCATAATTTAAAAAGAGTACCTCGACTAAGAGATGTATTCACAATGGTAGAACTCTTGAAAAGAATGGGGGCAGAAATTGATTTTAATGGAAATTATTGTTCTATAGATACAAAAAGAATCTCTAAATTTGAAGCACCCTACGATCTTGTAAAAACTATGAGAGCTTCAATATTGGTGTTAGGGCCCTTATTAGCGCGATTTGGCAAGGCTAAAGTATCATTACCTGGTGGATGTGCCATTGGTGCAAGACCTGTTAATTTACACATAATGGGTCTTGAAAAAATGGGTGCAAGTATAGTGCTTGAGGAAGGTTATGTAGTAGCCAAGGCAAATAAATTAAAAGGTTCTACAATCTATTTCGATATTCCAACAGTCACTGGAACAGAGAATATCATGATGGCAGCAACTTTAGCTAAAGGTATAACTATCATTGAAAATGCGGCTAAAGAACCAGAAGTTATTGATTTGGCTAATTATTTAATATCCATGGGAGCAAAAATAAGAGGTGCTGGAACAAGTGTTATAGAAATTGAAGGAGTAAATTCACTTATTCCGCCAAATTTCTACGAAGTGATACCTGATAGAATTGAGGCAGGAACATTCATGGCAATTGCTGGAGCTACAGGTGGAGATATATTAATTAAAAATATCAAAGCAGAACTTTTAGATGCTGTAATATTAAAAATGAAAGATGCTGGAGTTAGCATAAGAGAGACAAAAGATGGTTTAAGAGTAACAGGTCCAAAAAGACCAGTATCTGTTGATATAAAAACAATGCCTTACCCTGGCTTCCCTACTGATATGCAAGCCCAATTCATGGCAATGATGGCAATTGCCAATGGTACTTCTGTGATAAAAGAGACAATATTTGAAAATAGATTTATGCATGTAGCAGAGTTGAGAAGGTTGGGGGCTGATATATCTGTAGAAGGCAATACAGCTACAGTGAGAGGGGTAAAAAAATTAAAAGGAGCTCCTGTGATGGCAACAGATTTAAGAGCTTCAGCATCCCTTGTTATTGCAGGATTGATTGCTGAAGGAAAGACTATCATAGACAGAATTTATCATCTTGACAGAGGATATGAAGAACTTGATAGAAAATTAATCTCCTTAGGTGCTAAAATAGAGAGGATAAAATAAGTGAAGGAGGAGTTGATGAAAAAAATAATAATTCTAATAATGAGCACAATTTTTGTTTTTGGTTGTAATATTGTATCAAATCCTTGTAATAAAATTAATGAAGAGACTCTAAAAGATGAATTTAAAAAGGCTTTCCATATAGATTTCGAAAAAGTTTTAGAAAAAAATGAAGTTAAAGGAACAAATTTATGCCAGATAGTCATTGAAAAAGGAGGTAATTTGGGAGTATTTTATGCAGCTCCAGATAATAAGACATTTTTTATTGGTGGAGATATTTATAGAGAGGGAAAATTTCTTACCAGATTAACTCTTGACAGGATTCAGGAGAAAAAATTTGAAGCCTATAAAGAGGAAATTGAAAAAGTGGTAGCCTTTTCCTTTAAACCTGAGGGAGCAAGTAAGTACATTTACATGATAACTGATCCAGATTGTCCTTTTTGTGAGAAAGCTAAGTCTTCCGTTAGAGAATGGGCTAATTCAAGAAAGATTGAAGTAAAAGTAATACTTTTCCCCTTACAGCAAATACATCCCCAAGCAATGGAAAAGACAATAAGGGGTATTTGTTCTGGCATGACCTATGAGGATTATTTGAATTCAAAATGGGAAGGTAAATCTTGTGACAGAGGTTTGGAAAAAATTAATAAAACCGTAGAATTAATGAGAAAAATATCAGTGGATGGAACTCCCACTTTTATTTCTTACAATGGAAAGAGGATGGTCGGTTTTTCTGAGGAAGGTCTGAATAGAATTATTGAATAGTGGCTTTATTCATCAGAAAATTTAATAATAAATTATAAATGTAAGGTAAACTTCTTTTACTGTGCGTTACAATATAGAATAATCTCTTTATCTTATGATCTATGATTCTAATTGCCTTAAGTTTTCCGCATTCAATTTCATCCTTTATGGCATGGATTGAGAGTATCGATATTCCCAAGCCATTTTTTATTGCTTGCTTAACTCCGTCAGTACTTCCTAAAGTACAGACTATTTTCAATTTTGAAGGTTCTATTCCTATTCCTTTTAAAAATTTTTCAGTCTCTTTTCTTGTGCCTGAACCAACCTCTCTCATAATGAAAGGATAATTCATTAATTCTTCAGCCTTAATCGTGTTTTTTTTTATGAAATTTGGAGATGCTATAATAAGCTCGTCCCACATAAAGGGAATATACTTCATAAGGGGACTGTTCAATTTAGTGCCCACTAATCCCATTAGAACTTCATTTGCCATGATTCTTTTTATTACCTCTCCTGAATCAAAGATATCAATTTGAATATTTATATCAGGATAAGATTCTTTAAACTCAGCAATCAAAGGAGGTAATAAGTATGTGCCAGGGATACTGCTTGTAGCAAGAGTTATATTACCTGAAGGCAATTCCTGTGCTTTTTTTATGGAGTCTTTAAGATTTTCAAATTTATTGATTAACTCAAGGGCTTCATTATAGAGTATATCTGCTTCTTTAGTGGGAATAATTTTTTTCCCAATTCTATCGAAAAGATTGCACTTTAATTCTTCCTCCAGAGTTTTTATATGTTCACTAATAGTAGGTTGTGTTAAAAAAATTTCTTTTGCAGCTTTTGAAAAACTCTTATTCTTGTATACAGAAACAAAAACTTTTAATTGATGTAAATCCATAATTGAGATTGATTTTAACAGATTCGATTAAATATTGCAAATTACGTTTTCACTGTGGTAAAATTCTCCTCATGTCAAATAATAACATAAATATTATTATGGCTGGCACTGGA
This sequence comes from uncultured bacterium, assembly GCA_937998865.1. Lineage (GTDB taxonomy): Bacteria > Nitrospirota > Thermodesulfovibrionia > Thermodesulfovibrionales > Thermodesulfovibrionaceae > Thermodesulfovibrio. The sequence continues at coordinate 25,255 of CALLBR010000018.1, forward strand.
GGCCAGGGAATAGTGCTGGCAAGTAGAATCATTGCTCAAGTAGCATTTCAAAGTGGTCTTGATGTAAAGGAAAGTGAACTTCATGGCATGGCTCAAAGAGGTGGTAGCGTGGTAGGCTATGTTAGATTTGGTAAAAGAATCTATTCTCCCATATTTCCCAAAGGTATGGGGGATATATTAGTTGCTTTAGAGGAAATGGAGTCTATTCGCTATCTTCCCCTCCTAAAACCCTCAGGAATAATAATTCTTAACAAGAAGAAGATTATTCCTGCTATGACAGAAGAGAATAAATATCCTCAAAATATTGAGAATTTTTTGAGGGAAAAGAAATATTCTCTCTATACTGTGGAGGCTGAAAAAGTTGCCAAAAATTTAGGCGCACCAAAGGTTGAAAATTCAGTTATTTTAGGTTTTCTATCAGTTTTTCTATCTTTTTCTGAAAAAGTCTGGTTAGAGGTAATTAAAAACAACACCCCTCCAAAAATGATTAATTTCAACATAGAGGCATTTAAAGAAGGCAGGAGGTTAGCAAAAGAAAATGGAGTTTTGGAACCAGGAATTAGAAACATTAGAAAGTCAAAAACTAAGGCAACTTCAATTTGAAAGGCTAAAAAAAACTATTCTCAGAGTTTATCAGAAAGTCCCTCATTACAGAGCTAAGTTTCAAGAGGCAAAAGTAAAACCCAGTGATATTAAACATCTTGAGGATATAAATAAATTACCTTTTACTACAAAGGAAGATTTATATGTTGATTATCCCTTTGGATTAGTAACTTTGCCTGTTGAAAAACTCATAAGACTACACACATCTAGTGGAACTACTGGTAAACCGAAAGCAATTTTCTTCTCAAAAAAGGACATAAATAACTCTGCAGATATAATTGCTCGTTGTCTCGTAATGACAGGAGCACAAAGGGGAGATATCTTACAAAATAGCATGACTTATGGTTTGTTTACAGGAGCTTTTGTGATGCATTATGGGGCTGAAAAAGTGGGAATTCTTGTTATTCCTGCAGGACCTGGTAATACAGAACGCCAGATCACACTCATGAAAGATTTTGGTACAACTGTGCTTCATATAACTCCCAGTTACGCGCTCTATGTTGCCTCTGTAATTCTTGACAAAGGAATAGATCCGCGCAAAGACTTAAAATTAAAGAGAGCTTATTTAGGTGCAGAACCCTATTCTGAAGAAACAAGAAAGAAAATAGAGAATATGCTTGGTATAGAAATCTACAATTGTTACGGTCTTACAGAAATGAACGGACCTGGAGTGGGCTTCGAATGCAAGTATAAAGCCGGGCTTCATATATGGGAAGATAATTTTCTCATGGAGGTTATTAATCCTGAAAGTGGTGAACCAGTAAAAGATGGTGAAATTGGAGAACTTGTTCTTACAACTTTGAACAGAGAAGCCATGCCTCTTATAAGATACAGAACAAGAGATCTCACAAGAATAATACCTGAACCTTGCAAATGTGGAAGAACCCATAGAAGAATATCAAGAATACTAGGTAGATCTGATGATATGTTTATAGTTAAAGGAGTCAATATATTTCCTCAGCAAATTGAGCAGGTACTAATGAGTATAAAAGGTGTTGCCCAGAATTATCAGATTATTCTCGAGTCTTATGATGAGATGACAGTGAAAGTTGAGATAGACAAGGAACTTTTTGATGGTAAAATTGAAAGACTAATTAAAATGAAAGAGGAAATAATTGATAAAATTCGTTCTGCAACAATGGTTAAACCTAAAGTGGAACTATTGGAACCAGGAACTTTACCGATTAGTGAAGGAAAGGCTAAAAGAGTAATTGATAATAGAACTATCTGATTATATACATTTTTGGAGGTTTTAATATGGACAAGGTTTTTATGATCTCTGTTTTTGCAGAGAATAAACCTGGAAGACTTGAGAGAATTACGAAAGTACTTAGTGAAGCAAACATAAACATTCTTGCTTTTTCAATTACTAGTACCAATGGCTTTGGTGTGATAAAATTTATGTTAAATAAATGGAAGGAAGCTTATAATTTACTGAAGGAAAAAGGTTTTACTGTGTCAATGAATGAAGCTATTGGAATAGAAATGAAGGATCAGCCAGGCGGGCTTTATGAAGTAGTAAAAATTCTATCATCAAAAGGGATTAACATAGAGAGTGCTTCTGTATATGTGGCTGAAACGAGAAAGAGGGCTTATTTGATTGTTGAAGTAGAAGATACAGCTAAAGCAATGGAGGCATTGAAAGGAGAGAATTTAAAATTTTTACATCCTGAAGATATTAAATGAGGTGATCTTTTATGTATTGGAACAAAGAATATGAATGTATGTCAGAAGAAAAATTAAGAGAACTACAATTAGAGAGACTTAAAAGAACGGTAAAGAGAGCTTATGAGAAGATACCCTATTACAGGAATAAGTTTAATGAAGCAGGAATTACTCCTGAGGATATAAAAAATTTGGAAGATTTAAAAAAGATACCTTTTACAAGCAAAGCAGATTTAAGAGAAGTTTATCCTTTCGGTATGTTTGCCTCTCCCATAGAAGACATAGTAGAGATTCATATGTCCAGTGGGACTACAGGAAAGCCAGTAGTAGCAGGGTATACCTTAAATGACATTGAAGTTTGGGCTGAGGTCATGGCTAGATGTCTAACAATGGCAGGAGCCACTAAGAAAGATATTGTTCAAGTAGCTTATGGGTATGGACTATTCACTGGAGGCTTTGGTGTTCATTATGGCGCAAGAAAAATTGGTTGCATGATTGTACCTGCATCGGCTGGAAACACACGAAGACAAATTGAAATTATGAGAGATTTCGGCACAACTATTCTTACCTGTACGCCTTCCTATGCATTGTATATGGCTGAAGTTGCTCAAGAGATGGGTATAGAACCTTCAAACTTGAAGCTAAAGGCTGGTTGTTTTGGAGCAGAAATGTGGACAGAAGCCATGAGAGCAGAGATAGAAAAAAGATTTGGATTAAATGCCTATAATATTTATGGACTAACGGAAATAATAGGACCGGGAGTTGCTCATGAGTGTAATGAAAAAAAAGGACTCCATATTTTTGAAGATCATTTTATTGCTGAGATAATAGATCCAGAAACAGGGGATTCCTTACCAGATGGGAAAAGAGGTGAGCTTGTTCTTACTACCTTGACCAGAGAAGGAATGCCTATGCTTAGATTCAGAACAAGAGACATAACATCAATTATAAATGAAAAATGTCCCTGTGGAAGAACTTTTTTAAGGATAGAGAGAATCAGAGGAAGAACAGATGACATGTTAAAAGTAAGAGGAGTCATGTTATTCCCCTATCAGATTGAGAAAGCAATATTAGAAGTTCAAGGAGTGGAGCCTCATTATCAAATTGTAATTACAAGACCACAGTATCTTGATGAAATTGAAGTGATGGTTGAAATGTCAAAAGAAACTTTTTCTGATGAAATAAAACACATAGAAAATTTAAAAAAGAAACTTGAAAGGCGTATTGAGGAGACAGTGGGCATAAGAGTGAAGGTTTCTCTGGTTGAACCAAAAAGCCTTCCAAGAAGTGAGGGTAAAGCTAAAAGAATTATTGACAAAAGAAGTCTTAAGGAATAAGGAGGCATTATATGAAGATAAAACAACTGTCAATTTTTCTTGAAAACAAAAGAGGAAGACTCTATGAAGCCTTAAGCGCACTTGCTAAAGAGGGAATAAACATAAGAGCTCTCTCAATAGCTGATACTTCTGAATTCGGGATTCTTAGATTGATTGTGACTGAGCCTGAAAAAGCAAAAGAAATTCTAGAGAAAAACGAGTTTACTGTGAAAATAGCTAATGTGATAGCTATGGCAGTAGCTGACAAACCAGGTGGGCTTGCTGAAGCATTAAAATATCTTTATGATGCTAATATTAATATTGAATATATTTATGCCTTTGTTGAAAAATCAGGAGAAAAAGCAGTTGTAGTTCTTCGCACAGAAAATCTCGATAAAACCATCTCTTTATTGCAGCAGAAGGATATCAAGCTTCTTAGTTGGGATGATGTTTTAGCTCTTTAATTTTTTTGCCATTAATATACAGGGTCTCTTAGCTATTATTACACGGACTCCAGGTGATTCCAAAGCAGTCTTTATAGCTTCATAAGTTTTCTCTTTATCATAAGGGTCTACTACGTCCACTGAGTCAACTCCGCAAGCTTTACATATTTGTGATAAATCTATAGCCTTTGTCTCTTCCCCTCGGGCAGTAAGTCCCAAGGCTGGTGTAGGTTGATGACCTGTCATGGCAACAGAGGAATTATCAAGAATACATACCAGTATATTTGATTTATTATAGACGGCATTTATTAATGCCGGAATTCCTGTATGAATAAAAGTGGAGTCTCCAATTACTGCTGCTACTCTTTTTATACCTTGGGATGCTATACCAGAAGCTTTACTTATACTGGCACCCATGCAAAGACACGTATCTATGGCGTTAAGAGGAGGATTTGCTCCTAAAGTATAGCAGCCTATGTCTCCGGTCACAAAATCTGGTTCTGCTTTAATTAAAGCCTTATAAAACTCTCTATGAGGACATCCAGGACACAATACAGGAGGTCTTGGTAAAAGATAATCTTTTAAATCTTCTGAGGAGGCTGTTTCCCTGCCATTAAAGATTCTCATGATGCTGTCAATACCAAGTTCACCCTCTAAAGGAAGGTCTCCAGAAATTTTTCCTTTTACATTTGGATGTAATGTTCTTAGGAGTTTTTCTACAAAGGGGTATCCTTCTTCAAGAACTATCACTTCTTCTAAATTACTAACGAAATCCTTTATCAAGTTTTCATCTAAAGGATAAGCAGAAATTTTCAAAATAGGCATTTTTTTATTAAGTTCCATTATATACTGGAAGGTTATTCCACAGGCAATAAAGCCTTTTTTAGATTTACCCGGCAATACTTTATTTAAATTTAGTCTTTTTATAATTTCCAATATTTTAATCTGCTTTTCATTTAATTTTTTATGAAGATTTATCACATGTTTTGGAATGGCAATCATACTTTCAGGATTTTTGTATATCTTTGCTGGATTTTCTTTTCTTCTTTTACCTATCTTAACAGGACTAAAGCAATGTAGTAATCTTGTAATACTTCTTATCATGACAGGTAGTCCTACTTCCTCAGATATGTCAAAAGCTATTTTAGTCATTTCTTTTGCTTCTTGCCCATCAGAAGGTTCTAAACAAGGAATTTTTGCAAAGGCAGCATAAAATCTGCTGTCTTGCTCATTTTGTGAAGAATAGGCACCAGGATCATCTCCCACTGCTAAGACCAAGCCACCCCTTACACCAAGATAAGCAGAGGTCATAAAAGGATCAGAAGCAACATTTAAGCCTACATGTTTCATTGAACATAGAGCTCTTCTACCTGTAAGACTCACTCCGTAGGCTACTTCATAAGCCACTTTTTCATTTACAGACCACTCAGCCTTTATGTTTGAATTAGTTACTATGTATTCTAAAATTTGCGTAGCAGGTGTACCAGGATAAGATGTAGCATAGGAAATGCCTGCTTCTATAGCTCCTAAGGCAATTGCAGATGTTCCAAGCATCAGGCTTTTTTCCATAAAAATCTCCTTAAATGAAGTTTTGATTGTATTTAATATATCATATCTTGCTTAATATTTTAAAAATATAATATATTACACCTATGAAAAGGCAAATTGAAATTTATGATACCACACTTAGAGACGGCGCTCAAGCTGAGGATATTTCCTTTTCTTTAGATGATAAGATAAAAATAACTGAACAACTCGATGAGCTTGGCCTTCACTATATTGAAGGCGGCTGGCCTGGTTCTAATCCCAAAGATGCAGATTATTTCAAGAAAGTAAAGAAACTTAAACTTAAAAATGCAAAAATTGTTGCTTTTGGTAGTACCCATAGGCCAAAAGTAAAAGTCAATAATGATCATAATATTAAAACTTTGATTGCTGCTGAAACAGAGATTATTACAATCTTTGGCAAGAGCTGGGATTTTCATGTCACAGAGGCACTTAAGATTTCTCTAGAAGAAAATCTTGATCTGATTTTTAACACTGTAAATTATCTTAAAAAATATGTAAATAAGGTTTTTTTTGATGCTGAACATTTTTTTGATGGTTTTAAGGATAATCCCGATTATGCTATTAAATGTTTGAAGGCAGCAGAACAGGCAGGAGCAGACTGTATTGTTCTATGTGATACCAACGGAGGCACACTCCCTCAAGAGGTAGAACTAATTGTAAAAAAAGTAAGGAATACTATTAAAAGCCCTATAGGGATGCATGCTCATAATGATTCTGATTGTGCTGTAGCCAATACGATTATAGCAGTTTTAAATGGTGCTGTCCATGTTCAGGGAACAATGAATGGTTTTGGTGAGAGATGCGGAAATGCTAATCTATGTTCAGTCATCCCTAATTTACAGATTAAATTAGGCTATAGTTGTATAGATGAAGCTAAATTAAGAAATCTTACTGAAGTTTCAAAATTCGTTTATGAGATCGCAAACTTATATCCCTTTAAAAGACAACCTTTTGTAGGAGAAAGCGCCTTTGCCCATAAAGGTGGAGTTCATGTAAGTGCTATAAGAAAAAGACCAGAAACATATGAACATATTAGACCTGAATTGGTGGGAAACAAGCAGAGAGTACTTGTATCTGATCTTGCTGGGAAAAGCAATATTCTCAAAAAAGCAGAGGAATTTGGTATTCCACTTGATCCGAACTCTCCAGATGTGCAGGCTATAGTAGATAACATAAAACACCTTGAAAATGAAGGATTTCAGTTTGAGGGAGCAGATGCTTCTCTTGAACTATTATTTAGAAAGACCCTAGGCATAAGAAGAAAATTTTTTGACTTAATCGGCTTTAGAGTCATTGACGAAAAGAGAAAGGGCGATGAACCCACATTAAGTGAGGCAACAATTATGGTCAAAGTTGGTAAAAATGTGGAACACACAGCTGCCACAGGGAATGGTCCAGTAAATGCTCTTGATAATGCCTTAAGAAAGGCTTTAGAGCGTTTCTATCCTGAACTAAAGAAAGTTAAATTAAAAGATTACAAAGTAAGAGTTGTAAATTCAGGCAAGGGAACAGCTTCTAAGGTAAGAGTTTTGATTGAATCGGGAGATGAAATGGATAATTGGAGTACTGTGGGAGTCTCTGAAAATATAATTGAAGCATCCTGGCAAGCAATAGTAGATGGAATTGAATATAAGCTTCAAAAAGAAAAGTTAAAAAAAGGAGAAATTTAATGTTTGAATATTTAAAATTTGATGAAAAAGGGCTAATACCGGCAGTTGTCCAAGAAATCGATACAAAAGAAGTATTAATGGTTGCTTACATGGATAGAGAAGCCTTAAGGAGGACCTTAAAGACAGGATATACTCACTTTTGGTCCAGGTCAAGACAAAAATATTGGAAAAAGGGTGAAACCTCCGGAAATGTTCAAGAAGTAAAAAGTATTTATTATGATTGTGATGCTGATTGCCTCCTTGTAATGGTAAAGCAGCATGGCAAAGGAGCTTGCCACACTGGTAACAGAACATGTTTCTTTAGAGAAATAAAAGATGAGGGATAATATGAATTGTATTTTCTGCAAAATAATCCAAGGAGATATTCCATCGCAAAAAGTTTATGAAGATGATTTAGTAATGGCTTTTCATGATATTTCGCCACAAGCACCTGTACATATTTTAATAATTCCTAAGGAGCACTATTCTAATATTCTTGAAGTTGAAGAATCCCAAAAGGAATTAATAGGTCATATCTTTATGATTGCAAAGAAGATTGCAAGGGAAATGGGAATTCATGAAAAAGGTTTCAGAATAGTTATGAACTGTAACAGAGATGGTGGACAAACAGTTTTTCATCTTCATTTTCATTTGTTAGCAGGCAGACAAATGCATTGGCCTCCGGGATAGGATATGAAAATAATAAACAAAGAAGTTCTCTGGCAAGGTAGATTTTTAAGAATTGTTCTTATTTCTTTTTTAGATAAAGATGGCAATCTAAGAAAATGGGAGGCAGTGGAGAGAATAAATAGTAAAGGCATTGTAGTTGTAATACCTATTACACCTCAAGAAGAGTTTGTTTTCATAAGGCAGTTTAGACCAGCTTTTGGAGGTTTTGTAATAGAATTTCCTGCAGGTTTGAATGATAAGAAAGAATTTTTGACTGAAGTGGCAAAAAGAGAACTTATTGAGGAAACAGGCATGCTAAGTGATGACATAGTTTTCTTAGCAGAAGGTCCTGTATCATCAGGGCTATCTACAGAGGTTATTACAGTTTACATTGCAAAGGATGTTAAAGAAGCCTCAGACGAAATAAAGAAAAATTTTCCTCCAGATGAAACAGAAAACATTGAAGTAATAAAAGTTCCAAGTGATGAAGTTTTTACTTTTCTTGAAAAGAGAAGATTAGCTGGTGATTTAATCGATCTAAAGATATACGGCTTTATTGAACTTGCCAAAAAGTTTATCAAAAAGTAAGAGGGCAGAGTTAAACTCTACCCTCCTTCAAACTACTCTAATTTGATTGCTTGAGAGGGGCAAAGATCTGCTGCTTGTTGGCAGTCACAGCTGCTGCATTTGTCAGGTCCCACTACCCAGGCTTTGTCATCTCTCAACTCAAAAACTTCAGGGCAGACCTCAACACAGGCACCACAGCCCACACAGAGATCATAGTCAACTACAGGTGTTGCCATAAATAATACCTCCTTTTCATTTTTTTATTTTTATAAAATATAACAAAAAAAGTTAAAATATGCAATTAAAATTTTGTTTAAGGAGGTAAGTGTTTATGAAAGAAAAGATTTTAGCAAAAGCACAACAAGCCAAGGAGGCTTCACGTTTTATTTCAAAAGCTTCTACGGAGTTGAAAAACAAAATAATTGAAAGAATGGCAGAATACCTTAGAAAAAGGACAGATGAATTAATTGAGGCAAATAAACTGGATATTGCTAACGCTGAAAAGAAAGGACTTTCAAAGGCTTTAATTGATAGGCTTACTCTTAATGAAAAGAGAATTACTGAGATGGTCAAAGGTCTTGAGGAGGTTGTTGCACTGCCTGATCCTGTAGGAGAGATAACTAAAATGTGGCTACGGCCCAATGGAATGCAGGTTGGTAAAATGAGGGTTCCCATTGGCGTAATAGGAGTTATTTATGAAGCAAGACCTAATGTTACGGTTGATGTTACAGGACTGTGTATAAAGGCAGGTAATGCTGTAGTCTTAAGGGGTGGATCGGAGGCAATAAATTCTAATGTAGCATTAGTGAAAATTTTGAAAGAAGCACTTAAAGAGGAAGGCATGCATGAGGGAGTGGTAACTTATTTAGATATAACGAGTAGAGAGGCTGTTTTGGAGATGATAAAGCTTGAGGGAATTATAGATCTCATAATTCCACGGGGAGGGGAGGGCTTAATCAGAACAGTAACAGAAAATTCAAGAATTCCAGTTTTAAAGCACTATAAAGGAGTGTGCCATGTATTTGTTGACAGAGAAGCTGATCTTAAGATGGCAGAGGAGATTTGTTTCAACGCTAAGGTTCAAAGACCCGCTACCTGTAATGCCATGGAAACCATGTTAGTGGATGAAAAGATTGCTAAAAAGTTTTTACCAAAGATGCTTAGGAGATTCGAAGAGGCTGGTGTTGAAATTAGAGGATGTGAAAAAACAAGGGAAATTTATCCAAAAATTAAAGATGTAAAAGAGGAAGATTTTTATAGAGAATATCTTGATTTAATCTTAAATGTTAAAGTAGTTAAGGATATAGATGAGGCAATGGAACACATAGAAAAATATGGCTCTGCCCATTCTGATGCAATTGTAACACAAAATTACGAGAAGGCAATGAGATTTTTAAGAGAGGTTGACTCTTCTGCTGTTTTTGTCAATGCCTCTACAAGACTCAATGATGGTTATCAGTTCGGCTTAGGAGCAGAAATCGGAATTTCAACAGATAAAATTCACGCTCGAGGTCCCATGGGTTTGGAAGAGCTTACCTGTACAAAATTCATAGTTTTTGGAAGCGGACAATTAAGACAATAATTTCAAAATGAAAATTGGACTTTTCGGAGGTACTTTTAATCCTATCCATTATGGACATTTGAGAGGGGCGGAAGAGGTAAGAGAGCATTTTGCTCTACATAAAATTATATTTATCCCTTCTGGGATACCGCCCCTTAAAATTTTAAATTTGATGGACAAATACCATAGATTAGAAATGACAAAATTGGCAATAGAGAGTAATCCCTATTTCGAAGTTTCTGACTTTGAGATAAAACTTGAAGGACCATCATATACGATAAATACAGTAAAATTTTTTAAAAATCTTTACCAAGGGCATACTCTTTGGTTTATAATTGGTGTGGATTCTTTTTTAGAATTACCAAAATGGCATAAACATGGTGAACTTTTAAAAATGATAGATTTTATAGTAATGTCAAGACCAAAAAATCATATAGAGAATTACAGATTGGAAGATTGCTCACTAATAGGGGAAAAGATAGATGAAAATGTCTTCCAGATAAAAAATTCTGATAAAAAAGTTTATTTCATTAACATTACACCCTACAGTATTTCTTCCACCTTATTAAGAGAAAAGATAAGTAAAAATGAAAGCATAAAATATCTCTTGCCAGACAAAGTTATTGCTTATATTGAAGCAAACAAACTATATAGGAGTTGAGGATGAATGACAATTTTTTAGATTTTTCTATATTGCCAGCTAATCTACTTAATGTTTACAAAAGCCAATCCATGAGAGAAATTTTAGAGAAAATAAAAGACACTCCTTTGAAAAATTCCGTATTCTACATATACGGCGAAAAAGGCACAGAGAAGATATATATAATGAAAGCTATTTTGTATAAAATGCCAAATTATATTTTATTAAAAAATCCGAAAGATCTTAAAGGTAAGTTAGCTAAAAAAGAGAATATAGTTTTTTTGATAGAAGATATTGAAAAATTCGATTTTTCATTATTGGAAAAGCATGAGCAAGTGATTAATTGTATTATTTTTTTACAAACTGTAGACTTTGAGATTCTTTTGAGGGAAGGTAAAATTGATTTACAAAAATATGATTTTTTGAAGAAAGCTCATAAAATTTACATTCCTCCTTTAAATTCAAGAAAACAAGATATTGTGCCAATTGCAAACATGCTTTTAAGGGAAATATCGGAATTTTTAGGAATTTCACAAAAAGAATTATCAAAGGATGCTAGAGAGGCACTTACCGAATATCCTTGGCCGGAAAATTTCTATCAACTAAAGAAATTCTTAACTAAATCATGTATAAATAGCAAACATAAAAAATTAACCTCTAAGGATATTTTTAATAATTTCCATGATAAACTTTCTATAAAAAATTTTCTCGAATCAAAAATAGGAAGTTTTTTAAGTGATTTCAGCAAAATAGAAAATTCCAATCTCTACGAAACTATTATTCAAGAAGTGGAAAAGGCTCTTTTCTGTTTAGTTTTAAATGAAGCTGGCAATAATCAACTAAAAGCAGCAAAGATTTTAGGAATAAACAGAAACACTCTTAGCAAAAAACTTAAAATTTATAATTTGATTTAAAGTAATAAAATATGTTATAAAAATGATTGTAACTTTTACTCCATGCTCTCACCATAAGGAGGAGGGCTTAAAATCCAGATGGAGGTATTTATATGCCAAAAAATTTCTATGAAAAAATGGTTTTACTCTTGCCAACTCTTTCAGAAGAGGAGTTAAAAGAAGCAATCAACAAAATTTCTGGAGTTATAACTGATAATGAAGGAGAAGTTTTGAACATTGACAATTGGGGAAAGAGGAAATTAGCCTATAAGCTTAATAAACAAAGTATGGGCTATTATGTTTTATTCATTTTTAAAGCACCTTCAAAAGCAATTAAGGCTATCGAAGATTTTTACAAAGTTTATGACCCAGTGTTTAAGTATATGATTATTAAACTTGAAAAAGAGCAAATTTCTGCTCTTCCTCCTGAAGTAAAGGGTATTCCAGTAGAACCAAAAGAAATATCTTCAAGCGAATAAAATGTTTAATAGGATTATTTTAATAGGAAATTTGACAAGAGACCCTGAAATTAGGTATACCCCTTCTGGTGTGGCTGTGGCAACTGTTCCAATAGCTGTTAATTCAAGATATAAACAAGGTAATGAAATGAGAGAAGAAACCTTATTTATTGATGCAATAGTTTTTGGAAAACAAGCAGAAACTTGCACCCAATATTTAAACAAAGGCAGGATGGTTTTGGTAGAGGGAAGACTCAGAGAGAGAAGATGGGAATATGAAGGTCAAAAAAAGAGTAAATTTGAAATTATAGCAACTAATGTAAGATTTTTATCAAAAAGAGAAACTGGAGAGTCTGCTGACTCTGAGCAGATTCCACCTGAAGAGTTTACAGATTTAGAACCATTTTAAAGGAGGCTATTAATGCAACAACAATCACAAAGAAGATTCTTTAGAAAAAAATATTGTCGTTTCTGTGCTGAAAATGTTGAATTTATTGACTACAAAAACTTTAAAATGCTGAGAAGTTTTATGACAGAAAGAGGGAAAATACTGTCAAGAAAGATGACCGGCACCTGCTCAAGGCATCAGAGACAACTGACTAAGGCTATAAAGAGAGCAAGATCAGTAGCACTATTGCCATACATTGAGCTCTAATAAAAATGAGGATACCTAAGAACTGGATACCTTATATTGCCCAAAACATAATTGAAAACTTAATAAAAAAAGAACTTATTGAAGCAAAAGTACCTCATGAACAATTAATTGAAGAAGCTGAAAAATTGATACTTGAAGAATTGATGGTGGAAGACAGGCTTAATGAAGAAGTTAGAGAGCTACTGAAAAAATACGAAGCAGAAATAGAAAAAGGTAAATTAGACTATAGAAAACTTTTCGAAATGACAAAACAAAAACTTGTAAAGCAGAGGAATTTAGTATTATGATGCTATCAGACGAGAAAATTTCTCATACCTCTCATGTGTTATTTAATGGTTTAATAAATAAAGACTTAATCATATTAAAAGCTGATGAACAGGAAGTCAGAAGAGAGATTAAGAGAAGTTTTATTCAAGCATTAAAGATTGGTGAAGCTATTGACGAGATAGTAAAGAGAAAACTTCAATCTTTCTCGAAAAAAATTATAGAAGGAAGTCCTGAGTGGAATATTCTATACAAGAAATTTTTTGAAGAAGAAGAGAAAAAAAGATTTGGTCGTTAATGAATACTTTTATTCCCATTGTTTCAGAAGATGAAATAAAAAGAGAGAAACAGAAGGCAAGAATTTTAAGAAAATCAGCCTGGTGGCGAAAAAAGATCTCAAAGGGACAGTGTTATTATTGTGGGAGAAAAATTGCTCCAAAGGAATTGACAATGGATCATTTAGTCCCTTTAATAAGGGGAGGCAAGTCAACAAAAAGCAATTTAGTCCCTTCCTGCAAAGAATGTAATAGCAGGAAAAAATATCTTCTCCCAATTGAATGGGAAGAGTATCTTAAAAAGTTAAAGCCCCTTGACCCTCAAAGCAATCTCTAATCATCTCTTTTAGGTTCAACATGAACGATTACATCTACTACATCAGGAAATCTATCCTTTATTAATTTCTCTACTTTTTCTGCTATATCATGTCCTTCTTTAACAGTTATTGAGGATTTTACAAAAATTTTAAGATCTACAAAAATTTGTCCATCTGTTCCTCTTGTTCTTATGTTTTCACAGTCTTCTACATCAGAACAAGAGCAAATTATTTTTTTGATTTGAGATCCGTCGATTAATGCTTTATCAATAAGCAAATCTGTAGACTCCTTAAGTATTTTCACAGCCTCTCGTGCAACCAAAATTCCTATGATTAAACCTGCAACAGAATCGAGAATGTAAAATCCGGATTTTATAAAAAAAATGGTAAAAATAATTCCGCAGGTAATGAAGATATCAGTTTTTGTATGAGAAGAATCAGCAATCAAAAATTCACTTTTTAGTTCCATTCCTTTTCTTCTTTCATAGAGAAAAGCAAAGATATTAACTGCAATAGTAAAGACAAGGATTATTAAAGTTTTTTCATCAATTTCAGGTTTTTTCCTATTAAAGAGAGATTCATAAGCTCCCTTGATTATTTCCAGAGATGTAAATCCCATTAGAATTCCTATAAATACAGCAAAGACTGTCTCATATTTTCTGTGTCCATAGGGATGTTCCTTATCAGGAGGACGACTGGCAAGATATATTCCTATTAGTCCGCCAATATTGCTTACGGCATCAAAAAGTGAGTGAAAACCGTCTGAGTAGATGGCAAGAGAATTAACTTTAAGCCCATAGATTATTTTTAAAAGGGAGACCAATAGATTGAGACAGAGAGTTATTAGTAATACCTTTTTTATTTTTTTTGTTCTATCCATTTTCAAATAAGGGTTTATAAATTATAACTCCCCTTCTTTTCCTGACATACTTAATAAAATCTTCATCCACAACCTTACCCTTCAGGCTTGAAGCATGCCTTAGAATGATTTTTTCCCCTCTATTAATTAGAATCCCCACATGTGATACATCAAGTCCTTGTTTAGAAGTAAAAAAACCGCAGTAGTAAACTGATTTAAGTTTATCTATTATTTTAGCAATTTCACTGGAGGGTATGTAGGTAATTTCCCTAGTCATGATTGGTAAGCTCTCTATCCATTTTTTTTCTTGGTCTTTCTTATTGAGAATTTTAATTTTTCTCTCACATAAATAATCAGCAATTTTTTGGGTAATATTTTCTACAGTAGAAATTGTATCCCATTGAGAAAAAAAGTGCCTTCTATTAAGAAAGTTAATATTACTTTCGAAGTATCTTATCATAGTTAAGTTGGTTATGAAGGAGTGAAAATCGGGGGATAATCTAAAAGCCTCTAAATATTCAAGAAAAGTCATGCAATCAACTCCCTCAAAATCTACTGTAATTTGTCTTTTTTTCTCAGCCTCAAGGGAAATGGAATTTTTTTTATAGGGAGTATTTAAAAAAAATTCTGAAATTTTAATTAGTTTATCTTCGCCCTTTAAATTCGAGACTTCTTCAAATATCTTGTTTACTTCAATTCTTCCCTCTTTAATTATCATATGTTATGATAAAATATGTCACTAATTGACATCCACTTTCACGGAACAGATAAGATTGACATAAAAGAAGCAGAGACTTCTGAAGAGATTCTCCAAATTGCAAAAGAAACTGCAGATAGGGGAGTTAGTGGATTTCTACTTACTCTATATCCAGACGATCCTCAAAAAATGAGAAAAAAACTTTCGATTATAAAAAAAGCAATTGCTGAGCAAAGAGATGGAGCAAGAATTTTAGGTGCTTATCTTGAAGGTCCTTTTATTAATCCTCGTTGGGCTGGTGCTTTGGATAGGAGTAAGTTTTTACAACCTAATATTGATAAACTAAAGGAAATAATAGAAGGGTTCGAAGAGATTGTAAAAATTATTACCATAGCTCCTGAATTAACAAATGCCATTAAATTGATAGAGGCCTGTAGTAGTTCAGGGATAGTAGTAAGTCTGGGTCACTCAGATGCCACCTTTAAGGATGCTCAAGATGCTTTTAAAGCAGGAGCAAAATTAATAACTCATCTATTCAACGCCATGCGAGGTATTCATCATCGAGAACCCGGTCTTGCAGGGTTTGGACTTATGAACGAAGAAATATATTTAGAGATCATTGCTGATGGAAGGCATATACACGATGAAGTCATAAAATGGATTTTTAAAATTAAGAATCCCTTAAGAATAATTCTTGTCTCAGACATGGTAAAGGATGAGGGAGATGCAAGATTAATTAAGGGAGGCTCCCTCAGTTTAAATGAAATTAGAAATAGACTTTTGAATATGAATATAGAAGATAAAAGAATTGAGAGAGCAACCTATTGGAATCCAAAAGAGTTATTAAAAATATAGATCTATTCCAATTTTTCTTTTTCTTCTTGCTCCATTTTACAATCAATACATAAATCTGTTACAGGCCTAGCCTCAAGTCTTTCAATAGGAATTTCCACTCCACAGGCTTCGCAAATCCCGTATGTTCCATTTTCAATTTTTTCAAGAGTTTTTTCGATTTTCTTAAGTAGCTTTCTCTCTCTCTCTCTCAATCTTAGAAGAAAACTTCTGTCAATTTCCTGAGATGCTATATCACCAATTTCTGACAAATTTCCCTCTGCCGGAAGATTTGCTAACATTATTCCTGCATCTATGAGAATTTGTTCCTTTTGCTTTATTAGTTTTCTTTTAATTTCCTCAATTTTAAGTTGTCTTTCATTTTTTTTCATAATTTTTTAGATTATCAGAAAAGTTTGGAATTAGTCAAACACATAATATGAAATTAAATAGCGCAAGATGGATTCTGGTGCCGAAAGGCATTTCTGCAATGAAAGAGCGAGACTTATTTAGTTAGAAAAAGCAATCTCATTGTAACCCTCTTCAGTGAAACATTAAGGAATTATCTCATGCCACTTTGTCTTCTTCGCAATAACGAAGTTTATAATAAATCACAGAAAATCAACGAAGCCTTTTTGATTCTAATCCTTCCACAATTCAAATTTTTATTTTATAAAGCTTTTCTCTGCTAGAAGTTGATTTCTATTTCCAAAGAATAAAATCCGAGAAAGAAAAGGATAAAATGCCTTATGTGTTTTACATTCCCTAAGAAATTTTTTCAAATTATTCCAATAATACTTTCTTGACTTCGCAATTTAGCTTTTGAGTAAAGAAAAATTTTTAATAATTTTTTATAATATAGTTATGCTTGACACTTTAGAGCTTTTATATGAGTTAAGAGAAACCTT
>CALLBR010000019.1 GCA_937998865.1 uncultured bacterium
CCAAAGGTATACAAACTTGCTGAGAATCCTCGAATACCAGAGACAGCCCTGTTTTGGGGTTCTGTGTTGAAGACTCTTGTAGGAAGAGGTTCAACAACTTCCTCTTTTATCAAATACCTCGCTAAAAAATCTTCAGAATAATATTAGAAATTTCACAAGCTTAAGGGGGGATTAAATCCCCCCTTTTAATTTATTTAATAAATTTATAACTACATAAGTATTGTAAATTTAATTAAATTTTGTTAAAATATCTAAAAATTTTTCAAAGAGAGGTGTTGTATGGACACGGTAGAAATAAGATGGCATGGCAGAGGGGGGCAGGGAACTGTGACAGCTGCTAAGGTTTTTGCTGATGCTTGCTTGAGTGGTGGTAGATATGTTCAGGCATTTCCTGAGTATGGGCCCGAAAGAGCAGGTGCACCCCTCAAAGCATACAATAGAATAAGTTCAAAAGAACTAAGAATGCATTGTCCTGTAACACATCCTGATGTAGTAGTGGTGGTAGATCCTACTCTTATTGAAAGCATTGATGTAACAGAAGGAGCAAAGGATGATGCTAAATTTATAATAAATTCCTCCAAATCACCGGAAGAATTAAGAGAAAAATTGAAATTAAAATCCACCCAAAAACTATATGTTGTGGATGCTACCAAAATAGCTATTGATTGTTTTGGTAGACCCATGCCAAACTCTCCTATGGTTGGTGCCTTAAATAGAGTCACAGGATTAGTAAGTCTTGAAACTCTTCTGGAGGATGTAAAAAATAGTTTTGGGAAAAAATTTGCACAAAAAATAATAGACGGTAACCTTCTTGCAGTAAAGAGAGGTTACGAGGAGGTGAAAGAGGGATGATAGGATGGAAAGACATACCACCCGGAATGGTAATTTTAGAGGCAGGAAGTGCCTTAAAAGTAAAAACTGGATCTTGGAGAGCTGCTTATAGACCAAAATGGATTGAAGAAAATTGTATACATTGCCTTCTTTGTTGGCTTTACTGCCCTGACAACTCAGTAAAGGTAAAAAATGGTAAAAGAGAGGAATTTGATTACGACTACTGTAAAGGATGTGGAATTTGTGCTTTAGAATGCCCAGGGAAAAAAGGTAAAAAAGCCATTGTAATGGAAGAGGAGGTAAAATAATGACTAAAATTGTTGCCGTAACAGGAAATGAAGCAGTAGCTAATGCCTTTCGTCAGATAGAACCCGATGTTTGTGCTGCCTATCCTATTACTCCTCAGACAGAACTTATGCAGAGATTTGCTGCTTTTGTATCAAATGGACAAGTTAGAACAGAAATGATTCTTGTGGAAAGCGAACATTCTGCCCTAAGTGCTTGTGTAGGTGCTGCAGCTGCTGGGGGCAGAGTAGCAACTGCCACATCTTCTCAAGGACTTGCTCTAATGTGGGAAATTCTTTTTATTGCCTCCGGATTAAGACTTCCAATAGTAATGCCTGTTGTCAATAGAGCTCTCTCAGCTCCTATAAATATACACTGTGATCATTCTGATGCTATGGGAGCAAGAGACAGTGGATGGATTCAGCTTTGGAGCGAGAATGCTCAGGAAGCTTATGACAATACTATTCAGGCTTTTAGAATTGCAGAAGATATGAATATTAGATTACCTGTTATGGTCTGCTATGATGGTTTTATTATAAGTCATTCCATAGAAAGAATAGAATATCTTGAAGACGAGATAGTAAAAAATTTTGTGGGAGAATATAAACCTTTGTATCCTCTTTTAGATGTGGAGAATCCAAAAAGTTATGGACCTCTAATTCTTACAGACTTGTATCATGAGGTGAGGAAAGCTCATTCGGAAGTATATAAAAGAGTACCTAAGGTTGTACTGGAGGTTGCAAAAGAGTTTGAAAAGATATCAGGCAGAAAATATGAACTTTTTGAAAATTATCGACTTGATGATGCTGAAATCGGAATCGTAATTCTAAATTCAGCAGCAGGAACTACAAAAGATGTAATAGACGAATACAGAGAGAGAGGAGTTAAAGTAGGATTACTAAAGCCAAGACTTTACAGACCCTTTCCTTATGAAGAAGTTGCTAATGCTTTAAAAAACTTAAAAGCAGTATGTGTTCTTGATAGAGCTGATGCCTTTGGTGGTTCCTTCGGACCTCTTTACTTAGATATAGCAGCGAGTCTGTGTAACTTTTCACAAAAGCCAATTTTAATAAATCGTATATATGGGCTTGGTGGTAGAGACTTTATGCCAGAGCATGCTGCAGAGGTTATTGAAGAATTAAAGGATATTGCCCAGACAGGGAAAATAATAAAACTTAAAGAATACATAGGAGTGAGGGAATAAAATGGCAACACCGATTAATTTAAAAGAACTATCAAAACAAGAAGTAAGATTTACTGCCGGACATCGTCTATGTGCAGGTTGTGCAGCACCAATTGTGGTAAAAATGGTCCTTCTTGCAGCCTGTGACTATCCCGTGGTGGTGGCTTCTTCTACAGGATGCTTGGAAGTTTCCTCTTGTATATCTACTTATACTGCTTGGAAAGTTCCTTGGATACATAATGCCTTTGAAAATGCAGCAGCAACTCTATCTGGCGTAGAAAGTATGTACAGAGCTCTTAAAAAAAGAGGAAAAATTGACAAAGATATAAAATTTATCGCCATTTGTGGTGATGGTGGCTCATATGACATAGGCTTCCAAAGTCTTTCTGGCGCCATGGAAAGAGGACATGACATGCTCTATGTTTGTTATGACAATGGAGCCTATATGAATACAGGTATTCAACGATCTGGTGCAACTCCAACTTTTGCAGATACTACCACTTGTCCTGCAGGAGTAGTGATACCTGGCAAGCCACAGCAAAGAAAGGATTTAACTAGAATAATGGCTGCTCATGGTCTCCCCTATGTTGCTCAGGCTTCTCCCAGTCATTGGCCTGATTTGATGAAAAAGGTTAGAAAAGCTATTGAAATATCTGGTCCTAAATTCATAAATATTTTTACACCCTGTAATCGTGGATGGCGTTCAAGAACTGATGATGCTATCATGCTTAGTAGATTAGCAGTAGAGACCTGTTTTTGGCCTCTCTATGAAGTAGAAGAGGGAATAACAAGAATTACAGTAAAACCAAGGGATAAGAGACCTATTGTTGAATTTTTAAAAGCTCAAGGAAGATTTAAACACCTTTTTGAACCCGGTAAAGAAAAAATGATAGAACAGCTTCAGGAAATGATAGATAAAAACTGGGAACGTTTATTGAAAGAGGAGGAAATGACTTCTCCTAAGGATGAAGGCAATGAATAATATAGTTTACAAGAGGGTGTCTTGAGGTAAAAAAATCTTATTAATTTATTTCTTTTAACAAAACTTAAGAATTTGTTAATCTAATTAACTATACCTAAAATTTAGGAGAAATATGGAGCCAGAAAGTTTATCAAGAGAGAGATATTTATCTGTTCTGATAGTGATAATCATCTCTTTATTCATAGGACTGGCACTGCTTGTAGTAAGCAAATTTCTGAGACCAAAAAGACCCTACAGAGAAAAATTAACTCCCTATGAATGCGGCATTCCTTCCACTGGTGAGACTTGGGATAGATTTAATGTAAAATTTTATATTGTAACTATTGCTTTTGTCATATTTGATGTGGAGACAGTTTTTCTCTATCCTTGGGCTATAGTATATAAAAAAATAGGATTTTATGCTCTTTTGGAAATGTATATTTTCATATTTCTTTTAATAATCGCTTATTTCTACGCTCTTGGAAAAAGAATATTCAATTGGAGGGAAGACTAATTGCCTGGTTTGATAAAGATATTTGACAGTAATAAAGAACCTATAGAAATAGAAGATGGGATAAAGATAGTTCCAGGTTGCAGTACAATTATAGGTAGTTTAAATAAAATAGCCAGTTGGGGAAGACGCTCCTCTCTTTGGCCTCTTACCTTTGGATTAGCCTGCTGTGCCATTGAAATGATGGCAACAGGTGCATCTCATTATGATCTTGACAGATTTGGAGTCATTTTTAGAGCTACTCCAAGACAGGCAGACGTAATGATAATAGCTGGAACTGTTACAAAAAAAATGGCACCAATAATAGTAAATCTTTATCATCAAATGCCGGAGCCAAGATATGTAATTGCTATGGGAAGTTGTGCATGCAGTGGCGGTATTTTCAACACCTATAGCACTGTTCAAGGAGTTGGAGAAATACTTCCTGTTGATGTTTATATTCCAGGCTGTCCGCCAAGACCAGAAGCGCTCATAGAGGGTATCTTAAAACTACAACAAAAAATTGAAAATGAACTATGCCATAAAAGTGAAAATTTTTCAAGGGAAAATTCTCAAATAGAGGAACGAAATGAATCTCATAGAGATAGTGAAGAAGCTAAGAGATAAGTTTCCTCATGAAGTCTTATGGTTTAGATGTTTTAGAGAAGAATGTGATGTTACTGTCAAAAAAGATAACATTAGAGAGATTTTAATATATCTTAAAAATACTCCTACCTTAGAGTTCAACTATTTAATTGATTTAACTGCTGTTGATTATCTTGGTTTTAGAGAACCTCGTTTTGATGTAGTATATCATTTAATGTCGATAAAGTATAGGCATAGGTTAAGAATAAAAGCACAAGTCCCTGAACAGGCTTGCTCCATTCCTTCTATATGTGATATTTGGAGAACTGCCGAGTGGTTTGAAAGAGAATGTTTTGATATGTTTGGTATAGAGTTCAAAGGTCATCCTGATTTAAGAAGGATTCTCATGCCTGAAGATTGGGAAGGTTTCCCTCTCAGGAAAGATTATCCTGTCTTTAGTGATTTAGCAGAGAAGGAATGGTTAACATTCATAGAATTAAAGCAAAAGGCAAAGGAATTGAGAGGAAATAATGACTGACAATACAAAAGAACTCATTATAAATTTGGGTCCTCAGCATCCTGCTACCCATGGAGTTTTAAGGCTTATACTGGAAGTTGAAGGAGAGATTATAAAAAAATGCATTCCTCATATAGGCTATTTACATAGGGGGGTAGAAAAATTATCAGAGGATTTGACCTATGTTCAAGTTCTTCCTCTTACAGATAGATTAGATTATCTTTCCAGTATGATTAATAATGTTGGATTTTGTCTTGCTATTGAAAAACTTATGGGAATTAATGTTCCAGAAAGGGCAAAATTTATTAGAACAATGATGGCTGAAATGGCAAGAATTTGTAGCCATCTCCTATGGATCGCCACACATGCTCTTGATATAGGTGCCATGACTGTATTTCTATACGCTATGAGAGACAGAGAGAAATTGCTGGAAATGTTTGAAATGGTAACAGGAGCAAGGTTAACAGTAAGTTATCCCAGAATAGGTGGAGTAAGATGTGATATTAATGATAAATTTCTTGAAGAATTAGAAAAATTTATAGAGGAATTTCCTTCAAAAGTAGAAGAGTATGAAACATTAATTGACCGTAATAGAGTTTGGCTCAAAAGAACAAAGGGCGTGGGAGTTATCACTGCTGAGGAGGCAATAAACTGGGGATTGACGGGTCCTACTCTTAGAGGTTCTGGAGTATATTATGATGTTCGTAAATTTTTCCCTTATGATGCTTATGATAAGGTTGAATTTGAAGTGCCTGTTGGCAAGAATGGTGATGTCTATGACAGGTATAAATGCAGAATGCTTGAATTCAGACAATCGGCAAAAATAATAAAACAATGTATAGAGAAATTACCGACGGGACCAATTCTCGCAGAAGAAGCACCGAGAATAAGAATGCCTTCTTCACCATTGAAAATTAACAAAGAAGATATTCAATTTGAGATATACCTTATGGAAAAAAATATAGAGGATTTTATAAAAAAGTTTACAGAAGTTTATGCTTCTGTAGAGGCTCCCAGAGGAGAACTTGGTTTTTATATTGTCTGTGATGAATCAGCGAAGCCTTACAGAATGCGAGTTAGAGCTCCCTCCTTTGTACATGCAGGAGCATTATCCAGGCTTTGTGAAGGTTCTTTAATTGCTGATGTTATTGCAAACATAGGTTCTATAGATATTGTTTTAGGTGAGTGTGATAGATGAAGGAAACTTTGTATGTAATACTCATAACCATACTGAAAACTGCTCTATACTTCGGAATTCTAATGCTTCATGTGGCCTATGCCACTTATGCAGAAAGGAAAATTATAGGACATATTCAGCTTAGACTTGGTCCAATGGTGGTAGGACCTCATGGTTTATTACAACCTATTGCTGATATTATAAAGCTAATTTTCAAAGAAGACATTATTCCTTCCAATGTGGATAAAAAAATCTTCACTATTGCTCCTCTCATAAGTTTAACGGCTGCTTTAAGCACCTTTGCAGTTATCCCTGTTTCTCCTCAGTGGTTCATTGCAGATATAAATGTGGGTATTTTGTATGTCCTTGGTATTTTAGGGCTGGGAACTTATGGAATAATTTTTGCAGGATGGTCATCCAATTCGAAATATGCCTTTCTTGGAGGTTTAAGATCTGTAGCCCAAATGATTAGTTATGAAATTGCTCTTGCTATGAGTATTGTTGGCGTAATTATCATGGCAGAGTCTTTTAATTTTATAGAAATAGTAAATAGACAAGCCCAATACCCTCTTGGAATGTTTCTATTTCCACAGATTATAGGTTATTTTGTCTTCTTAGTTGCAATGCTTGCAGAGACAAACAGAGTTCCTTTTGATCTTCCAGAGGCAGAAACAGAACTGGTAGCAGGATATTTTGTGGAGTACTCTGGAATCAGATTTTCACTTTTTTATCTTGCGGAATATCTTGCCATGTTCTGTATGTCAGCATTAGCTACAATTTGTTTCTGGGGAGGATGGACTATTCCGCCTTTATTAGTAAAAATTTTTCCTTTCCTTTCCTTCGTGCCGCCTGTATTGTGGTTTATTCTTAAAGTTTATTTACATATGTTTTTATTTTTCTGGTTTAGAGGAACTCTTCCCAGATACCGATATGATCAACTTATGGCAATTGGTTGGAAGGTTCTTATTCCTTTAGCACTGCTTAATATTGTTTTAACCTCTTTAATTAAGTACTATTTGTGAGGTTTTGATGAAAGTTGGCGAGTTTATAGAAAAAATTCTCATGATTGAGATAATAAAGGGACTCTGGCTTACTCTAAGGATGCTTTTCAGTAAGCCAGTTACAATTCAGTATCCCTTTGAAAGGCGAAAAGTGCATGAAGGATTCAGAGGAAGGCATGCACTTGTAAGAGATCCTTTTACAGGTAATGATAAATGTATAGGTTGTATGAGATGTACTACGGTATGTCCCTCTCGTTGTATTCACATAAAGAGGGAAAAAAGAGAGAATAAAATGGTAGTTACTGATTACGTAATTGAGGCTTCTCGCTGTATTTATTGTGCATATTGTGTAGAAGCCTGTCCTGTTTGTGCTTTAGTTCTCACAGAAGACTATGAATATTCTCAGTACAGCATAGAGAATCTTGTATTCGATAAGGAAAGATTGCTTAAAAATTGGGATGAATTCACAAAGAAATGGGGAAAGGACTATTATTTTAATAAATTCTGGCAACCTCCAGGCATTGATCCTTCCAGATGGCCTAAGACAAAAAGAGAGCAAGGACCAATTCAAATTAAAAGGGTTGAGGAAATTAAAAGGGAGGGCATTGATGAGTCCTTTATCAATTGATCAAATATTTTTCATATATTTCTTCCTGAGCCTCTCTTTACTTAGTATAGGTGTTATTGCCTCAAGAAATATTATTCATAGTGCCTTTTTCCTTCTTATTTTCCTTCTTCATGTAGCTGCGGTTTTTTTGTTTCTTAATGCAGAATTTTTAATGGCTATACAGATTATAGTGTATGTAGGTGGAGTGCTTGCTCTTTTTATATTTGCTATCATGGTGATGAATATAAAGGATGAATTGAAGCATAGAAGATTTGTAAAATTTGCCGGAAGCGGATTTTTAGTAAGTTTATTATTTTTTGCTGTTTTTTACGTTTTTTTAAGAAACATAAGATTAGAGACCTCTAAACCCTTAACCTCTGACACAAATATGCTTGGTAGCCTCCTGTATTCTTACTTTCTCTTACCTTTTGAAATTTTATCCTTAGTATTACTTATTGCATTGATAGCCGGGATCCTCATTGCCAAAAAAAATCCCAAGGAGGATAGATGATAAATCAGTATCTACTTTTAAGTGCAACTCTCTTTACCATAGGTCTAATTGGATTTGTCTTAAGAAGAGATCTCATTGTTATGCTAATGTGCCTTGAAATAATGTTTAATGCAGTAAATATAAGTTTTGCCTCTTTTAGCTATTATGGAGGAAATTATACTGGCCAGATCTTTGTGCTCTTTTCTATTGCAGTTGCAGCTGCAGAGGCTGCAGTGGGACTTGCTATTGTATTATCCTTAGTAAGGGTTACAGGCATTAATCATTCTGATGAATTAAGGAATTTGAGAGGTTAGGATGGAGAGACTTTATTTACTTATACCTCTTTTACCTCTTTTAGGATTTGCAGTAAATATATTAATGGGAAGATTTACAAAACCCAGATTCGTTAATACTGTAGCAATTTCTTCTATTTTTTTGTCTTTCTTAATCTCGTCAGTAGCAGTCTATGAGGTCTTAGGAGGAAGAGTCATAGAATATAATATTTATACTTGGATTATCTCTCATGACCTCCAAGTAAGCATTGGTTATCTAATTGATGAGCTTACTGCAGTAATGCTAATTGTTGTAACATTGGTAAGCCTTCTTGTCCACATTTATTCTGTTGGTTATATGCATGGTGATCCTGGTTATGCAAGATATTTTGCTTACCTTAATCTTTTTGTTTTCTCAATGTTAATGCTTATTATGGGCAACAATCTTTTGCAACTTTATTTTGGCTGGGAAGCAGTAGGTCTATGTTCCTATTTCTTAATTGGTTTTTGGTATGAAAAAAAATCAGCTGCAAATGCTGGTAAAAAAGCCTTCATTGTAAACAGAGTTGGTGATTTTGGTTTTACCCTTGGCATATTTTTACTTTTTATAAATGTCCAGACTCTTAATTATGGTGAGTTGTTTCCTAAATTAACCACCTTACAGGGAGAAGTGATAAATTTACTAGGTTTGCATATTGACCTGATTACCCTTATTGCTCTTCTTCTTTTCTGTGGAGCAGTTGGCAAGTCAGCGCAACTTCCTCTTCATGTCTGGCTTCCTGATGCTATGGAAGGTCCTACTCCTGTAAGTGCGCTCATTCATGCTGCTACAATGGTTACTGCTGGAGTATTTATGGTAGCAAGACTCAATCCTCTTTATGGTCTATCTGAAACAGCTCTCTTCATAGTGGCTCTTGTGGGAGCTATAACAAGTTTTATAGCAGCTACCATAGGTTTAGTTCAAAGAGATATAAAGAGAATTATTGCTTACTCTACCATCAGTCAGCTTGGCTATATGTTTTTAGCCTGTGGAGTGGCAGCTTATGGTGCTGGAATTTTTCATCTTTATACCCATGCTTTTTTCAAAGCTCTACTGTTTTTATGTGCTGGCAGTGTCATGCATGCCATGGCAGGAGAACTTGATATTTTTAAAATGGGTGGACTTAAAAAATATATGCCTGTCACATATGCTACTTTTCTAATAGCAGCCCTTAGTATTTCAGGCATTCCTGGGTTAGCAGGATTTTTCAGTAAAGATGAAATTCTATGGTTTGCTTATTCATCTCCTAAATCCTATGGTAAGATTTTATGGTTTATTGGAACAATAACAGCTTCAATAACAGCTTTTTACACTTTTAGAATTCTCTTTTTAGCTTTCCATGGAAAATTTAGGGGTGATGCAAAATTACTTAATCACCTTCATGAATCTCCAAAAGTTATGACTTATCCCCTCTTAATACTTGCACTTTTCTCCATAATAGGGGGATATTTCTCTGTTCCCCATTTCATAAAGCCTGTTGTAGGAGAGGCAGTGCCATCAGTACCTCATGAACAAGAAAAAATAGTGATGATCATATCTATCTGTGCAGCTTTGATAGGGATCCTTTTAGCTTATTATATGTATGTCCTAAAGCCTCTTCTGCCTAAGATGCTTTGTGAGAGATTTCAATGGCTTTATAGAGTACTTTTCAACAAATACTACTTCGATGAAGTTTATAATTATCTCTTTGTTAAACCCACTTTATGGATTTCTCAAAAAATAGTTGAAAATATTACAGATAGAAAAGTTATTGAGGGGATTGTTAATGGAATTCCAAAACTCTTATATCTTGCAGGCGAAAAATTAAGACCAATTCAGACAGGATATTTACAGCAATATGCTATTTTGATGATTATGGGAATTTGCATAATTTTATTTATTATCCTGATGGTGTGAGGTTTAGAATGTCAACAGAGTATGTTATAAAAAAAGAAATGAAAAAGCATCTCTTAATAGCCCTTTTAATAACTATTTTAGCAGGATCTACAATAATAGCCTTTGGAATAGCTGTGAATAACTTTAAATATCCTCTTCTTTCAACTTTGATTTTCTTTCCTCTTCTTGGTTCTCTATTTATCTTTTTCATAAGTAGTCAAAGAGAAGAATTGATAAAAGTAACCACTTTGGTTGTGGCAATTGTAGAATTTATCTTAAGTCTTCCCCTTTATTTATCCTTTGATAAATACTCTTCCAAAATGCAATTCATAGAAAAATATCTCTGGATACCGCAGTGGGGAATTTATTATTCTTTGGGTGTTGATGGTATAAGCATTCTTTTTATTCTCCTCAGTGGGCTTCTTACCATTCTTTGTGTACTTGTATCATGGAATGAGATTAACAAGAAAATAAAAGAATTTTATATCTGTCTTCTTCTTACTCATTCAGCCATGATAGGTGTTTTTATGAGCCTTGATATTTTTCTTTTCTACATTTTCTGGGAAGCTATGCTTATTCCTATGTATTTGATTATCGGAGTGTGGGGTGGACCAAGAAGGATTTATTCAGCTATAAAATTTTTCCTCTATACCTTTATCGGTAGCCTTTTAATGTTAATTGGAATAATTATCCTTTATCTGCACACAGGTACCTCAGACCTAATGAGGCTCACTCAATTTTCCTATCCCTATAAAATGCAAATATGGCTTTTCTTGGCCTTTTTATCTGCCTTTGCTGTAAAGGTACCTATGTGGCCAGTACATACGTGGCTTCCTGATGCTCATACAGAGGCACCAACAGCAGGTAGTGTTATACTAGCGGGAATATTAATAAAAATGGGCGCCTATGGTTTGCTTAGATTCAACATACCCATGTTTCCAGAGGCAACCCTTGCTCTAAAACCATTCATGTTGATTCTTTCAGTTATTGCCATAATTTATGGGGCTCTCATATGTTTAGTTCAGACTGATCTTAAACGTCTCATAGCCTACAGTTCAGTCAGTCACATGGGTTTTGTCACTTTAGGTATATTTGCTTTAAATCATCAAGGAATTCAGGGCGGAATTCTGCAGATGATAAATCACGGAATCATAACAGGGGCTTTATTCTTATGTATAGGAATTGTCTATCAGAGGAGCCATACCAGAGAAATAGCAAAGTATGGAGGAGTTGCCTCAGTAATGCCAATTTATTCTGCTCTTTTCATGGTTTTCTTGCTTGCCTCCATAGGACTACCAGGAACTAATGGATTTATTGGTGAATTTTTGATTTTACTTGGAGCTTTCAAAGCCTGGAAGTTAATGAGTATACTTGGAGCTACAGCATTAATCATAGGTGCTGCTTATATGTTATGGCTTTATGAAAGGGTATTTTTTAAGAAAACAACCCCATATATAAATGAACACATTAGAGGATATGGAGATTTAAATTCAAGAGAAATAGTAACCTTGCTGCCACTTCTTTTAGCAGTTTTTTGGATAGGCTTTTATCCAAAGGAAATTTTAAGTTTTTTGGACTTATCAGTAAGAGATCTTTTGAATCATTTTAATTCCATGATAGGAGTAGCTAAATGAATATACCTCAAGTTCCTCTAAATTTTCATGCTTTAATTCCTGAAATATGCCTAACTGCCTTTGCTTCTTTGATACTTTTGCTTTCTTTAATAAGAATAAATAAATTTCTCTTAATATGGAGTTCTGTCTTATTCCTTAGTTTTCTGTTTCCTCTCATAATTATCTATGAAGGTAAAGCTTTAGGTGAATTCTTTTTGAATGATTTTTCAGCAATTTATTTAAAAATAATCATAATCCTTGGAACAATTCTTTCCCTTCTTTTGCTTTCATCCTATCTTAGGAGTAGACTTATAATCCTCAAGGATTCAATCGCCCTCCTTTTGTTTGCCTCTTTAGGAATGATGCTTCTTGTGTCCAGTAGAGAACTTATAAGTTTTTTTGTATCTTTAGAACTTATGTCCTTGAGCCTTTATGCTCTAGTTGCAATAAGAAAATACGATATTAGAGCAAATGAAGCAGCCATAAAATATTTTATGTTGGGAGGAATTTCAACGGCAATAATGCTTTTTGGTATTGCTCTACTATATGGTGCTACCAACTCAACAGAGTTTCTCGCTATATTTCAAAATCTTTCAAGGAATCCGGAACTGTTCCTAACAGGTTTAGGTTTATTTATTGTGGGACTGTGTTTTAAAGTAGCCCTTGTACCTTTTCATATGTGGGCTCCTGATGTTTACGAAGGAGCTCCCACTCCAGTGACGGCTTTTATATCTACCTTACCAAAAGTAGCGGTGCTTGGAGCTTTTGGTAGAATTTTAATTGAAATTTTTCCAAATTATCATGCTCAATGGAGCAGTTTTTTAATAGTTTTAGCAGTACTTACTATTCTATTAGGAAATATTCTTGCTCTTCCTCAGAAAAACATAAAAAGAATGCTTGCCTATTCAAGTATTGCCCATGGAGGATATGTTGTCTTAGGCTTAATTGTGGGAACAGAGACTGGTTTCAATGCAGTTATGACCTATATGCTTGTATATGCATTGATGAATATAGGAGCCTTTGGTATGGTTATTGCCTTTAATGAGGAAGAAATAGAATATTACAAAGGACTAAATAAATTTCATCCAGTTCTATCTTTTGCTATGCTCATATTTATGTTTTCTCTCACTGGAGTGCCACCTACTGCAGGATTTATTGTTAAGTTTAATATTTTTCTTCAAGCAATAAAGGCAGGATATACCTGGCTTGTAATAATAGCTGTGCTTTTTACAGTGGTATCAGCTTACTATTATTTGAGAGTGGTCATGTATATGTATATGAAAGATCCTATAAAAGTGCCAGAAAGTTTTAGGCATAGAGAGCTTCATATTGTAATAGCTTTATGTGCCATAGGAGTTTTAATATTAGGAGTTTTACCCTTCTTTTATATAATTTAGCTCCTTCCGTATTTGTAATAAGCAGCACAGCTACCTTCAGAGCTTACCATGCAAGCTCCAACAGGATTTTCAGGTGTGCATATTTTTTCAAAAAGAGGACATTGTGTGGGAATTTTAACTCCTCGTAAAACGAGTCCGCATTGACACCCTTTTGGTTCTATTGATTTAATCTCAGGGATACTAAATACATATTGAGCATCGCGATGAGAATATTCCTCTTTTAATTTAAGTCCGCTATTAGGAATTACACCAATTCCTCGCCAGTTACTGTGGCAAGGCTCAAAAAATTTATAGAGAAATTCCAACGCCTTCGGGTTTCCTTCAGGTTTTACAGCATCCCTGTATTGGATTTCAACCTTAGGTTCTCCTCTTAAAATTTGATTTAAAAGCATAACTAATGCATTCAGAATATCATCAGCATCAAAACCAGTAATAACACAAGCTTTTTCGTATTTTTGAGGAATATATTCATAAACCTTACTACCAATAATAGTGCTCACATGACCAGGAAGAATAAAACCATCAAGATTTAGTTCTTCAGTATTAACTAAAACTTCAAGAGCTGGTGGGACTAATTTGTGAACAGAATAGATGAAAAAATTAGGAATTCCCCTTCTTTCAGCTTCATAAATTGTGGCAGCTATTAATGGAGCCGTTGTTTCAAAGCCCACTGCAAAAAAAACTATCTTTTTATCCTCATTTTCCTCTGCTATTTTTAAGGCCTCTAAGGGAGAATAAACCATTCTTACATTTGCACCTTCTGCTTTTGCATTATATAGAGAACCTTTACTGCCAGGAACTCTCATCATATCACCGAAAGTTGTGAGAATAACATTCGATTGCTTTGCAATGTATAACATTTTATCAATATCACCTATAGGAGTTACGCATACAGGACAACCAGGACCGCTAAGCAATTTTATACTTGGAGGGATTAGGCTTCTTATTCCATGTCTAAAAATTGACACGGTGTGAGTTCCACATACCTCCATTAAGCTAATTTGTCTACCAATTTTCTCAGTAAGTTTTTCTAAAACTTTTATTATCTCCATTTATTCTCCTCTATGTAAGTTCTTTTACATTTATCATAACATAAAAATAAAAATTATATTGATTGCTTCGGATATCTGACAAAAATCTATCAAAAAAAGCAGGAGTGTCCGAGGAGTCTCTTTAATATGTTCATAAGCTTGTCCTTTGGTAGCTGAAGCACTCCCGTTGAAACTTTTTTTGACATAATCCTCGCCTTTCGTCATTGCGAGGCTTACGAAGTAAGCCGAAGCAATCTCGTCTTTACCTAAGAATTTTTTGATTTTTCTTGAATAAAGCTTTCTTGATGAATTAACATACATTTATGGTTAAAATTCTTGAAAAAATTTTTGGTACAAAAAATGATAGAGAACTGAAAAGATATTTTAATATTGTTGAAGAAATTAACAAATTAGAGCCTGAGATATCGAAACTTTCCGATGAAGAACTAAAGGCAAAAACAGAAGAATTCAGAGAAAGACTTGCAAAAGGTGATACACTTCATGATCTTCTTAAAGAGGCTTTTGCTGTTGTAAGAGAAGTATCAAGAAGAACTTTAGGTTTAAGACACTTTGACGTTCAACTTGTAGGTGGTATTGTTCTTCATGAAGGAAAAATTGCAGAGATGAAAACTGGAGAAGGTAAAACCCTTGTAGCTACACTTGCTGCCTATTTAAATGCTCTAGAGGATAAAGGAGTCCATGTGGTCACGGTTAATGATTATCTTGCCCGTAGAGATGTTCAATGGATGGGTCCTATCTACCACTTTCTTGGTTTGTCTGTAGGCGTAATTCATCATGACGCTTCTTTCCTTTATGACCCACACTATAGGATATCTGACAAAAGATTTGATCGACTTCGTCCCTGTTCAAAAAAGGAAGCTTACCAAGCTCATATTACCTATGGCACCAATAATGAGTTTGGTTTTGATTATTTAAGAGACAACATGCGCTACAGTCTTGATGAACTCTGTCAGAGAGAGTTAAACTATGCCATAGTTGATGAAGTTGATAGTATACTTATAGATGAAGCAAGAACTCCTCTAATAATATCTGGACCCTCAGAAGAGTCAACAGAAATTTATTACGCTGTAAACCGTATTGTTAAATATCTTAAACCTGATGAAGATTTTAAAATGGATGAAAAACTAAAAAGCATAGTCCTTACTGAACAAGGCTCTCAAAAATCTGAAAGGCTTCTGGGAATAGATAACCTCTACGATCCCTCTAACATTCAAATTGTTCATCACATAAATCAAGCAATCAGAGCTCATTACTTTTTTAAAAAGGATGTAGATTACGTTGTAAAAGACGGCAAAATAATTATTGTAGATGAGTTCACAGGAAGACTTCTTCCAGGAAGACGCTGGTCTGATGGACTTCATCAAGCAATTGAAGCAAAAGAGGGGTTAAAAATAGAGGCTGAAAACCAAACTCTTGCTACAATTACATTTCAGAATTATTTCCGCATGTACAGAAAACTTTCTGGCATGACAGGAACAGCAGACACTGAAGCAACAGAATTTGCTGAAATATATAATCTGGAAGTAGTGGTAATTCCAACTAACAAGCCAATGATTAGAGTGGATTATCCAGATATGGTATATAAGACTGAAAAGGCAAAATACGAAGCTATAATTAGGGAAATAGAAGAATGTTACAGAATTGGTAGACCTGTCCTGGTGGGTACTACTTCAATTGAAAAATCAGAACGGCTCAGCAAGATGTTGAAGAAAAAAGGAATTCCTCACAGTGTCCTAAATGCTAAATATCATGATAAAGAAGCCGAAATTATCGCTCAAGCTGGAAGAATTGGTGCAGTCACAATAGCTACTAATATGGCAGGAAGAGGAACAGATATTCTTCTTGGAGGAAATCCTGAATTTCTTGCAAGACAAATGCTTACAGGAAAAGAATATACTGAAGAGGAATTTCAAAAGACTTTGAATAAAGCAAAGGAAATATGTAAAGAGGAACATGATAAGGTAGTTGCCTTGGGAGGACTACATATAATTGGAACAGAAAGACATGAATCGAGGAGAATTGATAATCAACTAAGGGGTAGAGCAGGTAGACAAGGAGATCCAGGCTCATCAAGGTTTTACTTATCCTTAGAGGATGAACTATTAAGAATATTTGGAGGAGAAAGACTTCAGAACTTAATGCAGTTCTTAAAAATAGATGATGACACTCCCATTGAAAATAAAATGGTTTCAAAAGCCATTGAAAATGCTCAGAAAAGAGTGGAAGCTCATAATTTTGACATTAGAAAACATTTACTAAAATATGACGATGTTATGAACAATCAAAGAAAAGAAATTTACTCTTTCCGTAGGGAAGTTCTTGAAAGTGAGTCTTTAAGAGATAAAGTCTTAGAACTTCTTGAGATACAGATAGATGAATTAGTTGATTTCTATTACTCTCAAGAGGGAGAGGAAATTGATAAGCTAAAAGAACACCTAAAGATTAGGTTTGATGTAGATTTAGATCTTAAAGGTAAATCAAAAGATGAGATAAAGACCCATGTTTTTGCAAAACTCAAAGAAGCCTACGAAAATAAAGAACAAAAAATTGGTACTTCATTAATGAGAGAAATAGAAAAAATGGTTTTTCTTCATGTGATTGATACAAAATGGAAAGACCATCTTTTGGGTATTGATCACATAAAAGAAGGCATTGGTTTAAGAGGCTATGCCCAGAGAGATCCTCTTGTAGAGTATAAAAAAGAGGCTTTTGCTCTTTTTGAGGAAATGTCAAGAAGCATAATATCAGAGATACTTACCAGATTATTTAAAATTCAGATTAAAGAAGAGCAAAAAATAAGATCCCATGACAGACTTAACTTCAAAAGGAAAGATGGCAACTCTTCTGGAGAAACTGCCAATAAATCCTACAAAGTGGGGAGAAACGATCCCTGTCCTTGTGGAAGCGGCAAAAAATATAAAAAATGTTGCGGTAAAAATAACTAATCCTTTATCTCAATAGGTTTATCTCTTTCTGCATCAACAATGCAAAGAAAACCAAAGGGTTCTTTGTAAGGATTTAAAAGTTGATGGACTTCCCCAGGAGAAATGTAAGCAATATCGAGATATCTCAAGATTTTGAACTTTTCTCCTAATCTTAATTTTCCCTTACCTTTAATGCATATCACTACATGGGCGTGATTATGATATTCCAAGGATGAAAAGCCACCTGATGGTATTTCAAAGTATCTCACTTCAAATTTTAATGATTCTGTTGAAATAAGAGGGAATCTTTCAATAAGTCTCCAGTTACCAGATTGTGTTTTGTATGCTTTACTCTTTATACCTTCCCAACCTTTTTGCGTAAATCTAATAATTTTACTTTTTCTAATCTTCCTTGTGTTTCCTATCTCACAAAATATTTTTTCC
>CALLBR010000020.1 GCA_937998865.1 uncultured bacterium
TCCTTGAGAAATTTTGAAATGGTGCTCTTACCTATATGAGTTTAAACCAACCTTAAGGCAGTTTAGCATTTTTTGTATATTTTGGGACAGGATCAAACACCTTTTCTTTAAGTTCTCTAATGTAGAGTTCTAT
Organism: uncultured bacterium; assembly: GCA_937998865.1. Taxonomy (GTDB): domain Bacteria; phylum Nitrospirota; class Thermodesulfovibrionia; order Thermodesulfovibrionales; family Thermodesulfovibrionaceae; genus Thermodesulfovibrio. Next base: position 134 of record CALLBR010000020.1, read on the forward strand.
CTTTCCGAAAGGCGCTTTAAACTTAAAGTCTTCTCCCTCAGCCATATGAGGTTTAGCACTCTCTTGAAAATCAACATATCCCTTTTTGTAAGATCTATGTAATAAATTACCCAAATTTCCCCTTTCTCTTTCAAGAATTCCTCGAAAGCATCCCAAAGGAAATACTCAGATCAAGCCTTTTGCCAAGTTCTTTAGCAATTCACCATCCTCGTTTAGTGTCATACATGGAATTTATTAAAGGTTGGTGGATTGAAATCCCAAAACTTACCTCTTTCACTGTAAAAAATCATTATGACCTCAACATAATTACATTATGATAGAACTACATGAGCCAGCATTACTCCAACATAAAGCATCATATCAATAGCCAATAAAAGATAGAGCTTTTGGAAAGCATTTAGGTACCCCTTTGATTTGGCATAACCTTTAGAATATTTGTTCCTGTTACAAACAAAAGGCTTACAGTAAATGCATGAAATAAGTGGAGATAGTTACATTTCTCATTAAAGTTTTTGATTCAGGACCGTACTTTTCCTTGATTTTATGCATTTTTCTGCTAAAATCTCAAAGCTTCATTCCGTGAAGCTTTTTTAAACTTAGCCTCTCCTCTTCCTCAAGTGTTAATTAGAGGAGATTAAAGCTGTCAGCATCATAGATAAGTCCTATTACTCCATGTCACCTTAGTCTTATGCGATTCTCTCTTAATGGTATATGAGGATATGAATTTTAGTTTAATTTTTTTTCTTTTAATGAATATGCTAATATTGAGTAAATAAAAACAGAGGAGGAGGTACATGGAGAGCAGCAGAATTAAAAACTTTCCTGTTTCTTTCTTTGCTGTAGTAATGGGTTTAACAGGTCTTGCTATTGCCTATATGCGAGCTTCTTTTTTGGGAAAAGCCGCTGAAGCAGTGGGAATTTCTCTAACTTTTTTAGCCACTTTTATTTTTTGCCTTTTTTTAATCTTTTATTCCTTAAAAATACTTAAATATTTCGAAGTGGTAAAGGCTGAATTTAATCATCCCATAAAAGCAAGCTTTTTCCCAACAATTTCCATCTCCCTTTTATTGCTTGCAATAGCCTACAGCTCCTTAAGCGAATCATTATCATATTACATGTGGCTAATTGGAACAATCATGCAATTTCTTTTCCTTGTAAGGATTATAAGCTACTGGATAAACAAAGATTTTAAAATTGAAATGATTAATCCTTCCTGGTTTATTCCTGTAGTTGGAACAATCATTGTTCCAATTCAAGGAATGGATTACTCAGAGGAACTTTCATGGTTTTTCTTTAGCACAGGAATTATTTTTTGGATATGTCTATTCACGATAGTTTTCTATAGATTAATTTTTTATAATCCGCTTCCAGAAAAATTATATCCAACTTTTTTTATTCTTATAGCTCCACCTGCAGTAGGATTTGTCTCCTACACTAAAATCAATGACTCTATTGATTCTCTTGGTAACATCCTTTTTTATTTTGCCTTGCTTCTCCTTATTGTCTTAGCTGCCCTAATTAGGAAATTTTTAAACTTAAAATTTTACATATCCTGGTGGGCATATACCTTTCCCCTTGATGCCATAACCATAGCAATTGCCATGAGATATCACCTAACAGGTCTAGAATTTTACAAAGTTCTCTCAATTTTTTCTCTAATAATTACCACCTGTGTCATAGGGATTGTAAGTATAAAAACGCTATTTTCAGTCTCAAAAAAACAGGTATTCATAGAAGAATAATCATTAAAGGATTTTTTTGTCAGGATTGTGAATTAAGTTTTTTATATTTTTTAAGATATGGGAGAATCTTTATACTCTCTCTATGGAGCTTTTTCAATTTCCTGAGATTCTCCCAGTAAATTTTTCATAGTATCTGTCTTTGTTTATATTTACTTTTTTACTAAAATACTCTGATAAATAAAGCTTATCTTTAAGATATATCCATGAGGCAAAACCTCATATTTAAAAGCCCGGTTATAGTTTGATCTTTGTATGCCAAAAATCTGTCAATCGAAGCCCTCTTTCATCAGCAATTATTTTGTATCTACCCTTAAAGTGCTTTGCACCTTCTCCGTAAACTTCATTCCTAATGTTATAGGCTATTTCTGCTCTCCTTGCAGTAGCACAGTGTTCAATTATCCCTTTATCCTCCGGTATTTCACTAAGTCTATCCTTAAGTTCTTCAGAGGGAATATTCTTTGCTCCTGTTATCATTCTTGTCTGAGTTTCTTCTGGATCTATTACATTAATGATTAAAACATTTTTAGGGAAGTTTCCCTATAACTATCCAGCTTTAGACTTATGAAAAGCAGGAGTAGTAAAGCTTTTAGCTATTATGGGTTTTTGTTGAGAGACACCCTAAGAAATCAAGAAAACAAAGGAAAAACTAATTTTTTTCAAGAATCCAATACCCATTAGACCCAAATATGCAAGAAAGTTTTTCATTGATTATACTACTTTTTTAATGTTATACTCTTATAGAGTATCCTGCTTGGCAGGTAAAATTCTTTAGGAGGTAAGGTAAAATGAAGAGAGTTTTTATGGGGTTAATCATCTCTTTATTCTTTGCCACATGGGTTTTTGCTTATGATGCAGAAATGGCAAAAAAGTTTGACGCAATGTTTTCTCAAATGACACCAGAAGTTCTCACCATGAGACCCTGTCAGATAACAACTAAAGATATTCTTGATATGATCAAAAAGAAAGAAGATTTCGTAATTCTTGACATAAGAACTCCTGCTGAGCAAAAGCTAATTGCTCCTGTTTGGAAGGGTTCTTTGTTAATACCTATGCATGAACTTTTTAAGCCTGAGAATCTTAAAAAGCTTCCTAAGGATAAAAAGATCGCCGTTCTTTGCCACACCGGTGACAGAGCAGCAGCTGCTACAATAGCTTTAAGAGCAATTGGCTTTAATAATGCCTTTCAGTTTAAAGGTGGAATTGCTGAATTTGCAAAGGAAATTGGAAGAACAGCCACAGAATATGTAAAAGATTAATAAAATTACCTAACCAAAAGCCTGCCTCCTGGCAGGCTAAAATCTTTATTTAATCCCTCTCTTTCAGTTTCGGGGCTTCCTTCCATCTCATTAATAGTTAATAATGCTTTTCTAAATAAATGATTTCGAGAATACTTTTTTATATATTATTGGATGAAGCTTAAGCCCTGAAGCAATTTACCTTTCTAAGTATACACAAGTTTGCGAGAAAATCACATCTTTACCCTTTAGCTAAGGGAGTTATAACGCCTAACAAGGAAAACCGTCTTTAAAAAAAATTTATATTATTAAAAGACAGTCTAACAGCTACAAAGAAGACGTCAGAAAGCTATAGTTATTTTAAAGGGCTTATTTAATTTAAATTATTCATGGAACTCATAGGAAACTCAAACTTAGCTGGGCCTGGAAATTCCCCATTTTTTTCTCTTTTCCCATAAAGCTTTTCTTGTGATGCCAAGCATATCAGCAAGTTCTTGTTCATTATAAATAGATTGATATTTAAGAATGAATTCTTTTGTATATTCTTCGATAGAAAGCAAAGGAATTTCCTTTGCTTTTTCAAAAAATTTCTCCTGAGATCTGATATAATCAGGTAGATTCTCAGGCAATATGGTATCTGTCTCACAAAATACAACAGCCTGTTCAATAACATTTTGCAACTCTCTTATATTACCAGGCCAAGAATGCTTATAGAGTAGTTTAATGGCTTGGGGATCTATTTTTTTCAAATTCTTACCCATTTTTATAGCAAATTTTCTCATAAAATGATGAGCAAGTATCTCCATATCTTTTCCTCTTTCTCTTAAGGGAGGGATATGAATTGTAATGACATTTAATCTAAAAAAGAGATCTTCTCTAAATTTACTCTCTTTCACGGCTTCGATAAGATCTTTATTTGTAGCAGAGATAAATCTTAGATCAACCTTTTTACTTATTACACTTCCCAAAGGACGAATTTCCTTGTCTTCCAATACCCTAAGTAGCTTTGCTTGGAGACTTAAGGGTAAATCTCCTATTTCATCAAGAAAGACCGTACCTCCATCAGCGATTTCAAGGAGACCTTTCTTGTCTGTAGTGGCTCCGGTGAATGCTCCTTTTACAAAACCAAAAAGTTCGCTTTCAAGAAGATTTTCAGGAAGACTTGCACAGTTTATAGCTACAAAAGGTTTTTTCTTTCTATAACTGGATTCATGAATTGCTCTTGCAAATAGCTCTTTACCTGTACCTGTCTCGCCGAGAAGTAACACATTAGTAGGAGTATTGGCAATTTTCTTAATTTTCTCAAACAAAAGTTTTATCTCTATAGATTCACCTATTATGGAAAAAATTTCCTTTCGGTTTTCTAAATTTTGTGGTTTCTCCTTTTGCTCTTCATTTTTTGTTTTTTCGATTAATTTGGACAAACTTACTTTTATTTCCTCATAGACAAAAGGTTTCACTAAGTAATCTTCCACTTTAATTTTTATTGCCTTCAGAGCTGAACTTATGGAAGGATAAGAAGTTGTCAGAATGACCTTTACATTTGGATTCAAAAATCTAATTTTGCTTGCTAACTCTATACCATCACCATCGGATAACTCTATTTCAATAATTACAATATCATGAAGAAAGGAAGAATAAATATTGAGAGCCTGCTGAAAATTTGGAGCGCTATCAACATTAAATCCCTCCTTTTTTAAATACTCACTCAAACTTTCTCTTAAATCATCATTACCATCAACTATTAAAAGTCTCTCATTCATGCATTATGGTCAAGGGTTAATAAAACTTTCACACTATCCTCTTCCACAGAATGTCTAACAAAACCTAATCTTTCAGCAAGTCCTAACATATAGGTGTTTATTCTTAAAATATCCATCCAAATTCTCTTTACTCCAAGATCTTTTGCTACTTCAATTGCGTAATTGCATAGTGCTTTCCCAACTCCTCTACCTTGATATTCATCTTCTACTAATATTGCCATATCAGCCTCTGTTCCATCAGGATCCCGAGAAAGTCTAACATCACCTATTATTTTTTCACCATCGCTATCCTTTATGACACAGACAAATGCTAAATTTCTATGATAGTCAACTTGGCAAAATTTACATAGATTTTCATGCCTTAAATCTATAGCTCTTTGAAAAAACCTAAGACTTATTGTTCTTTCAGAACATCTTGAGAGCAAATCACCTATCAACTTTTCATCTTCAGCCTTAACTGGTCTTACAATAGCCTTCATGCCATCTTTGAGTTCCACCTCTTTATATAGATGTACAGGATAAGGACAGATGCTTAAATGAGGAGGACAAAATTCACCTTTTACAATAGTCTTTTTCTTTGGAGCTGTTTTATCCAAAATAATACTACAGTCAAGGGCGAAAATATCTGAATCAGTTATGAATAGGGGATTTATATCAAACTCTTTTATTTGAGGAAAATCAGAAATTAGGTAGGAAAATTTTACTAAGGTTTCTTCCAGACTTCTTAAGACATCCTCATAATAGGAGTATTTAATTAGATACCTATAAATCTTCGTTTCTTCCATTAACCTTCTAGCTAAGGTTTGGTTGAGAGGAGGAAGTCCAATGGAATAGTCTTCTAAGGCTTCTAAAAGATTCCCGCCAGTTCCGAAGAGAATTACTGTTCCAAAGGTAGGATCTTTTTTAGCTCCAATTGCTATTTCATAACCATAGGTAATAACCATTGGCTGAACAATTACTGAAGCCGAAGGATCTCCATTTTCTTGAGCTAATTTTTTTAACCACTTAAAGCCCTCTACTGCTTCCAGCTCATCTCTTACATCAAGTATTACTCCTCCTTTTTTAAATTTATGAATTATTTTTGGAGTGTCAATCTTTAAAACTACAGGATAACCTATTTCTGTAATTGCTTTTTTGAGTTCTTCAAGATTATCAGCCTTTTTTGTAAGAACAACAGGAATACCATAAGCATTAAGAATTTCTGAAACCTCAAAGAAGGTAAGTATGGGTCTTCCTTCATTTATAGCTGTGTCAATTATCATCTCTGCTTTCGAAGTTTCAAATTGAAGATTTTGAAGAATCGTTTGTGGTGTTTCAAGAAGGAGTTTAAGGTTAAAATCATATCGATACATATACATAAATGTCCTTACTGCTTGTTCAGGTGTTACAAAAGTTGGTATACCGTGACTGTTTAATATTTCTCTGCCTTTTTGTACAAGTTCTGCTCCCATCCAGTTTGTCAGCACGGGTTTATAAGGTGATTCTTTTGCTACTTTGGCTACTATCTCTGCTGTATCCTCAGGAGATGTACCTAAGGAAGGTGCCAACATTACTAAAACAGCATCTACATTTTTATCTTTAAGAATAATTCTCAAAGCCTTTTCATAATCAGCAGCTGTTGCATTGGAGATTAGATCAAGAGGATTTCTGATGAAACGAGTTGGAACACTGCTTTCTAATTCCTTTTTAGTCTCTTCTGAAAAATCAGCCAATTGTCCACCAAGCTTTAAAAGACTATCAACAGCTGTTACAGCAGGTGCGCCTGCATTAGTTATAATTGCTAATTTATTACCTCTGGGTCTTCTTTGTTTAGATAAAGTTTCGGTTATATAAAACATATCAAGCGTCTCATCAACCCTTACTGCTCCTGCTCTCTTGAAGGCTGCGTCATAAACCTTATCCTCTCCAGCAAGCAGTCCTGAGTGGGTTAAAGCAATCTCCAGGGACTCAACAAATTTACCTGACTTAACAATGACAATAGGTTTTGAAAAGGCAAAAGAACGAGCAGAGGTCATAAACTTTCTTCCACTTTTTATTGACTGCATATATATGACTATTGCTCTCGTGGAGGGATCTACTCCAAAAAAATCTATGAGATCAGCACAATCTATATCTATGTCAGAACCTAAGGATACAAAATAACTAAATCCAATGTTTTTATCTGCAGCTCTATCCAATAAAGCTGTAGATAGGGTTGCACTTTGAGCTATAAGGGCAATACTACCTTTATTTAATTTTCTTCTAAAAAGACTCGCATTTATCCCTAATCCAGGACGAATAAAACCAAGAGTATTTGGACCTAATAGTCTAAAACCATATTTTCTATGGATTTCCTCAATCTTTCCCTCTACTAGCATGGCATCCTTAATCTTTGTTCGGAAATCAGGACAAAATAGTATGACTCCTTTAACTGCCTTTTGCCCACATTCTTCAAGAATTTCAAGAAGATTAGATTCACAATCTTTTGCTATAATAGCAAGATCAATGTCCTTCGATATATCACTTAGAGATTTATAGGCTTCAACTCCCTGGACAGAATCATATTTGGGATTTACAGGATAAACTATTCCTTTGTATCCTTCTCCAATAAGATTTCTAAAAACAGTATACCCTATTGTATGGGGCATATTGTCTGCACCAATAACTGCTATTCTTTTGGGATTAAAAAAATATTCAAGATTATATATTGACATTTTCTTCTCCTTCAAAAATTCTTCCAACGCTTACAACAGTATCCTGTGCTCCAAGGTCTATTAATCTTACTCCCATGGTGTTTCTTCCTCTGGTGGGAATATGGGATACCTTTAGCCTTATCATTTTACTGTTACTGCACAGAATTATCTCTTCATCTTCTCTAACCTGCATAGCTGCTACTACAGAACCTGTCTTTTCATTAAGTTTCATATTTCTTACGCCTATTCCAGCTCTTCTCTGAAGAGGATACTCATCAATTGGAGTTTTCTTGCCAATTCCTTTTTCTGAGATGGTAAAAATAAAAGATTTTTCCGATACCATGTCACCAGAAACTACCTCATCATCTTGAGAAATTTTAATCCCTATAACTCCCTTTGCAGAACGTCCCATGGCTCGTACGTCTTTCTCATTAAACCTAATAGACATACCTTTTTTGGTTGCCAAAATAAGATCACTTGTACCGTTTGTTTTTCTGGCTGAGATAAGTTCATCTCCTTCTTCAAGCTCAATAGCAATAACTCCCTTGGATCGGATGTTTTTAAATTCTTTCAGAGATGTCTTCTTTACAAGTCCCCTTTTAGTAAACATGGTAAGATATCCCTCTTCAAGATCTTTACAAACAAGAGCTGTGGAGATTTTTTCACCTTCCTGCAAAGATAATAAATTAACAATCGCTTTACCTTTTGAAAGCCTTCCAGCCTCAGGAATTTGATAAATTTTTAAACAATAAACTCTTCCAAAATTACTGAAAAAGAGTATGTGATCATGAGTTGAACCAATCAAAACAGCATCTAAATAGTCTTCAGATACTGTTTCCATAGGAGTTAATCCCTTGCCTCCTCTTTTTTGGCTCCTATAATCACTTAAAGGCGTTCTTTTTATATAACCAAGATGAGTAAAGGTAATTACCATATCCTCTTCTGCAATAAGGTCTTCTAATCTAATATCTTTTGTTTCTGTATTAATTTCAGTTCTTCTATCATCGCCGTATTTTTCTTTTATTTCAATAAGTTCATCTTTAATAATTTTTCTTACCAATTCTTCACTTTCCAAAATTGCTCTAAGTCTCTCAATTTCTTTAAGAATATCTCCGTAATCTTGCATTATCTTTTCTCTCTCTAAACCTGTGAGCCTCTGTAGTTTCATATCAAGAATTGCTTGAGCTTGAATTTCTGTAAGTGGAAATCTCTCTTGTAATCTATTCCTTGCTTCTTCAGGATTTTTAGAGCTTCTTATTATAGAAATTACTTCATCAAGATTCTCCACAGCTATTTTTAGTCCCTCTAATATATGAGCCTGATGTTCAGCCTTCTTTAGATCAAAAGCAGTTCTTTTTAGAATTACATCTTTTCTGTGTTTAAGAAACTCATCTAACATTTCTTTAAGATTTAAAATTTTAGGTTGCCCATCTACGATAGATAGCATAATTCCGCCAAAGGTTGTCTCCATTTGGGTATGTTTATAGAGATTATTTAGTATAACTTCGGGCATTTCTCCTCTTTTTAACTCAAGAACTACTCGAATGCCTTCTCTGTTGGATTCATCTCTAATTTCAGTTATTCCTTCAATTTTTTTCTCTCTTACAAGTTCTGCTATTTTTTCTATTAATCTTGCTTTATTAACCTGGTAGGGAATTTCTGTTATAACAACTCTCTCTTTAAAGGTCCTTCCCTCTGTTTCATGGTCAAAAAGAGAATTTTCCTTTCCTTTTTTACCTTTTGCCTCCTTTTCAATCTTAACCTTAGCTCTTATCTTGATTAGACCCTTCCCAGTAAGATAGAGATCCCTAATACCTTCTACGCCATAGATAATACCACCGGTGGGAAAATCTGGTGCTTTAACAAAATTCATTAGTTCTTCAACTGAAGCTTGAGAATTTTCAAGTAAAAATAACAGAGCATCTACTATCTCCCTTAAGTTATGAGGAGGAATATTAGTTGCCATACCAACAGCGATTCCAGAGGAACCATTTATAAGAAGATTAGGAATTCTAGTGGGAAGAACAATTGGTTCCTCTGTAGTTCCATCAAAATTGGGAGTGAAGGGAACAGTTTCTTTGTCAATGTCTTGCAATAGCTCTTCAGCTATTTTTGTAAGTCTTGCCTCTGTATAACGATAGGCAGCGGGAGGATCACCATCTATGGAACCAAAATTGCCCTGACCATCGATAAGTGGATATCGCATATTGAAATCTTGAGCAAGCCTTACTAAAGCATCATATACAGCCTGATCACCATGAGGATGATACTTTTTAAGAACCTCTCCCACCACTCCAGCACACTTAGAATATTTCCTACCAGCAAGAAGTCCTTCACGAAACATGGCGTATAGAATTCTTCTTTGAACAGGTTTGAGTCCGTCTCTTACATCAGGGAGAGCTCTACCTACAATTACACTCATTGCATAATCGAGATAGCTTACTTTCATTTCATCTTCAATATTTACCCTTAATACATTAGCCATAATCAACCTCTTTAAGATTTTTGAGAATTAATAGCGATTAAAAATTTGTAGAAGATTTTCATAAAATAATTTATTTACAACTACTACAGGAAGAAGCTTGACAGGAAGAACACCCTGAATTACCTTTTTGAACACCTTTCATTGAGAAGGTGGAGAATTTTTTTTCAATTTTTTCAGAATCACATTTAGGGCATTTTACCTTTTTGTTTCCAAAAACAAGAACTTCAAAACTTTCACCGCATTCTTTACATTCGTATTCATATATAGGCATTCTATCACCTCAAAATATAAAATTTAAGCATTTTTATTATATCACAGCTTGCCTTCAACCTAAAAATTCTTTTAAAGTAAATATTAACAGAAATTATAAAGGAGGCCTCTTGTGATTAAAATTCTTAGAGAAAATGCTAAATATTTTTATTTTCTCTTTTTCCTTGTAATTATAACCTTTATTTTCTGGGGAGTAGGCACAGTTGATAAACCAAAAGCAGAGTATGTGGCAGAAATTGAAGGGCAGAAAATTTATGTAGAAAGATTTTGGAGGAATTATGAGGAAATCAGGAGACTCTATAGAGAAATATATAAAGATAAGGCAGAAAAAATGGAAGAAGGACTTAAAGAGAGAGTTCTTGAAGATCTGATTAATGAGGAACTTTTATTGTGGTTTGCCAAAAAATATAATATTTCTGCAACAGAAATAGAAATTCGAGAGGCAATAACTAATGATCCAAGATTTATGCGGAATGGTGTTTTTCAAAAGGATATATATTTTCAGATTTTAAAATTAAACAGAATAACACCAGCACAATATGAAGCCTCAGTTGCAAAAGATATAACAATGCTAAAAGCCCTTCAACTCATCTTATCTTCAAAAGAAACAAATATCCCTGATGATTACTATCTTAAATCTTTTTTACGTGCACTTAGAAATCAAGTAAAAATAAAGATAAATAAAGAGGCTATATCTTAAATGGAGAGATTTTTAAGTCAACTTCGTTGGCAAGATCTTATTGATATCATAATTGTATCATATATCATTTACAAGGTTTTTTTGCTAATTAAAGGAACTCGTGCAGCAAGAATGCTTATTGGAGTAGGTGTACTATTGGCTCTTTCTTTATTTTCCAGATTTTTGGAATTATACACTCTTGATTGGCTCATTCAAAGTTTTTGGACACAGATTGTTATTGTTCTAATAATTCTTTTTCAACCAGAGATAAGAAAAGCTTTAGCACAAGTGGGCGAAACTCCTCTTTTTCATCGCTTTAGTTCTGCTGGAGAAATGAAAACTATAGAAGAAATAGTTAAAGCATCACAAGCCTTGGCAAACAAGAAAATAGGGGCGCTAATTGTCTTTGAAAGAGATGTAAGCCTTAATGAGTATATCGAAATAGGAGTCCCCCTTGATGCAAAAGTTACAAAAGAACTGTTGATCAGCATTTTTCATCCATCAAGTCCAATTCATGATGGAGCAGTTATAATTAAAGGAAATAAAATATTAGCAGCAGGATGTTTTTTGCCCATAAAGTTAGGAGCTCATATAAGTAAGACCTATGGGACAAGACATAGAGCAGCTATTGGAATATCAGAAGAAACAGATGCTGTGGCAGTAGTAGTCTCAGAAGAGACCGGAGCAATTTCACTTGCTGTAGATGGCGTTCTTGAGAATAATCTAGATATGGAGAAATTAAGACATAGACTTACTAATCTTTTTACTAATGAGAGAGATAGAAAATGAAAAAATTTTTTCATAATCTACCTGCCGAAAATTTGACTATCAAAATTATTTCCATTGCTTTAGCAGTTTTTTTATGGTTTTTTGTTACCTTTAAAGGTCAAACAGAGACCTCTTTGGAGATTCCTATAGAGTTTAAAAATACACCTTCTGATATGGAAATTTTTAAACAAAGTATAAAAAAAATATCTCTTTATATCTCTGCTCGTGAAAGAATATTAAAGGAAATAACACAAAATGACATAAGAGTGGTTTTAGATATTTCAAATATAAAATTTGGAGAGAACTCAATTCCCATAACAAAGTCTTCCATAAGACTTCCACGAGGCATAGAAATTTTAAGAATAGAGCCATCCACTGTTAAGTTATATGTGGATAAAAAAGAAGAAAAAACAGTACCTGTAAAACCGGTAATCACAGGAAAACCTGAAAAAGGATTTACTGTAGAAGCTGTAGAGGTTAATCCTTCAAAACTACACATCGAAGGCGCAAAAAGAGAATTGGATGGAATTCGTGTTATAAAAACTGAACCTATTGATATTGAAGGAATTTATGAAAATATTACTGTTCAAGTCAAGATAGATCCACAGGGTAAAATTTTTAGAACTGACAAAGACATGGTGAATGTGAATATTAAACTAAGGAGGAAGTAATGACCTTATTTGGCACTGATGGAATAAGAGGCACAATAAATAATTATCCTATGATTCCAGAAATATGTCTGAAATTGGGAATGGCACTTTGCCATTTGCTAAAAGAAAATCTTACCCACAAACCAAGAATTTTAATCGGTAAAGATACAAGAATATCAGGTTATATTATTGAAACTGCTTTGACCTCTGGAATTACTTCCATGGGTGGAGATGTCTATCTTGTAGGACCTATGCCTACACCTGCAATTGCCTTCTTAGTAAAAAGCATGCGCGTTGATGCTGGAGTGGTAATTTCAGCTTCTCATAATCCCTTTCATGATAATGGTATAAAGATCTTTTCAAATGACGGTTTCAAGTTTAATTCAGAATTTGAAAATAATATTGAAAAATTATTAAACGATAATTCTTTCCCCTATGTAAGAGCTTTAGCAACACACCTTGGTAAAGCCTATAGAATTGAGGATGCTCAAGGAAGATACATAGAATTCATAAAATCCACTCTTCCTAAAGATCTACATCTTGAGGGTTTAAGAGTTGTAGTAGACCCTGCAAATGGTGCTGCTTATAAAATAACACCCCTTCTATTTAAAGAATTAGGAGCAGAAGTTCATACTGTAAATGATGAACCTAATGGTCTAAATATCAATAAGGAATGCGGAGCTCTTTATCCTGAGTCACTAAGACAAAAAGTCCTTGAAATAGGAGCACACTTTGGAATTGCTCACGATGGTGATGCAGATAGAACAATCCTTGTGGATGAAAAAGGAAACATTATAGATGGAGATTTTATCCTTGCTATTTTGGCAGAGGACTTTAAGAGAGAAAAAAAACTGAAGAAAAATACTGTGGTGGCAACCGTCATGACAAACTTAGGAGTAGAGAAATATTTAGAAAAAAAGGGGATAAAACTAATAAGAACAAAAGTGGGAGACAAGTATGTTGTAGAGGCTATGCTTAAGGGAGGCTATAATCTTGGTGGAGAACAGTCTGGACATATAATATGTCTTGATTATACCAATACTGGAGATGGTCCGCTTACAGCTGTACAGATGGCTTATATCATTAAGAAAAAGGGAAAATATCTTAGCGAATTAATCAAGGACATTCCCCGTTATCCTCAAATGATTAAAAATATTCCCCTTCCTAATGGATTGACAAGACAACAGATAGATTCAATACTCAAAAAAATTTCACCTAAAATTTCAAAAATAGAAAAAAACCTTAATGGCCGTATTATAATAAGACCTTCAGGAACAGAACCAAAAGTAAGAATAATGGTTGAAGAAGAAAAGGAAGAAACATTGAAAGCAGTTATAGGAGAGGTTGAAAATATAGTGATTAAGTCCTTAGAAGCATAGTTTAAAAAATCGCTCCCTAAATCTCTAAAAAACTTATAAGTATTCTCTTTGGAAATTCTACTTTCGTAATTTTACAGATTCCTCTTGAGAGAAGTAAATTATTAGGGATTCTGAAACCTAAATTTAGAAGATCTTTTTTCATCTCATTAAATTTTCCTCTTTCTGGCAAGAAATGAAACATTTAGGAATTAACTTACAAAAAGTTACTACAAAAGGAAAATTAAAAGTTTCATACTAATATTAATACAAAATACAAAAGAAAGGAGATTAAAAAATGGAGACAATTAATGAAAGGACAAAAGTAGATTTACTATTAAAATTTCAATGGCATTCCAATATAGGAGAGCATGAAGAAGTTCAATTTTGCAAATTGAATGTATGGAGAGATTTCGAATTCTTACCTGAAAAACTTAGAGAACTTTTAAGGGGAAAAAAAGAAGGTGAGAGTTTCAGCATATTTTTCCACAGAGGCGAACTCTATAAATATTCTCACGAAAATATCATTGACTTAAAGTTATTCCAATTTGCTCCTCCTAAATCCTTTAGTAAGATAAAACCAAAAATTGGTAGATTTTATCCTTTGGGATTTTTTATGGGATTACAAGGAGTTTTTCCAGAAAATTTTAAACCTGCGCGAATAATAGATATAAATCAAGACAATTTAAGGATCGACACAAATATTCCCATAGCAAAATATGATATAACTTTGGAAGGCCACATTTTGAGTGTAAAGAAAAAATCTGCTGACATAGGCGGTGAATGTCGAGACTGGTGTGCCATATCTTTGGAAAATGGACCCGGTATGCAGGTAAGATATGAGGGTGTACCAACTGATTTTGAAATCGATAATCCTGAAAGCTTCAAAAGAGAGGATGAATCAGATGACAGACTTTTCTATAAAGAGCCAAGAATCACCACTCACATTGACTCTAAGGCTCATGAAAATCTCTTAGAGCTTTACAAAAAAATTCTTCCCCAAAAAGGCAAAATTCTTGACTTAATGAGTAGTTATCAATCCCATATTCCTGAAAATATTGATATTGAAGTAACTGGACTTGGATTAAATGAAGAGGAAATGAAGCAAAATAGGAGACTAAAAAGTTTTATAATCCATGACTTAAATAATAATCACCATTTACCTTTCCATGATGAAGAATTTGATGCAGTAGTCTGTGATCTGTCCATAGAATATGTAACAAAACCCACTGAATTATTAGGAGAAATAAATAGGATTCTCAAAAAAGATGGCATTCTCACAATAAGTTTTTCTAATAGATACTTCCCCCCAAAGGTCATTAAACTCTGGATTGACCTTCATGACTTTGAAAGAATGGGTTATGTTTTAGAGTTATTATTAAGGAACGAAGGATTTAAAAACTTCAAAACATATTCTATCAGAGGATTCAGAAGACCCTATGATGATAAATATTTCGGATGCAGTCTTTTTTCAGATCCTCTATATGTGGTCTATGCCCAAAAAAAATGAAAAAATTGCCGTAATTGGAGGGGGGATTGCTGGAGTATGCACTGCAGCACTCCTCTCCTTAAAGGGATTTCAAGTTCATCTCTATGAAAGAAGCAATAGGCTTGGAGGTTGTTCTGGTAGTTTTAGAAGGAATGGCTATGAATTCAATATAGGTGCTACCACTATTGCTGGCTTAAAAGAAGGGTTTCCTGTACAAAAAATATTATCAAAAATTCAAACAAAACAGAAAATTGTAAATCAAGAACCTTCTATAATTGTATTAACTCCTAAAGGATTAATAAAAAGATCCTCTTCCTTAGAGGAAACCATAGAGGAAATTCAGAGAGTTTTTCCAAATAAGGGAAATGAAAAATTTTGGAGAAAAGTCTACAGCACAACTCACGATATACTTATGTTTGAATACTATAATAATCTATCCTCTATGAAAGAATGCTTGAAAAGCTTTTTTAGTCTCAAAGAACTTATCATTAAACATGGTTACTCTTTCCTCACTCCTGCACAAGAGGGGTTAAAAAAATATTTCCAATATTTAGATAATGACTACTACGATTTTATGGAATCGCATGTAAAGATAGTAGCTCAGTCTACAATTAGAGAGGTTAACTTTCTTACTCTTCTACTTTCCCTTGGTTATCCCTTTACTGGCATTGGATATCCTGTTGATGGAATGGATAATTTTATTAATGAATTAGCAAAAAATTTCAGTTATCACCTTAACACAGAAGTTACATCTATAAGCACGAAAAACAACGGTTATCTCATAAAAGGAGTCTTCGGCGAAGAATTTTACAATAGAGTCATTCTTGCTTTACCCTTTCTGGAAAATTTCTCAATAATAGAGGATATAAAATTGAAAAAATACTTAGAGAGATATCAAATCCTAAAATCAGACCAATCAGCTATTGTTTTATATGGAGTAATAAAAAATTTCTCCCCTGAGGGCAAATTTTATCTAAAAGTACTAAAGAAACCCTTACTCTTTACAGATTCAAAATATCTTTTTTGCTCTTTCAACAATTTCTTCAATGGAAAAGAAAATCTTACTATTTTAACTGCCTCTTGTCATACGAAAATATCAAAATGGAAAGATTTAATTCCGGAAATCTACAATATAAAGAAAATTACATTAGGTGAAATGATTAAAGAGCAAATTACAGAAGCCTTTGGAATAAATAAAACGCAAATTATTGATTCTTTTATTGCTACACCTGAGACCTTTTATAAATATTTAAGGAGAAGAAGTGTAGGAGGTATTCCCATAACAAGAAAAAATGCTTTCTGGAAGATACCCTCTAACTTCACGCCCTTTAAAGGTTTTTACTTGGTAGGAGATAGTTCTTTCTGTTATCAAGGCTGGATAGGTGTTTCAATTGGTGTAAGAAATTTAGTAGAAAATTTCCATGAAAAGATTTGAACTGAAGATATCGCTCTATGATTGGTTTTTTGTTTTGATTATAGCATTATTTTTTGCTTCTTCCATTAATGTAATAATCTATTTGGTTTTAGAAGCAGATTGGAAAGAAGGTATATTAGTTGGTTCTATTTTAGGAATCTGTATGGCTCTTTTTTCTATTATTTTTATTAGCATTAACAATAAATATATCTTGCCAAAGATATCAAAACCTATTCTATGGTGGATTATTTCAGCCTTTTTCTCCTTCTCTGCCGGTTTTATTGGTTTCTATGGAGCTTTTCATCTGGCAAAAACCTTTTCTATTTCTATTCCTGAGAGTATCTTGAAAAATAAAAATACTATAGCTTTCATTTCTGGATTTCTCAACTATCTTATGGGTTTAATAATCTATCTTTTTATAAGTATGAGGGGCAAAATGGAAGAAGTACAAAATCTTCTTCGGGAGGGAAGAATATTGTCTCTTCAAATTCAGTTAAATTCACACTTTTTATATAATGTGATAAATAATATTGCTGAACTTATAAAAATTGACGGCAATAAAGCTGAAGAGGCTCTCATAAAACTAAGTAGATTTTTAAGAAGAGTTATGCAAGAAGAGGACATTATACCCATTCCAAAAGAACTGGAAAATGTGAAAAATTATGTGGAACTTGAAAATTTAAGATATGATGGAATGATTAATCTACATATCTTTGGAGAAGAGAAAGCTAAGGATTTTTTAATTCCTCGTTTTTCTATTCAACTTTTAGTGGAAAATGCAATAAAGCATGGCTTTCAAGGCAAAACTCTAAATATTAAAATATCTTTTTTTAATATTTCCAAGGCTTCTTGTTTCATTAGTGTATCAAATGATGGTAAAAAAATAGAAAATCTTAAATTTGGTATTGGCCTTGAAAATCTCTCCAAAAGACTCAAAATTCTATCAAAAGGAGAGATAAAATTAGCAGATGCAAGCAAGAATGAGTTTATAATAAAGCTAAAGAAATGAAAATTTTAATAGTAGATGACGAAAAAATAGCTCTCCTTAGATTAAAAAGGCTCCTAAATGAAAGCGGAAGCCATTTAGTATTATCAGCCAATTCCCCTTCCGAAGCCCTTTCAATCTTAGAGAAAAATCCTGATACAGAAGTTGCTTTTATTGATATAAAAATGCCTGAAATTTCAGGTCTTGAATTAGCTTATAAATTCCTGGCAATAAATGAAAACCTCTTCATAGTATTTCAGACTGCCTATGAAGATTATGCTTTAGAGGCTTTCAAGGTAGGAGCTATTGATTATCTTCTTAAACCTTTTACCTTAGAAGATGTTAAAAGAGTATTAGGAAGAATTGAAAAATTTAAAGAAGCAAAAAAAGATATTAAATTTATGGTTAAAACCCTCTGTGGTGAGTATAAAATCATTTCTTCCCATGATATTTTTTATATTCAAGCAGAACTTAAAGATTCCATGATCAGGACAAAAGAAGATTATATATACTATCCTCTTTCCATTTCAAAGTTAGAGGAAAGACTAAAAGACTCTAACTTTTTCAGGATTCACAAGTCTTACTTAATAAATCTAAAAAAAGTAAAAAGCATAGAAACAATCCATCAGAGTAAACTTTTGTTTAAATTCGCTGGCATTGACGATATTATCACGAGTAGCAAAGAAGGAGCTAAGCTTTTTAGAGAGAAATTCGGAAAATAAGTCCTTTAAGGTTCATAAAGAATTTTAATTTTACAATCTCTCGGGATTCTTATCTTCTTATCCCTTATAGGGATAAATTTGTTAATAGAAAAATAACTTCCTTTCCTAATTTTCAGCCACTCCTCATCTTCACTAAAATCTCTCTTCAGCTTCTCCATATCAATAAGCCTTCCTTTCCAACAAGCCCAAAGTCTACTTTTCCCCTTTTCATTGAGTAGATGACTTGTATTTTTTATTATCTCCTCAGAAGGTTCAAAGGTTTCTTTTATGTTTATACGGTCCTTTCTGAGAATTATATAGCTAAATTTCATATAATTTATTTGCAATCCCATAGAACTTAAAAATTTTAAATATTCAGGGGCAGTCCATTTTCTCTCTTCATAACACCAATTGTTTGCCTTGAGTGCAGAACAAGGAAGATTATCAAGACATGGACTAAAAGGATAAAGTTCTGCCTCTTTTATAAGTTCATCTCTTAGTCTATGAAGCCTCATAGAGGACTTTCTTGTGCCAGGTTCAATTATTATAAGTGTAAAATTATCATTTTTATGTGAGAAATTCTTTACAATTTTCACAAAATCTTCAAAGGAAAAATTTCCCTTATCAAAAATCTCACCTAAGGAATTAGAGAATATTAAAATGTCAGGTTTGATTTTCTTTAGATTTTTGTATATTTCTAAATCGGTAGCATTTGCCCTGAAAAAATCGTATTTTAGATGTAATCCTTGTTTTTTAAAAAAAAGCACAAATTTTTCAGCATAATGAATTGCTCCTTGTTGTGATTCAACTCCTAAATATCTTATGAATTCTAAATCTATTACATTTTCATTTAAAAGTCTGAATATGGGCAAAATTGCAGGAGATGGACCGCAGCCAATATCTAGTACTTTTAGTTCTTCCATATTTTTAAATTTAGGATGTCTGAATAACTCTTTAAAAATACTGTATTGTTTTTCAATTGTTAAAGGAACAAAATAAAGTAAATATCCCTTTAACAAATCCTCATTTTCCAAATAGTCATTTGCTCTAAATTCTGATTTTTTAGTAAAGAGATCTGATATGTTTAAAATTAGATTCTTTATTTGCCCTTTTGTAGGTTTCTTCTCAGGAAAAACTACATCAACAAGTGAATATTCTTCTATTTTCACTTACCTTATGTAAATTTTGGGGAAGGAGACTCATCTCCCTCCCAGCTTGATTAATACTTTGATTAGTATTTACTTTACAACGTCTTTTAAAGCTTTACCAGCTGTGAATTTTGGCACTTTTGTGGCAGGAATTTTTATCTCCTGTCCAGTCCTTGGATTTCTTCCTTTTCTTGCTTTTCTCTTGGAAACGTAGAAACTACCAAACCCTACAAGAGTAACTTTCTCACCTTTTTTAAGAGCTTCCTTAATGGCTTCGATAGTGGAATCAAGGGCTTTTGCTGCTTCTGCCTTTGTTAATCCCGCTTTAGTGGCTATTTTCCCGATTAAATCTGCCTTTGTCATGATACCTCCTCCTTTTTAGTTGATAAATTAAGGATTTGTTGTAAACAATACCAAATTTTTAAAATATTGTCAAGTATTTTTTCTACCAAATTTTTTACAAAGTATGTCATTTTAAAAAAAAACAAATAAAATTGGAAGAGAAAATAATCTCTTTTTTCTCTTTATAAAAATCCTTACTTTCCTATTTATTGGGAAAGCACCACCTTGTGCCTGAAGTAATCTCTCAAAATATTACTTTGTGACTATGTCTCCTTGCAATTACATATCAGGCTGCAAAGAGGAATACTCCACCCAGCATAAAGAAGGAGAAGAATTAAGCAATCTATTCTTGTAGCTTAATTATGATGTTTTTGCAGGGGAAAGACCTTATGAATCTTTTTGCTAAAGTGATGTAAAATAAATCATGTTACTTGATGAAAATTTAATGAATCTTTTAGATGATTTTTTTGTAGGTATTTATGTACTAGACAAGCAAAGGAAAATAATTTTTTGGAATAAGGAGGCAGAGAAAATAACAGGATACGAAGCAAAGGAAGTTGTTGGTAAAAGCTGTAGAGATAACCTTCTAAAACACGTAGACAAAAAAGGCAATGAGTTATGTATAAACGATTGTCCCATGGTGTTTGCCATGAATAAAAAAATAAAGGTGGAAGATGAGGTATTTCTCCATCATAAAAATGGATTTAGATTGTTAGTTAGAGTTAAAGGTATTCCTATTATAGAAGATAATGAAGCAAAAGGATTAATTGAACTCTTTGTTCCTAAAGGATTTACAAGTGAATACAATCATATAGATGATTTAATTGACTTAGCCTACCGGGATTCTCTTACTGAAGCTTACAACAGAAAAGGTTTTGATTTTATGTATCCCCTTCGTCAGAGAGAAATGGAATTATTAGGATTTCATACGGCCATCTTGTTTTTTGACATTGATGATTTTAAAAAAATAAATGATACTTATGGACATGATGTGGGAGACAAAGTTTTAATTGCTGTTGCACAGACTTTTATTAAATCATTAAGAAGAGATGATATGGTAATTAGGTGGGGAGGAGAAGAGTTTGTTTTAATTTTATTTTTCAGAAAATTAGGGTTCTTAAATGAAATAGGGAGAAAGTTAGTAAAATTAATCGAAAGCACCTTCATCCATTATTCAGATAAAATAATTAAGATAACCATCTCAGGTGGCGGAACTTATCTTAGAAAGGAAGAAGATATTCATCAAGCAATAAATAGGGCTGATAGACTTATGTATGAAGCAAAGAAAAAAGGTAAGAATCAATTTATTAGTGATTTAAAGTAATCATTAATCTTTCATAATTTTAAAAATAATCCCTTTTTATAAAGTTTCCAAAAACAAAAGTCCTCTTTTTACCACCATGAAAAAATCTACTGTTTTAAGAATTGAAAAGGCTTTTACTTTAGTTAGGATTCTCACCCAAAATAACAGAAAAGGTGCCCTTCTTAGATGCCTTACCAACAGTTAATATTTTTGTCTGCAATTTAGGAGCATGATAAAAATTTTTCTTTTTTTTGTAAAAATTATGTTATAATTTTCCACTTCTTTTTAGGGAGGGGATATATGAAAAAAATTTTTTTAAGAATTTTGATGAGTTTTCTATTTATCCTCAATTTTTCAGCTATTTCTTATGGAATTGAAAATGAACCCGGAGCCTCCATTAGATTAAGACAAGAGATATGGGATAATGTAGTATCACTTGGAACTGCTAGAAATGCTCAACCAGATAGAAATTTTTTCCGATTAAGAATTCAAATATGGAACAATATTAAGTTTAATGATGATTTGAATCTATATGTAAGATTAGCTACTGAACCAAAATACTTCGCTGGTCCTTACAAACTTGCTCTTGATGGCGGAAAAAACCTGAAACATTTCGATCAAGATGAATTAGTAATTGACAATCTTTATATAGACATAAAAAAACCTTTTAATCTTCCGGTAAATCTGAGACTGGGAAGACAGGATTTTCTTGGAAAAGACATGTATGGCGAAGGCTTCCTAATTTTTGATGGAACTCCGGGAGATGGTTCAAGAACCTTTTATTTTAATGCCTTAAAAGCTTCTCTTTTGATTGCTGCAGGTCATTCCATTGATGTGGTATATGTTTCAGAACCTAAGACAGATCAGTATCTACCAAGCCTCCACCCCTCTTATGACGATGGATCAAAAGCTTACATCAATCATAAAAAAAGACTTACAGGATCGAACGAGAGAGGAATCTGGATTTATGGCAGACATAAAATTACGGAGGGATTAAATTTAGAACCTTATTACATCTATAAAAAAGAAAAAGATTATGATAACATCAAAGAAAAATATATAAACACCTTTGGATTAAGAACAGTTCTTACAATAAATGATTTCTCTTTAAGAGGAGAATTGGCATTGCAAAAGGGAAAATATGAAGCAAATGACAATAAAATTAGAGGAGTGGGTGGATATTTATTTGGAAGCTATACGGCTAAAAAATGCCCTCTAACTCCTACTTTAGAAGTAGGATATGTATATCTTTCAGGTGATAAAAATGATACAACTAAAGATGAAGGTTTCAACCCCTTGTTTTCAAGAGCTCCCCAATGGAATGAACTATTAATATACACCTTAATACCTGAAACAGCTGGTAAAGGAGGACCTATACCTGGATATTGGACAAACATAAAAGGTATTGTAACAAAACTTAAACTTAATCCCTTAAAAGATCTAAGTATCATTTTATCATATCAACATTTCTGGGCAGATGAAAAAACCAATATTACCACAGGTCCTTACAAAGACATGTTCTCCAACAACGGAAAAAATAGAGGAGATCTATGGGCAATAGTAGGAAATTATAAATTCAATAAAAATCTGGATGCTTTGATTCAACTGGAATATTTTGAACCAGGAAACTTTTATTCTGACAAAACTAAAAATGCTACCTTCTTTAGATGGCAACTTCAATATAAACTATAAGGACAAAAGAGGATGAGAAGAGTAAAACAAATTGTTATTCAGATTCTTCTCATCCTCTCTATTTTTTCTATTTCATATGCATGGGACTGTAAAACTCATGCATACATAGCCAAAAAAGCTGGATTAAAAGTTCCTGAAGCAGCTTGTATGCCTGATATAATTAGAGATGAACTCTATGACCTTTTATCTCCATCTCATTATCATAATGCTTCACCCGATACTTTTGTAACATCTGAATATATTGAGAGATTTAATGTGGAAGAGATTTTAATAGAGAATAAGGGAAAAAGATACAAAATTTCTGTGCCTCATCCTTCGGGAATTCTTTATTGGAAAATTTTACAGATTTTTGAAAAAATGAAATCACTCGATAAATCTATTCAGGATAACCTTCTTGCCTATGAATATTATCTATTCAACATAGCCCACTACATAGGAGATCTTTCACAGCCACTTCATAATTTTCCCTATGGAGAATATCCAGCAAGCGATGGAAAAGTTTATGCCTTGGAGGGAAACTTTAACAAAGAATATCACTTTAAATTTGATGAATCCTTTAGCCATTCCTTGTACATTAATCCACAAATAGACTTTCTAATTGAAAAAAACATAAAGGACTTAAATATAAGGTCAAAGGAAGACTTAAAAAAAGAGATTTCCGCTATTGCTAATGCAGCATTAAAGATAGCTAATGCCTGTTTTAAAGAGAATAGATTACCTTCGGAAGAAGAATTAGTTCAACAAATCTCATGGT
Source organism: uncultured bacterium (assembly GCA_937998865.1). GTDB lineage: Bacteria > Nitrospirota > Thermodesulfovibrionia > Thermodesulfovibrionales > Thermodesulfovibrionaceae > Thermodesulfovibrio. The sequence continues at coordinate 23,581 of CALLBR010000020.1, forward strand.
CTATTTCTCTTCTTAAAGCAATAATTAAAGCAACGAATTAATGTGCCCATGGCATAAAACAAAATCATATTTTAAAGGATCTTCCGGATCTATTCTTCTTAGGTAATCAGTAATCTCCAATGCTGTCTTTAGATTTATGCTATTTCTTTTGGTAAAACCTAATTTTTTTGAAACTTTCCAAATATGAATATCAAGAGGAATGATAAGCTCATTGGCTTTAATATCTGTCCAGAGTCCAAAATCTATGTCTCTTCTTCTCACCATCCAACGAAGAAATAAATTGATCCTCTTACAGGGACTCCCTTTCTGAGGATTAGGGAAAAAGTGAAGTAAGCCCTGTCTTTTTATGTTCTTTCCGTAAATGGGAGACAGGTCAACAGAGAGAGCTGATTGAGTATAATTAAAGATTGCCTCTACAATATTTTGAGCATGAAAGTAATATTTCAAAGACTCTGAAGGAGACTTCTCAATTAGTTTTTGAATTATGAACAAAAAAGCTACAATATCATGGATGTTACTGAATCTATATTTGATTCTCAATTTCTTTAGCATAGAAGAAGGTTTAAAATTTTTAATAAAATCTGAAGGGTTTTTACCAAAAAGGAGGAAAAGTTCTTCCAGGAATTTACAGAAACATCTTATGCTTCCATAGGCAAAAGAAGAGGCAATCAATCCTGTTATTTCAATGTCTAAGGGATTATCAAATCTTTTAGGGAATTTAATAGGATCATTCATAACAGCACTTTTAAAATCGAAGGTACAATATAATTTTTCAAGCCTTTCCCTTATTTCATCCATTCGAATATTTTTGATTATTTTTCAGTCTTTGTGCAATAATAAATTTATTTAACAGAGAGGAGGTTTTTATGGGAATGACTATTGCTCAAAAAATTCTTGCAGATCATGCCGGTAAAAAGGAGGTTTCTCCTGGCGAGATAATCAATGCAAAGGTAGATTTAGTTTTAGCAAATGACATAACAGCACCTATTGCTATAAAGGAATTTGAAAAATTGGGAGTTAAGAGTGTTTTTGATAAAGAAAAGATAGCCCTTGTACCTGACCATTTTACACCTCAAAAAGACATAAAAGCAGCAGAACAATGCAAGATGCTAAAGGATTTTGCTAAGAGATACAATGTTAAACATTATTTTGAAATAGGAAGAGTTGGAATTGAGCATGCACTTTTGCCAGAGGAGGGAATAGTTCTCCCTGGAGACCTTGTAATTGGAGCAGACAGTCACACCTGTACTTACGGAGCCTTAGGAGCTTTTGCCACCGGTGTTGGCTCTACAGATGCAGCAGTTGCCATAGCAACAGGAGAGTGTTGGTTTAAAGTACCTGAAACAATTAAATTTATTTACTATGGAAAGCTTCAAAAATGGGTAGGTGGAAAGGATTTAATTCTCTATACTATTGGTGATATTGGGGTAGAAGGAGCCTCCTACATGGTTATGGAATTTTCTGGAGAGGTTATTGACAACATGTCCATGAGCGGTAGACTAACAATGTGTAATATGGCAATTGAGGCAGGAGCAAAAACAGGAATAATTATACCCGATAAGATTACAGAGGAGTATGTGAAAAATAGAGCAAAAAGATCATATAAATTCTATAGTTCTGACTCCGATGCAAGATATTTTGACATAAAAGAATATGACTGCTCAAAAATTCCACCTCTTGTGGCATGTCCTCATCTTCCATCAAATGTGAAACCTGCTAGTGAGCTTACGCATATTAAGATAGATCAAGTAGTAGTAGGTTCTTGCACTAATGGAAGACTTGAGGATCTAAGAGAAGCTGCAATGGTTCTCAGAGGAAGAAAAGTAAATCCAGAGGTAAGAATGATTGTCATCCCAGCTACACAAAAAATTTACATGGAAGCCCTTCGAGAAGGTCTTCTTGAAATATTTATTGAAGCTCAGGCTGTTGTATCGCCACCTACTTGTGGTCCCTGTCTAGGAGGTCATATGGGTATCCTTGCAAAGGGTGAAAGAGCTATCGCAACTACCAATAGAAACTTTGTGGGCAGAATGGGACATCCTGAAAGTGAAGTATATCTAAGCAATCCTGCTGTGGCAGCAGCAAGCGCAGTGCTTGGAAGAATAGGCACTCCTGAAGAATTAGGATTGTAATTCCTTTAAAATTTTTCCTTCTACTTTTGCCATTTTTCTTGCATAGTAGGCTGACTTTTCATGATCGTAGCCAAAAAGATGAAGAATCCCGTGAATAATTAGTCTCTCTATCTCCTGCCAGAAAGTTACACCGAATTGTCTTGATTGAATTTTTGCCTTTTCTGGACAGATTACAATTTCACCAAGATAAACTTCTTCCATTGAAAATTTATCCTCAAAATAAGAGAAAGATAACACATCTGTTACATATTTTTTACCACGATATTTATAATTAAGCTCTTTCATTCTTTTTGCACCTATCAAAACTATAGAGATTGTCAAAATATTAAAATTTTTTTTCCTTTTGAAAATTCCCAAATCTTGTGAAATTTTCAGTATTTTTTTAGTGGTTTCTTTCAATCTTTTTTGAGAAATTTTGGTCTTTCTTTGCTGATTTTTAATATCAACTAAAACTTCCAACTTTTCTCTCTTCTCTTTTTATCTCTGGGTAAGGTATTCTTCTATGAAAAATTCCCGTTAATACATGTTCGAATCTTTTTTTTATCTCAATTAAATCTTTTAGAGTTATTTCACACTCATCAAGTTGCCCATCATTGAAAATGTTTTTTACTATTTTATCTATGAGATTAGAAATTCTTGCAGGAGTGGGATCATCAAGAGTTCTTGCAGAGGCTTCAACAGCATCAGCAAGCATAATAAGAGCCGCAAGCTTTGTTTGAGGTTTAGGCCCAGGATATCTATAATCTATCTCTGATGGTGGAATTTCTTGCTCCTTTAAGGCTTTTTGATAAAAATAAGTGACTAGAGAAGTTCCATGATGTTGTTGAATTATATCTTTTATTATCTCTGGTAAATTATACTCCTCAGCGAGCTCTACTCCGTCTTTTACATGAGAAATTATGATCATACTGCTTAAATGGGGACTTAATTTCTCATGTCTACTTATACATCCCGTTTGATTCTCTATAAAATACTCTGGCATTCTTACTTTACCTATATCGTGATAATAGGAAGCCACCTTAGCTAATAGAGGATTTACCCCTACAACCTCTGCTGCTGATTCTGCAAGACTGCCTACAATCATGCTGTGATGATAAGTACCAGGAGCCTCCACCGAGAGATGTTTCAACAAAGGATGGTCAATATCAAGGAGTTCAATTAAACTTAAAGGAGTAGCAATTTTGAAAAATTTCTCCAAGGCAGGTAAGAAGGAAAAACAGAGAGCCGATACAAAAAATCCGTTAGTCAAGGAAAAAACAAGTAAAAAATAAACAGACTCAATTTTAAATCCATCTGTAATAGATAAAATTGACAGAGAGGAAATAAATGTCAATAAAACTATATAAAAACCAGCATTGATTATATCACTTCTTTTCTTTACTCTAAAAAGAGCAAAAGCAGCAATCAGACAGGTAATGAAAACATAAAGAGGAAATAGAGAGATTTTAATCCAAATACCTATCATTAAACTTAATACAAGAGAGAATATTATAGCTGTGTGAAAATCAAAAACCATTACAACTATAACTGCACCAATTGCCAAGGGTATACCAAAATAATGAATAATTGGATTTTCTATGCCCATACCCTTTGAAAAAATATAAAAGAGGTGTTCAAATACCCTTGCCACTACTAAATTTAAAATCAAAAGACTACTGAGGAGAAGTAAAGACTTTTTCTTTTTCAAATAGGTTGGTTTGTATCTTTTTAAGTCTCTGTAGAAAAAATGAAGTAAAATAAAAACTAAAATTGTGCTTCCTAAAAAAGCTAGAACCCCCCTTTTATAATCATGCAAGAGAAGAGAAATCAATAAGGAGAGTAAAATGAGCGGATAAATTACTTCTCTGTCAATAAAATTAATCTTTAGTTGACTTTTTTTATTTTGCTTTAGTCTTTCAATAAATCTTTTTATATATGGTTTTGAGGAATTTTGTGATTTAAGATTCTGAATGTCTTTCATATTTTTCATAGGCTTTTATTATCTCCTGTACAAGTCTGTGTCTGACAACATCCTTGTCAGTAAAATAAATAATTTTAATTCCCTCTATATCTTTTAAAATTTTGAGAGCTTCTACTAAACCTGAACTTTTCTGCGGTGGCAAATCAATTTGCGTTATATCTCCAGTAATAACTGTTTTTGAACCAAAACCAAGCCTCGTCAGATACATCTTCATCTGTTCAGTAGTAGTGTTTTGAGCTTCATCAAGAATTATAAAAGCATCGTTAAGAGTTCTTCCTCTCATAAAAGCCAAGGGAGCAATTTCAATTGCTCCTTTTTCGATTAATTTAGAGGCTTTATCAAGATCAAGCATATCATAGAGAGCATCATAAAGTGGTCTTAAATAAGGACTTACTTTTTCTTCAATAGCACCTGGTAAAAAGCCTAATTTCTCTCCTGCCTCTACAGCAGGTCTCACAAGCACAATTCTGGACACCACACGACTAAGCAAAAAATGTATTGCCATAGCCATAGCAAGATAGGTTTTGCCTGTACCTGCTGGTCCTATCCCAAAGACAATATCATACTTTAACATTGCCTCTGTATATATTTTTTGTGTCTCTGTTTTGGGTATTATGATCCTTTTCTTGGAGGGAATAGGAATACCACCTTTAAAGAGTCCTAAAATGGAAACTGGCTTCCCTTCTCTAAGAGATTGTAAAGAATGCATTACATCTTCTGGTTTTACTATGTATCCTTCTTTATTAACAATTCTTATCTCTTCTATTATTTTTTCAGCCTGTTGTATGTCTCTTTCATCTTCTCCTTGAATAATAAGTTTATTACCCCTGATACTCAAAGTAACATTTAAAACTTCTTCTATGATTTTTAATATCTTGTCTAATGCACCATGAATAAAGGGATATTCTCTTTCTTCATTTAATTCGATTATGCGTCCTATTTTTTACCTCCTTTGAAAGTTTCTTTTCAATATAAAGTTCTCAAAGCCCTTTGACCGAAGCTCCTCTGATACTTTTTTAGCTTGAGAAAACTTCAGATACTTTCCTATCCTTACTTTGTAATTATCTTCCCTTGTTAAATAGACCTGATAACCATTACTCTTTAATCTTTCTAACAAAGTCTCTGCATTTGTAAGTTCAGAGAAAGCACCTAACTGGACGGTATAAAAGTTCTGTGAAAAGGACTTAGATATTTTCTTTCCTTTTTTTGTTTGCGAAAGCATTTTTTCGGTATTCTGACTTTTAATCCTATCTTGAGTTTTTATCTGAGATTGAGTCTCATGAATTTGATTTGGTTTTTCAGTCTTTGAAGTTTGAGGCTCCTTTTCTTTTAATTTTTCTCTTTCAGATTCTTTTAATTTCTCTTTGTCAGCTGAAATCTGAGGAATCTCCTTATCTTTAATTTCACTTTCATTGGATTCCTTTTGTTTTGACTCATTAGCTTTTGCTTCATTTTTATTTGTTTCACTTGGCAAATTTATAGGTTCCTGTTTTTTTGCTAAAGCAGTTTCTACTGTAGATGGTAAAACAGTTTTTTCTGAATCCTCTATTTTTTTTATTTCTACCTCTTTCTTAGGAGAGGCAATAAAAGATATAGAAAAACCTAAAATAACTCCTAAAACTACACATCCTGATAAAATAAGGAAAAAAATTTTTTTGCTTATTACTATTAACTCATCTCCTTTTTGTTTCATATGATTAACATACCATCTCCATATGAGAAAAATCTATATCTTTTCTTGATAGCTTCTTCATAAGCTTTTTTAACTTTTTGACTCTCACAAAAGGAATAGACAAGAGCTAGGGGGGTAGATTTTGGAAGGTGAAAATTTGTAACTAAAGCATCAACTATTTTAAATTTATAGCCCGGATATATGAAAATATTAGTAAAACCTCTGAGGGTTTTCTCATCAGAATTTTGCTCTTCAAATATACCAGAGGCATATCCTTCCATTGCTCTTGTGGATGTTGTTCCAACACAGAAAATTCTATAGCCTTCCTTCTTTATTCTCTCAATTTCATAAAGAATATCTCTGCTAATCTCAAAATATTCTGCCTCCATCTTATGTTTCTCCACTTCCTTTTCTTTTATAATTTTAAAAGTTCCGATTCCTACATGAAGAGTTATCTCTCTTACTAGGACACCTTTTTGCTTAATTTTTTCTAAAAGTCTATCAGTAAAATGTAAACCTGCTGTTGGAGCTGCAATAGAACCCTCCTTTTTTGCGTATACAGTCTGATATTCTCCTTTGTCCTCCTCATCAGGTTTTCTCTTTATATAAGGAGGAAGAGGGATCACTCCTTTTTTTTTGATAAACTCCTTAGCTAAAGAGTTATTCATGTGGGGGAAAATAATCTCTTTACCCTCAGCATTCTTTCTTATAATGAGTTCAAATTTTTCAACAAAAACTTTACCCTCATATTCTCCCTTGCTAAGTATTTCCCACCTTGAACTATCATCATCAGAGGTTTTTTCTCTGATTAAGAGAATTTCAATCTTACCTCCTGTTGGTTTTCTTGCGATGATTCTTGCAGGTATAACTTTTGTATTATTAATTATTAGCATATCACCAGGATTTAAGTATTCAACTATTTCGTAAAATATTCTATGCTCAATTTCACCCCTTTGTTTATGTAAAACAAGAAGTCTTGCTTGATCTCTTTCTTTAAGTGGCTTTTGAGCAATTAATTCTGAAGGTAAAAAATACTCTAATTCAGTTAGTTCCATTCATTCTGACCAGTTTCGTGCCAGGATAAAAATACTGAAGAATCTCTTTATAATTTCTTCCATCAAGAGCCATTTGGAAGGCACACCACTGACACATACCCACTCCATGACCATATCCTTTCCCTTCAAAAATTACTCCATCCTTTTCAATTTTCATGTTAGTTATAGAGGTACTTGGTAAAATTTTCCAATTAAGAAGCCTTCTTAGTTCAGTTGCTTTTATTGTCTTTGAATTTTTTTCATTAGAAAATTTCAATTCTTTAACTCTTCCTGTACTTGTAAAGCTAATGATTTCAACATTTTTTATACTATCCATTTGTAAAATCTTTTCAAGTAAATCAAAAGAAATCTTATTTTCCCATAAGTTATGAGGAGAGGGGGTAAAAGGAACTTCTACAGATTTTAAATAGGGATACTCTCTCCCAAAGACTTCCTTTGCATCTTCTGTTCTTTCAACACTGCAGGCATGATAAAAAGCCATGATTGGTTCATTTTTATAGATTAATATTTCTCCTTCAGTTTCTCTTACTGCCTTTTCTACCTCTTCTGTTATTTTATCTAGGTTGTAGACTTGATGAAAAACTGTTGATGTTACATCATAAAAATTTCTATTTCTGTTTCTTAAAATGTGAGCTACTGCATAAGTACGAGCTAACACAGCCTGACTCTTAAGGGCTTCTAAGGGCCAATTTATTCCTACCTCAGAAGCCACAACTCCTTTGACATAATCTTCAAGATTAACGACATTTATCAAATAATATCCCTCAGTACTTTTCCAAATTTCTATTTTACCTACATAAGTTGAACCATCAATGATGACCCTTGAAGATACCATTTTGATTTTTTCAAGATCTTTACCTTTTGCCTTAATTTCCCCTAAAAGTACCCTTATTTGAGAACTATCTATCTCATCAAAACCAGAAGATTTACACAGAGAGGGTATAAAGATAAGGAGGAGCAATAGTATCTTTATGAACATCATCTTTTGCTCAGCAGATAAATTATGAGACTAATTATAACACTTATTAAAATGGATGTTGCCAAAGGAAAGTAAAAAACAAAATTTCTTCTCTCAACAATTATATCTCCTGGTAATTTACCAATTAGTGGAATTTTTCCAAAAAATAACAGTAGCAATCCTGTTAATGTCAATATTAAACCAAATATTATAAGAATTTTCCCTATCTCATTCATAAGATATATTCCTTATATATCTTTCAGCCTCAGAATAAATACATCCACAGTATCTTTGTCTGTATAATTCTAAGGCTTTTGCAATAGTCATTGCTTTTTTAAAACCACTCCTAAAATCTTCTTCCAAAAAATTAATCCCGTATTTCTCTGATAATTCATTACCTCTTTTTATTATACTATCAAAATTTTGATAGGGACTTACCAGTAAAGTGGTTGTAAAATTAGGAATTCCTAAATCTTTTGCTTTTTTTACGGTGCTTTCGAGCCTTAATCTATAGCAAATATTACAGCGTTCTTTTTCTTTTCCGGAGACTAATCTTAAAAATTTATAAAAATCTCTGTAATCATCTTCGTATAAAATATCTAAGTTCCAGATTTGTTGAAGTTTTTTTAAGGAATCTAATCTCAATTTATACTCAGAATAGGGATGAATGTTAGGATTATACCAGTGAAAAACTATATCATATCCCTTTCCCCTCAAAACCTCAAAGGGATAAATAGCACAATTGCTACAACAGGTATGAAGCAATACCTTCATCTTAAAATAACCTTTCTGATCTTCTTTTCTTCAATATTTCATAGGCAAGAGGAGTTGCCACTCTACCTCGCGCTGTTCTCTCTATAAAACCCTCTTGCATAAGATAAGGTTCATATACATCCTCAATTGTCTCTTTATCTTCCCTTAAGGAAGCTGCTATAGATTCAATACCAGCAGGACCTCCATTGAATTTATCAATTATAGTGAGGAGTATTTTCCTGTCCATTTCATCTAATCCATAATCATCCACTTCCATAGCAATTAAAGCATCCTTTGCAATTTCTAAGTCTATAGTAAAAAAATTCTTTACCTGAGCAAAATCTCTGATTCTTTTCAATAATCTGTTTGCTACTCTCGGTGTTCCTCTTGACCTTCTGGCGATCTCCATTGCTGCCTCTTCAGTAATGGAAATACCTAAAATATTCGATGACCTTTTTACAATCTCCTTAAGCTCTTCAGGAGAATAAAACTCTAATCTAAAGACCACCCCAAATCTATCTCTCAAAGGAGAGGTTATTAAACCTGTACGAGTTGTTGCTCCAATAAGTGTAAAGCGAGGCAAATTTATTTTTATGGAGCGAGCTGAAGGACCCTGTCCTACAATTATGTCAAGTGTAAAATCTTCCATAGCTGGATATAAAATTTCTTCAACCATTCTTGGAAGTCTATGAATTTCATCAATAAATAAAATATCTCTATCTGCCAAATTTGTAAGAATAGCTGCTACATCACCAGCCCTCTCAAGAACAGGTCCTGAAGTACTTTTTATGTTTACACCTAATTCATTGGCAATTATAGTGGCAAGGGTAGTTTTACCTAATCCCGGTGGACCACAGAATAAAACATGATCAAGAGGTTCTCCTCTTAACTTAGCTGCTTTAATAAAAACCTCTATGTTATCTTTAATTCTTTTCTGTCCGATAAAGTCCTTAAGTAATCGAGGTCTAAGATTTATGTCGAATAATTCATTATTCTGCATATCTGCCTGCTAAAAGATTTAAACACTCTTTAATTATAGAGGCTTCATCTTTTTCTTTATTGTACACTTTATCTAAAATCTCTCTGGCATCAGCTTTCCTATAACCAAGATTTACCAAAGCAGAGAGAATATCTTCATAAACCCTGTCCTCTTTTACAAGCAAGGAAGGTAAAACTCCCCTCAATTCAAGAAGAATTCTTTGAGCTGTTTTCTTACCAATTCCTGGTACTCTGCTTAAAGATTTTATATCCTCTTTTTCGATAATGCTCTTAAGAGTGTTTAAATCATATGTTGACATTATGTTCAAGGCAGTTCGTGGACCAATGCCTGATATTTTAATTAATTGATCAAATAATTCTTTTTCGTAAATTTCTGAAAATCCATAAATTTCTATATTTTCCTCCTTTATAACTAAGGATGTATAGATTTGAAGGTCCTGACCAATTCTTATATTTTCAGCTAACCTCAAGGGAATCTTCACACCAAAACCCACTGAACCAACATGAATTGTCAGCTTGTCAGGTTTGAGGGCAACTACTTTTCCTTGCAAAAACTCAAGCATTTATAAATCTATTTTACCATATGCTAAAATCTCAAAATACTCTTGCTCACCTCTTTAACATCTCCAACACCAGTAAGAAGCATGGCTTGCCTTAGTTCATTTTTTATATTGTTAAAATAAGTATTTAAGCCCTCTCTTCCACCTCCCACCACAGCTACTACTATTGGTCTTCCGATTAAAACAGCATCTGCACCAAGAGCTAAAAGTTTTAGAACATCAACTCCTGATCGAACTGCTCCATCAGCAATGATTTTTATCTTTCCCTTTAATTTATCAGTAATCTCTGGTAACACCTCAGCAACACCTGGAGTATGATCAAGAATTCTGCCACCATGATTAGAAACTACGATGGCTGATGCTCCTATGTGAAAAGCAATTTCTGCTTCTCTCAGAGTCATTATACCTTTCAGAATGAATGGAAGTTTTGTGGACTTTATAAGTTCTTCCAATTCTCTCTGAGATTTAGGGCTTACTGGCTGACCTTTAAGAGCCATAGTGACTAAACCTGCTCCATCTATATCAACTCCTACTGCGATTGCTCCTGCTTCCTCTGCAAGACGAATTCTCCTTATAATCTCCTCTTGACTCCTTGGTTTAATAATTGGAATGCCTTTACCTCCATTTTTTCTTATAGCCTCAATACCACTGCTAAACATCAAAGGATCAGCACCATCTCCAGTCCATCCAATGGTTCCAGCCAGAAGGGAGCCTGCTATTACCTCTTCGCAATAAACATCTTCTGTTATAGCTCCTCCCATGTTGTAGGTAGTTCCAGTAATTGGAGCCGCCATAACTGGAATAGATAGTTTTTCTCCAAAAAAGTCAATAGATGTACGGGGTTCTCTTACATCATGAATTGTAGACAGATTTAGTCTATACTTATTTAATGCTTCCACATTTGCCTTAAAGGATGAACCACTTCCTACTCCTCCCATTCCTGGAACTTCTCCTGCGCATACAACACCGTTGCAAAGGGGGCAAACTCTACAGTATGGTTTTAATTTTTCTTTAGCAATTTTTCTTATCTCTTGCCAATTCATAACTTTCCTCCATTTCAATTAATGCTTTTAATATGATATTATAAATCAAATTGGGCGGTTAGCTCAGGTGGGAGAGCGCCAGAATCGCACTCTGGAGGCCGGGGGTTCAAATCCCCTACCGTCCATTTTGTTAAATCTCTTCTTTCTATTTTATTACTCCAGTTTTAATTAATATTGATATGCCCACTCTCCTGACTATTTTTATATAAATTGACCAATTTAGTAATAGAATCTGTCTTAAGCTCATCCATCAAAACATAATCAGAATTTAACATTCTTGCAAGTCTTAAAGCTAAATCCATTTTGATAATATTAGTCTTTTTTTCCGTATCAATTACTACTATGTCAGTGAGAGTTAATTGTCTAAGAAAGTTACAAACCATTTTAATCTCTTCAAATATTGGTTTTCCGCTAATGGAAACATTTGCCTTGCCGTCTGTCAGTATAAATAATAAAAAGCGAGCATGTGGTTCCTTTAATTTTAATCTCCTGATAAATTTAAAAGCTTCAAATAGACCCTTTGTAAGAGGAGTTTTACCACCAGTAGGAATTTCCCTAAGTCTTTTCATAGCTAATTCCACAGAGGATGTAAGAGGTAAAACAGTCTCAGCTTTATCTTTTCTGAATACAATCATAGCTACTCTGTCTCTTTTATGATAACTATCTATGAGAAGAGAAAGAATAGCACCTTTTACCTCTATCATTCTTTGCCTTACTCCCATAGATCCAGAGCCATCTACTAAAAATATGACATTAAGACCCATTTTACGCTCTTTTTCTTTGTATCTTAAGTCTTCTTCTAAGATTACAACTCTGTCTTTTCTTCCCCTAATTTTTTGGAAAGGTGCAGCTGCCCTTAAGGTGGCATCAAGGGCAATTTCTGGAGTTTTGCTAAAAATACTTCTTATGTATCTACCACCCCTACCTTTAGTTTTAGTTTTTGTTCTACTACCACTTTTCTGTCTTTTTATTCTATCTCTCTTAAAGAAAAATCTCTTTACTTTAAAGGCTTGTCCTATGCTAAAAACCTCTTGTCTCTTAAAAGTTTGAAACTCTTGAGATTCAATGTTATCGGTAGAAAAATTTGATGACTCATGTGATTTTCCTCTGTTCTCATTTCTTTTTGAGTTTTCAAAATTCTCCTCCTTGTTTTCCCCACTTTTATCTTCGTGGCGTTCATTTTGTTCCCTCTCTTCTTGCGGTAATATGTATCTTTTCCTATGAAATGTAACAAAAGGAATCATATCTTTAATATGTTGCTCCCTTACAGTACCTTCACTTAAGAAAGCAGCATAGGCTCTGGAGGTATGGTATAGAAAAATATCTGCTCTATGACTCTCTACCGCTTCTTTTAGGATCTGCTCAGAGATAAGATTTTGCACGTAATCAGACACTTTCACAGACTTAATGATTTCTTTTGATTTTCTTATTTTTTGAATGAGTTCTTCTTGGCTAATATTCTTCGAATCTCTCCTAATATTTACCTTAATTATGTCTTCCCTTAGGTCTTTATCAATTATTGTATTCATAGCCACACATAAACCAAATCTATCAAGAAAATGAGAAGATAGTTCCCCTTCTTCTGAATTCATAGTAGCAAGAATTTGAAAAGAGGATAACTCTCTAAGAGCAAAACCCTCTCTTTCAATAACTATTTCAGATCTTGACTGTGCCTCGAAAACCAAAGACAGTAGCTGTAAGGGAAAAAGATTTATGTCCTCAATAACTAAAAATCCATTGTTTGCCCTTGAAATAATTCCCCTTTGGAAAATCTTTTTTCCATCCTTCACAGACTTCTCAATATCAATTCCACCTAAGAGGGCTTCTTCAGTAGCATTCAAAGGAAGTTCAATAAAAGGCACATGAAAGGCTTTTACAATACTTTTAAAAGCTTTTAAGAGGGTAGATTTTCCTGTTCCTTTAGGACCTATTAGAAGAAGACCACCACATTTAGGTTCAATCAAATTAAGTATAAGAGCAAGTTTTGCCTTTTCATGATCTACAAATTCTAAAAAATCCATTTTAAATCCTTGAAAGGACCTCCTTCAGTCTCTCTGATTCTTGAGAAATATCTTCAAAAGGAAGTCTTTTCAATCTATGTCTCAAACACAAAGGAGCAACCTTTCTTATATCCTCTGTAGTAATTCTATCTCGCTCATTAAGGGCAGCATGAGCCTTTGCAGCCTTTAGCATAACTATATCTGCCCTATGGCCATCAAGATTAAGTTCTGCTGTGATGTCAACAATTTTACTGATGATATCATCATCAATCTCAATTTTTTTCAAGGTCTCTTTTGCTCTCATTATTTTCTGAGCTAATTGCCTTTGCTCGGGAAGCCACTTTTCAATAAAACTCCTTGGATCTCTATCGTATTCTGCTTTTCTCCTTAAGATCTCAACCCTCAGTAACTTATCCTTTATGGAATAAACCTCTACACAAAGGCCAAATCTATCAAGAAGTTGGGGTCTTAATTCTCCCTCTTCAGGATTCATAGTTCCCACAAGAATAAATCTTGCAGGATGAACAAAAGAGACCCCTTCCCTCTCAACCACATTAATCCCCATAGCTGCTGAATCAAGTAAAAGATCCACAATGTGATCCTCAAGAAGATTAACTTCATCTACATATAGGAAATTCCTATTAGCCTCAGCAAGAATGCCAGGAGAAAATCTTTTTTCTCCCTTTTTTATTGCCTCTTCAATATCAAGGCTCCCTACAACTCTATCTTCTGTAATGCCTAAAGGAAGTTCAACCACGCGCATTTTCTTGTTGATAATCTCTAAATTTTCACCTTTTTGGATTTTTTCTAAACAATCAGTACAAAAGGGACCCTGAGGTGCACAGTTAAATCTGCAATTAACAGTATCCATTTCTGGTAACAAATCAGCTAAGGCTCTAACAGTAGTAGATTTAGCTGTTCCTTTCTCTCCCATTATCAAAACTCCACCAATGCTTGGATCAATTACATTCAATATGAGAGAAAGCTTCATCTCCTCCTGATTTACAATTGCAGTAAAAGGGAAAATCAAAAGAGCACCTCCTTCATTTTGTCTATTGATGTAGTAATTTATAATCTGCATTAAAATTATCCAATGTATTCTTTATGAAGTCTAAATCCCCTTTGATTTTATATTTAACATTTTTAAACTTTTATATCTTCGGGTGAATTAAATTATATCCGTCAAATTTTATTCTAATTACCTCCACACCATAAACTTTTTTAATGTGCGTTTCTGAGATGATCTCATTAGATCTCCCTTCAGCAATTTTCAATCCAGAATTAATAAGAATCAATTTATCGGAAAAAATACCTGCCATATTTGGGTCATGAAGAGTCATTAATATAACTAAAGAATTGTTTATGGCAATCTCTTTAATCTTCTTCAGAACAACTATTTGATTTCTAAAATCAAGATGACTTGTAGGCTCATCAAGAAGCATAATAGGTGTATCCTGTGCCAAAGCTCTTGCAATAAGAGTTAGCTGACGCTCTCCACCACTGATTTTAGTGTAGGATTTGTCCTTTAAATGAAAAATTCCAACTATATCTAAACATTTTTCAGCAATTTCATAATCCTTCTTGCTGGGAGTTGAGAAAATTCCTATATGACTTGCTCTGCCCATTAATACTACATCAAAAACTGAATAAGGAAAGGGAGGCTCATGCTCTTGAGGTACAATGGATAAAATTTTTGCTCTCTTTGAATAGGAAAGATCCCTTATGGAACTGCCATCGTAGATAATATCGCCTTTTGAAGGCTTCCAATATCCTAAAATACACTTAAAAAGAGTTGTTTTACCAGAACCATTAGGACCTAAAATTGTTGTTATTTGACCTTTGTAGGCATCAAAACTTATGTTTTTGAGCAAGTCCTCTTTTGAGTCTTTATGTCTGAAACTTAAGTTCTTAATCTCTAACATTACTTACCCCATGCCTCTTTCCCACCACGCTTCATAAGATAGATGAAAAAGGGCGCACCTGTTAAAGCAGTAATTATACCAACTGGTATGTCAAAGCTTGTAAGAGTTCTTGAAATTGTATCTGCTGCTATCATAAAGGCTGCACCTGCTGAAATACTTAATGGTACTAAGGTTTTGTGGTCTGGTCCTGTAAGCATTCTCACAAGGTGGGGTACCATAAGCCCTACCCAACCAATAATGCCACATAAAGATGTGGCTGTAGCAACCGCCAATGTAGAAAAGGCAATAAAAAGTATTCTTTCTCTCTTTACATGTACTCCCAAGGCTTTTGCCTCTTCATCTCCCATACTCATAACATTAAGTCTCCATCTCATAAGAAAGATAGGTAATACTCCAGCTAAAAATCCAAGGAGAGAAATTTTTACAGCTCTCCAGTCCGCAAGACTAAAACTTCCCATAAGCCAATAAACAATGCTTTGAAGTTTGTGTGGATCTACAAGAAATTTCACTATGGAAACCATGGCTGTAAAAAAGGCTGAAACAATAATTCCTGATAAAATCAAAGGAAGCCGAGAAACCTCTCCTTGAAACCTTGCAATACTATAAGCAATAATTACTGAAATAATGGCAAAGATAAAAGCTGTAAACTGCAGTGGAAGAAAACTTAAAAATCCAATAGTAATGGCGCATCCGAAGGCTGCACCAGCGGAAATTCCAAGGATGAAAGGATCTACAAGGGGATTACGAAATATTCCTTGAAGTGTAACTCCAGCACAGGAAAGAGCTGCACCAACAATTCCTGCAAGAAGGACCCTTGG
This sequence comes from uncultured bacterium, assembly GCA_937998865.1. Taxonomy (GTDB): domain Bacteria; phylum Nitrospirota; class Thermodesulfovibrionia; order Thermodesulfovibrionales; family Thermodesulfovibrionaceae; genus Thermodesulfovibrio. The sequence goes on from CALLBR010000020.1 coordinate 39,453, forward strand.
AAGTCTTATATCAAAAATTATGGCTTTTTCTGGAATGTCTCCTATTTCAAAAAAGTGGAAGCCTTCATTAATAAGAATCTTTATTACCATAAGAGGACTAACATCATAAGCACCAAAAAAGAGTGCAAACCAAGCAACTAAAAAAGGGGATAGGATTATAATTACTACTTTAATACTCTTCATATTGTCTAACTTTGTAATAGGAGATTCCAAATACTTTTTTATAAAAATTATCCACTATTTCTTCAAAATTTATGTCTTTAAATACCTCAGGATAAATTTTCATTGCCATATAGAGGGCAATAGGTGCAACACGAGGTGACCAAGTAGACCACTTAGGAAGTTTATAAACTTCACGATTCTTTACAGCCCTTATTTGGTTCCATTGAGAATTATTATAGAGCCATGACTCATTGTATCCTGCATTACCCCATATAAAAATAACATCAGGATTCCATTGGAATATTTTTTCCATTGAAATGTCAATGTAATTATTATTTATTCTCTCCGCTGCATTGATTGCTCCGGTAATCTTTATGATTTCATTAGTTATTCCTATTCCGCCAGAAACTCTTGTAGGAGTATGAACTAGATGTAAAACCTTTTTTCTTTTTTCAGCCGGGATTTTTTTAACTCTATCAGTAATTAACTTTAAGATTTTATCCATCTCAAAAAATACTTCTCTTACTCTCCTTTCTTTCCCGAAAATTTTTCCGTGTAATCTTATCACATCATAAAGCTCTTTTAAACTCTCTGGATAAATTCCAATTACATTCAGACCTTTTTTTTCTAAAAAATATATCACTTCAGGATTATATGTCCAAGTTATTACTATATCAGGATTCAGTTTCACTATGGACTCAACATTAATATCAGTTCCTGTACCTATCTTTGGTCTAACATAAGAGGGTTTATCACTTATTAATGCCTTATAAAGCCCGCATTCTTCTTCAGCCCATCTTGAAACACCCACAACTTGATTCCATAAATTTAAAGCTGGAATAAGTTCATAAGTTATTACAATAACAGCCCTATTCACTGGAGTGTTTATGCTAATTTTTCTATTTAATTTGTCAGTTAGATTAATACTAGAAGCATTGGCAATTCCTGCTATAAGAATCAAATTAAATATGATCATTATTGATAGATTCCTAAACCTATTATGCATGATTCTTCTCCTTTTTATCTTTGATCCTACTTTAAAACTTTATCCTCATCCATAATATCTTCTTCAGTATTCATTATTAACTGGAGTAATTTATCCATTTTCTCTTCATCCACTCGCCAATAACCTCTTTTTGCAGATTCAAACAAAAGCTCAGCCATTTTAACCGTTGCATAAGGATTGTTTTCATAAAGTTTATTTCTCATATCATCGTTGAAAATAAACTTATCTGCTATGTCATCAAAGATCCAATTTTCAACTTTTCCAGTGGTGGCAGCAAAACCAAGAAGATATTCAACTCTATCTTTTATTTTCTTTGCACCATGAAAATTATGCTTTAACATTCCCTCTATCCATTTAGGATTGAGGATTCTTGTTCTAACAGCTCTCTCTATGGATAATTTTAGATCTTCTGCAAAGACATCCTCTTCCGTAGAGTCTATAACCATAATTTCAGCTTTTTGTCCCTTCTTATCTTGAACAGTTCTGGATAAACCTCCTAAAAATTCATAGTAATGATCCAAGTCTGTTACCTCATATTCAGTGTTATCTCTTTCCTGAGTTACTATATCAATGAGTTTTACGAGATTTGAAAAGGCTTTCTCGTTCTTTTCTATTTTTCCCTTAAAATAAGCATAACACATGCTTTCCTCATAGCTTTTTACTAAGTCCCTTTCATCTTTCCAGGCACTACTTTCAACCAATGTTCTCATGGATGTAGCATACTCTGTGGGAGAGGGACCAAAAATTCTGGCAAGGGCATGATCATCTAAATTATTCCTTAGCTGAAGAGAATGCTTTCTGACGAAATTCCTTTCAGGAGGTTCATTTAATACTGCAACCATTTTTATGGCTCTGTTTATTAGGTCAATATGGGTACCAAAGGTATCCCTAAAAATTCCACAAATAGTTATCAAAACATCTATTCTTGGCCTATTTAGTTCCTCTAAAGGGATAACTTCAAGCTCCTTTAACCAAGGATTCTTTTTATGTTTTATCCTTACTCCAAGAAGATTAAGTATAGTGGCAATCGTATCGCCGCCTGTTTTCATAGTTTCAAATCCCCAAAGAATAATCCCAACACTCTCTGGAAATTTTCCGTATTTTTTCAAATAAGACTCAATTAATAGATCAGCAGCTTTCCTACCCCTCACCTCTGCTGCAATAGTTGGAATGAGTCTTGGATCAAAGGCATACATGCCTCTACCAGAGGGATAAACTTCTGGATCTCTAATAGGATCACCTGCTCGAGCTGGGAGGATATATCTACCCTCTAATGCGAGTAACAGAGTGTCACTCTCTGATGATCGATAAATATTCTCTACAATCTTTCTTACAAAGTCTTGGTATTCTTTTTGTAGCCCCTTAATTTGATTATTTTTAAGCAAATCCCTTATTACCTCTTTTGCTTGATTTTCTATTTCGGTGGCTAATTTAGTTTCCTTTACTTTATCCCAATCAAGCCCATTATTATTTGCTACTAATTTAAGAATTGAGGGAAATTCACGGTCAATTCGTAAAACACCAAGGAGATAATCAATCATTTCTTCTTCCCCTAATTTTTTATCCATTACATGTAAACCACAAGGAATAAGCCTCCTTTTCATTCTATATAGTTCTTTTCTTATTTCAGAGACATCTGAGGGTAGATGTAGCTCTGAAGCAATTTCTTTAATAACTTCTAAAGTTTTTTCGTCCTTTTTTTCCTCGTATTGATTCAGTAAATCTTCTAAAATTATATATTTTTCATAAAGTCCTGAAGTTTTCATGGGCGGAGATGCATGGGAAATACAAAGGGCATAAGAACGTCTCTTAGCAATTGTTGACTCTGATGGATTTCCAATCCAGTAATAATAAATATGTGGCATATTTCCAATAAGGATATCTGGAAAACACTCTGAGGAAAGGGCAATCTCTTTACCTTTAGTAAATTCCAAAGTTCCATGCATCCCAAAGTGTATTATTGCGTGAGCTTGAAAAACTCTCTCTAAGAAAAAATAATAAGCTAAATATTGATGATGAGGAGGCAATTCTTTGTCATGATAGGCTTTATCAACATCCTCATGAACACCTCTTGATGGCTGAATTCCAATAAAGATATTTCCTAAATATACCCCTGGAATTAAAATATTGCCCTTTTTGTCAACCATTATATTTCCTGGAGGCTTTCCCCAATGTTCAATAACATTTTTTTTGACATTATCAGAAAGATTATCAAACCAAGAGAGATATTCAGAGAAAGGTATCCTAATGGAAGGCATCTTATCAGTATACTTTGGACTATTAAGTATTGCATTGGAAAGAAAGATTTCTTTAACATCAGTGAATGATTTGTCTAATTTATACCCTCTTTCTTTTAATCTTTCTAAAAATATCCTCAAACTTTCAAAAACATCCAAATAACCAGCACTGGCTAAGTTTTCCTCTCCTGGAGGATAGTTGTAAGTTAGAATGGCAATTCTTTTTTTCTCATTAGGAGTATTTCTCAAAATAATCCAATTTTTGATCCTTTTAGCAAGTTTTTCTACTCTATCCTCTAATGCTTTGGGTTCTTTTATTTTACCTATAAGGGGATCATCAAAACTTTTTAACCCTGAGATAAAAATAGGTTCAATGGCTCCGTCAAGCTCTGGTAAAGTAACAGCAATTACAATCTCAATTGGATTTAATCCCTCTTTGCTAATCCTCCATTTTTCTAAGTCAGTAGAGGAAGCTCTAAGCCCACATAAAAGAGGAATATCTAACTCCTTTAAAAGCTGATAGGTAGGTTCTGGTTCACCTCCGTAGGGACCACCATGAATTCTGAAGTATTGTAAGTTCAAAAGTAAATCAACTTTTAAATTTTTGAGATATTTTAGGAGGGCTTCAATATTAAACTGTACCTTAGATGCAATAAAAATCAAATTTAAATCATTATGCAAGTACTCAAAAAGTGAATCTGCCATCACCTTACATTCGTTGAAGTGCATGCCACCATACATTAAAACTGCCACTGTATTCTTTTCAGGATTGTAGGGAAGAGCTTTTTTAAATTCGTGGATGTCATAAAAAAAGCCTCTTTTAGGTAAGTATATTCCATACTCGAAAATTCTTGGAGGTGGAATTTTATTAATACCTTTCACTCCTGCATATTCCTTCAGAAGCATGAGAATAAGACTCTTTATATTCTCCGGATCCCCTTCATTGTAATATTGCTGAGCTAAAACCCAGTTCCGCATATCTTTTAATGTTCCGAAGGGAAGAATTTTACCAAGTTTTTCTGTTAACTCGGAGAATTTCTTCACTTTAAGATAAGTTTGAAGATTAAACTCTTTTTCTTCACCTTTAAAGATCATCTCACCTTTAAATTTTCCCATTTTTAAAAGCTTCCAGATATGTTGTCCACTTGCCACCAAAACAACCACTGTTTTTTCTTTTCCTTCAAGGAGAAGGTGAAGTTTACGGCTTAATCTATTGTCTCCTCGTATGTCAATAAGCAAAATATGAGAATTTTCTATTTCCTCTTTTAGTTCATCGAGGGAAATATCAGGATTTTCATAATCATCAAGGTAAATTTTCTTTACTGCTACAATATTGCCATACTCTTCTCTTATCTGTTTAACAGCCTCTCTAATGGCTGTCATGTCGTTGATAGTGGTTAAGGCTAAGATTTTTTCCATTTTCTCTATGAATCCCTTAAAACTTTAATGTAATATCTGCAAACCATGATCTTCCTGCTGCTTTATGCCATGTATAGTACTTTCTGTCAAAAATGTTCTCCACTGAAAAACCGAGCTTTGCAAATTTTGTTATTTGATAAGCAATTCTTCCATCTACAACAAAATAGGGATCAAGAGAATTAAATACATTATTTATTTTGTCAGAATTATCATCATTTAGATATCTCTTAGCAGCATATCTACCAAGAAGAGTTGCTGAAAATCCTGACTTGTCAATCTCTACTCCTGAGTTAACAGTCCAAAGTGGAATGTAGGTGAGTCTACATCCAACAGTTCTTGGAGATGCCTCATTTTCCTTTATCTCGGAATCAGTATAGGTAATATTTGCAAATAATCTTAGCCATTTTTCAAATTTCTGTTCAAATTCAAACTCTATTCCACGGGATTCTGCTTTTCCCACATTAACAAGTTGTTTTCTTTGTTGACCTAAATCCCTATAATAGATTAAATCCTTTAAATAGTTTTCGAAATATGTTAAAGAGATTTTTGATCCTTTCCAAAGCTTTTGTTCAATTCCTAAATCCCAAGATATGACTTTTTCTGGCTCAAGATCAGGATTTCCCATCCGCAGTATTTTATCTGGAGGAATAAAGTCTCTATAAAGTTCATAAATTGTGGGAGGTCTGAAAGCCTTTCCAATTGATCCACGCAAAGTGGTATCTTTAAAAGGTTTATATACCAAGGCAAATTTCGGACTAAAAGAAGAAACAGATCTTGTAGGATATGATCTGGGATAGCCAGATTGTCCCACCTTGTCAATGTAACCATCATATGTCTTCCACCAATCTTGCCTAAAACCTAAGTAGGCTGTAAGATTATGAATTATCATAATTTCATCTTGAATGAAAAAGGAATATGTTCTACCTTTTCCCCTGAATTCTTGCGAAAGAGTGGTGGTTGATTTTTCATCTCTCCAATCCCTTAAATATTCTTCCTTTGTATTTCCTTTATCTTGTCTAAAGGAACCACCAAAAGTAAGGATTTGATTTGTAAAAATGGGAAGACTAAACTGTATGTCTATCATGTATGAGTCTGCAGGAGTATTAGTTACAGTAGCACATTGTTTGGGATCTGAACCGCAACCAAATCTTGTTGCGCTACTTAAGGGAGTTACATACCAATCTCTTTCAGTATGAAAATAGGAGAGTTTTAATTTCATCCTTAGATCTTTCCATAAATTGCTTTCAAAATCTAAGGCATATATATTTTGAATTCTTCCTCCTCCACCAGATAGAAAAGTATTTTCATCTACTCTTCTGGGCGGAGGAGAAACTCCATAACTCCACACAGCATTTCCAGATTGGTCTCTTAAATAAGTGTGAGGTTCGTTATTATTTTGCTCATAACGATTTCTCACAATGGAAAACCCTATCTTCGTATCTTTCGTAAAATCATATTGAAGTTTAAAGGTTATTCCATCATCCCACCAAAGGTTATCTCCTCTATCACCAATAAGAAAAGCCCTTTCGCCTTTTGGTGTTGTAGTATTTTCATATCCAAATATATTTGGTGGAGGCTGGAATCGTCTTTCATCTATTACATTTAACTCCATGGGAAAACCATTTGTACTCTGAAAGCCATAACTCAGAAATAGGTTTAGTTTATCCCATAGTTTATCTCCATAGGAAATATAGAATCTCCTTAGATCATCCCATGCCTCATTCCTTTGCCAACTGGAACCGTATCCTGACTTAAAGACAAATTCCCTTTTCTCTGGCATCTTAGTAATAAAATTTATAACTCCACCCATGGCATGACCACCATAAAGAGAAGAAAAAGGACCTTTTACAACTTCAACTCTTTCAAGATCCTCTGGATAAAATCCTCCAAATCTTGCATGACCTGTAGTAGGATCATTTAAGACAACTCCATCTCTAAGCATAAGAACTCTTGGTTGTCCAGAAATTCCTCTTATAGTTATCGGTGAGAGACGGGTTTCCATTATTCCTCTTAGTCTTTCAATATACAACCCAGAAGTGTCATTTAATGCTTGATCAATTGTTTTAGGTGCTTTAAGCTCAATTCTTTCCTTTGAGACAACACTTACACTGGCTGGAGCAGACTCTACCTCTTTTTCAGTTCTTGTAGCAGTTACAACAATTTCACCTAAACTTGTCTCCTCTAAGTCAGCTTCTTTAGACTTCTGCTCAGCCCAGGCATGATTAAAAAATGAAAGAAAGAAGAATAAAATAAAAATTAAAAAATAAAACATCTCAACCCTCCTTAAATTGATAAATAATGATCTTTCTCTCTTCAGAGAGGATTGAGACTCTTCATGAGCCTTAATTCATAAAAAAAGCCTTGGATGGGATTCTTTCCCTCCAAGGCCTTCATGACCTTAAGTGACCCTTCTTGGGTAGGAATATTATAAAAAAGATAAAATCTTTTTGTCAATTTTAATAAAATTTTTCATATCAATTATGCAAAAAATTCAATCAAAAGAATTAATGCTGAGAAAAACAATCAATTTATAAGTTTCTTTCCATATAAAAAATTAATTATCTTTCTTTTTTCTTCTTCCAGTTCAAAAGTATAAATTTCGGGATAAGCTGCTTTTGCCATGAATTTCATAGCATACAAAAATTTCAATGTCCACAAGTCAAATATAAATGTCTCATCAAACTGATAAATCGAATTTCTCCTAACAGCAGTAATTGTTCTGTATTGTTTATTTTTCCTTATATCCTCAGGTTTTAAAAATTTTGAATGCCACATAACTATAACGTCTGGATTATGAAGGATAAGCTTTTCCATAGTTAAAACCTTAGATTCTCCCTCTATATCCCCACATATGTTCTTAGCACCAATCTTAAGTATTATCTCATCAACGATACTTCCTTTGCAGGAGGTCTGAAGAAAATTAAGCTGAGCCCAACTGTAGAATAATTTCTTAGGAGACCTTATTTTTAAGGCAATTTTTTCAATATCTGTAATTTCTCTCTTTACAAAATTTATTAATTTTTCTGCCTGACTCTTTGCACCAAGCATAACTCCAAAATCACTTATCTCTTTAAAGATGTCTTCAATTTTTGTTATAAATACGGCGTAAACAGGAATGCCGATTCTCTCAAGTGTTTCGATTACATCTGTCTGATTCGCCCATATTATCACTAAATCTGGCTTTATTGATATTATTTTCTCTAAATTTACCGATTCCCAGTTTCCAACTGCTGGAATTTTTCTTAATCTTATTCTTTCGTCTAAAAGAGAATAATATTTAAAAGTTTCACTATAATAGTAACCTTCATCATAAACATTTGTAGGTATACCAACAAGCTTTTCTTGCTTTCTCAACATGTAAATTCCTGTAAGAGCGCTTTCAATAAGGCAGACGACCCTCTCTGCTGGTCTTTTTAGTTTAATTGTTTTTTCCCTGAAATCATGGACGACGATATCTGCTGCTACATGCTTTGGAAAGAAAAAATAAAGAATTAAAAATATTGATACCATGAGGGAGCGGTAAGAGCCGCTCCCAAATTTTAGAAGTTTAGTTCCCATCTTAGCATAGCATTGAATCCAGGATCCAGAAATTGCCAAGGCATTTCGTATTTTCTATCAAAAAGATTGTTTACTTCAAGAATAAGGTTGGAGTAATACTTTTCTGATCTGAAAATTTCTTTTCTTATATTGAAGTTAACGGTAGCATATTTTCCAAAACTTTTTCTATTCGTTTTATCAGTGCTGTCATAGTATTTTCCTACATATTGTATATAGGGAGAAACTTTAAATTCAAGGGGAAGATCTGCTGTAAATCCTGCATTCACTACAAATTCTGGCACAAAGGGGATATCACTACCATCTTGATTCTTATCTAAAGAGTTTTTCACTTTCGTATCAGCAAGAGTAAGGTTTGAAAACCATTTAAAATTATCACTTAAGAAATGCTGAACCTCAAGTTCTGCGCCTGTTGTATATGCTTTTCCAGCATTAACTGACTGAGATTGAGAGGGATTATTGCTAACCACATTCTCCACAATAGTATCCTTAGTAATATGATAAAAGGCTCTCAAACTAAAATATAAATTATTCATAGCCCACAAGTCTGTTCCAAGGTCAAAACTATAGCCTTTTTCTGGCTTTAGGGTAGGGTTAGGTAGCTGACCATTCTTGCCAGGAACACCTCTGTCAGATTCCTTCAGTGTCCCGCCTACAGATTTTGCTGAAGGTACAAGATAGCTTGACCCAGCATTGGCAAAAATACCAAACTTATCAGTAAAATTATATCTCAATCCAGCTGTCCATGTAAGTTGATCCCACGATTTTGAAGATATACCAGGTTCAACTTCTCCCAACAGGTCATATTCATGTTTTGTGTAACTGTATCTTAAACCTGCTCTAAATACCCATTTATCAATTATAAGTTTTTCCTGTGCATATATGCCAAAACTCTTGGCACTAACGTCATTTCCAATTTTTTTATTACCTCCTTTTTTTGCATATGTTTCATAGGTTGAAAACTGAGCATCAATTCCAAAGGTAAGAATGCTTTTATCTAAATGTTTGTAGATTAAAGATATGTCAATGGGAAAGATGTTTTGTTTTACTCCATCTTCCTCTTTTAAGCTCAAATCATTTGGATAATTATCTTCCTCCCAAGAGCGATTATAATATCTATAACCAGATTTTATATTGAGAATAAAATCCTTAAAAAGAGAAGAGGAAAAATTGAGATTTATCACATCATACTGATGGTCATAACCTCTATTAGGTCTCCCAGCATCTCCATCATGCTTTGTATGATGAACAAAAAGTGAAATCTTAGTATCAGGTGTAAAGAAATAAGTTGTTTTAATATAGCCCTTGATTTTCTTATATTCTGGATCATCTATCATACTAAGCCATGAAGGAACTGTTCCATAATTGGTGTAATCTGATTGTTCAAAGTTTGCACCGAGGAAAAAATTAAAGGGACCGGCATTTCCCTCATGATAAACTCTTGCATTTATTGTATTCCATGTTCCGTAGCCAAGAGATATGTTTGTAAGAGGCTTTTCAATTTTTTCCTTTGTTATTAAATTAGTAATTCCAGCCAAAGGAGTTTCATTTCCTGCAAAATCCATAGTCATATAATTGGGATATAGAACAGAAGCAGGTCCTCTATGAACTTCAATTCTTTCAAGATAAATAAAATCTAAACTCATTGGATCTACAAATGAATCGATTGGAAGTCCGTCTAAGAGCCAACCGTTATATTTAGGACCTAAGCCACCATATGAGCCCCAGTTTGCATCATTACGTGAAAGGGGATTTACAAAATTACCCGGAAGATATCTAAGCAATTCTGACAGATTTCTATTAGGAAGATTTATTTTCTCAATCTCTCTCTTTTCTAAAACATCAATTTTATGGGTCTGTTCTTGAGGTTTTTGCTCAATTTTTGATTCTGTAACAGTAACTTCCTGAAGTGTAAAATCATCCTCTTTTTCCTTAGAGTAAGCATAATTAAAGATAATAAACATAATAAGGATAATTAAAAACACTTTCCGCATCATTTTAACCTCCTCCTACTTCTTATGCAATAAACATTAAAATCAAATGAATGAGATTTTTTTGATAAATTGTAGAAAAATGTCCCACCTCCCTTGAATTTCTCTCTCTTCAGAGAGGATTGAGACTCTTCATGAGCCTTAATTCATAAAAAAAAGCCTTGGATGGGATTCATTCCCTCCAAGGCCTTCATGACCTTAAGTGACCCTTCTTGGGTATAGATATTAAAACAAATAAAAAAATGATTTGTCAACAAAAATATTATTGATATTCCATAGGTGGAGGGGAACTTTTTATTTATCTTAAATTTCAAATAATTTTATTTATGCCTCTCTGAAGTTTTGATTGACTGTTAAAGATATCTTCTATTTACTTGTATTGGTATTGCCTTAATAAAATTATTGACTAGAAAGCTTAAAGGCATCCTCGCAAAGTGGGATTACTACGCAGCACTTCGGAACTTTTTCAATGAAAGAAAAAGTCATTTTCACCTTCTTTTTTTCATTTTAAGGGAGGAAAGGTAATATCGGCTTCTACTGGTTTACCTTATGAGTTTAAGGGATTGCTTCGCCTGCCAAGGGGCAGGCTAGCAATGACAGAAAAAAATAAGGGGCAGGATAGCTATGACAAAGAGCAGGAAAACAGGCTTCAAATGGCTGATTGCAAAGACTCACTACTTGAGCCTCGCATATGAAACATCTTAAAAATATAAACTACAAAAAAAATAATTTGACAATCAAGTTTTCATCTGATATAATTTAGCAATAAATTTCATCTGATATAATTTAGCAATAAAAAAATTTTATAACTATGAAATTTTCAATAAAAAACAGAATAAATCTTTACAAATCCCTTGAAGAGAAACTGCATCCTCATGTTTTAAATTCAAAGGAAAATAAAAATTTTCTATTCTCTGCAAAGATTTATAGCAATAAAATAATGGTCAGCAAATTTGAAAAAAGTAACATAATATTTTTTACCGAAGGGCTCTTTGGAAAGAGATATCCAAATATTTTTAAAAGGTTCCATTAAAAAGGAGGCATTTATGACACAATTGAAGTATGCCTATGTAATTGATGTCTCTAAGTGTTATGGTTGCATGTCCTGTGTTGCAGCTTGTGCCTCAGAAAACAATATTCCCATAGGTGTATTCAGAACTTGGGTGGAAAGATTCGTAAAAGGAGACGGTAATGTTTTTTTCCTTCCTAAAATTTGTAATCATTGCGACAACCCAACCTGTGTTTCTGCCTGTCCCGTTAAAGCAACATACAAAAGAGAAGATGGCTTAATACTTATTGACGATGAAAAATGCATAGGTTGTGGTGCCTGCATTCAAGCTTGTCCATATGGAGCAAGATTTCAAAACCCTGTAAAAGGAGTAGCAGATAAATGCACCTTTTGTGCCCATAGAATCCCAGAGAGACTTCCTGCCTGCGTAGAGGTATGTCCCACTTCATCAAGGCTCTTTTTGCGGATGGGAGAATCAAATCTTAATCTAAGCGTAATTAAACCAACCACAGGTAATAAACCTCAAGTTTATTACCTTAATTATGAGGGGGTGGAATAATGGATTTGTTTCAATTTACATACCCGTTTGGATATGTTTATTTTAATGAAACCCTTGTTTGGAAGCCGATGGCTTTTGCTTATTCCTTTTTAATATCAGGAGCAGATCTCTTTATTTTAGCAGCCATAGCCTATTTGAGCCGTAGAATGACAGAGTGGATACCCATATTTTTAATTACAGGATTGGCCTTTTTCTCAGTTGTACTCTTAGGACCTTTAGCAGATAGTATAGAGCCTCATAGGGCTTGGAGAGTGATGCTAACTCCTCATCTTTTTTCTTCTGAAAAATACCCGGGATTTTCTGTAATGGCACTTTATGGAGGTTTTCTGTGGCCAGTTACTTTTATCTTAGGAGCTTTGGCAACTTTCATCTATATGAGCAATAAAAATCCCAAATATTCCTTCTTGAAATTAGATGAAGAAAAGTATGAAAAGCTTAACCCTTATCTTAAAATCATATTCATAGCTCTGATACCTTTTTCCTTAATGTGGTCAATTTATCCGAGCACTCTTCTTGTTAATCAAACCTGGATATGGAGCTGGAGAAACTGGGGAATGCTTCCAGCATTGTTATTTATCGAAACTTTTGTTGCTGCTACAGCCTCTGCAATTATCCTTGGAAACATATTTAAGAAAAAACAGGACGAGTTGCTTCTTTTCATCCATTCATTAGCTGCTATTGCCTTGGCTTTTTTATTAATCATACAGATGATTTTCTGGAGTTTTCAGTTAAAAGATACTAATTTTAATGCCATCTACTCTCTATATCCACTATTTATCCTAGCCATAGCAATTTTTATAATTAAAGCCTCTTTATCCATTAAATCCAAGCATAGTGAAATAGGTCTCTATCTTATTGGTATTTTAGCTTTAATAGAAGTTGCCATTAATAAATGGAATATTTTTATTAACGGTCAGCTAATCTCAAGAACAGGAATGGGTAAAGTAGCCTCAAATCTCCATGGCTGGTGGTTTTTTGAAACCTTAGCTCCCATAGCCATGGGTATTATAGTTTTTATAATACTTTCCTCAATATATCCTTTGAGAGGTGAGGGTTATGAAACAAGTAAGTAGAAGAGATTTTATTAAAGGACTTGTAGGACTTGCCTGTGCATCGGTATTCGTGGCTGGTTATGCTCCTACTATTGGAAGAATAATAAGCCCTCGATATAAGAGTGTTCTACCAGATAAAGAGGGCAGAATTATTCACTCTGCTTGTTTAGGTTGTAACGTAAGATGTGGCATAAGAGTAAAAGTTTTAGATACAAAATACGGAGAGGTTGTAGAAAAAATTGATGGTAATCCCTATCATCCCTACAATAGAGCTGTGAGTGTGAAAAATCAAGTAAAGAGATATTTTTCAATCCCCTACGATACTCCAGTAAAGGATTCCCTTAATTACACTGGCACCTTATGTGGAAAAGGTGAAGACGGAATACACTATCTTTATGATCCCTACAGGATTCTTGCACCTCTTAAAAGAAGCGGACCAAGAGGTTCAGGCAAGTTTAAAGTTATCTCCTGGCAGCAACTTATAAAAGAAGTCTCAGAAGGTGGAGTTATAGAAGAGACAAAAGAGAAAATTCCTGGAATGGGTGAAGTTTTTGTTTATGGAAAACTTAAAAAAGCAGGCTTTGATCCTGTGGAAGTTCTGGATGAAATGAAAAAGGACATTGAGGATATAAAAAGTAAAATTAAGGAAAAGGAAATAAATAATAAAGAGGCACTTCAAGCAAAGATAAATAGCTTTAAAGAGAAATGGTCTCAGAAACTCTCTCCCCTAAAACTGGAGGATATTCTCATAGATCCTGACAGACCAGATTTAGGAACAAAAGCTAATCAAGTAGTATTTTATAGAGGAAGAGGTCAACCTCATTCTGACTATTTCTACCGGAGATGGATAAAAGATGCCTTTGGTAGTGTAAATTGGCTTAGACATACATCATCCTGTCAACTTGGTTACTATGCAGCGAATAAACTATGGGCAGGTGTAACTGACCTTCAAATGGATGTGCATTCCTCAAAGGTTATTGTCATGGCAGGAGCCCAAATGGGTAGACTCCATCCAGGAGCCACAGGCCAGGGACTTCTAATTGAGAGAGCTGCCCTTGGTGAGTTAAAAATTTACTATGTAAATCCTACTGCACCAAGAACAACAGCCAATGGCAACATAGTTTGGGTTCCTGTAAAACCTGGAACTGATGCCGCCTTGGCAATGGCAATTTTAAATGTTATGTTTGAGAAAGAATGGTTTAATCGTTATTTTCTCTCCATTCCCAGTAAGAAAGCATCAGAGAAGGCAAAACAACCCATCTATACCAATGCTACCTGGCTTGTCATTGGAGAAGGAGACAAAGCAGGACAGATACTTAAAGGAAAACATATGGGAGCATCCCATGAAAATCCAATTGTTTATAACTCAGGCTATAAGGACTCAGAGACAGTAGAGAGTGCTGAATTATTCCATAGCGGAAAAGTAAAGGTGGAAGGGCAAGAAGTAGGGGTTAAAACAGTTTTACAGATTCTCAAAGAGGAAGCCCAATCCAAAAACGTAGAAGAATGGAGTAAGATTTGCGGTGTTCCCATCTCCATGATAGTAAATATTGCAGAAGACCTATTTAAAAATTCACCTCAGTCTGGCACAACAGTCCATAGGGGCTTGGGAATGCATCCTCAAGGAGAATACACTGTTTGGAGCTTTAGAGCCATAGATACTCTTCTTGGGAACATGCACAAAAAGGGTGGTATGCTTGGAAGAGCAGGAAATTTAAAATCAAACGAATATATTTATGATCTTAAAAAGGTTAAAAATGTATCCTGGGGTGTACCAATTGACCGACATGGAGTAGCTTATGAAGAGAGTTTCGAATTTATGTTCTCAGGTTATCCTGCCAAAAGACCATGGTACCCTCTCACTCCTGAAGAAATATACACAGAGGGTTTTGCAGGAATAGATGAGGGATATCCCTATCCTATCAAAGCCTTAATACTTTATTATGCAAACCCTGTTTTATCAGCAAACTACGGAGTTAAATTTATTGAAACTCTTAAAGATACCAAAAAATTACCCCTCTTTATTGGTATAACCACCTCAATAAATGAGACTTATCTTTATGCAGACTACATAGTCCCAGACACTACCTACCTTGATGGTGGAACCATGGGATGTCAATTTGTCTATGCCTCCGGTGGTGGAGTAAAAACTCTTGAAACATGGAGAACTCCTGCTGTAATGCCAAAAACCCTGAAAATCGGAGATTGTCCAAATGGACATCCAAAATATGCCTCCATGTGGGAATTTCTCATCGACATTGCTCTTCATTTAGGAATGCCAGGTTTTGGTGAAAAAGCAATAGGTGGAAATCCAGAAAAGGAAGAATTAAAAGATCAAAAATTCTCACTTTACTGCGTATGGGAATACATTATGAGGGTATTTGCAAACTCTGCTATGGATGGAAAAGACGCTGGACTCATAAAGGAGCCAACAGAGGAGGAAATTGAGTTTGTGGAGAAAAACTATCCTATAGCAAAATTCAAAGACATAGTGCCTAACGAGTGGAAATACATTGCTTACGGACTTGCGCGTGGTGGAGTTTTCACAAGTTATGAATCCTCTTTCGATGAGAACGGATTTTCTAAGAGGAAACCTCCTACAGAAGTTTTAATGTTGTGGAACGAAAAACTTGCAAAAACTAAAAATAGTATTACAGGAAAGAAATTCTATGGTGGACCAAAGTATTTTGAGTTAAATGACTATGCTAATAAAGATCTAAAAAAGCAAATTGAGGGATATCCCTTTACTGTTATATTCCCTGGAAGTCCTCTATTTACTAAACACAGAAGCATGTTTTACTACTGGATGAAACAAATCATGCCAGAGAACTTTGCCCTTATTCATCCCGATGATGCAAAGTCAACGGGCATTAAAAGTGGAGACATTATAACCATTGAAACACCAACCGGATATCTGGATGTAAAGGCAATAGTAGAACCCTCTGTAATGAAAGGAGTTATCGCGATACCTGTTGGAATGGGAAGATGGGCAGATACTGCGGTGATGAAACCAAAGTATTTCAAACTTAAAGATGAAAAAATCAATAATTCTATCAAAGAATTACCAAATAAGTTAGAATTGCCAAAAGAAGCTGTAAATCCTGTAAAAGAACTTGATGAAATAAGAAAGAAATTACTCTTTACAAAGTCAAAGAAAAAATATTATGAACATCTTATTCCCGATAGTTGGAGATTTTCAGGTGTTACCCCCAATGTGGTTTCTCTCATAGATAGCACTACAGGAAATTGGTCACTTCTTAGTTGGATAGGAGGTGCTCAGGTATACTTCACTGTTGCTAAAATAAAGAGAAAATCAAAGGGAAAAACAGAGGTACCATGGATAATTTGGTAAAAGATAACCTTCTCATCACTATTGGAAGAGCAAAAATGTATTCAGCTCTATTTAACAGTTTCTACTCCCTCTACAATAGAGAGGAAATTCCCAAGGAAAACATAGAGGCTTTAGAGTATTTAGTGCCTGAAATTGAAGAGGAAATAACCAAAATAACTACAGAGGATGTGCATGATTACAGAGGGATAAAAACCTGTGACGAATTTTTAGGAAAGGTTTATCCTCAAATCATGGAGGAATTTTATGAAAACTACGGCTTCGAAGTAAAGGAACTTCCACCAGATCATCTTATAACTCAATTTGCCTTCATGTCAAAACTACTAAACGATGAAATCCAAGCATTACAAAGAGATGACAAAAACAAGGCATTAAGCTTAAAAATAATACAACACCGCTTGCTTGCCACTCATATGTTAAGGATATTGAAAACCTTTGAAAAATTAAAACCCTTTTATGAACTTATCAAAATGGACAAAAGCATACTCTTCATGGAGTTAAGAGATGAGATTCGTCAAAGTTGAGCAAGTAGATAGAATTTTAAATGATCTGAGGAAGGATTTTTTCTTTAGAAGAGAAATTGAAAGTGTTGAATTAATTGAAAGTGTAGGAAGAATTCTTGCTGAGGATATATACTCAAACATTACCTTGCCAAAATATAATATTGCCACAATGGACGGCTATGCTGTGAATAGCTCTGATATTCCTCCCCTGAAAATAGTAGGCGAGATATTTCCTGATACATCTCCACTGAGAGCAGAAAGAGGATTCGCTTACTATATTACAACTGGCTCTCCCCTTCCAGAAGGCTCAGATGCCGTTGTAAAAATTGAGGATGCTATTATAAGTGAAGAAGGCTTGCTAAATTATGATAAAGTAGTCCCTGGAAAATATGTATTACTCCGCGGAAGTGACATAAGAGAAAACGAATTAGTAATAGAAGCTGGAAGAAGAATAACTCCCCAAGAAGTTGCCATGCTCTCTGCTCTGAATATTCAAAAAGTGAAAGTTTTAAAAAAGTACAAAGTGGGAGTTTTAGCAACAGGAAATGAGATAAAGAAAGGAATAATTAGAGATGTTAACTCTCCCATGATCATGGCTTTTCTCAAACAATGGAATGAAGATTATCAATACCTTGGCTGCTGCAGTGATGACTATGATGAGCTAAAAGAGAGAGTTACGGAAGCCTTGGAATTTTGTGATGCTATTATAATCTCTGGTGGAGTGAGTGTGGGAAAAAAGGATTATGTAATAAAACTAATAGAAAATGAGGGAGAATTAATCCTTCACAAGGTAAAAATGCGTCCGGGAAAACCAATGACCATTGGATTAGTAAAAAATAAACTAATATTCGCTCTTCCTGGAAAGCCAGCAGGATCTTTCATCTCCCTATTAAATTTAAGAAAGTTTTTTATTGGTGATATTCCCTTTCCAATTATTAAGCTACCTATGAAAAAAGATGTAAAACTTCCCACGCCGGGATTCGAATACATAATTTTCATAAAAAATATTGATGGATATGCTTATCCTCTTGGATACAAAGACTCTCCAATTAACATAATACCTGAAAATTCCAATTATCAGCCAAGCCTTATATCAAACACTGTTAAAACTCTCCTTGCTGATGGTTTTATTCTGACATCAGAAGATTTAAAGAAAGATCAAACAGTTGAAGTAAACCTATTCTATTAGGAGGAAAAATGGACATTGATTTTGCTGAGAAATTTCATGGACATAGAAGCCCCGGTCTAATTTTAGGACTTAAGATGATAGAAATTCTCTATAGAAAATTCCCTGATTTACCTAAGGGAAAAAGAATAATAGGGATTGCAGAGACAAAAATGTGTATACCTGATGCCCTACAAATTGGCTCTCAAGCTACAGCAGGCAATAAAAACCTCTTAATTTATGACTATGGTAAACTCTCTTTATCGATAGTAAGGAGAGAAAACGGACAAGGCTATAGAATATCACTCAGAAAAGAGGCGATAGAAGCTTCAGAAAGAATCAGAAAATTTTTATTAAGAGAGGGAAAACTCTCTCAGGAAGATAGAGACAGACTAATTGAGGACTTCCTTAATCTTGATGAAAAATATTTTAAAATTGAAAAAATTCATGTAAATATTCCTCCAAGGGATGAACAACTTGAAATTACAGAATGTCCAAATTGTGGTGAACTTCAACCTAAAAATTTTATGCTTGGAGCAGACCATGAATTTCTCTGTAAAATTTGTGCTGGTGAGAAATATTTTGATTTTTTTGTAAACTCTGATTGAAAAATCCTAACCTTACAATCAATAGAGAAAAGGGAGTAGCGTTTTAATTTCCTGAATATGACTGACTGCATATCCTGCCACAGGACACCTTCGCAATGACTCTCTACTGTCATTGCGAAGGTCCTCTCTTTTCCAGTCATTGCGAGTCCCTCCCTAAGGAGGGACGAAGCAATCTCACTCATTCTTTTTCATAAAAAGGATTTCAATAAGATTGCTTCGCAGTCCTCACGGACTGCTCGCAATGACAGAATAGGGGGTTTTTTCATAAAAATGAAGATGAGTCAATCTAACATAGATTCTTATTGGTATGCCATTTATGTTAAGGCAAAGCATGAATTCATTGTTCGTGATAGGCTTTTAAGGTTAGGCATTGATGTCTTTCTTCCCGCTGTGGAACGCCTGAGTAAATGGAAGGACAGCAAAAAAGTGATTCAATGCCCTCTTTTTCCTGGATATCTATTTGTAAATATTAGAAGGACTTATGATGAAATAATGACAGTGCTACGAACACCTGGGGTTGTAAGATTTCTCGGCTTTGAACCGAGGTATCCTGAGATAATACCCGAGGAACAGATATGAGATTTTTACCATCATCATTATGGTTTAGCCATTGTAAACTGCAGATTCTCTAATTCTTACGGTCCAGGGGAAATTCCAGGACAATATAGAAATGTAATTCCAAATTTTATTTATTGGTCTATGAAAGGATTACCACTTCCTATTACCGGCACAGGAGAAGAGACAAGAGATTTCACATATGTTTTGGATTTAGTACAAGGACTTCTTAAAGCTGGATATTATAAGAAAGCTGTCGGAGAGAATTTTAATCTTGCCGCAGGCATAGAGATTTCCATAAATAGAGGGAATAGAGTCTGGAAATGCTCTCCTTGTTGGAACCAATAAAAACAAAATTGTACACGCAGTAGATCTGTTAATAAAAAATAGAGAAATCTATCAAAAAATGTCAAAGTCTACTAATCCCT
>CALLBR010000021.1 GCA_937998865.1 uncultured bacterium
TTAAGAATACTAGAAAAAAAGCCTGAATCAAAAGTTTTACTTCCAACAAGAATCAAAGGATACAACATTATTCTTGATGGAGGTATTACTGCCTGCAAAGGTATAGGATATGGAAAAGCTTTTGTCTTAAAATCAGAGGAAAAGCTTTAGAATTTTCCAGAAGGAGCAGTTTTGGTAGCAAAACATACAAATCCTAAATATGTAGTTGTAATGAATAAAGCCTCTGCCATTGTAACCGATATAGTAAGTCCTACAGGTCATTTGGCATCTTGATCAAGAGAATATAATGTTCCCACATTAATTAATAGAGAAAAGGCAACAAAGATAATTGAGGATGGAAAAGAAATCACAGTAGATGCAGTAAACTGCGTAATTTATGAAGGAAAAGTAAAAGAGCTTTTAGAAGCTTACAGAAAAACTCATGAACCCTTGAGGGATACTTTATTATTTAAAACTCTGGAAAGAGTTTTAAAATTAATAGTTCCCTTAAACCTTGTAGATCCCACAAGTGAGAATTTTAAGGCTGAAAACTGTAAAACTTATCATGATATTACAAGATTTTGCCATGAAATGGTTATGTATGAAATGTTTACTATGTGGAATAAATATGATAGTGAATACCAGGCGGTGCCCCTATTAGCCGGGATTCCTATTGGAGTCTTAGTTCTTCACATAGAAGAAGGATTAAAAGAGGGCATAAAAAAAAGCTACTCCAGAAGATATTTATTCCATTCCCTTAAAGTCAATTTTAAGAGGGATGACCTCCATGCAGTGGCCTGGTCCTTCACCTGTTGATGCAAGAGGATTTCTTGAGATGGTTGCCCATACAGTTTCTATTCCTGAGGAACAATTAAGAAAGACAGCAAAAAAAGTTTTTGTAACGTGACAAAAAATTATATGAATTGGATATCATTTCTCAATGATTGAAGCTTACACTGTAGAAAACATTAATGACAACTATATTAAATTCTTTTTTAAAGGCGGTGGAGCAGCAATTGACAGAAGACTAAGAAGAGTTAATTTAATTAATGAGATTTTGAAGAAAATGGGATTCAGAGTAGTAGTAAAAGAAGATGTAATTGATGCAATAATAAAAAAGTATACCATTCCAGAAATAGAAAAAATGACTTGAAATCTTGGGGAAACTTACAGCCTACACCAAACAATTGGATATGGTTTTATTTAATGATGCTGTTGCCCAGATGTACACAGAAGACTTTATTAAAAAGCACATAAAAGATTTATAAACTCTTTAATTTCACTCTTTCAATTTCTCTTTAAGCATTCTGTTTTCTCTTTGAACTCTTAGCCATTTTATAGCCTTCTCGATAGTAAAGAGAATTTGTTCCTTTTTAAAAGGTTTTGTTATAAAGTCAAACCCACCTTTCTCTATTGCTTCGGTTGCTGACTCAATTGTTCCATAAGCAGTAATAATAATTACTGGGACGTCTTCATCACGCTTTTTTTACCTCTTCAAGTAGTTGAAGTCCATGCAGGCCGGGCATTTTAAGATCTGTAATAACAAGATCAAACTTTTCATTCTTTGCTAATTCAACTGCCTCGATAGGATTGTTTGTGATGATCACTTCATAAGGGGTCTTATCTCTTAAAATCATGGAGAGCAATTTTAACATGTGGGGTTCATCTTCTACTATTAAAATTCTCTCAGCCATAAAATCTCCTCCTGTGTTTTTATCTTTCTCCTGGTAATTTTATTATAAATGTTGTGCCTGGTTTTTCTGATTCTTCCTTCGTTTTCGTTTCAAAGGTGATTATGACATTGTGTTTTTTTATTATATTATAAGATACCCATAAACCAAGCCCTGTTCCTTTACCAACCTCCTTGGTTGTAAAGAAGGGATCAAAAATCCTCTGCCTATGTTCTTTTGGAATTCCACAACCTGTATCTGAAATAGAAATTATAATCCAGTGACCATCGTATTTTGTTGAAATACACAAAATCCCTCCACCTTTCATAACATAAATTGCATTATTGATTATATTAAATAAAACTTGTTGTAACTCTCCCGGATCTCCTTTTATAAGGGGTAAAGTTTCCTGTAAGTCTTTTTTAACCTCTCTATTGTTAATCATTATAGTGTTATTCATCATATCAAGAACAGTATTTATGCAGTCATTTATATTCACAAGCTGTTCCTTGTGTTCCTTATGCCTCACAAAACTTAAGAGATTCTCCACAATCCTTTTCGCATTGGTTGCCTGTTTTTCAATTGTCTTCAGAATGTCATACTCCTCAGAGTCAGGATGTGTTTTTTCAAGCAAAATCTCTGTAAATCCTAAAATTATGGCAAGAGGATTGTTTATTTCATGAGCAACACCAGCAGCAAGAGTTCCTAAAGAGGCTAATTTTTCAGTATAATAACTTTGCTCTTCCATTTTTTTCTGTCTGTAATGTCTCGTGAGATAGCCATAACAGAATATATCTTTCCTTTTTCATCTTTTAAAGTTCTTAAGTTAGTGTTTAGCCAAAACTCTCTACCATCTAAAATCAATCGATGGGTAATCTGCCTACTTCATCCAGTTTTGAATAATTGTTTTATATTTATAGTTAGAATGACTCCATCGGGGATGAAAATATCATTTGTATTCTTGCCGATTAATTCCTTTTCTTCTTTTTTAAAAAAGTGAACTCCAAATTTATTTATTGACTTAATATTACCTTCGTTGTCTAGGGTTAAAAAATATCCTCTGCATTTTCTATAAGAGAGCTGTACTTTTCTTCTGATTTTTGTAACTCATTTGTTTTTTTGGTAACTTCCCTTTCTAAAATATTTGACCATGTAACAAGTATAAAATTAATAAAAAGTCCGCCAAGCAAAATTATTACAATAATAATTCCTTGAAGCACCATCTGCTGAACTTGAACAGTGTGAATTGCTCCCTCCACCTCACTTATAGGCGCTACTACAGCTATAGACCATACAATAGGTTGAGGTTTTTCTTTAAGTTTAATGGGAGCATAAGCTATAAGTTTTTTTATCTCTCCTTCAACACCTCTATGCCAGCCAGAAATATACCAACTTGTACCCTCTTTATCTTTGAGCATTTTTTCTCTTTGAATTTCATTTATTCTTGCAAAGGATATAGTAGGTTTCTTTCCTTTTCTTGCTTCAAAGGCATTTTGTCCAATAAAACTTCTTTCCTCATGATATATGAAAATCCCAGTGTGATCAATCACCCAGGCATATCCTCTTTTACCCGACTTAATCTTCTTAGTTACCTTGCTAACTAAGTAAGTAACATCTACAGTAAATATGATAGCTCCTGCAAATTTGTTGGTGGGTATGGGATGGGATTCATCCACAGATATCTCCCATAGGGGGATAGCCATTTTCATTAAAAGTTTAGGTTTTTCCAAAGAATTTTTGAGGATGAAAAGTTCAGACATAAAAATTTCACCTTTATTTTCTTCTTTATTAGCCCACTGAAGGTATTTTTCCTCTTCAAGAGAAATAGAATCTTCTATCCATTGATTATCTTCCCTTATTTTGTATGTTTTTCCTCTTTTTGCTTCTATGAGGAATATTTCTATTACTCCTTCAAATTTAACAGTTGAAAAAGCAATGTTTATCCTATTTTTCAAGGCGGGTTTTTCAAAATATTGAATGGAGGGCGACAAACTAAGAAGTGTTAACTCTCTTTTTATTAATTCTACGGAGTTTTCAATTGACTTGCTGAATGCTTTGCAATCATTAATTGTTGTTGATTAAAATCTTCAGTTACAATCTCTTTAATTTTACGGGTGGACATCCATCCCAATACTAAGACCATTCCAAGCAATACAATCATTGCGATAATGACTAAAAATTTAAAATAACGTAAATTAAAGGGATGATATTTTTCTATAAGGGTGAGTAATTTGCCTATAAACTTTTGGAAAGGCATTTTTTAATTATAAACTATTTAAAAAAAAATTGATTATGCCTGATCAGATCTTATCCTGTAAAATTTACACTTAATTGTCTTTTTGCCAGATAATTAGAATGACTGACGGGGCTTAAAAAGGAAAAATTTTTGGTAATTTTAAGCCTTTACCCTGTTTTAATTTTTTCATCATTTTTTTCATTTCATTAAACTGCTTTATTAGTCTGTTCACATCTGTAACTGTTGTACCGCTTCCTTTGGCAATTCTTATTCTTCTGCTGGCGTTTATTATTTTGGGATTTCTTCTTTCTTCAGGAGTCATAGAATTTATTATAGCCTCTACTTTAACAAATTCTCTTTCGTCAATTTTAATATCTTTCATTAATTTATTTGCTCCGGGAAGCATAGATAAAATATTCTCCAGAGGTCCCATTTTCCTCATTTTTTTTATCTGTTCTTTTAAGTCATCAAAGGTAAAATTTTCTTTATCAATTTTCTCTTTTAGTTTTTCTGCTTCTTTTTTATCAAAGGCTTTTTGAGCCTGTTCTATTAAAGATAAAACATCACCCATTCCCAATATTCTTTTTGCTATTCTATCGGGATAAAATTCTTCCAGGGCGTCAATTTTTTCACCCGTTCCGATTAATTTTATAGGTTTACCAGTAACTTCTTTTATAGATAAAGCAGCTCCACCTCTGGCATCACCGTCCATTTTTGTAAGTATTATTCCATCTATTCCGATTCTCTCATTAAAGGTCTTCGCAATATTCACTGCATCTTGACCAGTCATAGCATCTGCCACAAATAGTATTTCATTTGGTTGGAGATTTTCTTTCATTTCCTTTAATTCATTCATGAGCTCATCGTCTACATGCATTCTACCAGCTGTGTCAACTATGACAGGATCCATTCTTTCTATTTTTGCAATCCTAAGGGCTTCTTTGCAGAGTTGTCTTGTGTCTTTAATTTCAAAGGAATGAAACACTTTAACATCTATTGTCTTACCCAAGGTGATTAGCTGATCAATTGCTGCTGGTCTTTGTAAGTCTGCTGCTACAAGCATAGGTCTTCTGCCTTCCTTTTTAAACATTCTTGCCAGTTTAGCTGAGGTAGTGGTCTTACCAGAACCATGTAATCCTACCATCATAATCACTGTTGGTGGATTTGGACTTAACAAAATCTTAGAGGAACTACCTCCCAGAAGCTCACAAATTTCTTCATAAACAATTTTAATTACTTGTTGAGCGGGTGACAGACTTTCAAGTATTTCACTGCCAATAGCTTTGCTTCTTACTCTTTCAACAAAAGATTTTACTACTCTGAAATTAACATCTGCTTCCAAAAGAGCAATTCTTATTTCTTTCAAGGCAGCATCCACATCATCTTCTTTGAGGATTCCTTTGCCTTTAAGTTTTTTAAATATGCTTTCTAATTTATCTGTTAGGGTTTCAAACACCTATTTACCTCCTTTTTTCAAGAGCTTTTCAATTTCACTATTTAAAAGTCCAAAAGTATCTTTTGTTATGCCTCTATATATTTGAACGATTTGTTTCTTTTCATTAAGAATATAAAAATTAGGGAAACCAAAAACATTATATAGTTTTTTAGTCTGTATATCCGCCAAATACATATCGTAATTTATGCCTCTTTCTTTTGAAAAATTATGGAGGGTTGAAACATCCTCTATCTCATCATTAAATATTACTCCTACTATTGCAACTTGATCTCGAGAAAATTTATCTCTTAAACGATTGATGTCAGGAATTACCATATCACAGGCAAAACATTTTTTAGATATGAATTCTATTACAATGACCTTGCTTTTAAGTTGATATAAATTTATTACATTGTTATCTGTTCCCTTAATTTTAAAATCAGGGGCAGGGTCACCTTTCTTTAATGCTCCCTGCCCTTCATTTGACAGTAGGAAAAAAATAAATAGAAGAATTAGTAGGGTTTTTTTTACCACTTAAGTATTTAAAAGATTGTCTAATTTACTCTTGAGAGTTGATTTAGGAACAACTCCCACTATTTGATCAACTCTTTGTCCATCTTTGAAAAACATTATAGTAGGAATTCCCATGATCCCGTAACGTGTTGCTATTTCTGGATTTTCATCAGTATTAAGTTTACCAACTTTAACTTTGTCTGCATATTCTTTGGCAAGCTCTTCAATAGTTGGAGCTATAATTCTACAAGGTCCACACCAGGGTGCCCAAAAATCTACCATTACTACACCTTTTGAGTTTAATACTTCTTTTTCCCATGATGAAGTTGTTAATTCCAAGATACCTTCTGCCATCATTACCTCCAAATTTTTAAAATCATAGTTTAAGAATAAATCTTAATGAATTATTTTGTCAAATAAACCATGTGTTTTTGATAAAGTGGTATAATAAGAAAATTGCCACGGAGGTGAAAAAATGATACTTAAGCTTACATCCAAAGATGTATATAAGAAGTGCGATGAGTCTCATTTTAAATTTGAAACCACCTTGGAGGAAACACCTTTAAGGGGTACAATTGGGCAAGAAAGAGCAATAGCTTCTTTAGATTTTGGCTTAAATCTGACGGCAAAAGGTTTCAATATATATGCTTTAGGTGCTCAAGGCACTGGCAAAATGCGAGCCATCAGAACTTTACTTTCAGAAAAAGCTAAAAGCGAAGCAGTTCCACCAGATTGGTGTTATCTATATAACTTTAAAAAGCCTGATGCTCCCATGGCTGTTAGTCTTCCAGCAGGTAAGGCAAGAGAATTTCAGGCAGATATGCAAAATCTTATTACTATGCTAAAATCAGAAATTCCCAAAGCCTTTGAATCAAAAGAATACGATAAACAGAGGAACAAAATATTAGAAGACTTTCAACAAAAGCAAAAGGAATGGTTTTCAGCAATAGAAGAAGAAGCGAAAAGTAAAGGCTTTGCCATAAGAAAAGCTCTTGCTGGTCTTATAATTGTGCCAATAAAGAGAGATGGAGAACCTCTCACAGAGGAAGAATTTCAAGCTCTTGAACCAGATACAAGAAAAAGGATTGATGAACTCGGTAAAATGCTCCAAGAAAAGCTTGATGATGTTGTAAGAGCTGTTAGAGAAGCAGATAAAATGGTGAAAGAAATGCTCAACAAATTAGAAAGACAGATTGCTCTTGATGTAATAGAACAACCTATTGATGATTTGAAAAATAAATATTCCTTTAGTGAAAAAATATTGCAATATCTTGATTCTGTAAGAGAAGACATCCTGAATAATCTTCAAGATTTTAAAATCCAGGAAGATATGGCTCCACCTATGCCACCTTTTATGAAATTACCAAGAGAGGCTTCTTTTGTTAAATATACTGTTAATATAATTGTAGATAATTCTAATACACAGGGAGCTCCTGTTGTATATGAGACCAATCCTACATATTTCAATCTTTTTGGAAGTATTGAGTACAAAATTCAATATGGAATGGCAATTACTGATTTTACGATGATTAAGCCAGGTTCTCTTCATAAAGCAAACGGTGGCTATATTGTAATAGATGCTTTGGCACTTTTAAAAAATCTTTTTTCCTACGATTCATTAAAACGTGCTTTAAGAAATAGAGAAATACGCATTGAGGATGTATGGGAGCAATACAGACTTATAACCACTTCAACACTAAGACCAGAGCCAATACCACTAAATATAAAAGTAATTCTTACAGGTACTCCATTCCTTTATTACTTACTATATAATTATGACGATGAATACAGAGAGCTTTTTAAAGTAAAAGCTGATTTTGATACGCGAATGGCAAGAAATGAGGAAAATATAAAAAAATATGCTCAATTTGTGTCTCTATGTCAAAAAGAAGAAGGACTTTTACCTTTTCATCGTTCAGCAGTAGCAAGAATTGTAGAGTATGGAGCAAGACTTGCAGAACATCAAGAAAAGCTTTCTACTCAATTTAGTTCCATTGCTGATCTCATTAGGGAGTCTCATTACTGGGCTAAAAAGGAAGGAAAAGATAAAGTTGAGGCATGCCATGTAACTAAAGCCTTAGATCAGAGAGTTTACAGATCATCCAGTATAGAAGAAAAGTTAAGGGAGCTCATTCTTGAAGATGTTTTAATTGTCAATACCTCAGGGAAAAAGGTGGGACAAATTAATGGACTGGCTGTGATTGATCTGGGTGATTACAGTTTTGGAAAACCATCACGAATAACTGCAAGAGTCTATTTAGGCAAAGGCGGGATAGTTAACATTGAAAGAGAAACAAAAATGTCAGGGAAAATTCACGAAAAGGCAGTTATGATTTTATCAAGCTATCTTTGGAGTAAATACGCCATTAAGAAGCCTTTTAGTCTTAGTGCCTCTCTTACCTTCGAACAACTTTATGAAATGATAGAAGGTGACAGTGCAACATGCGCAGAACTTTATGCTCTCCTAAGCAGCATCGGAGATATTCCTCTTAAGCAAAATATTGCAGTAACAGGTTCAATGGATCAGAAAGGTGAAGTGCAACCAGTAGGCGGAATTAATGAAAAAATTGAGGGATTTTTTGAATTATGTAAAATTAGAGGTTTAGATGGAAGTCATGGAGTAATCATTCCTAAAAGAAACATTAAAAATTTAATGCTAAAAGAGGAAGTCCAAAAGGCAATAGATGAAGGTAAATTTCATATATATGCCATTGAAAATGTGGAGGAAGGACTAGAAATACTAACAGACATGAAAGCTGGAGAACTTAAACCCGATGGAACCTATCCCGAGGGCACTCTAAACTATGTAATTACAAAAAAACTTGAAGAAATGTCAGAATTACTAAAGAAAAAAGAAAAGGAAAATGACAAAAAGAATAATGAAAAAGATTAAGTTTGTCACATTTTCATCATGTTTTTTTGCAAGAAGGATCTTTGCTGCTAAGTATCAAAATTTATGGAAAATTATATTAATTATCGAAAAGTTAGTAAACCTCTAAAATTTGAGAATTTTACAGTAGAGATAGGATTTGGCTCAGGTGATTACCTTATACAATTAGCAAAGGAAAATAGGGACGAAACATTTTTTGGAATTGAAAAATCATGGATTCCCATTAATAAACTTCTTAAGAAATGTGAGAGAGAAAACTTAAAAAATATTTTTTGTACAAAACTTGATGCCTATTGGGCATTTCAATTTTTATTTAGAGACAAGAGCGTAAAAAGAATAATAATTAATTATCCCGATCCTTGGTTTAAAAAATCCCATAAAGAAAAGAGACTTACTACAAGAGAAAATTTATATATTTATGGGAAAAAATTGATTAAGGGAGGAGAAATTAAAATTAGAACCGATGATTATCTCTTTCTAAATTTTACCTTGGAGGAATGTTGCCTCTTAGAATCCTTTTGTTGGAAAATACAAACTCCGAAAGTAGAAAGTCCGCTCACAAAATACGAAAAAAAATGGATACTAATGGGCAAAACTATCTGGGAACTCATACTTATTAAAGAAAGAGAACCAAAACCTATGGAGATAAGAAAAATAAGGGAGGTGACAGATTTGTTTCCAGTAAAGGTAGAGACAGAAAACCTCTTTATAGAGGAAATATGTCATAGAGAATTTAAAATAGAAGAGGGGCTCTATCTCAAATGTTTTTCTGCTTGGAAAAGAGATAATGATTATGCCCTTGAAGCCTTGCTTTCAGACCAGGGATATTTGCAAGCTTTCCTAATTACTATTAAGAAAAAAGACGGTTATTTTATAATAGATGTATCTAAGTTTAGTGAAATTTTAAAAACAGAAGGTATCAAGAAATCCTTAGATTTCTTGGCTAAAATTCTTAGAAAGGGGAGTCAATGAAAAAGAAAGTAATCCTATGTCTGCAAAAAGACATTACGAATGTAGTTAATTGGGCATTGAAAGATTTAACCTCTCTATCTGTCCAAATTTATGATCACCTACATCAACTTGAGAAAGCAATTGAAAATACTGAGAACTTTTCCCTTTTAGTAATTGATTCCTTTCTTGATGGACAAAGCACAATACCTATTTTAAGAAAAATAAAGGAAAAATCCAAAATTAAAATTCTTCTAATAATTCCTCAGGATACAGCAAAGCAAGAATTGGTTGAACTTATACAAAAAAAATTAGTTGACAATGTAATCATAAGACCCTTCAATGCAAATCAAATTGTAGAGGCAGTTGCAAAGCTTTGTGGCATAGTTAAGCCCTCTGAAAAACCTTGGTATATGTATACAAAAAAGGAGTAAGTTTGTTATAATTTTACCTATGGAAAAGGAAGCCCCTTGGGAAGATAAATTAGAAGAGGCAAATTTACTTCTTACTTATAAAGAATTCGAAGAGGCTTGCAAAATCTATGAATATTTAATTTCTAATGAATTTTGCTCACCAGAGGTATTCAATAATTATGGACTTGCCCTTTTTTATCTTGATAGATTTGATGAAGCTATAGAGGAATTCAAAAAAGCCATTAACCTTGACAATTCCTTTTCTCTTCCCTATGCTAATATTGGACTTGTCTATCTCAACAAAAGTGACTATGATAAGGCAAAAGAGTTTTTTCTTAAAGCTTTAGAGTTAGATCCTCAAAACCCTGAAACTCACTATAACCTCGCTGTTACTTTTTATAGAAAAAATGAGAAAACAGAAGCATTAAAACACTATGAATTTTTCTTAAATTACGCAGGAGAAGGATACAAAAGTTTAAAGGAAAGTGTAAAAAAAATTTTAAACCAAATTAAAGCAAATCAAAATAAGACAGATAATCAAGTATAAATTCTTGCACCTTTTTAGCAGGCTTTCTTATCTCTTTGATTTTTAAAAGTTCACATCTGTTAGTAACAATGTTGCTAATGCTTCTTATTTCCATAACAGAGATATTGTGTATCATGGCAGCTTTTGCTATAGAGAAACCTTCCATATTTTCACAGAGAGCATTAAATCTTTTCTCTAATAATTCAGCTCTCAGCAAACTACCGCTACAGGAAGATACTGTAAGAAAAATTCCTCTTCTAAAATTACTTAAAAATTTTGGTACAACTAAAGAAACCTCTTCAGAATCTATAAAAACAAAAGAGTTATTATCTATTAACAGACCTTCATCAGCATTAATCTCTTTTTCAGCCACCACAATATCACCTATATTAAGACCCGAGGAAGGATATGCACCGGCAACACCTGATATAACTGTTTTATTTATGGAAAAGCTCTGAAATGCTAAAATAGCTGAGATGGCTGCATTTACCTTTCCAATTCCACTTATACAAAGGAGGAGATCGTAATTTTTTATCTTTCCTCTTAAAAAGTTGAAATTTTTAATATTGATTTCTTCCTTGGCTTTCAGCTCTTTTATTAAAATTTCGCTTTCTAGCTTTGTGGC
The DNA here is from genome assembly GCA_937998865.1 of uncultured bacterium. Taxonomy (GTDB): domain Bacteria; phylum Nitrospirota; class Thermodesulfovibrionia; order Thermodesulfovibrionales; family Thermodesulfovibrionaceae; genus Thermodesulfovibrio. The sequence continues at coordinate 11,236 of CALLBR010000021.1, forward strand.
AAAAAAAAAGCTATCAAATTACTTTACCTCTACAATTTTCAATCTTTCCTCAAAATCTTTCATCCTTTGAGAGAGAGATTTTCTCTCCTGTAGAATCTCTTTAAGGACACCTGCAAGATATTCATTTTGCTTGAGAAGAAAGTCAAAAATCATAAAATTTCATTTTAAACCTTATCTCCTCTAAGTCATCATGAATCTCAAGAAGAGACAGTTTTAAGGCTTCTCTTATTTTATCAATAGAGTTTGTAAATCTCTGCTCCATTTCCATTAATTCTGCCTTTGTAACCATTTCCTTTTTAATTTCAATTATTTCTTCTCTTAAATGATTTATCTTTTCCTTAATTTCATGGTCAGACGGCTTTAAATGATAAACATCATTTTGAAGATCCTTTATACTCTTTTCCAATCCAGCTACTGTAATTTCTAAACCGTATACTCTTTTTTCTAATAAAGTAAAATCCTCTTTTAGCTTAGATATCTCTTCTCTTAAATCAGATACCTCTCTTTTTAATATAGATACGTCTTTCTGAATTAATACTAAATTCTGCTTTATTTCTGATAGTTCTTCCCTTATAACTTCTCTTACAATCTCCTTTAATTGTTCCATAAATAGCCTCCTAAAACACAAAAAACCCCTCTATAATAACAAATTGTATTTCTGAACATCAATTTTTAAATTTTCAAGTTCCTCTATGTCATATTGGCAAAAAATCCTGGCAAATATAGTATTATTTGTAAGAAGAGGATCCATATCATCATTAATGACACCATTATTTACAAGCTGATGCCAATAAAGAGTGCCCTTTATGGGAGAGAACTCTGTAAGATGAATTCTAACTTTTAGTTTTTTTATGAATTCTATGCCAGCTTTTACTTCCTGAAGACTCTGTTGAGGTAAACCATACATTAGATAAATTCCTATCTCTTGAGAAGAAATACCAGCTTTTTTAAGATTAAAAACAGCTCTCTCAACATCTTCATTTGTAACCTTACCACCACTCTCCATCTGTCTTTTTATATCAACAGTTTCAAGACTAATTCTTATGGTTTTAAATCCTGAATTTTTCATTAATTTAGCAAGCTCTTCATCAATAAAACGAGCATGAAGACCATTTGGAGTGTGAAAATGAGCATTTAATTTTTCTCTTATTATTTTCCTTAAGAGGGGTTTTATATGTTCTTCAGCCCTGAAAAGCAATGCGTCATCATAAAAGGCAAATTCTCTGACTCCTAATCTATACAATTCCTTAATCTCTTCGAAGACCTCTTCAATATTTCTCTGTTCAAAAGATTTATTAAGCAGAGAAGAAGCACAGTAAGCACATCTAAAAGGACAACCTTTTGATGTCAATATAGGAGCATAAGGCATTTTTTTATAAAATCTCATCTGCCACCAATACTTGGGCTTATTATAGATTTTTTTTATATTTATCCCAAACTTATTCAATACATTAATAAAAGCCTCTTCAATCTCTCCACTGTAGACATAATCTACTCCTATATTTTCTTCAGCATGATTCTTATAAAGAGTGGCATATATTCCTCCAAGAATAATAGTAGTTTGAGGTAAAAAATCCCTTAAAATATCCACCACATGCTTTACTCCATACCACCAATAGGACATAATTGATGTAACCAAGATTAAATCTACTTTTTTTCCTAAATTTCTAACTTTTTCAATAAATTCGCTTTCTGGAATACCATATCTTTTGTATTTTCTGGGGATAAATTGAATAATTCCTGGTTTCTCTACCTCCACCGAAGTGTATTTACCAGTCCCGAATTTCTTTACCTTGAAGGAATCGCAACAGTCAATAAATGTGATTTTAACGTTGAATTGACTTAAAAATTCTGCAACCTTAAGCAATCCGAGAGGTCTTGACCAAAAATTATAGGCAGCAAAATCATAGATCCAAGGATTAATTAGGAGTAAATTGAAATTCATGAAAGCTTACGAAATATAACTATGAATCCTGTATGAGCTACCATCCTTAAAGTTGGTCTGAGACTTAAGCCTTGTTTCTCCCAGTTTCTCTCCAAAAGTTCAAAGATTCCTATTTTATATAGCTTCTCAGAATAATTTTTTTCAAACTCCTCCATTAAATTGTATATTTGCAAAACGGTTGTTAAGTAACATCCAAGAATTCCTCCTGCTTTAAGGACCGACAAAACTTTATCAAGAAATAACCATGGTTCAGTAAGATCAAGAATTATTCTGTCAAAATCTTCCTCCTCTATACCATCAGAGATATCTCTATTTTTTAAAATTAATATATTTCTTAGGTCTGGTGCTAAAAATTTTTCAATGTTTTCCTTGGCTGTTTTATAGAAATCCTCTCTTTTTTCATAAGAGACCACCTTACCAGTATTCCCTACAGCTCTAATTAAATATAGTGTTAAAGCACCAGAACCAGTGCCGGCTTCGAAAACTTTAGCCCCAGGAAATATATCTAAAGCAGTGAGAATCCTTGAAATGTCCTTGGGATAAATAATTTGGGCTCCTCTTTTCATTTTTAAGATATATTCTTCAAGGGTTGGACGGAAGACAAACAAATGTTCTCCTTTGGTGGAGATTACTCTTGAGCCTTCCTCCTTTCCAATAATTTCATTTATTTGTACATTTCCCTTGTGAAAAGAAAAAACACCATCCTTTTTAAGAGAAATGAGATATTTTCTTCCCTTTTGATCAATTAAAAGGGCTAATTCCCCTTCTTTGAAAGCTGACAATTAATCCTCCAATAAAAAAGCGGGCGACGGGATTCGAACCCGCGACCTTCAGCGTGGGAAGCTGACACTCTCCCGCTGAGTTACGCCCGCAAAGTAGATAAATTTTTATATCATTAAAAAGCTATGTAAGTCAACCTTTTAAACCCAAACCTAACTAAGCCGAAGCAATTTTATACTAATGCTCATTTCAAGCAAAGCTAATTTATCTAAAGTATGATAAAATAGTTAAAAATGGATAAATTGATCATGAAAGATGAATTTTTCATGAAAAGAGCCTTATATTTAGCTAAAAAAGCAAATTACAGAACATCTCCCAATCCTAT